>JBBINB010000026.1:0-42639 GCA_037444065.1 Draconibacterium sp.
GATGATTTTTCCTAAATTTGTCTTTTGCTCCTGCATAATTGTTAATTTATAGTCGTTTATATATTAACAAGCAGGAGCTAATTTTGATCAATTTTTTGCAAATCTGCGTAATACCGGATCAACACCCATAATTTTTCATCCCGGATAATCTATAAGTAAATGTTTAATTCAATCATTGAGCCTGCTCCGAAAAGTCAGAAGGCCACCCGACCCTCAAAGTGGTGGACTATAATTCAGCTATTTTCAGCTTTTTGGCCCCTAACCCTGAAGGGGAACCGATGAAAATTATTGAAATTCATACTATTCGAAGTGGGCACATCATTAAATTTTTCACAAAAGTGATAAGTACAAAAAGCATTTTGAACGAAGTTAATTTTATACTGCTTCATCCCTTGCAAATGATTCTTACCGGTTTTGCACGATTTGTTACCGGTGGAATTACCATAACCGTGTATTGGCTGCCGGTGGAGTTGCAATGTGGATAGATGCCACCTTAGCAGCCGGTTATCTCGAAGTAATTAAATCGTTCAGGAAAAGGTACCCTTTAACCACTCTCACGTTTACCTAAAAAGGAATAAACCGCTTACGAAATATATATTGGGGCCATTTCAAACTATTTTAAAGTCTCAGGGAAAAAATTGGATTAAGATTTTCGCCCATTCATATTTTATAAATAGATTTGAAGAAAAACGAGAACCATGAAAACAATAAAACTATTTTTTCTATTTGTATTCGTCATTTTTTCTTTAACTGATTTAAATGCCGAAGTAAAACTTCCACGGATTTTCAGTTCGAATATGGTACTTCAGCAAGGAATTGAAATTCCGGTTTGGGGCTGGGCCGACAAAGGCGAACAAATTACTGTCACTTTTAACAATAAAACCCTTCGTACAAAAACCGATAACAACGGGAAATGGATTGTAAAACTCCCCGTAACGGATTATGGCGGACCACACACACTTGTTGTGAAGGGAAAAAATACGGTTGTTTTTGAAAACGTGCTCATAGGCGAAGTTTGGGTTTGCTCTGGCCAATCGAATATGGAATGGGGGGTCAATCAAAGCGCTAATCCTGAAAAGGAGATCGAATCGGCCAATTTTCCAAAAATCCGTTTGTTTACGGTGCCAAAAACGGTGGCACAGGTTCCAAAAGATGATATTTCATCAGGCAGTTGGGTCGAATGTTCGCCTGAAACAGTTGCCGGCTTTTCGGCTGTGGGTTACTTTTTTGGGCGCAAAATTTTCACCGACCTTAATGTCCCTGTTGGGTTAATCCATACGTCGTGGGGTGGTACAGTTGCCGAAACCTGGTCAAGCGCCCAGACAATTTCGAAAGATCCCGATTTAAAGGGGCGGCTGGTTGAGTTGCAACAACTCGATTTAGCCAAATTCCGTGAGGCCAAACTCGAACAAATTAAAAAGCTGTTGGGAGGTGAACTGCCTGAAAATGATTCGGGAATGAAAAACGGTGAACCAGTATGGTCGGCAATTGATTTTAACGATAACAGTTGGAAAACCATTAAAGCACCCATGTACTGGGAACAGCAGGGTTATCTCGACATCGACGGGATTGGCTGGTACCGCAAGGAAATCACCCTGAACGAAGTACAATCGAATACGAACGCAACGCTGCACCTCGGAAAAATTGATGATTCTGATATTACTTTTATGAACGGGATAACCATAGGGAAAACGGATGGGCTTTATGATAAGGACCGCATCTATACAATCCCAAAAGAGCTATTAAAACCTGGCAAAAATATGATTGTCGTCCGGGTTGATGATACTGGTGGAAACGGCGGTATCTGGGGAAATCCGGAAGACCAGTTCCTGGCAATAGGAAAAGAAAAAATGGATATTTCGGGCGACTGGAAATTTAAAATTTCGAAAGCCAAAGTAGGCGATGTAAGTGTTGGCCCCAACTCCTACCCAACCCTGCTTTACAACGGGATGATCAACCCAATAGTTCCTTTTGCCATTAAAGGTGCAATCTGGTACCAGGGCGAATCGAATACTGGCAGGGCCAAACAATACCAGCGCGTTTTTCCCGATATGATTAAAGACTGGCGAACTCACTGGAATCAGGGCGATTTCCCGTTTCTGTTTGTATCGCTGGCAAATTTTACCGCCCCGCCTAATACGCCCGGAGAAAGCGACTGGGCCGAATTACGCGAAGCGCAAACCAAAACACTTTCGCTGCCCAACACCGGAATGGCATTGGCAATCGATATTGGCGAAGCAAACGACATCCACCCCAAAAACAAACAGGAGGTAGGAAAACGACTGGCCCTTAACGCCTTGAAAGTAGCTTACAAAAAAGACATTGTTTATTCGGGGCCAATGTACAGTTCGGCAGTGTTCAGGGATGGAAAAGCTTATATAACTTTCACTGAAACCGGTTCGGGTTTGACTGCAAAAGATAAATATGGCTACCTGAAAGGATTTACCATTGCCGGTTCAAACAAAAAATTCGAATGGGCAAAAGCCGATATTATTGACAATCAGACGGTAGTTGTTTATTCTGAAAAAATAAAGGATCCGGTTTCGGTGCGATATGGCTGGGCAAATAATCCGGATGATGTAAACTTGTATAACCTTGAAGGGCTTCCTGCCAATCCATTCAGGACAGACGACTGGCCTGGAATTACAAAGTAAGGCCCAAAGCCCCCTCCTGCTCCCCCGAAGGGTGAGGGAAAATAGCAAAACAACAGAATGATTTTATACCAGTAATCAAATCAGTTTTTCTCGTTTGTATTAGGACAAGAACTACTTTTGTCTTTGATTTTTAAAAACCATCAATATGAAATACGGATATTTTGACGACCCAAACCGCGAATATGTGATTACCAATCCGCAGACTCCCTGGCCATGGATAAATTACCTTGGAAACGAGGATTTTTTCTCACTGATTTCAAATACTGCAGGTGGTTACTCATTTTATAAGGATGCCAAATTCCGCCGGATTACGCGCTACAGATACAATAACGTACCCATGGACAGCGGTGGCAAGTACTTCTATATTAAAGATAATGAAACCACATGGTCGCCCGGCTGGAAACCGGTAAAAACCCCGCTCGACAGTTACGAATGCAGGCACGGCATGAGTTATTCCAGGATCGCGGGCGAAAAAAACGGATTAAAAGCCGAAGTGCTGTTTTTTGTGCCGCTAAAAACCCATGCCGAAATTCAGAAGCTTTCGCTGACAAATAATTCAGACGAAACAAAAACCATAAAACTTTTTTCGTTTGTCGAATGGGCGCTTTGGAACGCTGCCACCGATATGGAAAACTTCCAGCGAAATTTTTCCACCGGCGAAGTAGAAATCGAAGATTCGGTAATTTACCACAAAACAGAATACAAGGAGCGCCGCGACCATTTTGCCTACTATTCGGTAAATGTCCCCATTAACGGGTTCGATACCGACCGGGAAACTTTCTTTGGTTTGTACAACGGTTTCAACGAGCCCCAAGTAGTAGCAGAGGGAAAGCCACGCATGTCGGAAGCCCACGGTTGGTCGCCGGTAGCTTCGCATTACATCGAGGTGGAACTTCAACCCGGTGATTCGAAGGATTTTATTTTTGTGCTTGGTTATGTCGAAAATGAGGAGGAAGAAAAATGGGAATCAAAAGGTGTAATCAATAAAACAAAGGCGAAAGAAACGATTCAAAAATTCAGCACCTCCGAAAGCGTTGAAATTGCATTTAACGAATTAAAAAAATACTGGGATGATCTGTTAAGCATTTATACAGTTGATTCCGGAGATGAAAAACTCGACCGGATGGTAAACATCTGGAACCAGTACCAGTGCATGATAACATTCAACTTTTCGCGTTCTGCATCGTTTTTCGAAAGCGGCATCGGGCGTGGTATGGGTTTTCGCGATTCAAACCAGGATTTGCTGGGTTTTGTTCACCAAATCCCGGAAAGGGCACGCGAACGGATTATTGACATTGCATCTACCCAGTTTCAGGATGGAGGCTGCTACCATCAGTACCAGCCCCTTACAAAAAAGGGGAACAACGACATTGGCGGCGGTTTTAACGACGACCCCATGTGGCTGATTGCCGGTACGGTAAGCTACATCAAGGAAACCGGCGATTTTGGCATCCTGGATGAAAAGGTTCCTTTTGATAACGACATGAGTGTTGCCCAGTCTCTTTTTGAGCATCTTACGGTTTCATTCAATCATGTTGTCAATCGCCTTGGGCCACACGGTTTGCCCTTAATCGGCCGTGCCGACTGGAACGACTGCCTCAACCTGAACTGTTTCTCAAACGACCCCAACGAACCGTTCCAAACCACCGAAAACAAAACCGAAGGCTCAAAAGCCGAATCGCTAATGATTGCCGGGCTTTTTGTTTTTTATGGCCGCGAATACGTTCAACTTTGCCATGTTTTGGGTAAAGATAACGAAGCTGCAAGGGCTCAAACCCACATCGACAAAATGGTTGAAGCCGTAAAAAAACATGGCTGGGATGGTGAATGGTATCTGCGCGCATACGATTTTTTCGGGAATAAAATCGGCTCGAAAGAAAATGAGGAAGGAAAAATATTTATCGAATCGAACGGCTGGTGCGGAATGGCAGGGATTGGCAGGGAAAATGGCATGGTAGAAAAAGCCATGGAATCGGTAAAAAAACACCTCGATTGTGAGTATGGAATTGTTCTTAACAATCCTGCCTTTACAAAATACTACATCGAATATGGTGAAATATCGAGTTACCCCGCGGGCTACAAGGAAAATGCAGGTATTTTCTGTCACAACAATCCATGGATTATGATTGCCGAAACCGAAATCGGCCGTGGAGAAATGGCGTGGTGGTATTACAAAAAAATTTGTCCGTCGTACCTCGAAGAAATCAGCGATTTACATAAAACCGAACCCTACGTTTATTCGCAGATGATTGCCGGAAAAGATGCGTACAAACCCGGCGAGGCCAAAAACTCGTGGCTAACCGGGACCGCAGCATGGAATTACTTTGCCATTACTCAATTTATCCTCGGAATTAAGCCCGATTACGATGGATTAATCATCGATCCGTGCATTCCTTCCGATTGGAAAGGTTTTAAAGTACAGCGGAAATTCAGGGGAACGACCTTCAATATTGAAGTTTCCAATCCCGACATGGTTTCGAAGGGGGTAAAAGAACTCTGGATTGATGGAATTAAAACCGAAGGAAACAAAATTCCGCTCACTGATAAAAAAGAGTGCGCCATAAAGGTTGTCATGGGCTAAGGACTTTGATTTCCAAACTGCGGCTTACCAAAGTCGAAGAACTGTCCGGGTTAGGAAACCCGAACTCTCAAAGCCCGGACTCCATGGACTGGGACTTTCCAAGTCGAAGAAAAACCGTCGGACTTGGAAAGTCCGACTCCCAGACTCCGGCTCCCGAAAAATTATCTTAACAAAACACAATTTAATTACTATTAAAAAGTTGATAATACATTCGGTTTGTTAGTTTTGCGCCAATGAAATATTTTAAGTACTTAATTCTCCAGCTTTATATAGTCTTCCTTTGCAATTTTGTTTCGGCACAAAGCAGCAATGCCACTTTAAAGGGTATTATAACCGATCAGGATGGAAAACCGCTTGATATGGTAAATATTGCCCTGAAAGATTACCCTTTGGGAACCAGTTCAAAACGCGATGGCACCTTTACGCTCCGAATTCCTGCCCAGAAAAATATTGTGTTTGTTTTTTCTTCGCTGGGTTACGCAACCGTTACCGATTCCATTTTTACCAAACCCGAGGAGAATATTGCACTCGAAATAATTATGCAGGAGACCGGCCAAAACCTGGCGGAGATAACCATATCTCAAAAGCGAAAGGAAAGCGGAAACATTACGCGTATTGATCCGCGGATGCTAGACCAAATCGCAGGATCTTCAACGGGAGCCGTGGAATCACTTATAAAAACACTGCCGGGTGTTTCGTCGAATAATGAGTTAAGTTCGCAGTACACAGTACGCGGTGGCAATTTCGATGAAAACATGGTGTACATAAATGATATTGAGGTATACCGCCCGCTGCTTGTTCGGGCCGGCCAGCAGGAAGGCATGAGCATTATTAACAGCGACATGGTTTCAACCATCGAGTTCTCGGCCGGGGGGTTCGATGCAAAATACGACGATAAAATGTCGTCGGTGCTCGATATCAAATACCGCAGGCCCACCGATTTCAGAGGTTCGGCAACTGCAAGTATTCTGGGTGCAACTGCCCATTTCGAGGATGTTGTTTTAAAGGGAAAATTAGCCCACATTTCCGGAATCAGGTATAAAACCAGTAAATACCTGCTTGGCAGCCTTGATGAACATGGTGAATATGATCCAAATTTTCTCGATTTTCAAACTTATATTACTTTTTCGTTTAACGACAAATTCGACGTGTCGTTCCTGGGAAATATTGCGCAAAACAAATACAAATTTATTCCTAAAACCCGCCGGACTACTTTTGGCACATGGGATGCGCCCCTCAACACCACCATTTATTTCGCCGGGCAGGAAGTTGATGATTTTCAAACCTATCTTGGGGCGCTTTCTGCCAACTACCACCCAAACAGTTCTTTAAACCTGAAATTTATTGCTTCGGCCTATAATGCCCTGGAAAGGGTTACCTACGATATAAATGGCGATTATTATTTAAACCAGCTTGAGCGCGATATGTCGTCGGAGGAGTTTGGCGACAGTATTTTAAACCTCGGGACCGGTTCGTTCCTGAACCACGCACGTAACTATCTGAATTCAACCGTTTACAGTTTATCGCACCGCGGTGCATATAACTCAGACAACCACCTCGTAAACTGGGGATTAAAATTCCAGCGCGAAGCCATCGACAATAAAATCAACGAATGGATTTTTCGCGATTCCACGGGTTACTCGCTTCCCTATTCTGATAAGGAGGTAAGATTATATTACACTCTGAAAAGCAAACATGCCATAAGTTCAAACAGGCTAACGGGTTTTATTCAGGATACCTACAGCTTGCCCATCAGACGGGGCGATTTTTATGTGAACGGTGGGGTACGTTTTAGCTACTGGGGTTTTAATAACGAATTGTTAATCAGCCCGCGTGCTACGCTAAATTATTACCCCGAATGGAAAAACAAAATTTCCTTCCGCCTTTCAGCGGGTATGTATTACCAGTCGCCTTTTTTCAAGGAACTTATGTTTACCGACGGATCGATAAATTACAATACAAGGGCACAGCGTTCGTACCAGGTTGTAGCCGGCGCCGATTTGCTTTTCAGCGCATGGGACCGCCCTTTCAGGTTTACATCGGAAGCCTATTACAAGTACATGGACCGGCTGATTCCGTATGAGGTTGATAATGTAAGAATCCAGTACCTTCCGGATACAGAGGCAATCGGTTATGCCACTGGAGCCGACATGAAAGTTATTGGCGAATTTGTAAGCGGTGTGCAGTCGTGGGCAAGTTTGTCGTTTTTGTCGACCAGGGAAAATATTTTTATGGATGGGCATGGATATATTCCGCGGCCATCGGATCAATGGGTAAATTTCAGCCTGTTTTTCCAGGACTACCTTCCCGGAAACCCGACTTACAAGATGCAACTCTCGGGATTTTACGGGGCCGGGTTGCCTACCGGCCCACCCGATGGCGAGCGTTTCCAGGACGTTTTCAGGATGCCCTCGTACCGCCGTATCGACCTCGGGTTTTCGAAGGTATTTATCAGCCAGGCCAACCCGGTTAACCGGCAAATATTTCGTCATATAACCGACCTGTGGTTAAGCCTCGAAGTTTTCAACCTGCTGAATATCAATAATACCATCTCCTACTATTGGGTATCGAGTATTTACGGCGACCAGTTTGCAGTTCCGAATTACCTTACGGGAAGGAAGATCAATTTAAAGCTAACAATCAAGTTTTAGGGAGGTGGGAGCATGAAGTCAGTAGCCAGTTGGCAGTTGGCAGTTGGCAGTAGGCAGCCGGGAGCAACCGAATGACGTTTAAATGTGGACAGATTATACAAATATTGAAATTTATTATACAACAAAGACCCAGGATGAAACATAAAATTTACCAGGTCGATGCCTTCGCCGAAAAGGCTTTTGAAGGAAATCCGGCGGCTGTAGTTCCACTCGAAAACTGGCTGCCAGACGATGTTATGCAAAATATTGCCATCGAAAATAACCTTTCTGAAACGGCTTTTTTTGTACACAAGGATAATGGTTTTCACATCCGGTGGTTTACCCCCCTTGCCGAAGTCGATTTATGCGGACATGCCACTCTTGCCGCTGCCCACATGATTTTTAACCATTTAAATTTTTCTGAAAATCAAATTGTGTTTGATTCACGCAGCGGGTTATTAAGGGTTAAAAAGGAAAATGATTTAATCGTTTTAAACTTTCCGGCATCAAAATTAACCGAAGTTGAAATCCCTTCAAACCTGGAATCTGCTTTTAATATCAGTCCAAAAAAATGTTTAAAGGGACGGGACGATTTGATGCTTGTTTTTAACAGGGAGGAGGATATTCTTAGCCTGAAACCCGATTTCGGTAAGATTATTCAATCGAAAACCAGGGGAATTATTGTTACAGCCCGTTCAGAAAAATTCGATTTTGTTTCGCGTTTTTTTGCCCCGGCGGTGGGTGTGAGCGAAGATCCGGTAACAGGTTCGGCACATACGATGCTCATTCCTTATTGGTCTGAAATTCTGGGCAAAACAGGATTAATTGCCAAACAGGTTTCTGTGCGCGGGGGAATATTACATTGCCGGAATCTTGGGGACCGTGTTGAAATTGGCGGTAAAGCGGTTACTTTTCTTATTGGGAAAATAAATATTTAAACCGCAACCCTAAAATTCAGGTTTTACCGAACCCAGTCCGTCGATATATTGATTTACTTTTGGATCGCCCCTATAACGCAATCTGCCGACACCTTCTATCCGGGCATTCAACGTATTTATAGCATGAACGCTACCTGTTCCAAAACCTTCGACAGTAAAACTCACATCTTTTGCTTTTAATTCTGATGCGTTAACATTACCTGCCCCCTTAATGGTTACATCCAGACTGTTGGCCACACCCTGCATTTCGAATAAAAAACCACCTTCGCCATATACTTTCAAATTATTGACTTTCAAAGCCAATTCGATATTCGCACCACCTTCGATGCCGACTGTAAAGTTGTTTAAATCGAGAAAACCATTGGTTTTCAGATTAGCACCCCCTTCTATTTTAAGAGTTTCAAGAGATTTAAAAGTAATGTACAGGCTTATCCGGTTGAGTTTAAAAAACGATTTATCCATTTTTATCTCAACTTCATTCGAATGTTGTCGTACTTTTAAATTGTTAAACGCCTCGCTGTTGGTAGTTTTTACTGTCACCGAACAATCATTGCCCTGGACAAGATGCACTTTAAAGGCCCCGCTAAGCGTAATTGTTGAAAAGTCGCCAACATCATAGGTTTTCGAAATCCACCCGCTGTCATCCTGGGCCAATACAACTGTTGCAGAAAACAAAATCAAAAGGATTGAAAAAAGTTTAAGTTTCATGGCTTTTGTTTTAAAAATTAGCAAGGTTAAAATTAACCAATTGCAGGTAAAAATGATTTAAATTTCGATAAACCCGGTTTTTTAAAAGATAAACGGCAGATATTACTATCCGGCCTGAGAAACAGATTGGGCTCAGGCAAGATTAATCTTTCAGTTTTCCGAGAAATCCGATAAAATAAAAAACTATACCCACCGCGAGCACAGCCATCAGAATATCAACAGCGATTAGTGTTCTGGCCGATATAATCATTTTTACCAGATATGCCGTCCACAAAGCCAGTAAAAAGAACATTAAATATATGAGCGCTAATTTTACAGACCGCAACAACTGAAATGAAATTAAACTCCAGGCTACCCCGAAGATAAAAATAAGAATCCCTTCGAGGTTCTGCGTTTCAAATATTTTCACCCCGCCCCAAACCATCGGTAATGCACCAATTATTATCAAAGCGCGGGTAATGCTTTTTCTGTATCTGGCCCTGATGACATTATTTTCGATGGATGGAAAAACAGAGAATTTTTCGGGTTCCATTTTAAATTCCCTGGCAAACAGGTCCTGTTCAGAATAAATAAGCCCCCGCCTTATTGCCTCCTGAACAGCAAAATCGGCAGCTTCTTTCTGGTACAGCGCTCTTTTTCTAAGAACATTCTTTAGTTCATTATCAGAATAACCGGCTATTATCTTCTTAAACTCAGGTTCATTATTTTCAATATTTGATATTTCCATCATTTTAAAATATTTTTACAGTCAGCAAATTTGAATAAAATTAAAACAATAACGATGTATAATTTTGAATTCAGGAATCAGGTAAAAATTATTTTTGGGAAGGGCGCCATTTCGAAAGCCGGGGCCGAAATACCGGCAGGGGCAAAAATCCTATTGATTTACGGAGGCGGAAGTATAAAAAAGAACGGAATATACGATCAGGTTAGGAAAGCTTTAAATGAGGCACAAATACTTGAATTTGGGGGAATCGAAGCCAACCCGCATTACGAAACATGTATGCAAGCTGTTGAAATTGTGAAAACCGAAAAAATTGATTTTTTACTTTCGGTTGGCGGGGGTTCGGTTTTAGATGCAACAAAATTTATAGCTGCTGCCGCCCTTTATCAAAATGGCGATCCGTGGGATATTTTGGCAAAGAGAAAAACTGTTGAAAACGCATTACCGTTAGGGGCAGTTTTAACCCTGCCCGCAACGGGATCTGAAATGAATGGAAATTCGGTTATTACACGTGTTTCAACTACAGAAAAGATGGCTTTTGGATCACCAAAAGTGATGCCCCAATTCTCTATTCTCGATCCCGAATGTGTTTATACACTTCCCGAAAAGCAAATTGCCAATGGTATTGTAGATGCGTTTGTCCATGTTTTGGAGCAATACCTCACCTTTCCTGTTAATTCGCCAGTTCAGGACAGGTTTGCCGAAAGTATTTTAACTACGCTGATAGAAGAAGGCCCTAAAGTTTTGGCTAATAATAAAGATTACGAAGCAGCCGCCAACTTTATGTGGAGTGCAACCGTAGCTTTAAACGGATGGATTTCGGTGGGTGTGCCACAGGACTGGACTACCCACATGATTGGCCATGAACTTACTGCTTTTCACGGGATTGACCATGCACGCACGCTTGCCATAGTTTTGCCAGGAACCATGAATATTAAACGCGAAAACAAAAAGGAAAAAATTGTGCAGTATGGCGAAAGAGTCTGGGGAATTAAAGAAGGTACAATTGATGAAAGAATTGATGCAACCATTTCCAAAACCGTATACTTTTTTGAATCGCTGGGTTTGCCCACGACCTTAACAGCTTACGGTGTCGCAAACGAAACAATTGATAAAATAGTTGCGCGTTTTAAAAAACGGTTGTTTAAATTTGGCGAAAAAGCAGATATTGATTACAGGCAGGTTGAACAGATTTTACTGGATAGATTGTAATTGAGGCGGCGCCGCTACAAATTGCAATAAACACAAAGGCGCTCATTCTGAGCGCCTTTGTGTTTATGTTTAACACTGAAACCTTGAATTAATTTGAATTTTTCAGGTAATCATCAATCAACTCATCATAACCCTTTATTAACATTGTTACTACATCGTTTAACTGATCGAATTTAAAAGCATCTATTTTCGCTACCGGAAGAATTTTGGGCGAAGTTCCGGTAAGAAATGCTGCATCGAAATAATGAAGTTCGCTAAAACCCACTTCCCTCTCAATAACATCAAAACCCAGGTTTTTAGCCAGTTGGAGTGTTTTTTGCCTGGTAATTCCCATTAACACTTTGTTTGAAGGAGGCGTCACAATTCCGCTTTCCGAAACAAAAAAAACATTGCTCCGGCTTCCTTCGGTTACTTTTCCCAAATGATCGATAAGCAGAACTTCAAAATATTTTTTTTCGGCCAATAACTGATCGGTCCTCATCCTGACCGTAGTTTGAAATACCTTTGCATTAGGGTTCTCCCTTTCTGCCTTGAGAACGCCACAAGTGACGCCTGTAGCGTACATTTCGGCAGTTGGGTACCGGTGCTGAATAAAAAACATTTCGAGATTCGATTTGCACGAAATGATAACATTTCCTTCAAACACCTTACTTCTGCTGATTAATTCCTCAAGAAAATTTTTTATCTGGAAGTCTGAATACAAAATTGTTTTTCCGGCCAATTGGGCAGAAAGGTGGAAACGTTGAAGATGGTCTTCCAGGAAAAGCGGAATACCCTTAACAACTCTCAATACTTCGTAAATGGCGCCCTGATTTTCTGAAGAAACGAAAAGTTTTGCGCTTTTCAATTCTCCATTCAGAATAAAATATTTATGCAGAGGTAAAACCGCCATATTAAAGTATTTGTGGTAAATTTATTTAATTGTTTCAAAATGGCTGAAAATGAATGAAAAAATTCCGGTTCCGGTAACATTTAATACACATAAGCACCATTTCGGGTTTTTAACCAAAAAAATTATAGATTGGAGAAACCTCGGATGGGAAGAAATAGAACCTGAATTATTCAGAATAGGAGAAAACCTTATTGATTTATATACCGGAAAACTTACTGTCGAAGAAATTTGTAATGAATGTACCGGTTTTTTCAGAAACCTGAATATTAACAGCAGGGCCGACTTAGAAGGCTGGATCCACCCGTTTGAGTATAAAAAAATTGAATTAAACGATTCGTCGGCGTGGATTGTAAAAAATGGAAATAATGCAGAAAGGTACATTCATATTCACCCGGCCAAACAATCGGCGCATACCATCAGGGTACGGGCTTCAACCTTAAAAAGTGTTCTGGCGCTGATGACCCTAACAGGCCCTGCATCGTCGCAAAACGCTGAAAACCTGAAAACAGTAAATAAAATCAGGGTGAAATTTCTGAAACTTTCACCTGTAAAATCATTACACCGCGACAAGGGAATCCTTAAATTATGGGAATTTTTTATCAGCCCCTATTGAGCTATACTCCCGGTGGTTTGTAACACATTTAAAACCGAGTTTTTATAACTTCGGCCTATGGACAGTACCTTGCCCGGTACTTCGATGGTGTGGGAGGTAAAAGCCTCCACTTTTGAAAGTGAAACAATAAACGACTTATGAATCCTTAAAAATCCGTCTACCGGAAGTACTTTTTCAAGATTAGCCAGGCTTGTCTTTGTAATTACCCTTTTTTCTGCTGTAAAAACCTGCACATACTCTCTCAAACCTTCTATTAATAAAATTTCGCTTAACAGAACTTTTAACATTTTCTTGTTTTCATTCACATAAATAAACCCATCGTCAGAAAGGTTAAGATCGGTGCATATCGAATTATTATCTTTTTCTTCGCCTGATTGGTAAAATTTTTCCACCGATTTCAGGAATCTTTCGAAGGTAATTGGCTTTAAAAGGTAGTCAATTACGTCAAAATTAAAACCTTCGAGCGCATATTCCCTAAAGCCGGAAGTAAGAATCACTTTGGGGGGTTTTTTTACTATTTTCAGAAACCCGAACCCCGAAATCTGGGGCATCTCAATATCCATAACATCAGGTCAATTTTCATGTTGCTTTTGTTTAAAATTTTACAATTCAAATTTATTTAACTGCCACAAGCCATTTATTTTTATTCAATATTCAACTTGTAAACGGATACAAATAACCGGTTTCGGACTGCAAAACGTGTTTGTAAAGAGTTTAGGTTATTTATTAAAAAATGAATCTTCAAAAAAAAATTAATCCATAAAACCTTTGAACATTAAGTTAAGATTCTTTTTCAAAGCCAATATTATTATTTTTGTGTTTAAACCAAAAAAACATAGAAATGAAACTTAAACCATCGCACCTCTGCACAAAAACATATGTTCTGATATTTGTTTTGGGTTTGATATTTTCGCATTCTCAGGCACAGGGTCCAAAAACATCAAAATATATTACTATCGACCAGTTTGGATATTTGCCTGGTTCTAAAAAAATTGCGGTTATCCGAAACCCTGTAATTGGTTATGATTCGCTTGAATCGTTTACTCCCGGAAGTAAATATTCGGTAATAAAAGTCACCGATTCTAGCGAGGTTTTAACCGGGAAAGCCACAGTATGGAACAACGGGTCAACCGATGCTTCATCGGGTGACAGAGCCTGGTGGTTTGATTTTTCGGCGTTGAAAAATGTTGGCAAATACTATATCCTCGATGTAGATAGCAACCTTCGATCGTATGAATTTGAGATAAGGGAAGATATTTTCGGGAAAGTAATGGTCCAGGCTGTCAGGACTTTTTTTTACCAGCGCTCGGGGTTTGCAAAACAAACACCTTACGCCGATGCGGCCTGGGCAGATGCAGCCAGTCATTTACAGGACAAAACAGCCCGCAATTTCATGAAAAAAACAGATGCTTCGACAGAAATAAACGTTTCGGGTGGATGGTATGATGCCGGAGACCTTAACAAATACACAAACTGGAATGCAAACTACATTGTCGATTTTATGTTGGCATTTCTCGAAAACCCCGGCGTTTGGGGCGACGATTATAACATACCCGAATCGGGAAATAAAATTCCCGATATACTTGATGAAGCGAAATGGGGAATCGATCATTTGCTTCGGTTGCAACTTCCAAATGGAAGCTTGCTTAGCGTAATTGGGGCATCGCATGCAAGTCCGCCATCGGCAGCCAAAGGAGCTACCTACTATGGTACCCCTAATACATCGGCAGCATTAAATTCGGCAGGGGCATTTGCTATTGCCTCAAAAGTGTACCGAAGCGTTGGGTTGTTTTCGTACGCCGATTCACTGAAAAAGGCGGCAGAAAAAGCCTGGAACTGGGCAATAGATAACCCGAATGTAATTTTCAACAACAACACAGGAACTACTGCAGGTCTGGCCGCTGGTAACCAGGAAACCGACGATTACGGACGTTTTGTGGCCAAAATGGAAGCAGCGTTATTTCTGTTCGAAATAACAGGCGAACAGAAATACAAAAGTTTTTTCGAAAGCAATTATAATAAAATCAACCTGATGCAATGGACTTTTGCTTATCCGTTTGAAACAACCAACCAGGAAATACTTTTGTATTACACCAAATTGCCCGGAATTTCACCGACGGTAAAAACCAATATCCTTAACAAATACAAAAGCGCCATGGATGGGTCTGATAATTTTGCAGCCATCACTGGCAAAAAAGATCCTTACATGGCACATATGAAAGATTATACATGGGGAAGTAACGGGATAAAAGCAAGACAGGGCCTAATGTACACCGACTATATTTACTACAACATTAATACTGCTAAAAATGCCCTGGCAACTGAAGCCGCCGAGGATTATATACATTACCTGCATGGGGTAAACCCGTTTAATATGGTTTATCTTTCGAACATGTATAATTTCGGGGCCGAAAACACAGTAAACGAATTTTACCATACCTGGTTTACCAACGGAAGCGCTAAATGGGACCGTGTTGGGACATCGGCTTACGGGCCGGCTCCCGGATTTCTGACCGGAGGGCCAAACCCCGGTTACAATTGGGCCAGTTGTTGCCCGGGCGGGTGCGGAAGTACGGCAAATAACGCAATTTGCACCAGCGAATCGATTTCGCCACCCAAAGGGCAGCCCAAACAAAAATCGTATAAGGATTTTAACACTTCGTGGCCATTAAACTCATGGGAAATAACCGAAAACAGTTGTGGTTATCAATTGCCATACATTCGGTTACTTGCCGCTTTTCTGCCAAAAAAATACGATTGCAGCGGCGCTTTAAACGGCAGTGCAAAATATGACATTTGCGGTGTGTGCGCGGGGGGCAATACCGGAATTGAACCGGTAGTAAACTCCGGAAAATGTATCACTGCATCGAAAAACGGACTACAGTTGAATAATCCAAAAATTTTTCCAAATCCTGCTTCCGAAAAGTTAACCATCCAATTTGGCACACCTGAAAAGTACCGTATTAAAATTTTCGATCCCACAGGAATTTCCGTTTTGGAAACCTCGAAAACAGGTAACGCAGAAATTAACATTAAAAAACTAAAACCAGGTAATTATTTTATAATTATTACATCGGAAAGCAAAACGTGGAATGAAAGGTTTGTAAAAATGTAATTGAACCTTTATGGGTTTCCAAAACTTCATTTCAAAAATCATTTGTATTTTGGTCATCGAAAAAAAGCAGAAATGGAAGTGCCAAAAAGAATCTATGTATTTCTTGTCCTCATAGCATCGGCGCTGATTTTAATTTATGCCCAATCCGTAATTATACCCTTTATTCTTGCAATACTATTTTGGTATATGATTCGTGTTTTCAAGAAAATACTTTTAAAAATAAAATTTGTAGATCGGCTGCCCGGGTGGATTTTAACCACGGTTTCATCGCTTTTATTATTTAGCTTTTTGCTGCTGATTGTAAATATAATTACAAATAACATTCAGCAAATTTCTGAAACAATGCCTGTTTACCAGGCAAATATCAATAAAATTACCGTCGAGTTAAACTCCTATTTTAATATTGATGTTGCTTCTTTACTGGATAATTTTGCCAAAAACCTGGAGTTTCCGGCATTAATAAGGAGCCTGATTTCGGCTTTAACCGGACTTTTCGGAAATGCTGTAACTATTGTTTTGTATTTAATTTTCCTTTTACTCGAAGAGAACATGTTTCCAAAAAAAATTAAGGTAATATACCCCGACCCCGAAAAGCACAAAAAAATTGATGAAATACTTAATAAAATAGACAAATCGATTATCAATTATGTAGCTTTAAAAACTGTAATAAGCATACTTACAGGGATTTTAAGTTATTTGGCTTTGCTTTTTATAGGAATTGATGCGCCATTCTTTTGGGCTTTTCTAATCTTCATACTAAATTTTATACCGAATATCGGTTCGCTTGCCGCCACCGTTTTTCCGGCAATTTTTGCGCTTCTGCAGTTCGGCAGGTTTACCGAGGGATTTTTAGTACTTGGGATTGTTGGGATGATCCAATTGGTAATTGGCAACTTTATAGAACCTAAAGTTATGGGTAATTCGCTGAATATAAGTCCTCTTGTGGTTATTCTAACACTCACCCTTTGGGGTGTTATGTGGGGCATTACCGGCATGCTGCTAAGTGTTCCCATAACTGTTATCCTTATTATTATTATGGCAGAATTCCCATCAACAAGGCCATTTGCAATTTTATTAAGCCAGGACGGACAACTTAATACCGGTGCCGAGAATAAATTTTAAACTTTGAACTGTAAATTAACTGTACTTTTTTTGTTTTGGTTTTTATCGGCCAGCTTACTTTTTCGCAACCCAAAATTAATTTTGATACCGGATCGGTGGCGATGCCGATAATTTGGGCGCTATCGCAATGTTGCACAACTATGTACCTGCGGCGGTTGAGAATTGCTTGCTATCGAGTACAAATAAACCTATTATGACGTACCCTATGCCGTCGATCTGTACCGCAAAACACAGGCTTCGGTTGCCGATGGCAGGATTACTATTGTTACTGTTGGGCCTTTTTAAATATTCAGCTCCTGATGCAATCAAAGGGTGATAATTATTTGCCGCACTCTGGCAATAAACTGGTTTCGAAAAAAGTAAGCGAATTTGTAATTACAGGCGGAAAATTTCTAAAAAGAGATGGCGAATGGAATTTTAGCTGAAACATGCCCGGCGTTACAAAGTTTGTACTTGAAAAACCAAAATTCATGTCGTTGCCCTTCGAAGCAAGTATGCTAAATAAGTTCGGTTCCATTGCACTTCCGGAAAGGAATCAATAAAAACCAGCGGAAATTTCGATGTAAAATATTGAAACAACCTTTAATTAGCCCAAGACAGGGCAAATCGACCCCGAACTTCAGAATTTAATTGAGTTTTACGGGGGGACACTTGGATTTTGCCCAAACATCATAAAAACAATGGTGGCAATCATTAGCAGCAATATGGCAGGATGCCTTTGAATCGGGTAAAAAATGGCTGGAACGCAAGGGATAGACTGCCAGAAAACACAGTTACCAAAACCGGTAAATGGTTAAGTACAGAAATTTACCATTCTATTTAATGTTCCCAAGCACATCGACCAGGTGTTTCCAGAATCTTTGTGTGGCTTCAATGCTCACCCTTTCATCGGGGGAGTGCGCTCCACGAATAGTTGGGCCGAACGATACCATGTCGAGCGAAGGATACTTTTTAAGAAATAAACCGCATTCAAGTCCGGCATGAATGGAACGGACAACCGGCTCAATGCCAAACAACCTGCAATACGAATCAACTGTGATTTTCAATACGTTTGAACCGGGATTTGGTGTCCAGCCGGGATAGCCAGCAGAATGAACAACTTTTGCACCAGCCAGCTCAAAAACAGCTTCTACCATTGAAGCGGCAAAATATTTGCGGGTTTCAATTTCACTTCGCTGACTTGTCGTAACCACTATGTTATCATCAATAAATTTTATGGATGCCAGGTTAGTCGAAGTTTCTACCATTCCAGGCATTCGGGCGCTCATCTCCAAAACTCCATGCGGACAGGCGTAAACAGCATTAAGCAAATTTTGGGCTGTTTTATCATCAATCACAAAATCAGGAATTTCGGCAGTCTCAATTTTTAATTGTAAACCAGGTTCGTTTTTCTCAAATTCAGTTTTCACACCCGAAGAAAAAATATTAAAGTCGGCTACAACATTTTCTTTGTTGACAGATGGAGCAGAAACAATTGCAAATGCCTCACGCGCAATTGCATTCCGAAGGTTTCCACCATTAAAATCAGCAAGTTTAATGTTGTACTTTCGCATTAAATCCCAAAGGAAACGAACCAGAATTTTATTGGCATTACCGCGGTTTTTATGAATATCGTCGCCCGAATGGCCTCCCAGTAAACCTGAAACTGAAATTTTCAGAATGGCAGAATTTACAGGAACTTGATTTTTTGTGTAAGAGAAAGTTGCAATTGAATCTATTCCGCCGGCACAACCTATAAAAATTTCCCCTTCATCCTCCGAATCGAGGTTCAGCAGTACTGTACCCTTTAAAAAACCGGGTTTTAGGGCGAACGCACCTGTTAAACCTGTTTCCTCATCAACTGTAACCAGGCATTCCAGAGGCCCATGTTTAATTTCCCCCGATGTTAAAACAGCCATTTGCGCTGCTATTCCTATACCGCAATCGGCGCCCAGGGTAGTGCCGTTGGCTTTTACCCATCCCCCGTGGATAAAAGGTTCTACCGGATCATTATCGAAATCAAAAGTTTTATCAGAATTTTTCTCACAAACCATGTCCATGTGGGTTTGAAGAATTACAGTTGGAGAATTTTCCATTCCGGGAGTTGCGGGTTTCAAAATCAAAACGTTTCCTGCATCGTCGGTTTTGGTTTCAAGTTTGTTTTCATTGGCAAAGTGGAGTAAAAATTGCCTTATTTTTTCTTCTTTTTTTGATGGCCTGGGAATTAGGCAAATTTGTTCGAAATAACTAAACAAGGGTTGGGGATGTAATTGTTCAAGAATTTTCATTTATCGCCCCCTTTTTTTGTTTCGATCAAAACCACCCCGTTGGCCCCTCTTGAACCATAAATGGCAGAACTTCCGTCTTTAATAATATTTATACTTTTCACCTGAATTGGCGGAATAGAAGACAAAACATTTCCGCTTGAAGGTACGCCGTCAACAACAATCAAGGCGGCGCTGCTGCTGTTTATTGAATTAACCCCCCTGATGATTATTTCGCCATTACTAATCTGAACGCCTGCAAAACGCCCCCTAATTAAATCGAACATATTTGAATATTGCGAAAAATCCATATCGCCGCTGTTCAGATTGGCCACGGCATTTAATTTATCGGCATCTTTTACATAACCGTAACCAATTGCGATTTCCCGGTTTTTTTCGCCAGGTTTCAGCTTTAAATTAACCACTACGATTCTGTTTACCGAATCGAGTTTAATTTTTTCGGTGGTAAATCCCCTTGCCGAAAATTTTAAAACATCTTCGAAATTGCACGGCACATAAAAATTGCCCAGTGTGTCAGTACTTACTTCCTGTTTTGTACTTTTCACCAAAACATTTGCATTAACAAGCGGAATACTATCGAATGTAAACACCCTTCCGCTTACAACTCTGTCTTGCGCAAATCCACTGATTGAAGTAATAAATACAAAACCGGAAACAACCAAAAATGATACTAATTTTTTCATGACCCTATTAAAGATTTTGTGTATAATTTATAAAAAATCACTTTCAAATTTACAAGAATTACAGCCAATTCGAGCTAATGTCAGAACAATTTTGAGTTTATTTTTTTCTTTACATGAATGACATGTTTTACCCGGTAAGGCTTTTTCTTTTGCGACTCAAAATAAGTACGCATCTGCAATTCGGCGATTATCCCAATCGTTATAAACTGTATCCCTCCCATAACCAACAAAATTCCGAGTAACAACAAGGGTTTTCCCCAAATATCGTGCCCGGTAATTTTAAGGATTAACATGTATAAATTAATTAAAGCGCCAATTATTAAAGTTGCTATCCCGATTGAGCCGAAAAAATGCATTGGCCGTTGCAAATATTTTTTAAAAAATACAATCAGTATCAAATCACTTATTACACGAGTGGTCCTGCCAAGGTTGTATTTTGAACTTCCAAATTCGCGTGGACGGTGGTTTACATCAACCTGAGTGATTTTTGTTGCCCCTTCGAGTGTAATAAGCGCCGGTATATATCTGTGCAATTCGCCGTAAATATGTATACTTTTAATGGTTTCGCTTGTAAAGATCTTTAGGGTGCAACCCAAATCTTTCATATGTATACCTGTTGATTTCCTAATCATGTAATTGGCAATTTTCGAAGGTATTTTTCTAAGAAACATGCCATCCTGCCGGTTTGCCCGAACCCCGGCAACCATATCCCAATCTTCGGTTTCCATCATTTTAAGCATTTTGGGAACATCTTCCGGGTCGTTTTGTAAATCCCCGTCGATTAAAACCACAAACTCGCCTTTAGCCTGTTCGATTCCCGCCTGTAATGCCGAACTCTGGCCATAATTTCTTTTCAACTCAACCAAAATAAAGCGTTCATCATCAACATTTAAAATCTCCTCGCGCGTACGATCGGTGGAACCATCATCGACAAAAATGGCTTCAAAATCGATATTTTTAAGGGCAGCTATTATTTGGCCGGAAAGAGGCTTAATGTTTTGCTCTTCGTTGAACACGCAAATTACAAGGGAAAGTTTCTTCATTATTCCTGAAATTATTTACAAATTATGTTTTCAGACTGGGCACAAAGTTAAGCAAATCAGGTTCAAAAAAACACAATTTAACCCACTCCATTAAATTTCCATATAAATGAAAACCGGATGGTTTTGTAGTTCCAATGGCGCAAACCATGATGGTATTGTAACCGAAAGGCTTTTTTGTCGAAATCCTTTCTCAATTCAAAATTCAGTTGCATGGGTTTATCGGGTTCATCCTTATATCCGGTATAACCCGACCACGATACTGAAAGGACCGTATTATTACGTTCATAATCAGTTCCAAGCGCATACATAAAAGCATCATTCTGAAGGTTTTCTTCGTCGTTGGTCTGCCAACAGTAAAACCCTCCCAAACCAAAAGGCCTTATCAATCCTGTTTCATTTTGCCCGAAACTTTTTGAAAAACTGAGATCAAAAAAGTATCCCGGGCTATCGCTGTACCTGGCGCCGGCAAGCTGGTTCCCCGAAGCCGTTTTACCGGCCATCCGGAGCAAAGCCAGGGGATATTTCGGATTTTTTATTATCTGGATCAATGTACTGAAATACAGATCGCCGGAAGCAAATCCCTTACCATCTTTAATCCTTGAAAACCGTTCGTTTCGAATTTCCTCTGAAAATGCAAAATGCTCGAAAATTACACCATACAACTCGACAGCTATCCTGCTTTTTGCAAACGGAACAAACACTCGTCCGGAAATATCCTGCGTTGGATCGCCCTTTAAAAAATGGGATGAGGCGGTAATTTCAAACTCCGATTTTTCACGTAAAAAGCCTCTTTTTACTTCGGGGACGGGAAGTGCATTGGGCCCCAGAAAACCGGGATTTATTTTTAACCAGTTCCGCCAGCCTGGAGCCCCTTCTTTCCATTTGTGAAGTTCGTTCCACCACGAGTAATCTTCATTTTTTGATTGTGCATGAAGGGTGTAAGAAATATTTAAAAGAAAAAGTAAAAAAAGGATCCGGTAAATCATTTCAATGAATTAATAATAACTAAAGATAAAAAACCGCACCGTTAATACAAATTCAGCAAACTGTTGAATATGTTGATTTTCCGTATCGATTACGAAAGGAAATTCAATATAAAATTTTGTCGGTTAAAGAGTTAGCTTTTCCCTAATGGTTTTTGGAATTCCATTCTTATTAACCATTATCGACATGGTTTTATAACGCACATAAGGTTTTGAAGCATAAAAATAACCGTTGTAGTCGTTGTACTTTCCCCATGAATTTTTCACTTTGTAAAAAACATTACCATCCTGGTTCTTTGCCATGCCAATAATCTGCATCCCATGATCATCCGTGGTTTCGTAATTATCGAACGCAATTTGCCGCATTTCCTGTGTAACAACCTTTTCGGCAACCGGTTTTTCGAGTTTATACAATTCTTTTTCCTTCTCTTTATCCGGAAGGGCTTCCGATTTTAATTTTTCGGCATCGCTCATTTTTTCTGTCGGAATTTCAGGAAGAACAGCTATCCCTTTGTTACTGGTCAAAAAACCTTTTTCGCTAACGTCGGCTGCCCAGGCAATAGTAAATCCATTTTTAAGCGAATAATCGATAATTTCTTCCATTTCATCAATGGAAACATTGTAAACCTCGTCCCACGACCAGTTATCGGGCACTTCCAAAATAAATTTCGAATAAAACGGATGATGCGTATAAGAGGTAATTTCAATGTAATCGTCCATGTTCAACCCGACAAAATCGGTCGCAAAGCTCTGTGGTGTGTAATTCTTACCCTCAAATTCAAAACTTTCAGGCAATTCACCAAGATAAGCATTTAAAGTTGCAATAGTTTTTTCGTTAATGACTGTGCTGAGTTTGAAATTTTTATTTTCAACAATGGCTTTTATCTCTTGTTCCAGTATGTTGTCCATTTCGCCGTGAACATGTTTTGTTTCGCCATACTTTAATCCCTGGTATACCGGTTCGGGTACAATACCATATTTTTTAATAACATTTTTGGCATCATGGAAAGCGCCACCAGCCGAAAAACTGTTATCGCCATGCATACGAATAAATTTCCTTGCCTTTTCGGGATAAGTTAGTCGTACGATAAACATTTCCGACAAATCGGCTTCGGGTTTTCCCAGCCTCAGCATTTCCGATTCAAATAACGAAAGCGCTGAAAATGCCCAACAAGTCCCGGTCCGGTACTGATCTTTTACAGGTGTGGAAGGCAATAAAATTTCGTCTTCAAAAATATAACCAACAGATTCACTGTTGGCTTTTGTTTTATCTGTTGCAAAACCTGTAACAGCAAAAAATGCCACAAAAAAAGTGGAAAGTAAAAAGCGTAAAGTCATTCGTAAATCAATTAATTCAAAATGTCTGTTTAATGAGCGCTAAAAATAACAATTTTTTTTGCAGTTTATCGATTCAGATCATTAACCTCCTTGTACCTGAAGCAGTAAGTAAGGTGATCATTAACCATTCCGGTTGCCTGCATGTGCGCGTAAATAACGGTTGAGCCCACAAACTTAAACCCGCGTTTTTTCAGGTCGTCCGAAATTTTATCTGAAAGGGCGGTCTTTGCCGGAAGTTCTTTAATATCATTAAAACTATTTACAACAGGCTTATAATCAACAAACTTCCAGATATATTCATCAAAACTGCCAAACTCGGCCTGAATTTCAAGGAACCTTTTTGCATTATTCACACAAGCTGCAATTTTTAATTTGTTCCTGATAATCGACTTGTCCCCCATCAATTCTTCCAGTTTTTTTTCACCGTAAACAGCAACAATTTCCGGGTTAAAATGGTCAAAGGCTTTCCTGAAACCTTCCCTCTTATTTAAAACAACCTGCCAGCTCAGTCCCGCCTGAAATCCTTCAAGTACAAAGAATTCAAACAGTTTTTTGTCATCATGAAGCGGCGCTCCCCACTCTTCATCGTGGTATTTAATCATTAAAGGATTCGAATTTCCCCAATTGCAACGTTTACACATATTTTAAAGTATTTTGCGGCAAAAGTTAAATAAAATTAATCAATACAAAGGCCATACCGGTAAAATGCTATTTTTGTCAACTCAGTAAAAAAAGAATGAAACGAATTATTATTTTGCTTTTTCTGTTTGTGTTGTTTTTGCAAACCAAAGCGCAAATGAACATCGACCATTACATGAGGGTTGGTCAAACGCGCACGCAAATTGGCAATTTCACAGGCGCAATAGAATATTTTAATATCGTTTTACGGTTTAAGCCCCATTTGTCAGAAGCTTATTTTTACCGCGGCATTGCCAAACATCAACTCGAAGATTACCGCGGGGCCATTAACGACTACAACACTGCAATTGAAATAAAACCGTTTTATCCTCAAGCCTTTATGTACCGCGGAATGGCATACCACAACCTGAAAAACTATAAAAAAGCCATTGCCGACTATAACAGGGCTTTGGAATTTGATCCCGGCAACGAAAATATTTACAATAACCGGGGTATCGCAAAACTTGCACAAAAAGACATTCAGGGGGCAATAGACGACTATAACCAGGCATTAAGAATAAATCCGAAATCAACTTATTCTTTAATGAACCGGAGCAATGCAAAAATTGTAAACAACGATATTAAAGGAGCAATTAAAGATTTAAACGAAGTAATTATTATCCGACCGCATTTTGCCGGGGCATATTTAAACAGGGGGCTTGCACGTTTTGAACTGGAAGATTACGCTTCGGCTTTGCGCGATTTTGATCAATGCATCAGCTTCGACCCAAAAAATTCATTGGCATTTAACAACCGTGGAATTGTAAAACATAAACTCGAGGATTTTAAAGGCGCAATAATGGATTACGATATGGCCATCCAGTTAAATCCCGAAATGGCAAGCGCATATTTCAACCGCGCCATGGCAAAGGAAGTACTTAAACTTCCGGGGTTTCAGAACGACTATTCAATTGCAGCCCAGCTAAATCCGAAATTCGATTTGGAAAAAAGAAGAGTTGATGCTGAAAAACTGGCACAAAACCAACAGGCACGGCAAAAACAAAGTGCAAGCCAGGTAACCCAGACGGCCCAAAACCAACAGAATCAATCCCAAAATAATGGTGGTCAGGCAAACAGCCAAAACCAGGCTGCTGCGCAAACCGATAAGGGCGACGAAGAGGAAGAAAAGCAAACAGAAAAAAGCTTTTTCGACGATGACGAACCAAAAAACAACAGGGACAGGCGACGCACAAACCTGATGATTGAAGATTCGCGCGAGTTACCCACCGATGACGTTGAAGCAGACGACGGTCTGGTACAAAACAAGGATATTGTAATCGACCTGCAGCCCATTTTTATTATCTCGGCTTTCGAAAAAAACGCCGTCGACTATGACCGGTTTCAGTATTACAACGAAGCGATAAACGAAATAAACATTGAAAATAATTACGATCCGCTGCTTACTATTTCGAATAAATCGAACGTGGGCTACAAGGATGTTTTTGAGAATTTTGTGTTGTATTTTAACGAAAAGATTAGAATTCAGCAAAGCAGCCACAATTACCTTAACAGGGGCATCTTTCACAGCCTTACAGGCGATTACAACAAATCGCTCGCTGATTTGGACAGGAGCATCGGATTAAATGAAAAACAGGGAATCGCTTATTTTATAAGAGCAAATTGCCGCTACAAAATGCTTGAAGAAATTGAACTGGCGGGTTCAAACCAACTTATAAGTGTTAAACTTGGCGAGAAAAACCTCGATGCAGGAAAAAATAAAAACGAAACAATTGCCCTCGACTATAAACAGGTACTCGAAGACTATGAACAAACCCTGTTTTTAAACCCGAATTTCTTTTTTGGCTTTTTTAACAGGGCCTTCATAAAAATCAGGTTGGGCGAATACAAAAGCGCTATCGAAGACCTAAACAGGGCTATTGAACAGGAACCCGAATTTGCCGAAGCCTATTTTAACCGGGGGCTTACAAAAATTTTTATGGACAACACAGAGGGCGGAGCACTTGATTTAAGCCGGGCTGGCGAACTGGGGATTTTCGGGGCTTATAACATAATTAAGCGGTATTGTAACTAATAATTATACAACCGCAAAATAATATTGAACTAATAAATCCGAATAATGAGTTGAACTTTGGTCCGTAACTGAAATAAAAAACTATACTGAAATGGAAACAACATTAAACTTCAAAATGAAATCAAAATTTTTTAACCATTGTTTATTCGTTTTTAATAAACCTGGAAAGTATTTGCTTTTTATACTGGGCCTTCTTGCAACAGGAAATTTAGCAACTTCACAACCATCGGGCGGGCCATACGGTCCAATCCATAAAACTTATGAATTACCAAAGGTTTCCGGTAAAATTATTTATGTATCTCCCGAAGGAAATGCCAGCGCCGGCGGCGAGGATATTTCGCAACCAACAACCATTGAATCGGCTGTAAAAAAAGGATCAACAGGCGATGCAATTATTCTTCGCGGCGGAGTCTACCGTACCGGCGAATTGGTATTTAACCAGGGGCTAACTTTTCAACCTTACAAAAACGAGCAACCACTGCTCAAAGGGACAAAAATTGCCGACAAGTGGCAAAAAACCGGCGATAAAACCTGGAAAACCAAATGGGAAACCCTTTTCCCCGCCAATCCTGAAGACTGGTGGCGGCGTGAGCGCGAAGAAAAATTTACACCGCTTCACCGTTTTAACGACGACATTGTATTTATCGATGGGAGGTTCCTTCAATCGGCAGGGGCAATCGGCGAACTTGACGGCAACACTTTTTTTGTAGATTACGAAAAGAAAGAAATTTACATAGCTATTGATCCAACAAACAAACTGGTTGAAATAACAGCCTGGAGCGGAGCCATCCACAGGGTTTTTCATGATGTTAAGGGTAAGAAAAACGACGGTATCGGGCCGGTAATCCGGGGCATCAATTTTACACAGTACGCCGATTCAACCATTTTTGTGGAATGTGTCGATCCGGTTGGAATAAAAAAAGAATCGGAAATAGGCAAGGAAGTCCAGGGCACTCTTATCGAAAACTGCGATATCTCGTATTGTTCCAGGATTGCAACGTTCCTGATGGGCGATAAAACAACCGTCCGGAATTGCAAAATCAGCCATACCAGCCGCGAAGGGATTTATGTGGTGGGGTCGGCCGATGTGCTTCTCGAAAAGAACATTATTGCAAGGAACAACATCGAAAACATAACAGGGTGTTACCCGGCCGGCGTAAAGATATTTAACCAGTGCTACAGGTGTGTATGCCGCGATAACCTGGTTACCGATATGCCCAATTCAAACGGGATCTGGTACGACGTGGGCAATGTCGATGGCCGGTTTATTAACAACTGGATTGAAAACGTTGGTGGTATTGAACCTGTAGCTACAAAAAGTGTTTGGCCAAGCCAGAACGGGTTCTTTTTTGAAATTTCGAAAGGGGCAATCTGTGCAGGCAATGTATTTGTAAACTGCGATCACGGAATACTGGCGTTAAACAGCTCAAATGTTGAAATTTACCAGAACACCTTTGTAAACAGCATGGTTTGCATTGCACGCGACACCCGCAGCGCCCAGGGCGACCATTTCGGGTTTCACCCCTCAACCGGCCCCGATGTGCACGAACGGCACGGCCATATTTTTATCAATAATCTTTTAACTGCTGACGCAAATTTCAATCGTCCGCTTTTACTAGTCTGGCAATCGGCATCGCTTTGCAGTAAATTAAATGAGTCGCCGATGAAACAGTTTGACAACAATGTTTATGTACATGATTATGCCGGAGTTTATGAAACACTGGCTTTTTGGGGTCCTTTCGCAAATGAACAGTGCCAGGCAGAAGTAAAATCAATCGGCGATTTGCAAAGGGTAAGCAATGCCGAATCAAACAGCCGTTATTTTAAAACAAGGCACATGCCAATGTTCAAAAGCGCTACGCTTGGCAATTACCAGTTAATTGATGGATTCCCCGGTTCGGCGGTTGCTACCGGTATACCTGAAAATGTTAAAAAACTGATTGGCAGAACAGCAGGAACAAAAAATTATGTTGGGGCATATCCATTAAAATAACAATCGTCGGCTGGTAATCCCCACTCTTCTGTCATTGAAATTCCCATTTTCTCGAGTTCTGTTAAAACGGGTTCGTAAATTGAAGGGATAACGGGTATTTGAACACCCTTCTCCCTGATCTCGCCCCTGAGTATCATTATCGCAGCAATTGCGGCTGGCAGCGCAACAGTCCGTGCTATTGAAGTATCCTCATCTGTTGCATAATCGAGCAGCCACGACTTTATGGTTTCCCTTTCACCGTTGGCTTTTTCGATTAGAAAAGTGTGGAGCATAATCACCATATCGCGTGCACCTTCAGGTAGCATCATTTTATTAAGCATCAGGCCGGTTGTTATTTCCAGAGTCGAAGTAAAAGTCCTGTTTACCTTTTCGTTACTGAAATACCCAAGCCAGTCGAGCGCGGTAATTATTGGTCCGTCCAGTTCAAGTTTTAACCTGCCCGCAACTTTTTCTTTTACATTTTTAGGGTAAACATCAAGTTTTTCGGCTACAATTTCCTTGAAAGTTTTGCACTCAAAATTTTGTATTTCGGGCGAAACCAGCCCCAGCATTTTCATCACATCCATTATTTTACTCCAGTCCGGGTACCGGAATGTGCCCCGAAAGATAGTTTCCACTTCCGGTATGTTGTACAAATCAATGTATTGAATAGAATTGCGGTTCGGATAGACTTCCATTTCACCAACGTTCGGAAAGTAAATGTTAAGTGGGTCTTTGAATAAATTTTCCGTTGGAATTTCAACTACCTTGCCATCCTTTAGGAATTTTGCATTGTTATTACCTGCCATTATAACACCTCTCGGCGACCACGAGAATTTATATTTAAAAGGGTTATCAGCCATTTCGGGTGCGGCAAGCGCCCCGCACATCGAGTAAAATTCCTTTATCTTTCCCCCTCCGTTTCTCACTTTATCAATAATACGCATGGCTGTCATATGATCGAAACCCGGATCAACGCCAATTTCGTTTAACAGGATAATTCCTGCTTTTCCGGCTTCGGCTTCCAGAGATTTCATTTCGGGCGAAACATAGGAAGTAGTTACCATATTTTTTCTGTGTTTGATACACAATTGAGCAACCGATACATGGTAGGTATAAGGAAGTAAACTAATTACAAGATCATTATCAGAAATCATTTGCTCCAGCTTTACCAAATCATCCATTGTCCAGTGTATGGCCTTCCCATTCGTATGATCCCCAATCAGTTTCAGAGCTTTTTCAACTGTTCGTGAAGCTATTGTTAGTTCGAAATTGTTTTTTAAAATGTGACCAGCAATTGGTTTGGCTACCATCCCGGCACCCAGCAATAAAACCTTACTCATTATCAATATTCTATAGTATTCTGCTTATTTAAACGTTTTTCACAACGGTTTTAGTTTATTTAATCAAACCCGCATTTTGAAAAAATTCTAAAGGTGGACTTTTTTTATTTGTTAAATCCTGTGATATAAAACAATTTCAACTTAATAACATTGTTATACAACATGATTTTGAAACAGATAAAGTATTCAGCATACTTCAAAAACAGCGACTTTTTCAAATCCTGTTATCCTTAATTAATATTTACATCGATTATAAGTTTCATTTTAAAATCTCCTTTTTTGGGTTATCTTTGAAACGCATCAAACTATACAATAACTTATGAAACTTAGGGCTTTCTTAATCATTTTGGTTTCTTTTTTTTCAACATTTTGTTCCTTATCACAGAAAACCGATAATTGGACTCATTTCCGTGGATCGAATCTCAACGGTCATGCAAATACAGCAACTGCCCCACTCCACTGGAGCGATTCGACAAATATTGAATGGAAAGTTGAAGTGAAAGGCCTGGGTTGGTCGTCACCGGTAATTTTTGGAAACCAAATATGGCTTACTTCTGCAGCCAGGGATGGCAAGGAGTTTTACACGATGTGCTATGATTTGGAAACAGGTAAATTGCTTGATGAAAAAACCATTTTTACAAGCGGCGATCCGCAGCGCATCCACGGAACTAACTCGTACGCAACCCCAACCCCGGGTATCGAGGAAGGATTTGTTTATGTCCATTATGGCCATTTTGGCACCGCTTGTATAAATACCGAAAATTTTGAAGTGGTTTGGAAGCGTGAGGATATGCCTTGCAAACACATGCAGGGGCCTGCCTCTTCATTGACATTACATAAAAATCTACTGATTGTTCATTTGGAAGGAACTGAAGATCCGTATGTTGCGGCGCTCGACAAACGTAACGGTAAGACCATTTGGAAAAGCATCAGGCCGAAAGAAATTTACGATCCGCTTGAACCGGTATACCGTAAATCGTATCAGACCCCAATTGTAATAACCGTTAATGGCCGGGAACTAATAATCAGTAACTCGGCTTATATGTGTTTTGCCCACGATGTAAATACCGGAGAAGTTATATGGACAATGGAATACGGTTACGATTCGACAGTGAGCCAGCCACTTTACTACAACGGGCTGGTTTTTGTAAATTCGGGCTGGATTTTTGAAGAAAACAAACCATTTTTTACAAGGCAATACGCTATCGATCCAACCGGGAAAGGCGATGTAACCAAAACCCATGTAAAATGGATGTACCAGGACGAAGTCCCGCAGATTCCGACACCAGTAATCGTTGACGGCTTAATGTATATGGTCCACGACAGGGGAATGGTAACCTGTCTCGATGCAACGACAGCCAAGGTGATATGGAAACACGACCTAAACGGAAATTTTAATTCATCGCCGGTTTATGCTGCCGGAAATATTTATTTTTTTAATGTTAAGGGCGAATGCACTATTATCAAACCCGGCATCAGTTTCCAACGGGTTACTGAAAACAATATTGGCGAAACCGTAAAGGCAGTCCCGGCATTTGTGAACGGCAAAATGGTGTTAAGGACTGAAAAGAGTTTGTACCTGGTAAAATAGTGCACGGGATTTCCCAAGCCCGTGAATAAATCTTATTCCAATGTCGTTTAGTTAGTGAACACAGACATCCCTGCCTGTCGGCAGACAGGGACTCCGCTCAGTCTGACAGTCACCCTGAGCGGAGTCGAAGGGTGTTGGCCTTTCAGGTTCTTTTATCTTAGTTCTTAACTAAACAACATTAAATCTTATTCTAAGAATTTTTTTTGTGTTGGAAACTCAAAATCCCGGGACGAGGCTGACCAAAAAGTAAAATAGAGAAATGAGATACTTACAAATTGAAAGTTGCACACTATATATGACCCCCTAAATCCCCCGAAAGGGGACTTCTCCTCCCCTTCGGGGAGGTTGGGAGGGGTCAATAACTTACAGATTGAAAGTTTCATTTTTATTTTTTTACTTTTTGGTCAGCCTCGAATTCTTCCTGAATCTAAACACCCTTTGAGGAACAAGGATGTCACGGAAATTGAGCTGGTGACTTTTAGTTCACCTGCTCAATAGAATAAAAATCAACCACATTAATTTTCCTTCAGAAACAGGTAAATTATTTATCCCAACATATTTCAACACAAAAACTTTCTTACTTTTGCGCGCCATTTAAATTTGTTAACGAAAACATTTACAGGCAAATTGGGTTTAAGGTAAAGAAAAATCAGAAAATGACAGAAATCAGAAACATAGCAATTATTGCCCATGTCGACCATGGAAAAACCACTTTGGTCGACCGCATTTTACACCAGGTAAACCTGTTTCGCGAAAACCAGGACATGGGCGAGTTAATCCTCGACAACAATGATTTGGAGCGCGAACGGGGGATTACCATCCTTGCCAAAAATGTTTCAGTGCGCTACAAAGAAACAAAAATCAATATCATCGACACTCCCGGCCACTCCGATTTTGGTGGCGAAGTTGAACGTGTTTTAAACATGGCCGACGGTGTTTTGCTTATAGTCGATGCTTTTGAGGGGCCTATGCCGCAGACCAGGTTTGTACTTCAAAAAGCTATTGAGCTTGGTCTAAAACCCATAGTGGTAATTAACAAGGTCGATAAACCCAACTGCACACCCGATATAGCCCAGGAAAAAGTATTCGATCTGATGTTCAGTCTCGAAGCTACCGATGAGCAGCTCGACTTCCCAACCGTTTTCGGGTCATCAAAAGCCGGATGGATGGGGCCCGACTGGAAAAACCAAACCGCTGATGTAACCTACCTTCTCGATACAATATTGCAGTATATACCCGCTTCGGAACACAAAGAGGGTTCGTTACAAATGAGAATCACCTCGCTCGATTATTCTTCTTACACAGGCCGGATTGCCGTTGGTAGGGTTTCGCGCGGAAAATTGATTCCGGGTTCGCAGGTTACGCTCGTAAAACGCGACGGGACCAACGTAAAAACAACCCTTAAGGAAGTATACCTGTTTGAAGGGTTGGGAAAGGAAAAAACCAAAAACCCGGTTCCTTCGGGTGAAATCTGTGCGGTTTTGGGTCTCGATGGCTTTGATATTGGCGACACCATTGCCGATGGAGAAGAACCAGAAGGCCTGGCGCCAATAAAAGTTGACGAACCTACAATGAGCATGATGTTTGTGGCAAACAATTCGCCTTTTTTCGGGAAAGATGGAAAGTATGTTACCTCGCGACAGTTGCGCGACCGGTTGTTTAAGGAAACAGAAAAAAACCTGGCGCTGAGGGTGGAAGAAACCGATTCGGCCGATTCATTCCTGGTTTACGGGCGCGGAATACTGCATCTTTCGGTTTTGGCGGAAACTATGCGACGCGAAGGTTTTGAAATGCAGTTGGGTCAGCCAAAAGTTATTATCAAGGAAATTGAGGGTAAAAAACATGAACCCGTCGAAGCGCTTACCGTACATGTACCCGAAATGTTTTCAGGTAAAGTTATCGAACTTGTTACTCAACGAAAAGGGGATATTGCAAATATTGAAGTAAAAAACGAACGCGCCCATCTCGATTTCCTGATCCCTGCCCGAGGGTTAATCGGCCTTAGAAATCAAATGCTGACTGCAACTGAAGGGGAGGCAATTATGGCTCACCGCTTTTACGCCTACGAACCCTGGAAAGGTGAGCTTGGAATGCGCCGGAACGGTGCGTTAATTTCGCTCGAAACAGGTACGGCTATTGCCTATTCTATTGATAAGCTCCAGAATCGCGGCCGCTTTTTTGTTGAGCCCGGAGAAGATGTTTACATGGGACAGGTTATTGGCGAAAATACACGCCAGGATGACCTTACCCTGAATATTGTACGTACCAAAAAACTAACCAATATGCGCGCATCGGGCTCCGACGATAAAACAAGCATCGCCCCTGCCATTAAATTTTCGCTCGAAGAAGCGATGGAATATATCCGTAACGACGAGTATATCGAAGTTACCCCAAAAAATATGCGGCTCAGAAAAATCCTTCTGAACGAACACGACAGAAAAAGGGTCTCAAAAACTATGACTGATTAATCTGAATATTTTTAAATCGTATTCACCTTATAATTAATAAAAACTGCATTTCTTATATTTTTTTATAACCTTTGTTCCCATCTGCAGTTAAAAACATGTATAAATATATTGAACTTCTGAATAAATTAATTTCAACCCCCTCCTTTAGCAAAGAAGAAGCCAATGCTGCGGGTGTTATCCGGAATTTTCTTACTGCTGAAAAAATTCCCTTTCAATCAAAAGAAAATAATACATGGGCATACAACAAGCATTATTCAAAAAATAAACCCACCGTTCTGCTCGATTCACACATCGATACTGTGCGTCCGGTAAAGGGATATACAAAAGATCCTTTCGCCCCGTTAGAAGAAGGCGATAAACTTTTCGGGTTGGGGAGCAACGATGCCGGAGGCCCACTGGTTGCGTTACTGGCCGCTTTTATCAATTTTTACAGCCGTGGGGATTTAACCTTCAACCTGGTTTTTGGAGCTTCTGCTGAAGAGGAAATTTCGGGGCTGCATGGCATGGAAATTTTGTACAGCGAAGTTTCGCCGGTTGATTTTGCTATTATTGGCGAACCCACGCAAATGGAACTGGCGATTGCCGAAAAAGGACTGCTGGTGCTCGATTGTTACGCCCATGGAAAATCAGGGCATGCAGCGCGTAACGAAGGCGAAAACGCAATTTACAAAGCCATCAGGGATATTCAGAAATTACTCAGCTATAAATTTGAAAAAACATCGGAAGTGCTGGGTGATGTAAAAATTTCGGTAACGCAGATAGAAGCCGGGACACAACACAATGTTGTTCCCGATGTTTGTCATTTTGTTGCCGATGTCCGCACCAACGAACATTATTTAAACAAAGAAGCAGCCGATATAATTTCTCAATTAATCGAATCGGAAGTTAAACCTCGTTCGTTCAGGCTGAATTCGTCGGGGATATCAGAAAACCATCCGTTTGCAAAAATTGTTAAAGGCAGGGGAATAACGATTTATGGTTCCCCAACCACCTCCGACCAGGCAATTATCCCCTGTCCATCGGTAAAAATGGGGCCGGGCAGTTCGGCACGTTCACACACAGCCGATGAGTTTATATTTAAAAGTGAAATTTTCAGGGGAATTGAACTTTATATTGAATTGCTCGAAGAATTAAATACCTCACCCCACTCTATCCGCTGGAACAGGGAGGGTCAGTAATGCGGTTCGGGATATGCATTATTTGAAACAATAACATGGCAGAAACGCAGCCAAATAATCCGCTTCACGGAAAGACGCTCGAAGAAATAGTTGTTTATCTTGTTAGCTATTTCGGATGGGAAGAACTGGGCAACCGTATCCGTATAAACTGTTTCAGAAAAGACCCAAGTATAAAGTCGAGTTTGAAATTTTTACGGCGAATGCCCTGGGCGCGAAAAGAGGTTGAAAATCTTTATCTTAAAACTATTTCAAAGTAATCATGTATTTTGCATAACTCATTACCTGACATGAACTTTTTTCAGGTAAATTGTGTTGTAACTTCGTGTTAAAATAGTTTCCGTTAACGTTAACGGAAACCAAAAAAATTAGTAGCTTTGTACAAAATTTAATTTAAAATCAAAATTTATGATTCTTGGTTTATTGAAAGAATACGGAACCGAAACCCGTGTAGCTTTGCTTCCGGAAACTGTTCAGGCATTTACCGATCTGAAGGTTCAGGTAATTGTTGAAAATAGCGCCGGGGAAAATGCTTTTGCCCCCGATGCCGAATATGAGGCTGCCGGGGCTAAAACTGTCCCGCGTGCCGATGTTTTTAAAAAGGCAGACGTGCTTCTGCAGATTCAGCCGCCGGCTGAGGATGATATTCAAAAGATTAAGGATTCACAGGTTTGGATTAGCGCTTTCAACCCTCTTTGGGATACGAAACTCGTAGATACTTTCCTTAAACAAGGGATAACGAGTTTTAGCCTCGATTTAATCCCGCGGACTACCCGCGCCCAGGCAATGGATATTTTATCTTCCATGGCCACAGTTTCAGGATACCAGGCCGTACTTGAAGCGGCATCGTTCCTGCCAACATTTTTCCCAATGTTCATGACGGCTGCTGGTACAATCCGCCCTGCAAATGTTTTGATTCTTGGCGCCGGTGTGGCAGGATTGCAGGCAATTGCAACCTCGCGTAAACTCGGGGCACAGGTTCAGGTTTTCGATGTTCGTTCAGCAGTAAAGGAAGAAGTAAAAAGTTTGGGTGGTAAATTTATTGAAGTTGAAGGGGCAACGGAAGACAAAGCTGCCGGAGGTTATGCCGTTGAGCAAACCAACGAATTTAAAAAGAGGCAACAACAGGCTATTAACGATGTTGCGGCAAAATCGAATGTCGTTATTTGTACCGCACAGATTCCCGGCAAAAAAGCGCCGCTTTTAATCCCAAAAGAAGCAGTTGAAGCAATGAAACCCGGCTCGGTTATTATTGACCTCGCCGCTTCGAGTGGTGGAAACTGTGAACTGACAAAAGACAATGAAATAGTTGTCTACAATGGAGTTACCATAATAGGTCAATCGAATTACCCGGCAAAAAAACCGGTTGATGCAAGCCGCATGTTTGGCAAAAATGTACTGAATTTTATGAAACTTATTATTGGCGATAAAGGATCGTTAAATCTTGATTTTGAAGACGATATAGTAAAAGGAACCTGTATTACAAACAAAGGCGAAATTTACAACGAACGTGTTAAATCTGTTATGAATAAATAAAAATGAATATGGAAAGTGTATTAAAATTTTTAATCGAAAACAAGGACGCGATATTCATTATCGTATTATCCGTATTTCTTGGATTTGAGGTAATTTCCAATGTTCCATCGGTGCTGCACACGCCATTAATGTCGGGAGCCAATGCCATAAGCGGGGTAATCATTATCGGGGGTATTATACTGGTCGGACATGCGACTACCACATTCGAGTGGATTCTTGGATCAATCGCACTTTTTATGGCTACTCTGAATGTGGCCGGCGGATTTGTTGTTACCGACCGTATGCTTGAAATGTTTAAAAAGAAGAAAAAATAACCATGAATGCAACAATTCTTTTAAGTACAATATTACCGGGAAATGTTATCCTGGAATACAGCTACCTTCTTTCGGCTATAATGTTTGTAATTGGGCTGAAACTGCAAAGCCACCCTGAAACGGCACGAAAAGGGAATTTCTGGGCTGCCTCGGGTATGCTTCTGCCTATGATTACCACCTTGCTTTTAAATAAAAATGCAGCCGGCGAAACAATTTCATTGGTCAATGCTTCGGCAGTAATCCTTATTATTTTTGCCGGAAGCGTAGTTGGTACAATTATGGCCCGCAAAGTAAAAATGACAGCTATGCCACAAATGGTATCATTCTTTAATGCTACGGGTGGTGCTGCTTCTGCAGCTGTGGCGCTGATTGAATTTACCAAAACGCCCGATCAGTCGGTACTGGTTTCGCTGCTTGGCCTGGTAGTTGGCAGTGTCGCATTCAGCGGAAGTATGATTGCTTACGGTAAACTCGATGGCAAGGTAGGCGATATATTTGCAAAGTTTATGACTTATGTAAACCTGTTCTTTATGCTGATTATTACAGTAATAATTTTACTTGTACTTTTTGGCGGTTTCGATGTTCAGACGAGAACAATCCTGGTTTACGGTCTCCTTTTAATTAGCCTTATTTATGGTGTTAGTTTTGTAATGCCTATTGGCGGAGCCGATATGCCCGTGGTTATTTCCTTGCTGAATTCTCTCACCGGAATTGCGGCTGCCATGGCTGGTTTTATCTATAAAAACGAAGCCATGATACTTGGTGGTATTCTTGTAGGCGCAGCGGGTACTATCCTTACAATTCAGATGTGCCGCGCTATGAACAGGTCGCTGATAAACGTGATTGTGGGAGCCTTTGGAGGTGGTGGAGCCAGCGTTGCACACGACCAGGGAATAATAAGGGAAATCCAGCTGAGCGATGCGGCAGTATTATTAAGCTACTCGCAGAAAGTGGTGGTAATACCCGGTTATGGCCTTGCGGTTGCCCAGGCGCAACATATTGCACACGAGCTCGATTCGTTACTCGAAGGTAAAGGAGTTGAAGTAAAATATGCTATTCATCCGGTTGCCGGACGTATGCCGGGGCACATGAACGTTTTGCTTGCCGAAGCCGATGTACCTTATGAAAAACTGGTGGAAATGGATGACATCAATCCTGATATGCAAAACGTGGATGTGGCAATTGTAGTTGGAGCCAACGATGTTGTAAACCCGGCGGCCTACGACGACCCTGGCAGCCCGATTTACGGAATGCCGATAATCGATGCCCACCATGCAAAAAATATTATAATTATGAAACGTGGGATGGGTAAAGGTTACGCTGGAATTGAAAACTTCCTCTTCTTTAACCCTAAAACCCGCATGTTGTTTGGCGACGCAAAAAGCTCAATGCAAAAACTGGTTAACGAAATTAAAAGTTTGTAATCAAATCAGGTTTTATTATCCGGTTAATCAGGTTTGAAAAATGCCATCTCAGTTGAGGTGGCACTTTTTGTTATTTAGAGTTGAGTCCACTCCGAAAAGTCCGAGTTCATTGATTTTCAACTCTTTTACCCCTGACCCCTAAAGGGGAACTCGCTGAAAATCAATGAACTCTTCAAAGTCCCCTTTAGGGGATTTAGGGGTTTTTGACTTTTCGGAGTAAGCCCAGTGTTTCATTTCACAATACCTACCCGAAACATAAATTTTATGTAAAAATATTCATAAGTTTTTTTATAAAATTCAATTTTAAGGTATGGAATTGTTCAAAAACCAAATAAAATATTATATTAAAGAGACCTCTTAATTAATACATAATTATTTATTTATAAAACAGTTATAAAAGTAAAATATGAAAGAAATTGAAAATATCGAACTCTCTTTTTTAAACCCCGATGACTATGATAAGTTTAAAGAAGCAATGATTGAATCATACTCGATGATGCCTGAAGCATACTGGAAAGTAAAACAGGTACAAACATTAATCGATAAATTTCCTGAGGGGCAGGCAGTTATAAAAACGACACACTTTACAATGTGGGATATTTGTGTAAGCGCGACGGCTCAATCGAAAGATATGAAAAACTGCATGTAACCCCCGATGAAGTACAGGTTTGGGCATGGAAAAAGGGGATTGTTAAAAGTGTTCAATACCGGTTGTGGCAAAATAGGGATTTTGATCTGTTACGATGTAGGATTCCCTGAGTTGCCCCTCCTGCTTGCCAACGAAAGGATGGACATTTTGTTTGTGCCCTTTTTAACCGATACGCAAAACGGGTATTCGCGGGTAAGGTATTGAGCTCAGCCGAGGGCTTTCGAAAACGAATGTTTTGTTGCAATTGCCTGAAGTGTGGGAAACCTGCCTAAAGTGCACAACATGGATATCCAGTACGCACAGTCGATGGTTTTTACACCCTGCGATTTTGCTTTCCCGGCAAACGGAATTAAGGCTGAAGCCACACCAAATACCGGTATGATTCTAATTACCGGCCTTGACATCGATTTGTTGCGCGAACTAAACCAGTTCGGTAGCGTCCGTACGCTAAAAGACAGACGTAAAGATATTTACGAAGTGAAAAGAGTTGATGGCAGGATAAAATAATGAGCCCTTTTTTTTCTTGTTCCTTTTCATTGTACGTTTACTGATTTAAAATCGGCCAATTACTTACCAGAATTTAAACAATTCAGCCATTTCACGTTGGCAAATCAAAGATAATTTTACCAAGCATTAAAATAAATTTCAACTGCTTGACAAGATACAAATTAGCCATTTTGCAATGTATTGTTCACGAAAAACAACGCTTGCAAAGTAGATTATTTTTTTGAAAAGTTAATAATAAAGAAATTGAAATTTGTTTTTAAGATTTAGTCGCACAATGGTTTATAAAATAATTTTTTAATCTTTTTATTTCACAAAGAAAACGAAACATACAATGGAGGAGTTTTTATCATTTACAAAATTTGCCCCTGCTGAAAGGGAAAATGAACTTATAATCGGATTACAATCCAAAACCATTATTAATAATAGGTTACTAATAAAAATGATTAGTGCCGTTTCAGAAATGGTGGTTATATTGAACGATAAAAGACACATAATATTTGCAAATAAGCCATTTACCGATACCATTGGCTTGTCCGGCAATAATTTATGTATTGGGAAAAGGCTGGGCGAAGCTGCAAATTGTGTTAATGCATTTAAACTCACCGGGGGCTGTGGCACAACCGAATCCTGCAAAACCTGTGGCGCCGTAAATGCAATGATTGAAGTAAAAACCATTAATCATTCTGAAAAAGAATGCAGGATACTTACCAACGAAAACCAGGCATTCGACCTGCATGTTAAAGCGACTGCCTTTAACTACAACAATGAAAAACATACAATTTTTTCTATGCGCGATATCAGCGATGTAAAAAGGAAACAGATGTTGGAAAGATTATTTTTTCACGATGTTTTAAATAGCGCTGGCGGTATAGCAGGGCTTTCAGGTTTAATGCCCGAAATTGACAATCAAAACGAAATGATGGAAATAGCGTTAATGATTAACAGGGCATCTGAAAACCTTATCCATGAAATTCAATCGCAAAGAGTTATGATAGCTGCTGAAAACGGCGATTTGTCGATTGAAATAACTGAAATTGAATCGCTTAAAATATTGAAGGATTTAGCCGGATTATACTCAAAACACGAAATAATAGGAGATAAAAAAATCTCCATTCATGCCGAATCTCAAAAATTAACGCTAAAAACCGATGTTGTTTTGTTACGAAGAGTTCTCGGGAATATGATAAAAAATGCGCTTGAAGCATCGATGCCAGGCAAAACGGTAACCATTTCATCGGTTGCGGAAGGCGATAAAATTCGCTTTTCGGTGCATAACGAAACTTATATGCCCCGCGAAATTCAGCTACAGCTTTTTCAGCGTTCTTTTACCACAAAGGGCGTTGGGCGCGGAATAGGTACATACAGTATTAAGTTATTGGGAGAAAAGTACCTTAAAGGTAAAATCAGTTTCGAAAGCACAATTCAATCTGGAACAACGTTTTATTTAGATATCTGAAAAAGAGTCATCGGCTAAACCAATATAAAAAAGCCTGAAACCGTATTTATTGTGGCTGATCGCTGTATATTCCAGAAGCAACTTAATCACTTTAATTTTAAGCATTATACAAAATGAAAACTCATATCCCCTCCAAAATAACAACATTTTTAAGGCTGCCGGTTCATGGCAACCTTAAACGTTTTCTTTGCTCAATACCTCAAAATATCATCCAGGCTTACTTTGAGTTGTTTTAATTGCTCTTCCGAAACCCTTCCGACTTTTTTTACCAATCTATCTTTTGATACCGGGCGAATATGAAAAACCATAATTTCAGATTTTTCTGATAAGCCATTCTCATCATTGGGTTCCAAAACAATATTTCCTTTGTAATTATTTATTTTTGTGGTTAAAGGACAAGCAATTAACACCTGGAGATATTGAATCATTAAATTTCAGCTTACATTAAAAACACATCAACATTACTACTATCTGAAACAACATACGATTTTGATGAAAAAACACTATTTTTACAATTATAGGAATCGAGAAATTGGATAGCAATAAGCAGATAGAATATTGGATAACAACTGCTGCGGATGACTTGAATTCGGCAGAATTGTTGATTTCGCATAAAAGAATTTTGCACGGACTTTTCTTTTGTCACCTTTGTATTGAAAAATCCATAAAAGCTCATATAGTTCGAAATACTGGTGAAATACCGCCAAAATCGCACAAATTAGGTTATTTACTGGAACTTACAGATTTAGAATTAACGGAAGAAGAAAAAGATTTATGTGCCATACTTATGATCTATCAACTTGAGGGACGATATCCGGAGAGTTATCCCAGTACCCCTACATACAAACAAACAAAAGAGTATCTTGAAAAAACAAAAACTTTGTATCAATGGCTAAAGGAGAAGTTATTAAGATTTTGAAGAATTATTGTTTGCTTTTAAGTTCTTCGGGAATTCCTGTGTCCAAAGCTATTTTGTATGGCAGCTATTCGAGAAACGAAGCAACGCAAGATAGTGATATTGATATCTTAATAGTATCAAAATTGTTTGATATACCAAACGATATGTTAAAAGTTAAGGCATGGAGACTGACCGAAAAAATAAATAATAAAATTGAGCCTTATATTATTGGGTTACAAAAATTTGAAACCGATGATATTTCGCCCATTCTTCAAATTATCAGGAAAGAAGGTATTGAAATTCCGATAAATTAGATTTTCCCCGGAGCTATTTCATCAGCTTTTTCAAGTTGCATGTTCCGGCAACCTTAAACGTTTTCTCTGCTCAATACCTCAAAATATCATCCAGGCTTACTTTGAGTTGTTTTAATTGCTCTTCCGAAACCCTTCCGACTTTTTTTACCAATCTATCTTTTAATACCGGGCGAATATGAAAAACCATGATTTCAGATATTTCTGATAAGCCATTCTCATCATTGGGTTCCAAAACAATATTTCCTTTGTAATTTTTTATTTTTGTGGTTAGAGGACAAACAATTACCACCTGAAGATATTGATTCATTAAATTTCCGCTGATAATAACAACCGGACGAATACCCTGTTGATCGCTTCCTTTTCCCGGATTCAGGTTGGTAGACCAGATTTCACACTGTTTCATGTGATTCCAGTTGTTTCATGTAATCTTCCATTCCTTCTTCAGCCAGTTCCATTATATCCAAATCGGAAGCAGCAAGTTTGTATGATTTTACATATTCGGCCCGGTTTAACTGGTCAAGATAAATCCGAAGCGCTTTCTCTAAAATCCTGTTTTTGGGTATAGCCATTTTGATTGCCATTTCGTTTAACTTTTGAAGAAGCTCTTCGGGTAAGGTACTCGTAAATGTTGACATTATTTATTATTTATATTAGAGTTTATACCGAATAAGAATTTAACAGTAGAAAGTTAGTAAAAAGAATAATTAGGTCGCAATTATAGTTCATTGAGTTATTGTCACCGGATAATTTTGTGGCATGAATTTAAGCTACGAAAATATTAA
>JBBINB010000027.1:0-42614 GCA_037444065.1 Draconibacterium sp.
TCAACTCTTTTACCCCTGACCCCTAAAGGGGAACTCGCTGAAAATCAATGAACTCTTCAAAGTCCCCTTTAGGGGCCCGATAGCTATCGGGCTAGGGGTTTTGTGACTTTTCGGAGTAAGTTCAATATTTTAATTTGATGGGTGTAGAACCGTTTTTTCGTTTTTTTTTAATGGGAAAACGGTTTTATGTTTTACCTGAACTGTATTGAATGTAATCCAGGTCACATTCAGTTAAAATTCAGAAATATTTCTTTGTAAAAAAAAAGCGATGATTGAATTTTTGAAAACGTATAAGTGGAAACTTACAGGTGTGGCAATTGGTTCGCTTGCCGGTTTTGCGTACTGGTACTTTATAGGGTGTAACTCTGGGACCTGTCCAATCCAGTCGAACTGGCATACCAGCACATTATATGGGGCTTTAGTCGGGTATATTTTACCTAAAAGCCCGAAAAAGGGAACGGAAAAAACAAGCACAGAAGAACCCGGAGAAAAACAGAAGGTGCAGGATTAAAACATCTTTCTTACTTTATTAATGCTATCGACAAGGGTATCGATTTCATCCTTTGTGTTGTACATCCCGAAAGAAATTCTTAAACAACCATGGATTCCGTAACGCTGCATAACAGTATCGGCACACAAATGGCCTGTGCGCACGGCAATTCCCATCTTATCGAGCAGCATTCCCAAATCGTAGAAATGAACCCCTTCAATATTAAATGAAATGACACTTGACTTTTTTTTGGCTTCGCCATAAATTTTTAGCCCGGGAACCTGATGCAATTTTACGGTCGCATATTCAAGTAATTCATTTTCCCAGTTTCGAATGTTATCCAAACCGGTTTCATTAAGAAAATCGATAGCAGCGCCAAAAGCGATTACTCCGGTAATATTAGGTGTTCCGGCTTCGAATTTAAACGGGAGTTCATTAAAAGTGGTCCCTTCGAACGTAACTTCCGAGATCATTTCCCCACCGCCCTGGTAGGGGGGCATCTCGTCGAGCCATTTCTTTTTACCGTACAAAATCCCAACTCCGTTAGGCCCATACATTTTGTGGGCCGAAAAGGCATAAAAATCACAATCAAGTTGTTGTACATCGATAGGTAAATGTTGTGTAGCCTGCGCCCCGTCGACAAATACGGCAACATTGTTTTTGTGTGCTGTTTTAATAATTTCGGCAACCGGATTAATGGTCCCCAGAACATTCGACACATGTGCAACGGCGAGTAACCGTGTTTTTTCGTTTAGGAGCCCTGTCAGTTTTTCAACCTGTAATTCCCCCGAATCTGAAAAGGGCAATTTTACAATCTTTGCCTTCTTCCGGATTGCTGCAAACTGCCAGGGAACAATATTGGAATGGTGTTCCATTTCAGAAACGATAATTTCGTCGCCTTCGCATAAATATTTTTCGCAAAACGAATGGGCAACCAGGTTAACACTTTCTGTTGTGCCTTTTGTGAAAATTATCTCTTCTTTATGTTCTGCATGAATAAAATCTTTGATTTTAATACGGGTCCCTTCGAATAGCCCTGTAGCTTTATCGGCCATTAAGTGGGCAGCCCTGTGGATGTTTCCGTAAAAATCGTTATGTAATTGTTCAAGGGCCAACAAAACCTGAACAGGTTTCTGGGCCGAAGCAGCGCTGTCAAGATAAACCAAAGGTTTGTTATGAACCTTCTGGCGCAGTACCGGAAAATAATTTCGTATTTTTTCGATTTCGTACATAAAGTTGTTTTTTTGAGCTGGTGACTTAAAGTCACCAGCTCAAAGTCACCAGCTTAATAAAAAATAGTATTAACATTCGCAATTATAATCACATTCATGACAGCGGGCAACTTCACCTTTTAACCTTTTCTCGATTAATTCATCGATTCTTTCGCGCAAAGCTTCAACTTTTATTTGTTGAATAACTTCATGGGCAAACGCGTTCATCATCATCATTCGGGCTTTATCTTCGTCAATTCCCCTGGCACGAAGGTAAAACAACGCTTCTTCGTCAATCTGGCCAACCGTAGCCCCATGACTGCATTTAACATCATCGGCATCGATAATCAATTGCGGTTTGGTTTGCATTGTTGCCGTATCGGTAAGCAAAAGATTATTGTTGCGCTGGAAAGCATTGGTTTTTTGGGCATCGCGCACAACATGTATTCTTCCTGAAAATGCACCCGAAGATTTTTCATCAAGAACATTCTTGTAAATCTGGTTACTTTGACAGTGTGGCTTGGCATGAATTACCTGTGTTGCATTGTCGACATGCTGCTCCCGATCCAAAAAAGCCAGTCCATAAATGTTAGCTTCAGCATTTTCTCCATTGATAGTAATCTTGAGGTTATTACGGATTAAACCTCCGTGGAGCGAAACTGTATGTGTTGAAATATTCGAATTTTTTTCCTGCCGAATATATACTGAATTAATACTTGTTGATTTATTGTGCTGGTTTTGAACTGTATAATAATCGAGATTAGCGTTTTCTTCAACAAATATTTCAGTTACCGCATTGCTTACATACCGGTTTGAATTGAGGGTGTGGTCGCATAATATCAGTTGCACACTTGCTCCCTGCTCAACAATTACAAGGTTTCGCTGGGTTGTAAAAGCGTCGCAATTCGATTTTAAAAGATTAATAATCTGGATCGGCTTTTCGACATTTACATTCCTGGGAATGTAGAGGAAATATCCATCTTTTGCAAAAGCAGTATTTAATGCAACCATCGGGTCGGAACCCGATTCAGCAATTTTAGCATAATATTTTTCGGTAAGTTCAGGATTTGAATTAGCCATTTTTTCGAGGCTTTCCAAAACAACACCTTTCGGAAATTTATCGGTTTGAATATTTTTTTCGTAAAACCAGCCATTAAAAAGCAGTGTGAGATGGGTATTTAACTGGGGCACATCGCATCTGAAAATGTCGGTCAAACCCGCATCTGTTTGTTCACGCCGGTTGTAAAATTTAAAATCGGGCGAAAATCCCGGATGCAGGTTGGTATATTTATAATTTTCGTTTTTCCGCGTTGGGATCCCCTGGAATACAAAATCCTGAAAAGCTTTTTTTCTCGGGGAATTTATAATTTCCGATGAGCCTTCAAACAATACTTCTTTAGCCTCGTTATAATGTGCAATATATTTAAGCGATAAATCGGCCTTTTCGACAATGACACTCATTTTAATTTCCGTTTTCTTTTTTAATCCAGTCGTAACCTTTTTCCTCAAGTAATAAAGCAAGTTCCTTTCCGGCCGATTTAACAATCTTTCCATCGTATAAAACATGCACATAATCGGGTACAATATAGTCGAGCAATCGTTGGTAATGGGTAACAACAATGGTTGCATTACTTTTATTTTTGAGAGTGTTGACACCGTGTGCCACCGTTTTTAGCGCGTCGATATCGAGCCCTGAATCTGTTTCGTCAAGAACTGCCAGTTTCGGTTCAAGCAAGGCCATCTGAAAAATCTCGTTCTTTTTCTTTTCACCTCCCGAAAAACCTTCGTTTACCGAACGGTTGGTCAGTTGCGGGTGCATGTCGACCATGTCCATTTTTTCGCGCATCAATCTCAGGAATTCCCCGGCGGTAAGTTCTTTTTCGCCACGGTATTTGCGTTGTTCGTTTACTGCTGTTTTCAGAAAGTTTACCATTGGCACTCCCGGTATTTCAACGGGGTACTGAAAACTTAAAAATATACCTTCCTTTGCCCTGTCTTCAGGAGATTTCTCAAGCAAATCATCCCCAAAATAAGTTACTTCGCCCGAAGTTATCTCATATTCTTCCTTTCCGGCCAGAACATTTGCCAGCGTACTTTTCCCCGATCCGTTAGGGCCCATAATTGCGTGCACTTCGCCCGGCTTAACTTCCAGGTTTATTCCCTTTAAAATTTCCTGTCCTTCGACAGTGACGTATAAGTTTTTAATTGATAGCATAATATAACTCAGCCCCCTCTAACTCCCCCGAAGGGGGAGAACTGGAGCAAATATTTTAAATGTTTATAATTATTGAATATTTTTTCATTTTTGTTCTCTTCATTCTTGTCTTCCCCCTTCGGGGGAATTAAAGGGGGCTCTCTTCTTTAGCCCACGCTTCCCTCCAGACTAATCTGAAGTAGTTTTTGTGCTTCAACCGCAAATTCCATAGGTAGTTTGTTCAGAACTTCCTTTGCATAGCCGTTTACAATCATCCCGATAGCTTTTTCTGTATCGATACCACGCTGGTTACAATAGAAAATCTGGTCTTCGCCAATTTTCGAAGTTGTTGCTTCGTGTTCGACTATCGACGACTTGTTGCCCACTTCGATGTACGGGAAAGTGTGTGCCCCGCAGGTATCGTTCAAAAGCAGCGAATCGCATTGCGAAAAATTGCGCGAATTTTTTGCCCCCGGCATAATTTTAACCAGTCCGCGGTACGAATTATCGCTTTTCCCGGCAGAAATTCCTTTTGAAACAATGGTGCTTTTGGTATTTTTACCGATATGTATCATTTTGGAGCCTGTATCGGCTTGCTGATGGTTGTTGGTAACAGCAACCGAGTTGAATTCGCCAACTGAATTGTCGCCCAACAGGATACAGCTTGGATATTTCCAGGTTATAGCCGAACCCGTTTCAACCTGTGTCCAGCTGATTTTTGATGAAACTCCTTTGCAAATCCCACGTTTGGTAACAAAGTTGTAAATCCCTCCTTTTCCTTGTTTGTCTCCGGGATACCAGTTTTGAACAGTAGAGTATTTTACTTCGGCGCGGTCGAGGGCGATAATTTCAACAACGGCTGCATGGAGCTGGTTTTCATCTCTCATTGGGGCAGTGCAACCTTCAAGGTAGCTAACGTAACTATCGTTGTCGGCAACAATTAAAGTTCGTTCAAACTGGCCCGTGTTGGCAGCATTTATCCTGAAATAAGTCGATAATTCCATAGGGCAGCGCACACCCTTCGGAATGTAACAAAACGACCCATCGCTGAACACAGCCGAATTCAGTGCAGCGAAATAGTTGTCGGCAACCGGAACTGCCTGCCCGATATATTTTTTAACCAAATCGGGGTGTACGCGTAATGCATCGCTGATAGAACAAAAGATAATTCCCTGCTCGGCCAAAGTTTCTTTAAACGTGGTTTTTACCGAAATGCTGTCCATCACCACATCAACGGCAACCCCGGCCAGGTGTTTTTGTTCCTCAAGCGGAATTCCCAGTTTATTGAAGGTGTCGATCAATTCCGGATCAACTTCATCCAAACTGTTCAGTTTTGGTTTTTGAACCGGTGCAGCGTAATAACTTATTGCCTGAAAATCGATAGGTGGAACTTTCAAATAAGCCCATTCGGGCATTTTCATTTTTTGCCATTTACGATAAGCTTCCAGCCGGAATTCCAGCATCCATTCGGGCTCGTTTTTTTTCTTCCATATAGTGTGGATTACTTCCTCGTTTAATCCTGTCTCAATTATATCGGTCTCTATATCAGTAACAAAACCGTATTTGTATTCGCTTTGGGTTACATCGCGTAATATTTTATCCTGATCTGCCATCTTTCCTTGTTTTCAAACTAAATAACAACAGTTTTACCTTACTGTTTAAATAAATTGCAAAGATATAAAACTATGGGTAATTTTGTCGTGTGAAAATCATATATAATACCTTTTGGTCTGAAATTAACAATGAGTAAAGAAAAGAAACATACAAGTATTACTGAACTGGGCGAATTTGGCCTGATAGACAGGCTAACCAAAGACATTAAGATAAAAAACAACAGCACATTGAAAGGAGTGGGAGATGATGCTGCGGTGCTGGAATATCGTGATAAACAAATTGTTGTTTCCTCGGATTTGTTGACTGAAGGTGTTCATTTTAACCTGATGTATGTTCCTTTAAAACACCTGGGGTACAAAGCAGTAGTTGTCAACCTGTCTGATATTTGTGCAATGAATGCAATCCCAAAACAAATTGTGGTAAACATAGCCCTGTCGGGTAAATTTTCGGTAGAATCAATCGAGGAATTGTACTTGGGGATTCACCTGGCTTGCGAAAAATACAACGTTGATTTGGTGGGTGGCGACACAACCAGTTCATTGACCGGATTAACCATTAGTATTACTGTTTTGGGCGAAGTTGCCAAAGATGATGTGGTATTGCGAGTTGGCGCCAAACCCAATGATTTGCTTTGTGTTACGGGCGATCTTGGAGGAGCGTTCATGGGGTTGCAATTGCTGGAACGCGAAAATGAGGTTTTTAAAGTGAACGAAAATATGCAGCCTCAACTTTCGGGTTACGATTATATTCTTGAACGCCAGTTGAAACCCGAAGCAAGGGTTGATATTGTAACAGCTTTTGAAAAACTGGGAATTAAACCGACTTCGATGATTGACATTTCGGATGGACTTTCATCGGAAATACATCATTTGTGTAAAAACTCGGGATTGGGCTGCAGTGTGTACGAAGATAAAGTCCCACTGGATTTTCAGACAAAAAAAATGGCTGAAGAATTGAACATCAATCCATTGGTTGCTGCACTAAATGGGGGAGAGGATTACGAATTGTTGTTTACCATATCGTTGGACGATTACGACAAGATAAAAAACGACCCCGATTTTACGATTATTGGCCATATGACAGATGCTATCGAAGGAATTAACCTGATAACAGGTGCAGGTTCTGCAATTCCGCTGGTTGCACAGGGGTGGGTGCATGGGAAAAATGTATAAATTGAATTTTGTAACCAATTTTAGTAAGTTTGTGTTAAAAGAATCAGAATATTAAATATTATCAGAAATTCTTTCTTGTCAGAAATAGTCAATTAAAGCAAAAATCAAATGAAACAACTTGTTTTAAAAGTGCCGGATAGTGAATATCAGTTTTTTATGAAAGTAATTAAGAGTTTTTCATTTGTGGAAATTGATGAAAAACTAAACAAACTACTGGAAATGGAAGCTAAACTTTCTCCTGAAAAGCGAGAAATATGGGGTAGCGTGAAATCAGGTCTTCGGGATATGGAGTTAATTGAAAATCAAAACCTGAAAGAAAAATCAGGAAATGAATTTTTAAATGAGCTTTAAGATAATCGTTACCCCAACTTTTGAAAGTGATTCCAAATCATTGTTAAAGAAGTACGTTTCGCTGAAAAGTGATTTGGCTTTATTATTTGAATCATTGGAGAAAGAGTCATTTCAAGGTAAGTCGCTGGGAAAGGATTGTTACAAAATAAGGTTAGCCAAAAAAAGCAAACGAAAAGGAAAATCGGGTGGCGCAAGGATTATTACGTGTGTAAAGATTGTTCATGAAAAAGTGTATCTTCTTACCATTTACGACAAATCCGAAAAAGATGACATCAGCGAAAAAGAGTTGAATGAGTTACTAAAATTCATTTAGAAACTGATTCGGCTTTTTAACGCTGTCAGGTCTAACGACGCTGACAGGTTGCATGGGCTGAAGACTGGTCAACGTGCGCAGCACTTGACAACGTCACTGAATATTTGTAGCACGCTTAACTCAAACGACCCGCTTAGCGGGTGAAAGCCAGTTAGCCTAGCTGGTGCGGTTTTGCAAACCGTGTTTTGCCCAACAAGAGCAAAGATTTTTTTTTGCTTTTTCAAAGCAGGACAAAGGTTACAGACCTGCGCTTGCGGAGGGGTAAATTGGAAATTCCTTATAAAACTTCATCAGACTGATGGTTTCGGTACGAAGTTTTGTTTTTACAAAGTTTTTCATCTCCGGATATATTAATTCGCCCAGGCCCTGAAGCAAACCCTTGTCGTTCATTGATTCAAGAAGATCGATACATTTTTGCAAATAACCGGTAAACGACATCAGCATCCTGGTTTCCACAATGTTTTTATTGACAGGGGTTTGCCTTTGCATAAAAAACCAGCAATCAAAAATATCGCGGGTGGTAATTGCATTCCTGTCGAGCAGGGCACAAATTTTATGTGCAAACATATCAGGTAAAACCATCACTTTCATATTAATTCCCAGCAGGTTTTTTATTTCGTAATGGTTTTCAAAAATGCGGTTCGAAATCTCCACTTTAAGATTACGTTCACCAAAACCGTAATTTAACACCAGAATGGGACCAAAGTGCTTTTTTGCTTCATCGGTGATTTTGCCATATTTGAGCAGAATATTGCGAACTTTCTGGTAAACGGCCTCTTCTTTTTCGGGATACAGCAGATTAAAATCCAAATCGACTGAAAAACGTGGAAGGTCGTAAAAAAACATAAGGGCAGTACCGCCTTTAAAACCAAGCCAGTTCAGCAATTCAATATCCGAATAGATGTCTTTCAGTATTTGGGCCAATAAAAATTTGTGGCGGTTAATGTCAACCATTTTACAGGTATTTGCCTGCCTTTTGTACAAGCGTTTTCGATTGAAACAGCGGCAGAAGTTTATAAATCAATTCTTTGTTCAACGGATTTAAATTATCGAAGTAGTAATCTTTGTTCAGGTATAATACATCTAAAAAAGCCCTTTCTGGCGTGGCTATATTTATCTGGTTAACTTGTCTGTCAATACCTTCCGTGTTAATTAATAACTCGCTTTTTAATTTACGGTACAAATATGCCTGTCCATCAATTTCAATATTCCGGCTTAAATAACTGATTACAGTTATACGCGAATCATACTGAAAAATGAGCCCTGCTTTTTGCAGCACATATTCAAGCGAAATGTACGAAGGAGTATAAATGGTGCAGGCAAGTTCATTTTTGTTGTAACCTGATTTTGTATAAATGCCTTTGCGCGGATTCTGAAGTTTCCTGGTTTTTACATGGTAATTCAGTTTTTTATTGAGCGAATGAAAATTAGTTTCTCCTGTTAGCAATGCAATATCTTTCAAGCGGAAAACAGTCCGATTGTCTGAATAAATGGAAAAGATAATATCCGTTTTGTTATTTTGTAAACTGAACACCTTAAAAATTCGTATGTTTAGTTCACAAAAATAAGAAATTTTCTGAAGGTGATGTTGTACAGTTTAGAATTTTCATTCGTACCCCGCTGGTGCGGTCCCGATAGCTATCGGGATGCAAACCGTGTTTTGCCCAATAAGGGCAAAGATTTTTTTTCTTTTTCAAAGCAAGACAAAGGGCACGAGGCTGACCAAAAAGTCAAATAGAGAAATGAGATACTTACAAATTGAAAGTTGCACACCATATATGACCCCCTAAATCCCCCGAAAAGGGACTTCTCCTCCCCTTCGGGGAGGTTGGGAGGGGTCAATATCTTACAAATTGAAAGTTTCATTTTAATTTTTTTACTTTTTGGACAGCCCCTGCGCCAGCGAATGGTTGTATTGGGTGATGCGGTTTCCAAACCGCATTTTTTCAATCGGCGAACCGGAATTCGCCGCACCCTTTTCTCTCTCATAATCCAGTCCCAACTCTGCCAACTTTAATTCCTCCTCATAATTAAAGCTGTCAGGTCTTACGACGCTGACAGGTTGCGGGCGCTGAAGACTTGTCAGCGTGTAAAGCACCTGGCAACGTCATAATAGAAAAGGGGGCGGCAACAGGAATACAAAATCAATTGCAGCCCTGTTGCCAAATATTTTACGGAGTGAAAACAATCTTTTTATTATTGTTTATACCGTCAATATTCACTTTAATATAGTAAATACCCGGTGAAAGGGTTTGATTGCCCTGGGTTCTGCCATTCCAAATAATTTTATGCAATCCGTTGGGGAGCAGTTGTTTTGCAGTTATCATTTTTACCAGTTGCCCAAGCTGATTTAGCGCCTCAACCTGAACTTCCGATTCTTTGGCTAGCCTGATTTCCACGGTTAGATCGTCGCTAAATGGATTGGGATAACAATTGATTTCATTTACTCCGTTCATTGCCAGTCCATCCAATCCTGTTACAGCGTATTTATCCAGGCTTGCAAACGTGGTTTCATGCCTTGTAAATATCCAATTACCCTTTATAATTTCAGGTTCAAGACTAAATTCCAGTTTACTTTCCGAACTCCAAAGTTTTAGGGTTATCGGGCTGCCATCTGTAAAACCTGTCATTCCCTGGTTATCGGTGGCCGAAGCGGCAATAGAAACCGTTTGGTTATTCAAATGGTATGGCATAACAACAACCGCCCCTACACAGGTAGTACCCTCGAAAATGGCAAGTTCGTCGCCCGGTTTAAGTAAATTCATAGGCAATCCTACAAGGTTTATGTTCATGTGGTCGACTCCGTTTCCATCAAATCCGGGTACATAATGTTTGGTGGCAAGCGGTACGGGCATTATGGCTGACGATTTTGGATAACTTTCATAAATCCAAAGTGTATCAGCTGCCTTTACTTTTATTTTATAACCTTTTCCAGGTATAAAATCTCCGATGTTGCTTGTCCAACCGCCAAAAATACCCCAGTCTTCGATGGAGTTTCCGGCTTCATCCTGTACTTTTACCAAGCTGCCCCGGTTAATGAGCTGCTGAATTACCTCTTTTGCATTGAACGATTTTGTTTGCGGGTAGCCCATAAGGTTCCAGCCTGGCTTCAGCGCTATCGGAAACGGGTAAACAACGGGTTTGCCGCAAACTTCAACCGAATCGGTTTTAGATACCTTAATTTTATATCCTTCTGTTGGCGCCATGTCGCCTATATTATCCTGCCAGCCCCCAAAGATTCCCCAATTCTCAAACGAATTCCCTGCCTCGTCCTGGATTTTTACATGCGAGTTGTTGTTAACCAATGGATGGAAAATACTTCCTGTTTTTGCAGAAACAGGTAGGTTGGGTACTGAATAGATATTCCACCCTGTTTTAAATTGAAGTTTTTGGCAAATAATGCTCATATCAGGCAACTCTTCAATAGTTAAAAAGTCTTTCCATTGGTCGGCAGCCTGGTAAGCAGTTTTTGACCCAAAGGGAACTTTTAAAATACAGGTGGTTTTGTTAACATTATTAAATACCCCCTGGCTGTTGTTTAAATTAACCGGGATGCCTGCCTTGGCTGTAATTGAAGTTAAAATATTACAACCTGCAAATGCGTAACTGTCTATTAAAGTAACCGATGCAGGAAAAGTTAAACCTGTAAGGCCGGTGCAATATTCAAAAGCGTTAGAACCAATATTAGTAACCGAGGATGGAATATTAATTACAGTTAAACCATTACAATAAGAAAATGACCCTCTATCGATTGTTTTAAGTTGCGGGGAAAAAACAACCGAATTCAGGTTGCGGCAAATAAAAAATGCAAATTGGCCCACCGAAGTAGCATTTGCCGGAAAAACAAATGTTTTCAGCGAGGCTTTGTAATCAAATGCAAATTCAGGTATTGTGTTGGCCAAATAAATTGTATTTCCCCAGTTACTGGTTCCTTCGGTTCCGGTGTATTCAACAATGGTTGCACCGCTTAAATCTATATTTGCCAGCAAAGGCATATCGTCGCGCATGGTTTTAAAATCGCGGGCGTCTATGGTTCCGGTCAGTGTAAGGCTGTTTATTGTTGCAAGCTGTCCGCCAAGCAATGTCTTTAAATTGCCCGCTGTTACTTCTGTTAAGCCATATTGTGTTACAGCTATTGACTGTGTTTCAAGCCCTGAGGCCGATACACTAATAGTTCCTGTACGTTTGCTTGTTCCGGAGTTGGCTGTATAGTTAAGTGCAACACTGCTGCTGCCCAATGCGCCTGTTCCCGGGTTGAGCGTTAACCAGCTTTGGTCCGAAGTGGCTGTCCATGCCTCACTCGAGGCTATGTTAAATAGGCTACTGCCTGCGTTTGCGCCATAATCTAAAGTTGAAGCTGATAAATATAATCCGGGCAACTCTTCAATAGTTAAAAAGTCTTTCCATTGGCTGGCAGCCTGGTAAACAGTTTTTGACCCAAACGGAACTTTTAGCACACAGGCAGTTTTGTTTATACCATTAAAAACCTCATAAGAATTGGTAAGATTAACAGGTATGGTACCTTTGGCTGTTATTGAAGTTAAAATATTACAACCTGCAAATGCGTAACTACCTATTGTAGTAACCGATGCCGGGATGGTTAAACCCGTAAGGCCGGTGCAATAATAAAAAGCGTATGAACCTATTGTAGTAACCGGGGATGGAATATTTATTACAGTTAAACCCCTGCAAATATAAAATGAATAGTTACCGATTGTTATGAGTTGCGGGGATAAAACAACCGAATTCAGGTTGCTGCAATTGTAAAATGCATATTGGCCCACCGAAGTTACATTTGTAGGAAAAACAAAAGTTTTCAGCGAGGCTTTTCCCTGCCAGTTGCTGTTTACAAATGCACGTTCCGGAACTGTGTTGGCTAAATAAGCTATATTCCCGCTTGTGGTTCCTTCGGTTCCGGTATAGGCAACAATAGTTGCGGCGCTTAAATCTATATTTGCCAGCAAAGGCATATCATCGCGCATGGTTTTAAAATCGCGTGCATCGATTGTGCCCGTTAGGGTAAGGCTGGTTATTGCTGCAAGCTGGTCTGCAAATTGTGTCTTTAAATTGCCCGCTGTTACTTCTGTTAAACCATATTGTGTTACAGCTATTGACTGTGTTTCAAGCCCTGTGGCCGATACAGTTATAGTTGCCGTGCGTATGGTTGTTCCGGAGTTGGCTGTATAGTTAAGTGCAACACTGCTGCTGCCCAATGCTCCAGTTCCGGGGTCGAGCGTTAACCAACTTTGGTTTGAAACGGCTGTCCATGCTTCGCTCGAGGCAATGTTAACCTGGCTGCTGCCTGCGTTTGCTCCAAAATTTAACTTGGCAATTGATAAATATAATCCGGGCTGTTCTTCAATAGTTAAAAAGTCTTTCCATTGGCTGGCAGCCTGATAGGCGGCTTTTGAACCAAAGGGAACCTTCAAAATACAGGTGGTTTTGTTGATATTATTAAATACCCCCTGGCGATTGCTTAAATTAACCGGGTTGCTGGCTTTAACTGTTATTGAAGTTAAATTTGTACACGACTGGAAAGCATAATTTCCAATTGAACTAAGCTGCACAGGTAAAACTATACTGCCAAGGCCCAGGCAATAGGTAAAAGCGCTATCGCCTATTGTGCTAAGCATGGCAGGCAGGGTTATGCTGCTTAACTTGGTGCAATCCATAAAAGCCCGGCTGCTAATTGTTGTTACCGTAGCCGGTACTGTAAAGCTCCCCTGTTTAGAAACAGGGCACTGTATAAGGATTGTCTTTGTTTTATTGTATAATATTCCTTCTGCCGACGAAAAGTGCTGGCTGGAGCCATCTACTTCGATGTTTGCATTAAGGCCGCCAAAAGCAGATATGCCAATAGAACTAACCGATGCCGGTATGCTAATATCTTTTAAAGCAGAACACCAGGCAAAAGCGGATGAACCAATACTTGTAACAGTATTGGGTATGTTTATTGTTACTAATCCTGTGCAGTAAGAAAACGATGCGTTTCCTATAGTGCTAAGTACCGGCGATATAACCAAATCTGTCAGGTTTGTACAATTGTAGAAAGCTAGTTGACTTACAGAAGTAGCATTTGCAGGAAATACAAAGGTTTTTAAGCTGGTTTTGCCCTGCCAGTTTGAATTCATAAATGCATGTTCAGGAATTGTATTGGCCGTATAATTTGTATTGCCCCATATGCTTGTTCCTCCTGTTCCGGTATAAGCAACAATAGTTGCAGCGCTTAAGTCAATATGTGCCAGCACGGGCATATCGTCGCGCATGGTTTTAAAATCGCGGGCATCTATTGTCCCTGCAAGGGTAAGGCTGGCAATCGTGGCAAGCTGGTCGCCAAGCAATGTCTTTAAATTGCCTGCAGTTACTTCTGTTATACCACCTTGGCTTACAACTATTGTTTGTGTTTCAAGATCTGAGGCCGATACACTAATAGTTCCTGTACGTTTGCTTGTTCCGGAGTTGGCTGTATAGTTAAGTGCAACACTGCTGCTGCCCAATGCGCCTGTTCCCGGGTTGAGCGTTAACCAGCTTTGGTCCGAAGTGGCTGTCCATGCCTCACTCGAGGCTATGTTAAATAGGCTACTGCCTGCGTTTGCACCAAAATCGAGAGTTGCTGTTGATAAAAATAAGCCTGGCAACTCTTCAATAGTTAAAAAGTCTTTCCATTGGTCGGCAGCCTGGTAAGCAGTTTTCGCCCCAAAAGGGACATATAAAATACATGTTGATTTATCAACACCTCTAAAAACTCTCGGAGAATAATTTAAATCGACCGGAGAGTTTGAATTAACTGTTATTTTTTTAAGTTTATTACAATTAGTAAAAACCTCAGGCCGAAAGGAGATCACTGATGAAGGAATATTAACCGTTTCCAAACCAGAATTTCCAAATGCAACTAAACCTAAATGAGTAACCGATGGAGGAATGGAAACAGTTGTTAAATTGGTACAATAATAAAAGCAAAAATCTGCAATTGATGTTACAGAGTTTGGAATAATTAAAGAAGTTAAACCTGAACAAAAGGCAAATGCTTGGATTTTAATTGATGTAACTGATGTTGGTATAACAATGGCTGCAAGTTGATCACAATGGTAAAATGCATTCTGATCAATTGTTACAATAGAACTTGGAAGAACAATTGAAGTCAGGCTATCTTTATAATAAAAGGCAGATTGGGGAATTGTATTTGCCGGGTAATTGATATAGCCCCAACTGCTTGTTCCCTCAGTTCCGCTGTATGCAATAATTTCAACCCCGATCAAATCAACTTCAGCCAATAATGGCATACTATCGCGCATTATTCTAAAATCGCGGGCATCAATTGTGCCCGTTAAGTTAAGGTTAGTAATGGTACCAAGTTCGGTTGAGGTTAAACTTGTTTTCAATTCACCGGAATTAATATTAATCGTTTTGGAAACCTGGGCGTGCAATATTGCTGAAATGTGCAAACAGACAAGGAGTATAAATGTTAGTTTCATTGAATTGGCTTTATCAGATTATGCCACAATTTACCTTAAAGTCAGTTTTATAATTCAGCAAAGCGTGAATGTTTCACCAACCCCCATTTACATCCAACCAACCCCCGGTTTTTACAAACAAAATTTCAGTGGGGGTATTGAAGTTTCAAATATTCTGCTAATTTTGAGCTGATTGTCAGGGCGACAGGACATTAAGGCGCCTATAGCAAATAATTTTACCTAAATAAAACCAGATGTACGTGCAAAAACCAAAAACCTTTATTGTTGACGATGAGCCCGATGCCGCGCACTTGCTGCAACGGTTGCTTGGGCCTTTCTCGTTATTCGGCGAGGTTTCGGTTTTTACCAGCGCCACCGAAGCATTTGCAAAGATTATTGAGCAGCAGCCCGCTTATCTGTTTCTCGATGTCGAGATGCCCGAACTTAACGGTTTGCATTTATCTGAAAAAATAAAACAGCACACCCCGGGTACAAAAACAATTTATGTTACCGCTTTCGGGCATTATGCCCTCGATGCCCTGCGGCAGAATGCCTTCGATTATTTGCTAAAACCTGTAGATAGAGCAGAACTGGCACGGCTGGTCGATAAACTTCTTGTTGTCAATGGCGCAGGTGGGCTGCCGGCACAAAACAGCCATTTGTTAATTCGGAGCTCCGAAGGGGTGTACCAGGTGAAGCTCGACGAAATTGTCTACCTCGAAGCCGACTGTTCCTATTCCACCATTGTACTTAGCAATGGAAAAAAAAATAGTTTCGAGCAGCAACCTGGGCAAAATTATACCATCGCTTCCCGAAAACCGGTTTATACGCATCAGCCGCAAGCATGTGGTTAACCGTAATTATATCGCCTTTTACCATTCAAAGGGGAAATACCTGAAGCTTGAAACACCCGAAACAGAGTACAGGCTTGAGGTGTCTCTTAAAGTGCACGATATTAAACAGTTGCTTTCGGTATGAAGCCCCCTTTGTTTATGGGCAGGCTCCCGGCAATTTTTAAAAGATTGGCCGCTTCCGAAAAATGGCAAAGGTTTTTATTTGCAGTATTTTCAACTTTGCTGATTTTACTTTTTGTAAAAGTCCCTGTTGAGCGGTTTTTTCTTGAATTTCAGGATGCCTGGTTCATTCACGAATCAGATTGGGGGATGTACATGGCAGGCGATACCGATAACGATGGAAACAGCGAAAGGGTTTATATTTACAAGGCACACGATTCAAAAAGGCTGACAATAGTCACTTATGATAAAAACGGGTCTTTAATTGATGCGTTTCCCCATATAAATCATGACTGGACGGTTAGCCTTGTTCCCGAAATAATTGATATCAACAACGATGGGCTGAAAGAGATTCTATTCGTATCACACAACAACGATACGGTATTTTTAAATGCGCTAACCCTTGCAAATGGCGAAAAACTGATTGAAAATTTATTTATCGGGGAAATTGAAAATCCGGTACCGCAGATGGCATTCACTTCACGAATCCAGGCTTTTGACGACTATGATAAGGACGGCCAAAAGGAGCTCTGGTTTAATTTTGATGCAGGCTATGGCCTAAACCCCCGTGGTATTTACAGGCTCGATGCTGACAGCCTTAAACTTACAAAAACGCCGGATTCATATATTCCTTGTATTAAGTTAATATTTAGTGATATAAACAGGGATGGACTGCATGAGATACTGCCGTGGAACTATGCACCTTCAAATGTTCATTTCGAAACAGAATATTCTGATAAAAATGCCTGGATTACTGTATTCGATTTAAACCTGGACTACCTGTTTAAGCCCATAGCAATGCCCGCCGGATATGGCGCAGTAGTGACTTCGCCGGCAACTTTTTCAGACACCCTGTTTTTTGTGCTTTATGCAAGCCAATCGGATGAAAGCAATACCAACCAGATTTTACTGCTTGATTATAAAGGGAATATCCTGAACCGGCAATGGTTTTTAAAAGGCGATCCGGCCATTAACGCTAATATTATTGACATAGAAGACGGCAGAAATTATCTCTATATTGATAATATCGGAAAATTTGAATTAACGCAGGAACTGTCGGGACTGCCACAAGACAAGTTAAAAAAACAAAAGGATTTCAAACTGTACGTTCCTGATAAAACCTGGTATATTGATGCAGACGGCGATGGTTTTAAAGAGCGTATTTTTTACGATATTACAGCTTCGGAATTTGAAATTACCAATTTCAGAAAAAATGCGGTTACCGTATTGCACATCCCGCTTGCACGTTTGTGGGTAGATAACGTTTACCCTTTTATGGCAGATGGGCAGGTCGATCGGCTTATGGTTTCTACCAACAGCGGGTTTTTCTTTCTCCGCTATTCCAAAAACCAGTATTACTGGACCAAATTTCTTATTTGGGTTGTTATTTTCATGGCTACGTATGTCCTGGTTTTCATGATACAGTATTTCCAGCGCCGCCAATTGCAGGCAAAATGGGCAACCGAAAAACAACTTACCGAGTTGCAATTCAATACCATCCGTAACCAGTTGAACCCGCATTTTATTTTTAACGCGCTCAATTCGGTAGGTTATTTAATCGAAATGGGAAAAAAGGAGGAGGCTTATGATTTCCTGTCGGTCAATACCCGGCTGATCCGCAAAGTGCTTGTCGATGCCGAGATGACCGCACGCACGCTTGAAGAAGAAATCGGTTTTGTAAAAGACTACCTTGCAATACAGGAATTCAGGTATAAGGAACGTTTTCGAACCCTGTTTTCGATAGCCAAGACAGCCGACCTTAAAATGATTGTGCCTAAAATGGTACTGCACACCTATGTTGAAAACGCAGTGAAACATGGATTTAAGAACATGGTTTCTGGAGGTTTGCTCGAAATTGGCGTAAAGGCATTGGCACGTGGTGTTTTGTTAACCGTAAAGGATAATGGCATTAGTAAAAGAGCCGATGATAACCGAATAGAAAGCACCGGAAAGGGCTTGTCAATAATGGAGTCGTATTACCGGCTTTTTGAAAAACAACACAAATGCCGGATTCAAACTACCTATACAAAACCTGGCGATATCAATCAGGAAGAAACAGGGATGGAAGTAGTGGTTAGGATTGAATATTTGTAACGAGGTTAATCCACAAATTGTACTTCCATTAAATCTTTGGCAAAGTTATGCAGCCCGTTTTGTATTTTCAGAATGGTTTGTTTTGTTGGTTTTCTTTTGCCTGAAGCATAATGCCACAATTGTTTCTGGTTAATTCCTGTTATTTTCTCAAGCCCCGATTTTGACAAAATACCTGCATAATAGTTTAAAAAAGAATCAACATCGTATTCAAATTCAAATTCCAGATCCGGTATTGTTGCCCCTTCTTCTTCTTTTATTTTCCTGATTTCCAGGTATGCTTTTAAAAAATCATCTTTGGCCTCTTGTACGGTATTGCCCTGCCCATTCAGCCCAAAATCAAAACGGTCGTCATCCATGTAAGCCGAATAAAAACCGTCAGTTCCGCGTTCAATAATTACTGCTACTTTCATTGTCCAATCGTTTAAAAAGCACAGATTATTCAATCCCTGCCTGTTTAAATATACTTCTTAATGTCCCCTTTGGCACCTCTTTCGACTTATGCCTGCCCACCGGGAAAATTTTCCCTGTTTTTGGGCTGTAATACAAATCGTGGTCAGAACCGTGTCTTTTAATGTAGCAACCTGCTTTTTCAATGATGTTTCGTAATTCTGAGAACTACATGATTTGTATAAACTGATTTAAAACTTCTCACAAAGATAACTAAATTTCTACTACATATAAATATTCGGGTAACTTTTTTCAATTTTTAAACCAGACATTAAATCCTTACAACCCAACTCCTACATGCACACCAACCGAAAAATGGCTTTCCTCCCTGTCGATACCAAAACCCGCAGTTGGGCCAATATGGATTTTTTTTAATATGTTAAATTCGAATACGGCTTCGGTTTGAAAAGCAGGTAATATTTCGGTTTCGCCTTCATGTTTGGCAAAAACCAGTCCAGGCCCCGCATTCAGCGACAGAAAATCAACGGGATGCCAATTTCCCAGCACAGTGAAATTGCTGTGTGTATTTTCTTCAATGATGGATTCAAAACCGAGCCCAACTCCCCATTTTTTTTCGGCGCCCAACTGCCTGATGAAATGGATATGAAATCCCGGGGCGACGGCTTGTTCAACAGAAAGGTACGAGCCGGCAATCCCGAAACCGAGGTGATATTTGTGGTCGTCGTGCAGGTGTTTGTGGTCATCATCGTGTTTATGTTGGGCTGAAAGGCCAGTTGCGAACACAGTAAGAAAAATAGCAAGGAACATAAACCGCAGATTGTTTTGCAAAGAGTCCATCGTGATAATACTAAATTATTTATGTGGAAATAAGAAAAACAAAACCCCGGTGATAAAAGCCGGAGTTTCAGAAATGTATTATGTTTTTATCAGATTAATCAGGGAAATAACCCCTGATAATTCCTCTTTTTGAGTCTTTTACAAAAAGCAGGATTTCGTCGCGCTCCTGGGTTGCCGGCATTTCGGCTTCAATTATTTCAACTGCCTGCGAAGTGTTCAGCCCTTTTTGGTAAATGTACCTGTAAATATCCTGAACTTCGCGTATTTTCTCGTTGGTGAAATTCCTGCGACGGAGCCCGATTGAGTTAATTCCGACGTAAGCCAAAGGTTCGCGTGCAGCTTTGATAAACGGGGGCACATCCTTTCTTACCAGCGAGCCGCCGGCTATCATAACATGCGAGCCAACCCTGCAAAACTGGTGCACTGCAACCATTCCGGCCAGAATAACATAGTCGTCGATAATAACTTCCCCGGCTAGCTGGGTATTGTTAACCAGTATCACATTATTGCCAACAATACAGTCGTGTGCAATGTGCACATAAGCCATTATCAGGTTGTTGTTGCCAACAACCGTTTTTCCTTTTGCGGCGGTGCCACGGTTAATGGTAACAAATTCGCGTATGGTGTTGTTATCGCCAATTTCGAGGGTAGTGTACTCGCCCCTGAATTTTAGGTCTTGTGGAACAGCTCCGATAACCGCACCAGGGAAAATTTTGCAGTTTTTACCAATCCGGGTTCCGGGTAAAATAGTTACACCTGAACCAATTCTTGTACCCTCGCCAACCACAACATCCTGGTCGATAGTGACAAATGGTTCAATTACTACGTTATCGGCTATTTTTGCATCCGGATGAACGTATGCCAAAGGTTGTTTCATCATATTAATTAACTGATTTCGTTCTGTTTAACAATTTGTGCCATAAACTCCCCTTCAGCAACAATTTTGTCGCCTACAAAGGTTATTCCTCTCATGTTGGCAATTCCTCTTCGAATGGGCGAAATTAAGATTAATTTGAAAATCAAAGTGTCACCCGGGACTACTTTTTTTCTGAATTTAACATTGTCAATCCTTACAAAATAGGTCGAATATTTACCGGTTAACTGGCTTAAAACCAGTAATCCGCCAGTTTGTGCCATGGCTTCAACAAGTAAAACTCCGGGCATTACAGGCTCATCGGGGAAATGTCCTTCGAAAAAGGGTTCGTTGGTAGTCACATTTTTAACGCCAACAATCTGCAAATCGGTTATCGATATAATTTTATCGACAAGCAGAAAAGGGTAGCGATGAGGTAAATACTCCTTTATTTTGGTAATATCCAGTACCGGGGCCTTATTCGGATTGTATTCGGGGGCGCTTTCTTCCTCAAGTTTAATGTACTTTTTAAGCGCCTTGGCAAACATTGTATTTGGGCTATGTCCCGGTTTAGAAGCAATTATCCTACCTTTAATATGTTTGCCGCACAGGGCTAAATCGCCAATTACATCGAGCAGTTTATGGCGGGCGCATTCGTTGTCGAAATGAAGGTCAAGGTTGTTTAAAATTCCCTGTGGTTTAACTTCAACGCGGTCGTGGTTAAATAAATCGGCCAAACGGTTGAGTTCGGCCTGGCTGACGTCCTTGTCAATAATTACGATGGCATTGTCGAGGTCGCCACCTTTAACCAGGTTATTATTTAGAAGGAATTCGAGCTCGTGTAAAAATACAAAAGTACGGCAATTGGCAATTTCTGTTTTGAAATCGCGAATGTTATTTAAGGTAGCATATTGGTTATTGAGAACTTTCGATTTAAATGAAATAGTAATATTTAAACGAAAATCATCATCGGGGAGCGCCACAATCTCGGCGCCCGATTTTTCATCAAAAATTTCAATTTTTTCTTTAATAACGAGGTAATCACGATCTGCATCCTGTTCTACTATTCCGGCTTTTTCAATGGCATTTACAAAATGTATTGAGCTGCCATCGATAATCGGCGCTTCCTCGTTGTTTACTTCTATCAGTACGTTGTCAAGATCCATTCCTACCAATGCAGCCAATGTATGTTCAATGGTTCCAATGCGGGCGCCGTCTTTTTCAAGCAAAGTGCCTCTCGACGTGTCTATTACCAAATCAACATCGGCATCGATAACCGGATGGCCTTCAACATCGATACGTTTAAATTTGAACCCGTGGTTTACAGGAGCCGGCAAAAAATTCATGGTTACATCTACTCCGGTGTGTAACCCTTTTCCCTGAATAGTGAAGGAACAGGCCAGCGTTTTTTGTTTTACACTCATACCTTAATCTTCAGAATTTTTGTTCTGTTCTTTTATTTTCCTGATTTCTTTCTGAAGCTGGATAACTTCATCTCTTAGTTTTGGAAGGTTTTTGAATATTGTCATCGATTTTATTGCATCTTTAATTTCGAAAGCCGGTGTACCAAGTACGGTTTGATTGCTGTTTACCGATTTAGCCACACCCGACTGGGCTCCTATGAAAACACTATCTCCAATTGTTAAATGCCCGGCTAAACCAACCTGCCCGCCAAATTTACAGTTTTTGCCCACTTTCGAAGTTCCGGCCATGCCGGTTTGGGCTGCGATAACTGTATTTTCCCCAACTTCGCAGTTATGGGCAATTTGCACAAGGTTGTCGAGTTTAACACCTTTGCGAACAATTGTTGACCCCATTGTTCCACAGTCGATTGTGGTATTAGCGCCAATTTCAACATCGTCTTCGAGTATGGCATTGCCAATTTGCGCAATTTTTTTGTACGAGCCGTTTTCAGTAGGGGCAAAGCCAAATCCATCGGAGCCTATAACACAGCCCGAATGCAAAATGCAACGGTTTCCGATAACAGAACCGCTGTAAATCTTTGCCCCGGCATAGATAATACAATTGCCGCCAATGGTTACATCGTCGCCAATATAAACCTGCGGATATATTAAGGAGTTATCACCAATTTTCGAGTTCTTGCCAATGTACGAAAATGCCCCAAAATAAATTTCTTTTCCAACCGATGCTGATTGATCGATGTAACAGGGTTGTTCAATGCCAGTTTTTAGCATGGCTTTGGCTTGCATGTATAAATCCAAAAGCGAGGCAAAAGCCTGGTATGCATCATCGACCTTAATTAGCGTTGCATTTACCTTTGCCTTTGGAACAAAGCTTTTGTTCACCAGCACAACCGAGGCATTGGTTGTATACAGAAAGTTTTCGTATTTCAAATTAGCCAGAAAAGCTAAAGTGCCTGGTATCCCCTCTTCGATTTTTGAAACATTTGACACCCTAATGTTATCATTTCCAATAATTTCGCCATTGAGAAATTGGGCAATGTCGGTAACTTTAAAATCCATTATATGTTTTTAAGCGGTGCAAATATAACTTTAAACTAATTAATGTCCAATTTTTTCGGATAGCACAAAAAGTACTTCCTGACGGTTTTGGTCAACGCTGATAAATCAATGTCGGATGCCTCATGCATATCTTTTATTTTACCTGCCTTATTTAACACAAGAATCTTTTCATTATGCGAATCGTAGGCGTTGTTTGTAATTTCCCCCGACATTATAAAATACTTCAAAGCGTTGCAGTCGGAAGTGATATCCTGTTCAATTGCTTTCTTAAATTTTTCTTCCGTAGTTTTTGTTACGGGAGCAGAAAGGAGTTTGATTTTGAATAATTGGCGGTTATTTAAACATCCGGTTAGCATCGATAATATAGTGTCAGGGTGCGATTGCCATTCTTTGAGGGATATCATTATGTCATTGTCGTCGAGCAAAGTAAACCAGGTTAGAATATTCTTCCCGTTTATTATCCTGTTTTCTTTAAAATCGGTTGAGGTAAAATTATTTTCAAGGAACACCTTTAACGTTGGGGTCGAAAATACTTTCACTCCTGCCAAAACCAATTCTTTTGCCCTTTTTAAAACACTAATCAGAAGGTTTTCGGCCGACACAACAGTTTTGTGCAGGTAGACCTGCCAGTACATAAAGCGTCTCGAAATCAGAAACTTTTCAATCGAATAAATTCCCTTTTCATCAACAACCAGTTGGTCGTTCCAAACATTAAGCATTTTAATTATTCTTTCAGTTCCGATGGTCCCTTCTACAACGCCAGTAAAAAAACTGTCGCGGTTCAGGTAGTCGAGCCTGTCCATATCTAATTGGCTCGAAACCAACTGGTGCAGGAAATGTTTTTTATATCGATTGGTAAAAATCTCAATGGCTAAGTTTAATTTCCCATCAAATTGCTGGTTCAGTTCTTTCATGAGCAAAAGGGAAATTTCTTCGTGGGGTATTTCAACCAGCGTATTCTCAAGGACGTGTGAAAATGGGGCATGCCCGATATCGTGAAGCAGAATGGCGGCAGTTACGGCATCGGCTTCGGTGTTGGTAATTTCATGTCCCTTCAATCGTAAAACAGCAATTGCCTGGCGCATTAAATATGTTGAGCCCAATGCATGTTCAAAGCGCGAATGGTTGGCCCCCGGAAAAACCAAATACGATAAGCCGAGTTGTTTTATTCTCCTTAACCGCTGAAAAATCGGATCCTCAATCAGATCGAAAATCAGATCCGATTCGAGATTAATGAATCCCAACACAGGGTCGTTGATAATCTTTTTTTTATTTCTATGTTTTTCGATCACAAAATTGCCTGTTGTTAATTTTCAAAAGTATAAAACTTTAATAAACTAAAAACCAGACTGCCCGTTTTTCAAAATAAATATGCAATTCAACCAGGTATAAAATAGAATTGGACTACAATAAAATAACATGTTATTTATTCTTTAAAATCAAAGGGTTATAAACACCCGGATATTTGCGGGTATTGTAAAATTTATTATTTTTGCGGTGATTTTTCTAAAACGTGTTTTTAGGGGGCCTCTGGTTCCCTATTTTATTAGATGGAATTTGATGATTGACAGAGAGATAGTAAAAAAATTGGTAATTGAAAAACTGGATGAAAGAATGTTTCTCGTTGATATTTCGGTGAACGAAAGAAACGTGATAAATGTTTTTGTCGACAGTTACGACGGATTAACTATCGATCAGTGTGTATCAATCAGCAGGCATATTGAGTACAATTTAAACAGGGACGAGGATGATTTCGAGCTTCAGGTTTCTTCGCCAGGCCTGGACGAAAAATTTAAGGTAAACGAGCAGTATATCAAATATACTGGCCGTGAAATTAATGTTCGTACGGTGGCAGGCGTTGAAATTCAGGGAGTTATGTTACAAGCAAACCATGAAGGGGTTACAATTGAAACTTCTTCGCGCGAAGTGGTTGAAGGGGAAAAAAAGAAACAGTTGCATATTAAGCAACATCATTTGAAATACGAAGAAATAAAAAGTGCAAAAGCTGTTATTTCGTTCAAATAAAAAAGATTGAGGTATGGAAAATATTAATCTGATTGATTCATTTGCCGAATTCAAAGAACTGAAAAACATCGACAGGGCAACAATGATGAGTGTCATTGAAGAAGTATTCAGGAGTGTTTTGATTAGACAATTTGATACCGATGAAAACTTCGATGTTATTATTAACATCGATAAAGGTGACTTTGAAATCTGGCGAAACAGGACTGTTGTGGAAGACGACAAACTGGAAGATCCTAACGCTCAGATTACTTTGAGTGAAGCCTTAAAAATTGATAAAGATTACGAAATTGGGGAAGAAGTTACCGATGAGGTAAAATTTGAAGATTTTGGGCGCAGGGCAATTTTAAACCTTCGTCAGAACCTGGCAAGTAAAATTCTTGAACTCGAAAAAGACCATATTTACGGTAAATATAAAACCAAAATTGGCGATATAGTCACAGGCGAGGTTTACCAGGTCTGGAAAAAGGAAATCCTGATTCTCGATGATGAAGGTAACGAACTGATACTGCCAAAATCGGAACAAATACCATCTGATTATTTCAGAAAAGGGGATAATGTGCGCGCAATTGTTTATAAAGTCGAGTTAAGGAACAACAACCCGCTCATTATCCTGTCGCGAACAGCGCCGGCCTTTTTAGAGAGATTGTTTGAACTTGAAATTCCGGAGATTTTTGATGGTTTGATTACCATTAAAAAAATAGTAAGGGTTCCGGGCGAGCGTGCAAAAGTTGCAGTCGAGTCGTACGACGAACGAATTGACCCGGTAGGAGCATGTGTGGGAATGAAAGGCTCCAGGATACATGGTATCGTGCGCGAACTCAGAAACGAAAATATCGATGTAATTAATTTTTCGGCAAATAACCAGTTGTTTATCAAACGCGCGTTAAATCCCGCAAAAATTAATTCGATAAAAATTATTGAAGATGAAAAACGTGCCGAAGTTTATTTAAAACCCGAAGAAGTGTCGCTGGCCATAGGTAAAGGGGGTTTGAATATAAGGCTTGCCAGCCAGCTGACTGGTTACGAAATTGATGTTTACCGCGAAATGGAAGAAGACGATGACGATGTAAACCTCGATGAATTCAGTGATGAAATAGAAGGTTGGGTAATAGATGCACTCAAGGGAATTGGTTGCGACTCGGCTAAAAACGTATTAAATATTCCCAGGGCCGAGTTGATTAAACGCACCGACCTTGAAGAAGAAACTATTGATGAAGTAATCAGGATTTTAAAATCGGAATTTGAATAAAACTGCTAATTTGCAGATGCAAAATTGTTTTTACTAATATTGCATTAGGTTCTACAGTAATTTAGAAAAGTAATAAAATTTTTATGGTGGAAGGCAATACAATCAGACTTAGTAAACTTGCAAGAGAATACAATGTTGGGATACATACTATTGTAGAATTTTTGCATAAAAAAGGTTTTGATGTCGATTCAAACCCAAATACTAAAGTTTCTGCAGAAGCTGTGCAACTTCTTGATAAAGAATATAAAACTGATATTTCGATAAAAAAGGAATCGGAAAAAATCAGTCTGAAAAGTCATCGTCCAAGAAAAGAAAGCATTTCAATCGACGATTATGACGATGAACACCATGAAAAGGTGTTCGAAGAAAAACACGTTTCCAAAGCAGTAGCAGAAAAGGAAGTTAAACCCCTGGAAGTAGTAATTCCTGTTGAAAAGATTGATAGTTTCAAGGTAATCGGAAAAATCGACCTGAACTCGCTCAATAAGCCAAAAAAGAAGATCGAAGTTGAAAAGCCCGTTGTTAAGGCAACACCAGAAGTTGAAAAACAACCGGAACCAACCCCTGTAAAAGAATCAGAACCCAAAATAGTAAAAGGGGCAGAAAAGACTGAACCTGAAACAATTAAAAAAACCATCGAAGGTCCGGTTACTAAAGCTCCTGAAACTGAACCCGAAAAAGAAGAAACTCCTGAAGTGGAAATATACGTCCATAGTCTAAAATCAACTAAAGTTGATGATGTTAAAGTGGTGGGAATGATTGATTTGACAAATATTAATCAAAGAACACGACCAGCTAAAAAAACAAGAGAAGAAAAAGAGCGCGAACGCAAAGAGCGCAATAAAATTATAATAACCAAACAGGCTGAACAAAAAACAGACTTAGCTAAAGATGTGGAACCCAGCGTTATTAAAGCAAAAACCGAAAAACTGAATGGGCCAACGGTACTGGGTAAAATCGAATTGCCCGATGAAAAGAAAGCACAGGGCGAACAGGGTGGCAGTCGTAAAAAACGCAGGAAAAGAATTTCTAAGGACACGGAAAAAATCAGCGTCGATCGTAAACCCGGAGAAAGACCCAAGGGCAATTTTGTTGTAAATAAACAAAGCCAGGCTACTGCTCAGGGTGTGGGTGGAAAAAAGAAAAGGTTATTGAAAAAGGAGGTCAACGAAGAGGATGTACAAAAACAGATAAAAGATACTCTTGCCAGGTTAACATCAAAAGGAAAATCGAAAGGTTCGAAGCACAGGCGCGAAAAACGGGCGGTTTACAACGAAAGGATGCAAGCCGACATGGACCAGATGGAACTGGAAAAGAAAGTGCTCAAGGTTACCGAATTTGTATCGGTTGCCGAGTTTGCAACTATGATGGATGTTAGCGTAACGCAGGTTATTTCGTCGTGTATGAGCCTTGGTTTGTTTGTTTCGATAAACCAGCGCCTTGATGCCGAAACCCTGTCGGTTGTAGCCGATGAATTTGGTTTTAAAGTCGAATTTGTTAGTGTCGAAATACAGGAAGCCATAGAGGCGGAAGAAGACAGGGAAGAAGACCTGGAGCCACGCTCGCCAATTGTAACCGTTATGGGTCACGTCGACCACGGTAAAACTTCGTTGCTCGACTACATCAGGAATACGAATGTTATTGCAGGCGAAGCCGGGGGTATTACCCAGCACATCGGGGCCTATCACGTAAAACTCGAAGACGGTAAAAAAATCACCTTCCTCGATACTCCCGGCCACGAAGCTTTTACTGCCATGCGCGCACGCGGAGCACAGGTAACCGACATTGCAATAATTATTGTAGCGGCCGATGATAATATTATGCCCCAAACTATTGAAGCAATTAACCATGCTGCGGCAGCCGGGGTACCAATGGTTTTTGCAATCAATAAAGTTGACAAACCGGGCGCTAACCCCGAAAAGATAAAAGAAGGCCTGGCCAAAATGAATTATCTTGTCGAAGAGTGGGGTGGAAAATACCAGTCGCACGATATTTCGGCAAAACTTGGAACCGGTGTTTCAGAATTGCTCGAAAAGGTGTTGCTCGAAGCCGAAATGCTTGATTTAAAAGCCAATGCAAACAAAAATGCACACGGTACAATTATAGAATCTTCGCTTGACAGGGGGCGCGGTTATATTGCAACCCTGCTGGTACAGGCCGGAACGCTCAGGGTTGGCGATATGTTGCTTGCAGGCCAGCATTACGGCCACGTAAAAGCAATGTTTAACGAACGAAACCAAAAAATCGATGAGGTTGGCCCTGCCGAACCGGCAATTATCCTGGGTTTGAACGGCGCCCCGCAGGCCGGCGACAGGTTCAATGTAATGGATAATGAACGTGAAGCCAGGAACATTGCCAACAAACGCGAACAACTGGCCCGCGAACAGGGTCTTCGTACACAGAAACACATTACGCTTGACGAAATTGGACGAAGGATTGCAATCGGTAACTTCCAGGAATTAAACCTTATTGTTAAGGGCGATGTTGACGGTTCAATCGAAGCCTTGTCCGATTCGCTGATAAAACTTTCAACCGAAGAAATCCAGGTTAATATAAAACACAAAGCAGTCGGGCAAATTTCCGAATCCGACATTCTTTTGGCTGCCGCATCAGAGGCAATTGTTATCGGGTTCCAGGTGCGTCCTTCGCTGAATGCACGTAAACTGGCCGAAAAAGAACAAATCGATATTCGTTTGTATTCTATTATTTACGATGCAATTAACGAAATCAAGGCTGCTATGGAGGGTATGTTGTCGCCCGATATCAAGGAAGAAATCCTTGGTACAGTGGAGGTTCTCGAAGTTTTCAATATTACAAAAGTCGGGAATATTGCCGGTTGTATTGTTCGCGATGGCAAGGTAAGCCGAAATTCAAAAGTCCGTGTAATACGCGACGGTATTGTTATTTATACCGGCACACTTGGCTCGTTGAAACGTTTTAAGGAAGATGTAAAGGAAGTGAAGAACGGGTACGAGTGCGGACTGAATATTGATAAATTCAACGACATAAAAGTTGGAGATAATATCGAGGCATATCACGAAATAGAAGTTGCAAAAACTTTATAGTGAACAAAATATAAAACAGAAAAGCCGGTAACTGACGGTTTTTTGAAACAGACCTTACCCTAATAAATATTTTCCTGAATCACAATCCGATTGAAATTGTTGCCAAAAATTGGCGCGGACGTATTGAATAACTTGTTTTAACCAATGAAATATCGGTATTGTTGAATAGCACCATTTCTGATTGATTGAAAATATTTCTGATTTCAAGTTTATATTTGAATTTTCCTTTCGACGGTTTCAGATGATAGGAAAAATGAGCGAAAAACAGATTCGCACTTTGCTGCCCGGTTTGTTTTGCATTATAATGTTCAGCAGTTAATCCAAACAAATGGCGCTTTCCGGGATTGTAAAATACACTTCCTTTTTGCCTTTGCTCTAGTACCGAAAAATCAGATTGCTCAGAAATCTGGCGGAAAAGCTGCGCACGATAGCTGTATTCAAGATCAATCCTTCTCCACCGATTCACAGTTATTCCCGGGTGTAATGTAAAAACTTTATAATTTAAACATCCCATCTCACCATTAAGCAAAAACTCCTTTTTTTGCTGGTTATAATATGACTTAAAATCAAGGGTAACTTTCAACCTGGCCAGATACTGATTTATTGTGAATGTTATGTTATTTAATCGCGACTGGTTTTTCCTATCAATCACTTCGTAAAATAAAAGTCCGCTGGAGTTAACCTGTTTTTTTAAAAGCAGGTTATGGGCACTGTAATTACTCATCCATACCAAAGTCGAAAACAGCCCGGAAACTGGATTTCTATACTCCAGCCCAGAATTAATGCGAAATCCTTTGGTTTCACTCAGTTGGTCAATTCCACGTTTCAAATGGCGATAATTCGAAAACACATAGCCCTGCGCCATTGTATTTACATCGGCTAGTTTATTGCTGTAACCTGCTCCCAATCGACAAATCCAGTATCCGTTTAAATCATATTTCATCGAAAAAGAAGGGGTAAAAAATAAATTTTGCAATTTATCAGGCGCCCGATGCTTTCTGTCGTTAATATGATAGTAATGAAAGTTTAAAGGCAATTCGAATGAAAGCCATAGCTTGCTTCTTTCATATTTCAGTGTCTTCGTAAAGTAAAAATCTGAATAATTCCAATGCAAACTGTTTTGCAAACTGTCAGTCAAAATAACCTGTTCATCTATTTCTACCGATGTTTCAAATAGTTGGTTCTCATAATTCACACCTGTTTCTGTTTCATACTTCCAACCATCACGCATAATTGTGTATTGAACAAAATTTTTCGATATCAGATTTTTTAGCGACAGATTTTGAGTTGTTAACTCATATTGAATTCCCCAATTTAATGCGTTTTCAAAAATCCCCGGTGAAACGGTAAATTTTTGTGGCGAACTATTAAAGTCGATGTATGAATAAAACCGAACAAAACTTCGCTTAACCGGAACAATAACATCAAAATCATTGCTAATTGAAAAATGAGGGGTTTCAGCCTTTTGATTAACTTCTTCCGGTTCATTTTTAATTAAACCCTCTTCGCTGTCCCAAAATTTATTCAGGTTTAGCTTATTAACAAGATATCGCTTTTTGTCGTTTTGAGTAAATGAAAGCCCGGTACTCAAACTTTTGTTATAAAATTTATTCTGGGTTAATTCAGTAAACGAAACAGTATCACCGGGCATAAAATAACTGGTGGCCATTTCTCCTGATTCTTTTATTATATCGTGATAAAAGCTGCTGTTAATTTTAAGTACCGATTCGTTATTCAGCTTAATCAGATGATTATACGACAGCAAATCGGCATTATTGTCGAGGTAATGTTTTTTATCAATCTGTGGTTGCGGCACATCCAAAATACCGGCCAATTCAGGTTTACGATTATTCAATCCCTTCAGCTCACCTCCGCTCATTTCCAGAGGTTGGTGCTGGGTATTTAAATTGTTGGCAGAATTATTACTTTGCCAGCTTGCAATTACCTGTTGCTTTTTGTGAAAAAACATCGGCGTCAGATTTACATTGCGCAGGAATGGCGAAAAACCGGCACCAGCATACATGGTTCCGGTAATGGCCACATCGTTTTTCAACCGTATGTTAATTGAAGTTGCGTCAGACGCCATTTTGTCCTCCAGCATTTTAACCGGCTGGTGATTTCGCAAAACCTCCACCGAGCCAACCGATTGATGTGGCAGGTTCTTGTTTGCCAACGCATATCGACCTTCAAGCAGATCGAGCCCTTCGATGTAATATTTCTGAATGTGTTTTCCCTGGTAATAAACCTGTCCCAACTCTGTAACCTCGAAACCTGGCAAACGGTTGATTACATCTCCTATGGTGCGATCGCTGGCTTTTGCAAACGAATTTACCACATAATTAATAGTATCGCCCCTTACTGAAATTGGGTTTGCCCGTACATTCACTTCTTTTATTTCAAAAACATCAGGCGATAATTCAATATCAAACTTTTGGCTTTGATTAACCAGGGCAATTACTGTGTCTTTAAAACTTAATGATTTAAAAGCGATAAAAACTGAATCAGAAGTACTTGTTAAAGACAATTTATAGTTTCCTGCTTCATCGGTAATTGCATAAGTTAGTATCGCAGATTTGTTGCGGGCAGGTAAGGCTAAAACGCTTATGCCCGATAACTTTTCGTGTTGACCAGATATTACTTTGCCATTAATAACTGTTTGTCCACAAACAAACATACCTGGCATCAAAACAAGCAAGTATATTAAAATGCCAAAAGTGATTATGTTAATCTTCACGCAGATCGTTGATTATTGGGTTAATATTTCTCAATATAATTATTTCTGGATCTTATCCTGTCAAGAGATCTTGCCTTTCGTTCATCGTCCTGAAACATTACAACACCTCCTGTTGATACCCTGTTGTATAAGTCTGCGAAATAGTATTGAAGGCTTTTAACATAATCCTTTGCAGTTATTTCAATATAATTTTCATTTAAGTAATAAATCGCTTGCTTTTTGTCTTTGATATTTTTTATCGAATTTAGTGTGAAACAATGTTGTTTTTTAGAATCCGAAATTTGAACAATTAGCCCTGGTAATCCACAAAATTTATACGGGCCGTAACTAAGGGGAATATTCAATGTATACCAGGCATTAAATTTACGTCCCCATAATCCTGCAGAAGCCTTTAAGCATTTATAACCCGATATAACGGTATCTCTATATGCCTCAATTTTCCAATTAATTTTGTTGCTTTCTATAACTTTTAAATATTTATTGTTTAAATAGTTTGTAAATAATATACTGTTTGCCATATAATTATTGTATATATGAAACCCGCAATAAAGGTTCACTGTTGTTCCTTGTACCAAAGGTGTAAATTTTTTCAAATGGGTCTGATCAAATGGTTTACCTGAAAATGCCCTAAGTACAGAATCCAAATACAGTTGATTTGTTGCCAAAAATAAGGTAGAATGACGACCAACTAATAATGTCATTTCCTCACTCGCCATTGATGATCGGTCTGTCGAGTCTTCCTGAAATTCATAAAAATAGGAGCAGGAAAGGACAGCAGTATCAATAGGCACATAATTTTGAGCAAAAATTACTGCCGAAGAAAAAACGAATGATAAAACAAGTAGGTATCTCATAATTAGTGATTTTAAAAATCCAACTAACCGGAACTAATCAGTCTGAGTTAGTTGGATTATATTTAACTATTCGTCCGCCTCACCACATACCACCATGTGCAATTCACGAATGCTTTGTAGATATTCCTGATAAGTTGAACCACATGCTAATCCAAAACTCACAGAACCATCTCCACAAAAAATATGAACCGTATGACATTGTTCTGCTTTTGCAATTTTCGAGTAAGTTAATGTCAATACAAAAAGGCTTAATAAAAGACCTGTTTTTAAATATTTTTTTTTCATCTTAAAATTTTTTATGATTATAGCTTTGCCCCACTTTTTACACCTGCCAGTTTGTAAAAGTGCATCCCCGGATGATAGTTTTTACAAAAACCTGTTAACTTCGCAAAGGGCTTTGCGAAGCCTTCCCGACTGAGTCATTCAGGCGGGCCTTCTGCCTCCCCGGGCCGGGAACAAATTAGCGCGCGTGAACCCCGGGGAGGCTTACCCAATAAATTTGTTTTTGCCGGTTAATGTGAAATTTTGCATTTTGTGTTATTCTTTAACGTCCTGTTTCGGGGTGCGAAGACAGGGGTTGTTTATGGTTTGTGAATATACATTTCGTTTTTAAAACAAAAAACACCTTTTCTTGTAGCTCATCGTTTTTTTTTTTTTTTTTTTTTTCAGAAAATCAGATTTTGCAATAATATAATGAAAAATGTTTCAAAACACCCGCATTACCGGGTTACCTTTTATAACATTGTAGAAAGTAATCCGGTCAGGCGATAGGTGATGTCCTTTCCATAAAATCAATTTAAATCAAAGAGGCTGTCCAAAAAGAGAAATCAAAAAAGATGATACTTTCAATTTGTAAGTTAATGACCCCTCCCGACCTCCCCGAAGGGGAGGAGAAGTCACCCTTTGGGGGATTTAGGGGGTCAATTTTTGAAGAGGACTTTCATTTTGTAAGTTATTAACCTTCAAAACAGACTTTTTGGTCAACTTCTTTTCTCAATTAATTTTTCACGAAAACATAAATCACCGAACTGCTTTTGGCCGGGTTGAACAAACTCATCAGAAACGAAATTACTGCGTTACCTGACAATTCAGAATAAAAAAGTTTACTGGATAAATTTTATATCTTTGGGTTAAAATCATCAATGATGGAAACAGTTAGAATTGACATATTACATCCAAAAGCGAAATTACTTCTTAAAGATTTGGCAGATTTAGATCTTATCCGCATTAAAAAAGATAAAATGAAATCAGAATTTGAAGAACTGCTTGAAAAATTCAGGATTGAATCGGATAATGCTCCTTCATCAGATGAAATAACCCTTGAAGTGGAATCTGTAAGAAAAAACAGATATGAGAAGAAGGAAGGTAATTCTTGACACCAATCTTTGGATTGGTTTTCTGATTTCAAAAAGACTAAATTCTATTGATTACATTTTAATTGACGGCAGGGTCAGACTTATTTTTTCGAAAGAACTTATTGAAGAATTTCTAGCTGTTGTAAAAAGGCCAAAATTCAGGAAATACTTTTCCGATGAAAAAATTTTCGACTTATTAAGGCTGTTTGATATGTATGGAGTATTAATTGAAGTAACTACAGAAATTATGGAATGCAGGGACTTAAAGGACAATTTCCTTTTAAATCTTGCTGTTGATAGCAAAGCTCATTTTCTGATTACAGGTGATTCGGACCTTTTAATGATTAAAAAAATCGGGAAAACTAAAATTGTTACATGGACTGAATTTATCGAAGAATTGAAATAAACTCAATAATAAAACAATTTCGGTAAATGATAAATGGGAATTGCTTGGTTTTTGTAAGATATAAAATGCTTTAAATCAAAAGAATGTCATTTTTCCAAAAGATGACATCCTTTTCTCAATTAATTTTTCACGAAAACATAAACCACCGAACTGCTTTTGGCCGGGTTGAACATGCTTTTCAACCACGAAATTTTACCGTAATAAATACCTTTTAAGAATGCCAGTTTCGATTTTTTGTATTTCTCGCTCAGAATCGAAACATAAAACGAATCGAAAGGCATGGCATGTAACGATTTAAGTTTAAAACCATGTTTTTCGCCAAACAGTTTCATCTGTTTAGGGTTGAAATGCCATATGTGGCGGGGCACGTCGTAAGCTGCCCAAAATTCCCTGTAATGTTTTGCATCAAAAGAACCATGGTTTGGCGCTGCTATAATCAGACTGCCGTTTCTCTTTAGCAGGCGCTGAAAAGCCGACATATTCTCATCCAGCCTGTGGATATGTTCGAGAACGTGCCAGAGTGTTATTGCATCGAAGCTGTTGTTTTTAATGCTAAACAAGTGGTCTGATGGGAGATTGTCGAGGCTGAACTCTTTTTTGGCGAAATCGCGGGCCTCTTTGCTTTTTTCAGTGCCTGTTACCTGCCAGCCGCGCCCTTTCATTGCGTTCAGAAAAAAACCGGTCCCGGTCCCAACATCGAGCAAATGGCCGGTTTTCAACCTTGTGGTTTTTTCAACCAGATTTCTTTTGCGGCCAAGCATAAATTTCCGCACGCTGTGGTAAACCGAATTTACCAGCCCTTTTGCTGTGTTGGAGTGCGATATGTATTCCTCCGATTGGTAAAACCTCCCGATATGGTCTTCGTCATCAATATTTTCGGTGATTTTAAAACCACAGGTTTTGCATTTTTTTAACTGAAATTGTTCGCCTGAAACAAAAAAATCGGTGCAGGTTAAATAGGGTTTAAAGTTGCTGCTGTTGCAGACAGGACAAACCTGTATGTTGAATTTTGGCATAAAAAGGAAATTTGCCGAAAGTTAAAAATTTTAATTTTACAGGCTGAACCCGGAGGATTATTTAATCCTGAAAACCGCGCGCACCTGGTATTCGAGCTTGATATTCTGCATCTCACCGGCGCTTTCGTAATTCATATCAGCAGCAGCAGCTTTCATCATCATCGATTCGGCCCGCATTGGCCGTATATATCCGTCGTTTATTTCAGAAATAGTAACCACTTCGCCCAACGCGCTGCCAATACTTTCCACAAGGTACTGCGCTTTTGCCTTAGCGTCTTTCAACGCATCAATTTTTACCTGTTTTTTGTACTCATCCATTTTCGAATGGTTCAGCTCCCCGACATTCATGGTTTTAATCCCCTTCGAATCGAGCAACTGTGTCAGTTTATTGATTTTCGATAGGTCGGTAACTTTAATTTCAAACTGTTTGCTGTAAAGAAATTCCTTGCCCCGGTTGCGCAAGTAATTCCCGATGTTTTTTACCTTCACTTCTTCCTTGTCGATTCCGGCTTTGAGGAGGTTTTTGATAAAGTCGTCCTCAATCTCTGCCAACGGAACTTTTGTTTTATAATCCTTTACGTCTTTTCGTTTTTCAAATTCTTCCTTCCAGTATTCTTCAATACCAACCAGAAAGGTTATTTCATCGGGCATAATTTCCATTTCCGACCTGCCGCTGACTTCAATCAGCCGTTCGGTCTCTTTGTTCTGCGAAATTGCTGCCAGCGAAAATGTCAGGAATAAAAGGATTGCTGATTTTTTCATCGTAGTGAATTATTAATGTGACAATATAAAAAAACCACGACAACAATCGTTCCGAGGTTTTCATATTTCGAAAAATATTCATTTGTTTTTCTTTCTCCCGGTTTGTTGGATTCCGGAAAACGGACTTATAATATAAGCATAGCGTCGCCGTATGTCCCAAAGCGGTAATCCTCCTTTAAAGCAGTCCGGTACGCCTCCATTACAAAATCGTAACCCCCGAAAGCCGCGACCATCATCAGCAAGGTGGAATAGGGAAGATGGAAATTGGTAATCATGGAGTTGGCAACGCTGAATTCGTAAGGCGGGAAAATAAATTTGTTTGTCCAGCCTTCGTAAGGATTTAAATACCCCTGGGTTGAAACCGAGCTTTCCATGGTACGCATAACAGTGGTACCAACGGCGCAAATGTTTTTCTTTAAATCCTTTGCATTATTTACGACCCTGCATGCTTCGTCAGTAATCCAGATTTGTTCTGAATCCATTTTATGCTTGGTCAGGTCTTCCACATCGACGCTTCTGAAATTTCCGAGGCCAACGTGCAGGGTGAGATAGGTAAAATCGATGCCTTTAATTTCGAGGCGTTTTAAAAGTTCGCGGCTAAAGTGCAGGCCCGCTGTTGGCGCTGCCACGGCCCCTTCGTGTTTGGCGTAAATGGTCTGGTACCTTTCCTTATCTTCGGGCTGGACGGGGCGGTTAATAAATTTAGGAAGCGGAGTCTCTCCCAGTTCGTACAGGGTTTTTTTAAATTCATCGTAAGGACCGTCAAACAGAAAACGAAGTGTCCTGCCCCTCGATGTTGTATTGTCAATAACTTCGGCAACGAGTAAATCGTCGTCGCCAAAATACAGTTTGTTTCCAATCCTTATTTTTCTGGCCGGGTCAACCAGTACATCCCACAACCGTTGTTCGCGGTTAAGTTCGCGTAAAAGGAAAACCTCGATTTCGGCGCCGGTTTTTTCCTTGTTGCCGTACAAACGGGCCGGGAAAACCTTGGTATTGTTAAAAACCATTACATCCTTATCATCGAAATAATCAAGCACATCTTTAAAAAGTTTATGTTCAATGCTTCGGTTTGCACGATTTAAAACCATTAATTTCGATTCATCGCGGTTAGGTGTCGGATGAAGTGCAATTTTTTTTGAATCTAACTCAAACTTGAACTTTGATAATTTCATATGATAATTTTTTATTGTTTACAAATGTAGTAAAGTGTATTACAAACATTAAATTTATTCTGTCAGTTGGCATAAGTTATTACAAACATGATAACGCTTTAACTTCTAATTGGTTTCGAAGCGGTTTATATTTTCAGTAAAATAGTCAATTGTAATTGCATCTTCAATTTTATAATCTCCAATACGTGTTCTTTTTAATCCGGTAAGATAAGCGCCACAACCCAGTTCAATGCCGATATCGCGGGCGAGCGACCGTATGTAAGTGCCTTTGCTGCAAATTACTCTAATAATTACTTCAGGTAATCCAAACGAAATCAATTCGATTTTACTTATAACAATTTTTTTTGGTCGAAGTTTTAGTTGTTCCCCGTTCCGGGCATATTCAAAAGCTCTTTTGCCTTTTACTTTTACTGCCGAAAACACAGGTGGTACCTGGTCGGTTTCACCTTTAAACTTTTCTGTCGCCTGAATAAAAATTTCCTCAGTAACAAATCCAAAATCCGAATTACTGTCTTCTTCAGTTTCCATATCGAAAGAAGGAGTGGTTGCCCCCAGTTTAAGAGTGGCAATGTATTCTTTTTCCTGTAGCTGCAGCGTTTCGATTTTTTTTGTGGCTTTGCCCGTACATAATATCATCAGCCCCGTTGCAAGGGGATCAAGTGTGCCGGCATGCCCTACCTTCAATTTTTTTATGCCGGTTTTTTTATATAAAGTATTACGCACCCTGCTTACCAAATCAAATGATGTCCAATCGGGGTATTTGTCGAACAATAAAATTTCCCCATTAACGAAATCGTATGATTTTTTGAATTCAGACATTCGTAATCAACTAAAATTCAGCGACTTATAATTTCCTATAAAAAACAGGCTGCAAATATAGCAAAACCACAGATATGTGAACAGCAATCGGGGAATAAATTAATATGTATAATTTAATGTCGTTTAGTTAGTGAAAACAGACTTCCCTGCCTATCGGCAGACAGGGACTTCGCTCAGTCTGACTGTCACCCTGAGCGGAGTCGAAGGGTGTTGGCCTTTCAGATTTTTTCATCTTAGTTCTTAACTAAACGACATTAATGTATAATTTGATTATGAACCTGATTAATTGTCCTTTTTTGGTTTTTTCATAATGGCATAAATTTCGAAGGCAAAACCAACCAATAATACAACAGGAGCAAGTGTAATACGCCGGAAACTAAAAATTTCGGGATTAAACACCTTGGGATCGTCGCTTCCGCCACCAGCCATAAGTATAAAACCAATGACGATTATCACAAACCCGATTGCCAGTAATTTGTAGTTTTCCCATCCCAGGGCAAATCCCGTGTTTTCTTTTATTTCTTTCTTAGCCATTGTATAAAAAATTTTCGCGGTAAAGATAATTTAATAAAACATTTCATCAAATTTCATCCTCAGGAATTTATTGACAGCAAAGTAGGTCGACAGGAATGAAAATATCAAACCAAGAATGATAACCGATCCAAAAACAATTCCCGTTGGATAGAGTGCATCCGGAGAAATCAACTCGCGTAACTCGTTCCGGTATAGATAAATACCCATGGCAATTAACGAATTGGCTATTAACGATCCGTAAAAGCCCAATAGCCAGCTTTGTTTCAGAAAGGGTTTTCTGATAAACGAGTTGCTGGCGCCAACCATTTGCATTGTATTTATGGTGAACCGTTGCGAATAAACCGATATGCGTATGGTGTTATTTATTAAAGCAATAAAAATAATCATTAACAATGCGCTGATTATCAATACGAAAACTGTTATTTTCTGAATGTTCTGATTGATAATCTGGACCAGGTCTTTCTGGTAATAAACCTCGCTGACCTGTGAATACGAGAGAAATTTCTTTTCCAGAAACTGTAAACTGTCGGCGCTGGTATAACTTGCGTGTAATTTTACTTCAATCGATTCAAACAACGGGTTATACCCAAGGAAGCCAGTAAAATCTTCTCCAAGTTGTGCCGATAGTTCCTGGCTTGCAGTTTCTTTATCGATATAGCGGGTAGATTTTACATAGCTGCTTTTATTTAAGTTTTCCTGGAGCTTTTTTATATCGGCAGGTTTAACATTGTCGTTTAACACCAGGGTAAACCCTATTTTTTCGCGAACATAATCCGACAACTGCCGTCCGTTAACCAGCACTATTCCCAGGAAACCCAACATCGTCAGTACCAGCGATATACTTATAAGCGATGTAAGCCACGATTTGAATATTCGCTTTTTTAATCTTCTCGGTTTTGTATCTTTCATTCCAATTGTTCCAAAGTGTACAACGCGCTTTGCAGAATCACCCGACAAAAGTAAGAAAAATGACGTTTATGGTTGTCTGATTCCCGGCGAAAATAGGAATGTAATTTTTAATAGAAATGCCGGGCCCTATTTCCGCGAGAATCTTAGGTAATGAAAAAAGCGCGCCAATTCAGACAAAAAGTTCAAAATCAAAATTGGGGCTTTTTTTGCAGTTTTATATATGCATTGGGTACGTTTCAAGTTTTTCGTTAACAACCACTTAATATCAAAAAAAAATAATTGTTATTTTTTGGAATTATGAAAAAAGGGAATACTTTTGCAGTCCCGATTGTTATCCTTAGAAATAAGGAGTGTAAATAGTTGATTTTCTTTGCTTTTGAGATGTTTATCAATATTATTCCGTTGCGATAAAAATCGAGATTGTAGAAAAATCTAAAGTTTTGGAAATAAAAAAAATTGAAAAAAGTGGACACACTTAGTTATAAAACAATTTCGGTAAACAAAGCTGCTGCTAACAAAGAGTGGGTTTTAGTTGATGCCGAAGGCCAGGTATTAGGCCGTTTGGCCAGCAAAGTAGCCAAAATCATCAGAGGAAAAAACAAAGCGTCATTTACCCCGCATGCCGATTGTGGTGATAATGTAATTGTCATTAACGCTGAAAAAGTGGTTTTGACCGGTAATAAAATGATCGACAAAGTCTATGTCCGTCACACTGGTTATCCGGGAGGACAACGGCAGCAAACCGCATCTGAACTGTTGACAAAATTTCCTGAACGGCTGATTGAAAAAGCTGTAAAAGGTATGTTGCCAAAAAATAAGTTGGGCAGCAAGTTATACGGAAACCTGTATGTAGTGGTTGGCGCCGGGCACAAACACGAGGCCCAAAAACCAAAAGTTGTTGATTTAAACACGATTAAATAGGCAAAATGGAATTAGTTAATACATTAGGAAGAAGAAAAACAGCAGTTGCGCGCATTCACCTAAATGACGGTAAAGGCAACATTACTGTAAACAATAGAGAATTCTCAGAGTACTTCCCATCATTATCGTTACAGTACATTGTTTTGCAACCCTTAAATTTGCTGGGTGTAAATGAGAAATACGACATTAAAGTTAACCTCGGCGGAGGTGGCCCGAAAGGACAGGCTGAGGCTTTGCGACTTGCCATTTCACGCGCATTGGTAGAAATTGATGCCGATTCGAGAAAACAATTAAAAGCAGCAGGATTTCTTACACGCGATCCTCGCGAAGTGGAACGTAAAAAACCGGGCCAGCCAAAAGCAAGGAAACGTTTCCAGTTCTCAAAACGTTAATATTAATTATTCACAATATGGATCTAAAACGGTTGAGACTTCGGGCTTAGTCCCGGACTACTCAATGGTTGCTTTTAGGAACATAGAAAAAGTAAAAAGATGCCAAGGACAAATTTTCAGGAATTATTGGATGCAGGTGCACATTTTGGTCACCTCAAAAGAAAGTGGAATCCCAACATGGAACCATACATTTTTATGGAAAAGAACGGGATACACATTATCGATCTTCAAAAAACAATTGTAAAAATTGACGAGGCCGCTGCCGCAATCAAACAAATTGCAAAATCGGGCCGTAAAGTTCTATTCGTTGCCACAAAAAAACAGGCCAAAGATCTGGTAGCCGAACTGGTGTCGGCAGTTGGAATGCCCTATGTAACAGAACGCTGGCCCGGTGGTATGCTTACCAACTTTCCTACTATCAGGAAAGCTGTAAAGAAAATGGTTTCAATCGACAAGCTGGCAAAAGACGCAGCCTGGGATAACCTTTCGAAACGCGAAAAGCTGCAAATTACAAGGCAACATGCTAAACTCGAAAAAATGTTGGGAAGTATTGCCGACCTTTCGCGTTTGCCCGCCGCTTTGTTTGTGGTTGATGTAATGAAGGAAAGAATCGCCGTTCGCGAAGCACAACGCCTTGGAATACCTGTATTTGCAATAGTAGATACAAATTCAAATCCCGATGATGTTGATTTCGTCATTCCGGCTAACGACGATGCTTCACAATCGATTAAACTGATTGTCGGGATTATGGCCGAAGCTATCCGCGAAGGTTTATCTGAACGCAAAGTTGAAAAAGATGTTGTTGATGCCGATGAAGAGGAAGAAACCCCGAAAAGAACGAGAAGAAAAGTAAAAGCTAATATAGCTATCGAAGATGATGAGGACTTCGACAACGATTAGAACTAAACTTTTTATTAAAAACATTAAAAAATAAAATATTATGTCGTTTACAACTGCCGATGTGGTTAAGTTACGCAAAGTGACGGGCGCAGGAATGATGGATTGTAAAAGCGCCCTGGCTGATGCCGATGGTAATTTCGAAAGGGCCGTTGAGATTATCCGTGAAAAAGGAAAATTAGTGGCTAACAAACGTGCCGACAGGGAAGCTGCTGAAGGTGTGGTTTTGGCAAAAGTTTCGGAGAATAAAAAATTCGGGGCAATGGTTGTGTTAAATTGCGAAACCGACTTTGTTGCAAAAAACGAAAACTTTGTTGCATTTGCTGAAAATATTCTGAAAGTTGCACTTGAAAATAATGCCGATAGCCTGGAAGCAGTTAAAAGCCTTACTCTCGACGGCAGGACAATTGAAGCGCAGGTTACCGGACAAACCGGTGTAATTGGCGAAAAAATTGAACTTTCATACTATAATAAAATCAATGCCGAAACGGTAATTGGATATATCCACCCGGGAAACAAACTATCGACTTTGGTTGGATTTAACAAAGCTGATGTAGATGTTAATATTGCCAAAGATGTTGCCATGCAGGTTGCTGCTATGGCCCCGGTTGCTGTCGATAAAGATTCTGTCCCGCAGGAAGTAGTTGAAAAGGAACTTGCAATTGCAAAAGAAAAATTCCGGTTGGAAGGAAAACCAGAGGCAATGCTCGATAAAATTGCCCAGGGCGCTTTAAATAAATTCTTCCAGGAATCAACCTTGTTAAATCAGGCCTACATAAAAGATGCTAAAATCAGCATCCGCGAATTCCTTGCCCAAACCGGCAAAGGACTTACAGTAACTGCTTTCGACCGCTATACGCTGAATGCATAATTACACAAACAAAATAAATGAGAGTTGTCCGGTTTTCCGGGCAACTTTTTTTGTATGTCGGGCATGATATTAAGCTAACAGGATGCAAGTTCCTGTATGTGCCGAGTTGATAGGAAACATTAGCGATTGACAAGGGTGTTGCA
>JBBINB010000028.1:0-42593 GCA_037444065.1 Draconibacterium sp.
GCTCCCTCAGTTACATGCCGAGTAAACTACCTGTGTATTTTATGTTTAGCAAATAATACTACCGGTCTTATGTTTTTACCGGATTGTCAATAGTTTTATCCCGGTAAAATGCAATGCTGTCGGCAACCACGGCATTGGCCCCGTTATAATTGTAATAAACCGTTACAGATGGCAAAGCACGATCGGGCAACAGCTTTACCTTTAAAAGCGGGGATAATGCCTTGCCGAGGAGCATCAGGACAAGGGGTGCCATGATGATGGTAAAGCAAAATAGTTTTTCACTAAATATTTTGTCATATGGAAAATACTTGATTTAGTTAAATTATGTTTGAAATAATGTTGTAGTATTTAAATAAATACATTACATTATTTAATCATAAATATTTCTCGTTCATAACTTAAAAATCCCATTTTATTTAATCGTTTATTTTGGTCACAACTGGCAACTAATAATAGAATTATTAACACAAAAAGATTTTACATTTACAGGTTATTTTCACTTGGTTAGTTTTATTGTTCTTTGCATATATTATAGAACAGTTCTTTCATTTTTTTTGATGCGTAAGGATGACCAACAAGAAGTATTTCATCATTTGAATTTATTAATAATGATCTTTCTAAAGCCCACCGATCTAATTCTGGATTTCTTTTTAGAAATTGACGGTTTGCATCTAAAACAATATGATAAGGATTCATTGTAATACAATAATTGGGGATTATTTTTGATACTTTGGTTATAAAGTTAGTAATACTTATTCCATTTAAAATAAATAGTACAGTATAATGCTCGCTTAATGATAAAGAATCCAGATTATTTTGCCATTTTACAAACTCTGTATAACATGGCATACATCCATCTTCCAAATAAACTACAGAAATATATTGATATTTGTCACGAAACTTCGTAAAAGGAATCATAGTTGTCTTAAATTGAATCGAATCAAACAAATCTATATTTACTCTTTGATAAAGTGTTTGTTTTATTATTTTTTGCTCAGGACTTAATTTATTACAAGAGTAGAGAGCGATACAACAGACACAAATTATTATTATTCTCATTGCGATATAAATTTATAATACATTCTTTATTAGTTAAATATGAGTTTGTAAGCATAATAAACTCATCCACACGAAACAAATGATGATAATATATATTTCAAGAAATATTCAAAATGGTTTAATTCGCTGGATAATTATTATTGGATTATCATTTTGATTTATAGAACTTATTTCGTTCACAACTTTCTCACTAACATTAAAATTAATATTCAATAAAAAATCTTTCATGTTATTAAATCCCATGTTTTTTTCAATATTTCTTAAATATTCTTCTCTTATATAATCTTTTTCTTCTAATTCCTTTTTCAATAATTGTTTATAATAATCAAGTGGAACATCTGATGGTATAAAATAAGAAAGAATGGTATTTTCACTCGAACTTCTATATAAGTTATGTGAGCCAGGAATAATACCGTACATATCATTTAAATAAACATTTGCATATTTTAAAACTCCTGTAATTTTTGAGTAAAATATGTTACATAATACTTTTTTTATTGAAACAGTTAAAACCAAATAATTATTTGTTTCCAAAAAACTATGGATATAAACTTTTTCTGAATTTTCAATTTTTTCATAAACATCTTTTTTTGATTTTTCACTTTTAACTATGCTTTCTAAAAATTCATTTGATATTGATTTCGAACCGAAATCAAAACGGTATTTCACTGATATTCTGTTTGAATCTATTGCAAAAATCCGGTTTTCAAAAGAAGGATTAAATAAAACATCTTCTTCATTGCAAAAGAAACTGTTGGAATATTCAATATTAGGTATTTTACTATCACTTCTATTAAAGCTTTCGAATTGAACTTTACCCTTTCGGTTTATAATATGAAGATTATGTTTTGGAAGGTTTTTAATATCTTCATTTCCATAGTAATTGAAATATAATGCCAAATATTCAGAATTTATAGTTGAAAATGCATCTATCCTATTTTTTAACTTTTGTGTGTTTTTAAAGTTACCATTGATGTTGTATGAAATTATTTCATTTTTAAATCTATCATATATTAAGATTTCTTCAGAAATAGGATCAATGTGGAAATAATCTGGATTTATATATTCACCCGGTCCCTTCCCAATTTTGCCAATTCGACCACAAAATTTTCCACAGTCATTAAAAACAAATAAAGCTTTAGCAATTTGTCTATCCAAAATATAAAATTTGTTTTTATAGTTTACTATCCTATTGATATTACCAATTAAACACTGGTCACTTGTTTCAAGTTTTACTAATCTAATACTATCAAATAAATCTGAATACTTTAGGATATTATATTTTTTAATATCATGGATTGTAACATTTGAGCAATTTGAATTTTCAATAAATTCATTATTTTTATTACATGATAGTAATGCAATAATAACTAATAAGAAAATATATTTTTTTATCATTTTATGAAATTTAATTAAAATAAGGCTATGGTAATATGCATAGCCTTATTATTCTAATTATTTTTAAACCTATTCAAAACACATTGCATCACACTCCTTGTTACACATTGCATCTATGCATGTTCCGGGCATATCCTGCCATTTGCAATGCCAGTAATGTCCATCAGCAGTATAAACAAAAGGAGGAAAACCACAAGCCTTTGAGCATGTATCCCTACCACAATATTTTCCAATGGGATAACCTTCTTCGGCAGTTGCCTCAGACATTGTAATTAAATCTTGAATTGTTACATTACTATTAATGTTGTCTTTTATAATATTGATATTTACAACTGTTAATGTAACAACAAAGAATGTAAATAAAAGCATGAAGATTTTTGATTTCATTTTCATTTTCTATTTTTTTTTTATGTTTTATTTAAATTTTGAGAATCCCTTAAAATATTAAGGTCATTTTTTATCTTTACCCCCGCAAGGGGGCTACCAAAACTGCTGTTTAATGAGCATTGGACTACTTTTAATGTGGTTTTTCTTAAATATCAAATGATTACATGTTGTTTCTTTTGTGTTTTCAATCCCATCAATTATCTCCTTCATCTCCTCCAGTATTTCTTCAATGGCTTGCGAGGGTACTTTAATTTCCTTGGTTAAAATTTGGCGGGCAAGGGCAAGGGCCTTTTTATGCTGCCCGGTTTCGTTGTAAAGTTTGGCCAGCAGGTAGAGCGGGTAAAATTTATGTGGTATCATGTTGGCGGCCAGTTGGTATTGTTCTTCAGCTTTTTGGGTTTCGCTCAGTGCCTTGTATGCATCGCCCAGGGCAATAAAACTGTATTCGTCTTTGTAATAGTTTCCGGCTTGCATTAACAGGGTTACCGCTTCTTCGTAACGTTTTTCCATACTCAGGCTTTTGGCATACTGCTGTAAAAACAATCCGTTGTGTTTTAAAACCGGCAGGGCTTCGGCAAAACTGGTATTGGCATCGGCAAAGGCATTTATTCCGTAAAGCGTGTTTGCCTCGTCCCACAGCCAGTACGCCTGTTTTAACCGGGGTGTTTGCAACATGTAAAAAGCAAAAAGCACAACTGCACCTACAATAACGGGTGTTTTAAAAGCGCCTGTAAAAAACCGGTTTCTATTTTCGATTGGTTTGGTTTTACATGCATCCAAAACCGCCAGCGCGTAAAAGAAGAGCAACGTAATGGGCAGAGAGTAAAACGGATAAGAGAAACAGCCAAACACGGCAACACCGGCCACAGAAGCACGGGCAGCGCCAATGTACAGGTATTGCATACGCGAAACTGGCCTGGGCATTTTATAAAACAGGGCATAACCGGTAACCAGAATCAGTAAAAACATGCCGGGCAGTCCGGTTTCGGAGGCGGCCTGCATCGGCTCGTTAAATGCCCAGCGCACACTGCCGGCAAGCATTTTTTCGCTTTCGCTGCCGGTGCCGTTGGCAAAATACGTTGCTTGTGCATGAGCAAACGTGGCCTGCACCGTGTTAAACCCGTGCCCGGTTAAGGGTTTTTCTTTTATCGTCTGCAAGACAATTTTCCAGATAAGCAGCCGCCCGTTGGCAGAATCTTTTTTAAAATAGTACAAACCCGTTAGTATCAGTAACAATAATAACGGGATAAGGATAAATGCCAGGCGTTTTTTTAGTTTGGTATTCAACAGATGTTTCATATAAAGCAGTGGTTTGTAGCGGAAAAATACCCAAACCAAACCAGAAGCCGTTAATCCCAGGTATGCTGCCCTGCTTTGTGTGGAAGGGACAGTAATAATAACAAGCAGAATGGTAATAAAACCAATCCAATACAAAAGGGATGAAAGCAGGTTTTGCTTTTTTATGCTTTGTATAAATGGTAGCGTGCTAAGAATACGGAGAAATCGTCCTTCGCGTACCCCTCTGGCTCCCCTAAAGGTGAGAACCCATCCTGAAGAGGGAGGGCATTCCCCTTTAGGGGTTAGGGGTATAACTGTGTTGCATAAGAACATCGCCCACGGCACTGAAGCCAGCAGGAAACCGGAATAAGGTGCAGGATTAAAAAAAGTGCCGGTTACTTTAAACGCCGCGTGATAAACACGGAATCCGCCGTAGAGCTGCAGAAAGCCCAAAATTGCTTCGGCTGCTGCTGTCAGCGTTATTACCATTGCCGGTATCAGCATCCATTGCAACTGTTTTCTTCTTTCCACACCAGTTAAAACAGAAACGGTTAGAAAAAAGTATACAAAGCAACCGGCAAACCAGAAGAATTTTTCGTCGTGCCAGATACCGCTGTGTTTGCCGCGTATCAGCATCCAGGCTCCCCAGAGTACAACCAAAATGGAAAGATGATCAAGCGGTTGTTTCCGGTTACGAATGAAAACAAATAACCCAACCGGGATTAAAAGCTGCATCCAGTTGCTAAAAAAGAATATCCCACCTGTATGGGTGGGATTGTGCAGTTCGGCGGCAACAAATAAAGGAGAAATAAAAACAACCGAAATAACAGGAATAATCAAGGTTTTACCCGTAAAACCCAACAACCGGATATCTTTTATTTTTATCAAACGCTTAATCATTTATGGTTTACTTTTCAGGTTCTGAAAATTCGTAAGTTTAAAATTCAATGCCGTTTATATAGTGAAACAGACTTCCCAGCCCGTCCCTTCCCGAATGGATTCGGTCAGGCGGGCGGTCAGGCGGGGACTACGCTCTGTCTGACAGTCACCCAGAGCGTAGTCGAAGGGTGTATATTGAATGGTAGCTTTTCCAAAGTTTAGAACTTTGGAAAAGTTAACCGTTTTATTTATGCTGTTAATTTTCAATTGTTTATTCGCATGATTAATGGTTTACTTTTCAGGTTTTTGAAATTCGTAAGTTTAACATTTGATTGAGCCGGGAATCAGTAACAACTTCCATTACAACTTTCCATCCATAACCATCCGCATCCTGATGAAACGGAATAACATCCGCTATTTCGACATAACGAGTCGCCACAAAAATCGCCTGAAGTATTGCAACTACAAGGACCTTCGGAATTAGTGGATGCAATTAAACCTAAATCATACAGCATTGAAATTTCAGCGTCAAACTGGGTTTGGTCAAGATAAAGCCTGTAAACAACAAAGGCAATAAATTCTCCTGTCCATTTCAGTTCATCACTGGCATAATTAATCCAGCCTGAGGCAAATTTGGTTTTTTGATCATCCAATTCATTTTCATTTGAAAAATAGCCCGGCTCAACATGCGTAATTAGTTTTTGCAGATGAATTATTTCTAGGGTATTTAATTTCTCATTTTGAAGGATATATTGAAGTTTGTTTATCCAGGCATCACGTTTTTTTTCGGCGCTCCAACTGTTGAATACGGCCCTTTGCAAAGAAATGTCATAGGTGGAAAATTCAACTACGGTAATGTGGGATAGCTCTTCCTGGTTATTTAAAACGTAATTGTTGATTACAGGGTCGCACGAAAATTCGAGTTCAGTTACCTGGCAGGAATACAACAAGGCCGTGAATACGAATAGGATAAGAATACATTTGGATTTCATTTGATTTAGTTTTTTGAGAAATTGTTATTTATATCGCAGTGCAATATATGAAAAAAAAAAAGGAATATTTTACATTAATCCGGAAAATTTGACTTTTTGTGGTATTTATAATAAATAAAAATAAAACCAAGTCCAATGATGAAGGGGAAACTAAATTCGAAATAATTATAATTTTGAAATAAAATACTAAGCACCGGTATATTTTTCTCAAGCATATTTTTTACTATAGGGTATAAACAAGTATCAATTATTGCAAGTAACGCTGCAATTGCCAACAGTGCGATTGTACCTTTGGGTTTTAATTTAAGTTTTTCAATAAAATTAATTGTTTTGCTTTCTAAAAAGTACAGGCTAACAAAAAATATTGCTATTAAAAAATGCCAGGTTAATAAGTACCTGGAAACCCATTCAATTGTAACTGTTTTACTGACGTCGTTTAATTGTAATGCTATGATTAATATTTTTGATGTGGAAAGAATAAAATAATAGAGCATAAAATAAACCAATACTCCTGCCAGAATAAGAAGTGAACGCCGCATTTGCAGGATGGGTTTATTTCCTTCGTTATATTCTTTTTCCATTTCAGAATCAATGTCCAAACGCATTTTGGCAACCACAAATGCTTCTTCTTCGTCCAAACCTTTTTCCATCAATTCATCAATTATTTCATACAGGTGACTTTTCAATTCTTCGAGGTCAGATTCGGCAAATGATGAATTTGCCCGTTGTAAGCCGAACCATTGATTTACATGGTTGTCCAGATTAAAAGTATTGCTTAGGTCCATTAATTTTCACTAATCAGTTTCATTGGTTTTATTCAGGCGGGATTCCAAAGATTCTGGAATACACCGTGAATTAATTCCCACTCCTGTTTATTATGTTCCAATTGTATTTTACCATCGGTTAACAATGTATAATACTTTCTGGGGCGTTCCGTTTCATTCACTTTCCAATAGGATTTAATCATACCGCTGTTCTCCAGTTTTTTCAATACCGGGTAAACACTGGCTTCGTTCCAGCTTACTTTACCCCCTGTTTGTTCTTTTACCCTTTGCACAATTTCATAACCATAGCTGTCGCCGCTCTCCAAAATAGACAGAATCAAAGGTGCAGCCGAAGCCCCTATTAATTCTTTTGAAATACTTTTCATCAGATTTATAATTAATTATACGTAACTAACAAATATAATGAATTCACTTATAATTTACCATGTCACATCAGAATTAGATCAAATCAGGATGTAAATCATTCGTAGACATACACTTTCTCTGAAGAAAAAACAAGAGAAGAAACATAATAACAGCAATAAGTGTTACCCAAAGGAAACCACATCCGTAGATGAAATGTTTTAAATAGTTGCTTGTATTATTGACTGCAAGAATTATTGCTCTTTGAAGAGAAGCCAGCAGGAAACAGATATAAGGTGCTGGATTAATAAGTGGCGTTTACTTTAGCTGAAAAATAGTCGGAAACAACATCTGTATCAATTAAATACTGTTCCATTCGCTTCGCATTTGGCTTATATGTTCATTTAGTTTTTTTCCTTCCTCTTTGCTAATAAAACCTTTGTACTTTTCCGACAATCTGATTTTGTCCGGTTTAATATTTTCCTTTAAAACTTTAATCAGGTTCAGTTCCTCCATTTCACGTAAAAGTCCAACGGCTTTTTGATTAGTAAGCTGTATTACTATAGTATTTTCCATTTGTACACCAATTAAGCATGATATATGTTGTAAAAATAGTATAAAAACCGAGCAATGACAAACTCAATTTCAACCCGGAATAGGACCAGTTTTACATTCGGATAGAAATTAGAAGATTGTTCTAAAAGAAGATTAAAATCATACTTAAAAAAAGGGAATTTGCTGTAATTTAAAACCTATTGTAAAATAAAAAACCATGAAATTCAATCCGGCAAAAGCCATCCACGATTTGCGCCAGTTTGGCGAATTTGGCGATGTAAACCCATCGATTACCGATTCTTCGACTTACACTTTTCTTGAAGGAAAAACCATGGAAGAAACTTTCCTGGGCCACATGGAAGGCTGTTTTCTGTATTCGCGCCACTGGAACCCAAGCAACAAATACCTGGCCGATGCGCTGGCCGCCATGGAAAACACAGAGTCGGCATGGATTACTGCGTCAGGAATGGCGGCCATCACTTGCGCATTGTTGCAACTCTGCAAATCGGGCGACCATATTATAACCAGCGTAACCACTTACGGAGGAACCTACGCATTCCTGAAAAACTGGCTACCAAAATACAACATCGAGGTAACTTTTGTAAACATCACCAATCTCAAAGAGGTGGAAAAAGCAATTCAGCCCAATACCAAAGTAATTTATACCGAAAGTGTTACCAACCCGCTACTGCAGGTTTCCGATATTCCGGAACTGGCAAACATCGCGCACAACGCCGGGGCAAAACTGATGGTTGACAATACGTTTACCCCTATGATTTTTTCGCCTGCCCTGCTGGGCGCCGATTTGGTGGTGTACAGCATGACCAAGTTTATCAACGGGAAAAACGATTGCGTGGCCGGCGCCATCTGCGGTTCGGCTGAATTTATCAGCCAGCTTTCAAATGTCAACGACGGTACTGCCATGCTGCTGGGACCTGTGCTCGACCCGCTCCGCTCCTCCTCCATCCTTAAAAACCTGAACACGCTCCACATCAGGATGCAAAAACACAGCGCCAACGCACTTTTCCTGGCCGAAAACCTTGAAAAGGAAGGAATAAAAGTCATCTACCCCGGATTAATAAACCATCCGCAGCACGACCTGCACAAAAGGCTGATGAACAACGATTTTGGCTATGGCGGGATGCTGGCCATCGACTTTGAAACCATGGAAAATGCCTACCGCGTTATGCAGAACATGCAGAATGCCGATGTGGGTTACCTGGCGGTTTCGCTGGGGTATTTCAAAACGCTGTTTAGCTGTTCGGGGCACAGTACATCATCCGAAATCCCACTCGATGTCCAGAAAGAAATGGGCCTCTCGGAAGGACTGGTGCGCTTTTCGGTTGGCCTCGACCACAACATCCAGGAATCCCTGGAACGGATAAAGGGGTGTTTGTAAAATCTTGTTTCTGTTTATTTATTTTTGTGCGGCGCCTTCAGGTCATTCGACACTGAAAGGTCTGTTGCCAACAAAATCTGACAGCGCCTGAAAGACCTGTCAGCATTTAAGAGAAAAATGATTCAACAAAAATGAGGTAATAAGGTTTGTGAATTGGTACGTTCCTGGTTACTAAGGTTTATTTTGGAAAATAAGGTTTTATTGAATCAAAGAAATTTGCAGAAATAAACCTTATTTTTAGTATTTTAACCTTAGTAAAAAAAAGTAAATACAGAGTCCCATTACCTTATTACCTTATTTGAATTTGAAGAACCTGGAGGAAGGATTATGCCAACAAAATGCACTGTACGACAAAAATCATAAACTAAATATCCAATTTCATTATATTTGCCTTCATCGAAAAAATTTAAAAACTATGATAATAATGAAAAGAAAGCTCATCTCCTCAGGGATACTCGCGATTGTATTCCTTTTATCCACTTACCATGTTTCCAACGGATGTACAAACTTCCTGATAACAAAAGCCGCTTCGGCCGATGGCTCGACAATGATAACCTACGCCGCCGATTCGCACACGCTGTATGGCGAACTCTATTTCCAGCCGGCAAAAGATTACCCTGCCGGCGCTTTGCGCGACATTTATGAGTGGGATACCGGCAAGTTCCTCGGAAAAATCCCGCAGGTACCGCATACATACAGCGTAGTTGGAAACATAAACGAATACCAGTTGGCAATTAGCGAAACCACATTTGGAGGCCGTAAAGAACTGGGCCAGCAACCTGGCGCTATTATGGACTACGGCAGCCTGATTTATGTGGCCCTGCAACGCGCCAAAACCGCCCGCGAAGCTATCAAGGTGATGACTGATTTGGTTGCTGAATTTGGCTATTACAGTACAGGCGAATCTTTCTCGATTGCCGATCCGCACGAAGTCTGGATTCTTGAACTGATAGGCAAGGGCGAAAAAGAAAAAGGAGCGGTTTGGGTGGCCTTAAAAGTCCCCGACGGATATATCTCGGGACATGCCAACCAGGCCAGGATTACCACTTTCCCGCTTAACGACCCCGAAAACTGCATTTATTCAAAAGACGTGATTTCGTTTGCCAGAAAAAATGGCTGGTTTAATGGAAAAGACAGCGATTTTAGTTTTTCGGATATATACGCACCTGTTGATTTTGGCGCAGCCCGATTTTGCGACGCGCGCGTTTGGGCCGGATTTAACAAGGTTGCCGCAGGTATGGAAAAATACGAAAACTACGCCAAAGGGTTTGTTGAATACGGCGGCGAAAACAAATTTGCCACCAACCGCATGCCCTTGTGGATTAAAGCTGATAAGAAACTAACCGTTCAGGATGTGATGGACATGATGCGCGACCACTACGAAGGTACAGCGCTCGACATGACAAAGGACATTGGGGCCGGGCCGTTTGCTATGCCGTACCGCTGGAGGGGCATGACCTGGAGCGTTGACTCGGTACAGTACTGTAACGAACGCGCCATTTCTACACAGCAAACCGGGTTTTCGTTTGTGGCGCAGTGCCGTAGCTGGCTGCCCGACCCTGTGGGCGGAATCCTTTGGTTTGGAGTCGACGATACGTACAGCACCTGCTATGCCCCAATGTACTGCGGGATGACAGAGATCCCGGAATGTTTTGCCGTAGGCAACGGCGATATGCTTACCTACAGCGAAACATCGGCTTTCTGGACTTTCAACTATGTTACCAACTTTGCTTACCTGCGCTACAGCGATATGATTAAGGACGTTCAGAAAGTACAGAAAAAACTGGAAGATAAATTCGTGGGTTACGTGCCGGTTATCGACAAAGCGGCTGAAACGCTGTATAACAAGGATAAAAACCTGGCCCGTCAGTTCTTAACCGAATACTCCGTAAACGAAGCCAACAACATGACTGCCGAATGGAAAAAACTTGGACAATACCTGCTGGTTAAATATATGGACGGGAACATCAAAAAAGAAAAGGACGGCCAGTTTGAACGCACGGAAACCGGCTTACCACCCTCTCCCATTTTTGCCGGTTACCCCGAATGGTGGTACAGGGCTATTGCTAATAGCACGGGCAACCAGCTAAAAGTAATTGGCGGGGCCGGGCATTAATTGCTGAAAAACTATTGTGAATCAACAAAAAGGCGAAATTTGGCCTGCAATTAAGTTTGGAGAATTGAATTTTTTGTTATTTTTGCGCCACTTTTAAAGCAATCTCTTATCCGCCAATTGGCGGATTACATTGCCAACCACAAATATTATATTGAAATGGAAGATTTAATAAAAATTGTAGAAAACGAATTCGCCGCCGGAAAGGAACATACAAAATTTATCGCTGGCGATACGGTAACAGTAAGTTACAAAATTAAAGAGGGAAACAAGGAGCGAATCCAGAACTTCAGGGGTGTTGTACTCCAGATCAGCGGAACGGGAGCAACAAAAACGTTTACCGTAAGAAAAATGTCGGGCAACATCGGAGTTGAAAGAATTTTCCCCATTGCGTCACCATTTATTGATTCAATTGAGGTGAACAAACGTGGTAAGGTCCGCAGGAAAAGGTTGTTCTACCTGCGCGATTTAACAGGTAAAAAAGCCCGTATCAAGGAAAGGAAATTATAATCCTGATATACAAAAGGTCTCTGCAAGGAGGCCTTTTTTGTTTCTCAGGCCCAAAAAATCCTAAATTTGTGTTTCCTGAAACTGATATGAAGAAACGTCATACTTCCTTAAAAGATCTGGCCGATGAACTGGGGATTTCCATCTCCACGGTGTCAAGGGCGCTTAAAAACAATCCGATGATCAGCCCGGAACTAACACTAAAAATAAAAGAGCTTGCCATTCAAAGGAATTACATTCCCAACCCGCTTGCCATGGGATTACTGCGGCAGCAGACCAAAATGATTGGTGTTATTGTTCCCGATTTGGTAACTCATTTTTACTCGTCAATTATTTCCGGGATTGAAGAAGTGGCAAAAGAAAACGGGTATTACAGCATTATTGCCTCATCCAACGAATCCCGTGACAAAGAAATTGAATCGGTTAATAACCTGCTCAAATCACGGGTTGAAGGATTGATAGTTTGCATCAGCCAGGAAACCAATACTTTTGAGCATTTCGAAAAGCTGGTTGAAAATGAAATTCCGCTTGTTTTTTTCGACCGTGTACCCGAATTACCCGAAGTTCCGTCGGTTACGGTCGACGGGACCGAAGCAGCAAAAAATGTTACCCGCCACTTCTTCGAAAATGGCTGCCGGAGGATTGCCTATATTTCGGGCCCCGACCACCTGAACATTTCGAAACACCGGAAAGATGGATATTTAAAGGGTTTAAAGGAATGTGGCATTGAATTTATCCCGGAATTGCTTGTTGAATGTAACCTGAATGCCGTTGATGCAACCCTTGCAACACAAAAATTATTGGGTCTGAAACAATTACCAGATGCCATTTTCGGGATAAACGACACCGTCGCCTTTGCCGCAATGAAAGAGATTAAGAAAAACAAACTCAGGATTCCCGACGACATTGCCCTTGTAGGTTTTACCGACGAATTTCATTCAACCGTTGTCGATCCGGCCCTGACTTCGGTTACCCACCCCACGCTGCAAATGGGAAAAGAAGCGGCACGTTTGTTTTTCGATTGCATTGAAAAAGGTGCCGGTTTTGCTGAAAATGTGGTACTTCAAACGAAACTTGTGGTGAGGGAATCGTCGGTGAAAAATAAAAATTATTATACTTAATCCTGACGCTTTCAGGTCTATTGACGCTGAAAGGTCTGGGCCTGGCAGCTTAAACCTGACAGCGTCCGAAGGTCCTGTCAGGTTTAAAAGGAATTACTGATTACACATTATTTTCCTTTTGAGATAGTTCAAAATTAAATAAATCAGCAAGAGGTACATTTAAAGTCCGGGCTATTGCAAAAACTGTACTTAATGTTGGATTTATACGGGCTGTTTCAATTCTGGCAATCTGACTTAATGATAATCCTGATTCAAAAGCTAGCTGGCTTTGCGAAAACCCTTCCCTGATGCGGATTTTCTTTAGTTGAATGGCAAAGGCTTTAATTCCTTCCTCATCAAATATTAATTTCCTGTCAACTTTCTGCCTCGATATCATTGCAGAAAGTTTCATAGAAATGAAAAAATTATTATAGCAGTTATGCTATAAATATATTTTTTTGATATACCTTTAAAGACATAATCAATTAACTCGCATAATTAATTAACCAAAATCCATTTCTACCATGAAAAACCTGACTATCATATTAATTGGAATGTTAGCTTTTGTAACTGTCAATGCGCAAACTCCACAATTTAGTTGGGCAAAATCATTTAATGGCAAGGGTGCTTCAACTGATTCATCCTCAATACAAAAGATTTATGAGTATGACAAGTCAATTTACTCAGTCGGCACATCCGATGCATATGGAACTGCAAACGATATTTTATTAATTAAAAGAGATTACAAAACCGGTGATACTCTTTGGACAAGACATTATAATGGTACAGCAAATTCAGACGATCAGTCCGTGGACATGGAGATTAACCAATCAACAGGTGACATTTACGTTACAGGTAAAAGTCTTGGGGCTGGAACAGGTTATGATATTGTAATTATTAAATACTCAGCAAATGGAGTTTTGGGCTGGGCAAAGCGATGGAATAATTCAGCCTTTAACGGTGATGATTTTCCAAAAGATATTGGGATTGACGAAAGTGGAAGAATCATTATCTCAGGATATACATATAATAAAAGTAATTATTGGCCTTACGGTGATAAAAATTTTCTTGTTCTAAGTTATAATTCCAATGGGCAGTTAATTGATGTCTGGATATCCAGTTTGCTTGCATATAACAGTCCCAATAATAATAGTACAGATTTAGTTGGAGGAGCAATAGTAAACGGTGAGCAGATATTTATTGCGGGTGAAGCAATGTATGGAAATGTCAATAATGGTTTTTCACGGGTATTTGTATGTGGATTGAATACTTCAGGTTTAGGCTATTCTTTAAATGTAAATTATTATACATGCCCCCCAAATACTTATTGTGGTTATGAAAATATTATAACCACTACTTTTCCATTAACTTCCATTTCGACACCAGATGACTTAAACTACTATAATTCAATGGATGTTGATAATTCAAAAAATGTCTATCTCGCTTTTTTATACGATACTATTTACCAAAATGGAACTTACTATAAAATTGGTATTGGAAAACTTAATAATAATGGCCGAATTGTTTGGAATAATAAAATAGGAGGACAAAAAAAATATACCGATTTAAGGGTAAATCGCCTTAAACTTGATCCGAATAATCTCAATATTTATGCCGTTGGCTATGAAAAGAATGTAAATGGCAATTTTGATTGGTTTATCATTAAATATAATAGTTCCGGAGTTTTCCAATGGCGGGTAAATAAAAACGGCAGTGGCAATGGTAACGATATTGCCTATGATATTGCATTTGATGAATTTCAAAATCCAATTGTTGTCGGAGTTACAAAAAACACAATTACAAACAACGATATTACCTTTGTGAAATACAACAAAACCAATGGAAATGAGCTTTATACGGTAAATTATGATTCTGGCAATGGAGATGAAAGGGCATACAATATAATTGTTGATACAAACCAGAAAATTATTATCAATGGAATTGTGAATACCCAATCACAAAGCCAAAACATAATTACTATAAGTTACTGCAGTCCGCTTGAAACTCCTGTTATTTCTTTGAAAGGAAATTCATTACATTCAGATGCTACCATTGGTAATCAATGGTATGATAAAACAGGTGCAATAAACGGTGCAACTTCGCAGGATTATACCCCTCCAAAAAGCGGTGAATATTATGTAATTGTTTCATTAAATGGCTGTACTTCGAATTTATCAAATAAAATAAATTTCATTCCTACAGGAATAGAACATCTTGAATCAGCAAAATCAATTAAAGTTTATCCAAATCCCGTTACCAAAGAATTGGTAATTGAAATTGATGGCAATTTAAATCAAACGAATTTTGAGATCGTCAACTCAGTTGGTCAGACAGTTTTCAATGGGACTATGTTTGAAAAGACTGTTGTTCAAACATCTGGCTTTACGCCTGGGGTTTACTTAATTAAACTTGAGTCAGGAAAGACTTTTGAATTTAAGAAAATCATTAAAAATTAGACGTTTAAAGAAAAAGATAAAGTGGAGCCAGAAACCACTTCAAAAACGAGGCGGAACCGAAAAGCCTTATGAGTAGGGAATTCTAAAGTAATTGTAAAATGAAAAATTTAGTGATTTTAATGCTTGTAATTGCTGGTTTAAATTCTTTTGCTCAAACAATCAAGTATTCTGAATTGAGTGGAAATAAACCAAAGGGTGATTTTCAAACATATATCTCAAAAGATGGGGAATCCTACTCAGTTGGAGATACTATTTCTATTGGAACTCCGTCTGGTACTAATAGCGAATTCATTTATATAACAACTTTTGGCATTATGTCGGCTGTTTTTAATTCAACAACACTTGGTTCTTCAGGAACAGGTTCAATGAATGTGATAAAAAAATTTCAAATTGGTGGATCGAAAAGTACAGGCTGGAAAGTTATTTTAGTTGCAGGCAAAAATACAGGTGGATTAAGTATTGTTTTAGAAAATGCTATTGCTAGTGGTGAAATTAAGAGAAAGGGAATGACAAGTGATGAAGCATTAACTGAGTTGAAAAAAGCAAAAGATAAATTGGATTTAGGATTAATAAATCAGACAGAATACGATTCAATAAAGGTTGAATTGGTTAAATATATAAAATAGATTTTACCAAATCAAAAAAAGGGTTCTTTTATATCTTAAAATCAATTGGTTATAAACAATTGAACGTACTTCACATTAACCTCGTTATGCGGGAGTCGTCGGTTAAAAACTAACCAGTATGATTGTTTACCAGACCTTAGTTCTAATAAAAAGTCACTGAAAAATTTTCATTCACAGCGGCTTTCAGACAAATTAAATATACCAGACTACTTCGTTATCCAACCTAAAATCTGTTCATCGTTGGGTTTTACCTTTGGCGGAATCATTTTAACCAGGTTTCCCTTTTCGTCGATCAGGTATTTCTGAAAATTCCATGTTACTTCAGAATCGAGAACGCCGTTTTTACTTTTCATTGTTAGCCATTTGTACAAGGGGTCCATGTCATCGCCCTTAACCGAAATTTTTGACATCATTGGAAAAGTTACGCCATAATTTTTTGTGCAGAATTCTTCAATTTCAGTTTCAGTTCCGGGTTCCTGCTGGCCAAAATTGTTGGCCGGAAAGCCAATAATCACAAAGTTCTTATCGCCGTATTTTTCATACAACTCCTGTAATTGTGCATATTGCGGTGTGTTACCACACTTTGATGCAGTATTCACTACAAGCACTTTTTTTCCTTTTAAGTTGTAGAAATCAAAATCATTTCCATCGATGTCCTTCACCTTAAAATCATAAAACGACTGCTGTGCCATTACTATGCCAGCAAGAATTACCAAACCTAAAATCAACGTTATTCTTTTCATTTTTAACTTATTATTTACATTCGAAATCAAAACAATCAATCCTTCAAAAAGTTCTTTACTGGAGGAATTCGGGTTTCCAACCTGAAGATTTTTAGAATTCAGGATTTTATTTAAATGATATCTTCTAAATTATAAAGTCGTTGAAAATTTTAAATTTGATGTATGAAAACATATATTCCATCCAAAATGCGGGCTGTCGTGATAACCGGAATTGGGGCAAAGCCCGAGGTAGCCTCAATACAGGTGCCCCACCCCGGGCCGGGCGAGGTACTGGTAAAAATGTTTTGTTCGCCAATCAATCCTTCCGACCTGGCTTTTATTGCCGGTGGTTACGGTATTCAAAAGCCGTTTCCAGCCGTTCCCGGTTTTGAGGGAAGCGGGACAGTGGTGGCAGCAGGCAAAGGATTCCTGCCAAAAATAATGCTTGGGAAAAAGGTTGCTTGTGCCGCTTCGCCAAAACACAACGGTTGCTGGGCCGAATATATGGTCACAACCGCGGATTCATGTGTCCCGCTTTCAAAAAAAATATCCTTGGAGCAGGGTTCGATGATGTTTGTAAACCCCATGACTGCCCTGGCATTTTTTGATATTTATAAAAACCTTCCCAACCCGGCAAAAAAGAAAAGGGCAATAATAAACACAGCAGCGGCAAGCGCACTGGGGAAAATGGTAATTAAACTTGGAAAATCGGAAGGGATACCCGTAATTTCGATTGTACGCAAAAACGAACAGGTTGAATTACTAAAGCAACTGGGCGCCGAGAATATTGTCGACAGCAATGAGCCTGATTTTGAAAACAGGCTAAATGAACTGGCTCACCGGTTAAATGCTACGGTTATTTTCGATGCTGTTGGAGGAAAGATGGTTCAGACACTACTTGACGCAGCACCAAAAGGCAGCAAACTATTTATTTACGGACGACTTTCGCTCGATGCGTGCGAGATTTCGCCGGGTGAAATGATTTTTACAGGCAACCAAATCCAGGGTTTCTGGCTTACCAACTGGCTGCAAGAAAAAGGGATGGTCAAAGCCTTGCTTTACGTGCATAAAATTCAGTCGATGCTGAATAACGAATTAACTACCAACGTGCAGCAGCAGATTCCCCTTGACAAAATTATTGAGGCCATTGAATTTTATAAAAAAAACATGAGCCTGGGAAAGGTGCTGATCAGGTTAGGGGAATGAGTTTAGAATCCGGGTTACGGGTTCAGGGGTTTAGAACAGGTTTTGAATATTGTACAAAACGAAGATAGAAAAAAAGGAAAAGCGCTTGATATTTCGTCATTTATTCAGGTAACAGTCATTAATAAAAAGTCCGGACCCCGGCTGTATTCCAACTCCTCATATTGCCGTCCTGGTTTTTTATATTTGTGCAATTTCCTGTATTTTCCGGTAGTAGTTTTTTTTTCCAACCGGGCAGCAGTTGATTTTTGTCCGGTTTTTTCAATTAAAACCCATTTTTCCATTAATCGGGCAGCCCTTCTGTTTCCATTTCAACTTTTTTGAAATTATCCAAACAGCCAGATGGAGAATTTTTTCCGAGTTGTTGAAAGCTTAAAAAGAGTTGCATGGACAGTAATATCAGTTCAATAATTCACCTTGAGAGAAATTCTCCCGCGCGCCCCTCGCGACAGATCATCAGTATACATTTGCAGATTAGGCGATTAATTTCAAACTCAGTAATAACCTCATATTTTTGGCAGCTTCCAGGGTTCGCGATAGCTTGCTTTTACCAGTTTGTTGGCGTCTTTGTCATTAACAAATTCCTGTTTAACCGGATCCCAGAAAACTTTTCTGCCCAGCCGGTACGAGATATTTCCAAGGTGCGAAATACGTGCGATATGCGCGCCAATTTCGATGTCGCAATTGGGTTTATTACCTGTTTTTATGCAGTCGAGGAAGTTGGCCATGTGCAAATCAAGCCCTTGTCCGGTTCCTTTTTGTAGTGTAACAATTTCAAAATCTTTTTTTGCCGATGTGCTTGTTGTTTCAGCAATAACTTCCCAACCGTTCCTGTCGACCACCAGGGTCCCCCATTCACCGACAAAAGCAACACCATGCCCGCGGTTTCCGTAATTGGCGCCGTAAATACCGATGGTGTGGTCCCACAATACTCCAAAATCCCCAAAATCATAAACAGCCATACAGGTATCAGGGGTTTCCATGGCATCGTCGGGGAAAGCGTATTTTCCGCCCGTTGCCATTACCGATTTTGGCACATATTGGTTCATGCCAAACAACGCATAATCGAGCAGGTGAACACCCCAGTCGGCAAGCAAACCACCCGCATAATCCCAGTACCAGCGGAAGGTAAAGTGAAACCTGTTTTTATTGAATGGGCGTTTTGGCGCCGGACCCAGCCAGAAATCATAATCAACTCCTGCAGGAACTTCAGAATCGGGAAGTACCGGGATTGAGCCCTTCCAACCTACGTAAGACCATGCACGTACCGAGCGGATGCGGCCAATATTTCCGGCATGTAAATAATCCACGGCCGCTTTCCAGTGTGGATCGCTGCGTTGCCACTGCCCTACCTGCACAACGCTGTTATACCTTTTTTGGGCTTCAGCCATTAAATTGCATTCCTCGATTGAATTGGCAAGCGGTTTTTCGGTGTAAAGCGCTTTTCCGGCCTGCATGGCCGCAATGGCAATTATGGCATGCCAGTGATCGGGCGTTCCGTTTATAACTGCATTAATATCTTTGTTATCAAGCATCATCCGGAAGTCGCTATATAAAATTGGTTTTTTGCCCTGGATTTTTTCCACGTCAGCGGCACGTTTTTCCAATACATTTTTGTCGACATCGCAAAGCGCCGCACATTCGGTATTGGGTTGTTTCAGTATGGAAACAAGGTTGCTGTATCCCATTCCATTGCATCCAATCAATCCGATTACTACTTTTTCGTTTGCAGGACCTGCGCGAAGGATATGTGGAAATAATCCGATAGAAGCTGTTGCCAGGGCGGTTGTTTTGATAAAATTCCGGCGATTTGAGTTCATTTTGATAGTTTTAAGATGACAAAGTACAGGTAAAGATAATTTTTTAGGTTGAATAACCCGTAAAGAATAAAAGACTGTTTTAAAATATATGTATCAATGTCGTTTAGTTAATAGATAAATTAAGAGTTATTTCTAACCAAGAATTTAAACCGGTAACTCAATCCCGGTTTTGTAATTTCTAACTAAACAAAAAAAAGGATCAGGCTAAAATCCGGTCCCTTTTTATTGGAGAAATTCGAAATTGAAAACTCCCAACCGTATAATAGATTTTCAACTTCAGTAACAGGAAGTAATTGTTTGGGATTGTCATTTATAAAAAACCGAACAACTATACTGAGGGTAATTTCCAGTTATCGCGGTAGGTTAGTTTCATTAACTGGTTGGCTTCATCTTCAGCAAATCGTTTTGTTGAATCATCCCAGTGAATCCGTTTCCCAACACGGTAGGCAATATTTCCCATTTCGGATACGATGGTAGTTTTTGCCCCGATTTCAACAGAAGCATTGACCGTTCCCCCCTCGCGAATGCATTTCAGGAAATTCTGTACATGTTCATCCAGTCCATCGCCGTAATTACCCTGTTTTTTTGCTTCAAAGAAAGGTTTCTTTTCGGCGCTGTTTCTGTCGGGCATTGTTTCCCAGCCGCCACGGTCGACAACCAGGGTGCCCCTATTGCCAACAAATGCAACCCCATGTCCCTTTCCGTATGGCCCGATTCCCGGATTTAAACCACATTCCCAAAGCATAACATGTTTAGGATATCCATAAATTGCCTGTTCAATATCGGGTGTTTCAATGGCGCCGGGTTCGTGATAAAAAATTCCCCCTCCAGGCGAAACGCTAAGGGGCATTCCTGCGTCCATGGCATGAAGCGCAAAATCGAGCAGGTGCACTCCCCAGTCGGTCATGGCGCCACCTGCATAATCCCACCACCAGCGGAAATTGTAATGAAAACGGTTGTCGTTAAACGGGCGTTTAGGCGCCGGCCCCAACCACATATCATAATCGACATTGGCCGGAGCTTCTGAGTCTGGCCTGACCGGGTAAGGTGTATTGTACCCCTTATAAATCCATGCTTTTACCAAATGAACATCGCCCAACTGGCCCGACTTTACTATATCCGAAGCTTCGAACCAATGTTTGGAACTGCGTTGCCACATTCCAACCTGTACTTTTAATTTGGGATATTTTTTAGCCATTTCAACCATCGCATTACACTCTTCGATACTGTGTGCCATGGGTTTTTCGACATACACATGCTTGCCGGCTTGCAGGGCCATCATCATCATTATGGCATGCCAATGGTCGGGAGTACCTATAATAACTGCGTCAATCCCGCGTAATTCGATCACCCTTCTGAAATCGGCAAAAGTCAGGGGTTTTTTACCGGTACGCTTTTCAACATCGGCGGCTCGCGATTCCAAAATTTGGGAATCAACATCACATAATGCAACACATTCAACATTTTCCTGCTTTAAAAAAAAGTCCAAATTGCTCCATCCCATCGAACGACAGCCAATTAAGGCAACATTTATTTTTTCTGAAGGAGAAGCACAGGCATTCAAAACCGTCGGGACAACACTTACTGCTGCCGCTGCAGCAGCAGTATTTTTTATAAAATTTCTCCGGTTGGTGTTCATTTTATTTAATTTAATAATATAATTTTTTAAAGGCCCGTAAAGTTAACCTTTGTCATAAAATATTTTAAAAAATACATGCAAAATCTGATGTAATTTTAACTAATTCATTCCGTAATATTCTTAAGTTTCCAGGGATCCCGCTCCTCGCGCGATCGCATTGAATTTGCTTCATCATCATAGACAAATTCTTCCTTTCCCGGATCCCATTGAAGTTTTCGCTGCAATTTCATAGCAATAACCCCCATGTGTGCAATTGTTGCCGAACGGTGCATATCTTCAGCCGGGTGGTAAGGTTCCTTTCGATTTATAACACATTCGATAAAATTATGCTGTTCATTTTTTGCAGTGTACAGTTGTACTTTTTCCTTTGTAAGATCTATTTTTAACAGGTCGGGGTTACTTGCCTGCAGCGGTTGGTTCCAGCCCTCGACAAGCAGCCAACCATCAGCGCCTTCAACATAAATTTCCACCTTTTCACCGTGAACATCAAGTTCAAGTCCGTTTTCGTACCGGTAAGTAAGGTTATATTTATTGAATGTATTGTAATAACCCTCCGCAGGCATTGAACCAACACCTTCTACTTCAATGGGCCCCCATTTTTCAGTTCCGTTGCACCACTGGGCATTGTCAATAATATGTGCTCCCCAGTCGGCTATGCTTCCCACTGAATAATCGTCGCACCACCTGAAATTAAAATGCGTTTTGCCCGGCGAATAGGGCGAATAAGGCGCAGGGCCAAGCCACATTTCCCAGTCAAAATCTTTGGGGACAGGCGGGAAAGAAGTATCTTTTGTAACCCTTATTGAATGTTCTCCGGGCAAACCAGTACGCATTTTTACAATTTTGCCGATGTGTCCGTTGCGTACCAGCATTGCCATCCTGTAATATGGTTCAAGCGAGCGATCTTCAAGACTTACGGCATATATCCGGCCGGTTTTATTGATGGCATTTACCAGTTTGCGCCCTAAATCTATAGTCCACGTTGGCTTTTCGCAACTAACATCTTTTCCGGCCTGCATTGCCATAATTGCCATATGAACGTGCCAGTGGTCGGGTGTGGAAATTTGCACTGCATCAATCTCTTTTCGCGCCAGTAAATCGCGGAAATCAGAATAGGTCTTGCAACTTCTGCCGGCATAAGCTTCATCAACAGTATGTTTTGCCTTTAACATCCGGCTTTTATCAACATCGCACACAGCAACAATTCTGCAATCAGGTACTTCCAGATAATGCTCCATGTTCCACAAAATCCCATGTTCCCCTGTTCCAATCATTCCAAGTGTAATTTTATCGTTTGCACCTTTTGCACACGATGGAATGATGGTTGGAACAACAATTGCCCCTGCTGCAACAATACCCGTGTTACGGATAAAACTTCTTCTGTTTTGCACACTAATCATAACTTATTGGTTTAGTCCTGCCATATAATTTCTCCAGGCAGTTACCGATTCTTTTAAAAATTCTTCAGGCTGGCCCTTAATATTATAACACTGTAACCCTACCGGATTGTTATACCCAAGCTCTTTTAATATCTTAAGCACATTTAAAACATCATAATCTCCCCGGCCAAGAGGCTGGATTAACCTCTCCCAGTTAAAGTTATTTGTATCGCCATCATCTGCCCCGTTTACTGACACAAGAAAAAGATATGGCATGGCATTTTTCAGTTTTTCAGCTAATTTTGGTTTTTCATCTTTTTTAAGAAAATGGCACAGGTTAAAAACCGTTCCAACATTAGGTTTGTTAATTTTTTTGGCAAGCCGGACGCCATCATCCAATTTTTCAACCCAAAAATCGGCGTGTGGGTAAAATGCAATTTTAACACCGTAACCCGACGCAAAGCCGGCCAGTTCGGAAATTATTTTTACACATTTTTTATCTCCTTTGGCATCCGACGGGCCATACAAATCGCTTTGTACATGAATCCACAAATGGGTGATGTGCCCTTCGTATTTTTTGATATAATCCTTTAAACGTGCATCGTACGGAACGTCCTTGTCAATATCGACCTGGATGTATAAAGTGAACAGCTTCAGGTTGTTTTGTTGAAGCGCAGGAATCATTGCATCCACTTTATCCAGGCCAATAAGCTCAACTCCGTCAAATCCCGAATCTTTAATTAATCCTGACCAGTATTCTGCATCATTGGATTTTGCATTCCAAAGTCCATCTTCGAAAACAAAAAAGGGAGGATTAAAATTTTGCGCTGTCGGCGAATTGAAGAAACTCAGGAGTATTGCTACAATTAAGACATTTAACTTGTTCATTAATTTTTTGATTCAGGTTGGAAAATTATACAAAAAACTCCCCAAAATTATTAAAATATGAATAGGATTATAATCAGGTTTCTTATTTATGTTACTTTTATTATTTCAAAACAGGTTAGTTATGAAAAAAAAGAAGAACAGATAATTGCAGCCTGGCTGAAAATTTTAAACCATTAATATACATAATAATGAAGCCAAAAATACTACTGGTCATTCTGCTCCTGCTGTCTTCGATTGCAAACGCACAGGATATTAAAGAAATAATAAAAAAAGCCGACGAAAAATTCAGGGGGGCCTCGAGCGAAGCCGTAATGACAATGATTATTGAACGCCCCACATGGTCGAGGGAAGTTACCATGAAAAGCTGGTCGCTTGGCGACGAATATTCGCTTATTTATATTATTGCGCCTGCAAAGGAAAAAGGGCAGGTTTTTCTGAAAAGACAGAAGGAAATGTGGAATTATGTCCCCAACATTGAAAGAATGATAAAAATACCCCCATCGATGATGATGCAGAGCTGGATGGGCTCCGATTTTACCAACGACGACCTGGTCCGCGAATCATCGGTTGTAAATGATTATAATCATAAACTGGTTGGAGAGGAAAAAGTACACGGGTACAATTGTTATAAGGTTGAACTGATCCCACTTGACGATGCCCCGGTTGTATGGGGAAAAGTAAACATGTGGATTTCGAAGGGGGAATTATACTGGCTAAAAGGCGAGTATTTTGATGAAGACGGGATTTTGGTCAACACCGAACTCCTGACCGACATTAAACAAATGGACGACCGGAAAATCCCGACCCGCCTTGAAATGATCCCGGCCAACGAACCCGGAAACAGGACAATTATCATTTTTAAATCCATGAAATTCAGCGTAAAAATTGAAGAGAGCTTTTTTTCGCAACAGAATATGAGGAGGATAAGGTAAACGCAAATGCATGAATGCTATAAATATGACCATTTATGCATTCAGTTATTCATGAATTTAAGCGCTAATAAATGAAAACAAACCTGAAAATGGCATGGCGAAACCTCTGGAGGAACCGGCGACGGACAATCATCGCCATTTCATCCATTGTTTTCAGCGTTTTACTGGCATCTTGGATGCGTTCGATGCAGGAAGGCTCTTACGACAGCATGATTGACAATTCGGTAAAATTTTATTCGGGGTATTTACAGGTCCAGGACACCGCATTCTGGAATGAAAGGACACTGGAACACTGCACCAAAATTACTGCTGAATTAAAAGACAGAATAAGTAATTTGCCCGATGTAACCCTTGTAGCCTACCGCTTGGAATCGTTTGCCCTGGCCGCCAATCATTTAAAAAGCAAACCCGTTATGGTAATGGGAATTGAACCTCGGGCAGAAGACCAAATCACAAAAATTTCAGCAAAAATAAAAAGCGGGAAATTTCTTACAGACGGAGATAATAGAGCAGTTTTGGGTGAAGGCCTTGCCCGTTACCTTAACCTGAAAACCGGGGATACGCTGGTAATGATTAGCCAGGGCTACAGGGGTATGAGCGCAAGCGGGCTCTTCGAAGTAAAGGGGATAATCTCGCATCCCAACCCTGAATTCGACAAGCGAATGGTATATATCGACATTGAAACAGCCCGCGAGTTTTATTCGGCTAAGGGTTTGTCCACTTCGCTGGTGATAATGGCCAACGACCATTATGAAGTAAAACACCTTAAAAGGCAGATTTCAGATCTTATCCCGCCGCAAAATACAGTAATGACCTGGGATGAAATGCAGCCCGAAATTGTACAACTGATTGAAAGCGACCGGGGAAGCGGGATAATAATGCTGGGCATCCTGTACCTGGTAATTGCATTTGGAATGTTTAGCGTGGTAATGATGATGGTAAAGGAACGCAGCCGCGAATTCGGAGTTGTCCATGCCGTTGGGATGCAAAAGGAAAAACTTTCGCTCGTCGTATTTCTCGAAACCATTTTAATCGGATTTATCGGATGTGCCATCGGGTTACTTTTTAGTTACCTGTTTTGCCTTTATTTTTTTTATAATCCTATCCCGTTAACCGGCGAAATGGCAACTGCAATGGAACAATACGGGATGGAACCCTTTATGTTTTTTTCGATGAAATCATCTCTCTTCTATAGCCAAATGATCCTGGTTTTTATTATCAGCGTCGTAATTTCGGTTTTCCCGATTTACAATATTCAACGTTTGAAAATTACCGCAGCAATGAAGGCATAGAATGGAAAGAGTATACGGGTAAACAATGGTAATATTGGTACAACAAAAACCAGTATTCAATAACTTGAAACTAAAAAAATGATTTGGTCAATAGCCTGGAGGAATGTATGGAGAAACAAGGTACGCAGCATAATAATGATTGCGGCAATTGCCATTGGACTGTTTGCAGGGGTTTTTACAATGGCATTTATGCAGGGGGCAGTTGATGCAAGGATTGAATCGGCCACAAAAATTGAACTTGCGCATCTGCAGGTCCATTCGCCTCATTTTGCCGACAACAACGAAATCTCTCTCTATATTCCCAATATTAAAGAAATGGTTAACCGGATAGAAGGCCTCGATTCGGTAACCGCGGCGAGTCCGCGGTTAATTGCCGAACCTTTTATAACCGCGGCACACGGCACAGGAGGTGGGAGATTGATTGGGGTAATTCCTGAAAAAGAAAAAAATGTAACCGCCGTTTGGGAAAACCTGGTAGAAGGAACCTATCTCGTAAAATCAAGCCGCATTCCGCCCGTTTTAATAGGCGAAAAACTTGCAAAAAAATTAAAACTGAAAATTGGCGCAAAAATAAATGTTCAGATGGTGGATATTAACGGCGATCTTTCAATGAAAGGATACAGGGTTGGAGGTATTTACAAAACTTCGAACTCAACTTTCGACGAATCCACTCTCTTTGTATTATTCAACGATTTACAGGCACAACTTGGAATCGAAAATAATGTGGCCCACGAAATAGCTGTTGTTGTAAAACATGGCGACGAAGCAGCTTTGATAAAATCATCAATCCAGAAAATTGCAGGAAAAAACCTGGTTCAGACCTGGAAAGAATTAAGCCCCGAAATGTCGTTGCTTACCGATTCGATGGACCAGTACATGTATATTTTTATCCTGATAATCCTGCTGGGACTCTGTTTCGGAATTATAAACACCATGCTGATGGCTGTTCTGGAGCGCGTAAAGGAAATCGGGATGTTAATGGCAGTTGGCATGAATAACCGCAAAATCTTTGCAATGATAATTCTTGAATCGGTGTTACTGACTTTAACCGGGGGTTTGGCAGGGATTTTAATTGGTTCCGGGATTACCAGAATTTTTGAAACCAGGCCCATCGATGTTTCCATGTTTGCCCAGGGCCTCGAAAAATATGGTTTTGCCTCGCAGATATACACTTCGTTGCGATTGGATACCTTGATTACAATTACCATTCTCGTTGTAATTACCGGGATTTTATCGGCTGTTTATCCGGCCCGAAAAGCGCTGAAACTAAACCCGGCGGAGGCTACCAGAACAGATTAGAAATGCGGGAATGATATAATGAGCGAATGGCGGAATGAGGAAACAATTAAATGTAACAATAAGTAAAAGAGATGATTATATGATTAAAAATATAAATTATGGAAAAGGATTTATTCATTGAAAGCATGAAACGCCGGACCAAATAATTTGGCAATTGTCCAATAATTCCGGCGAACTTAAAAGATTATTGAAAGAAGCCGCTGAAATTGTAAAAATCGTATCAAAAACCAAAGATACAATGTACAAAAAACGCAACCCATAGATTCTTATAAATTGATAACTAAACAATTGTATCTTTTAAAAATTCATGCATCAAGTATTAAAGCATTGTAGTTTTCACGCATTAAAAAATTATAGCATTCACGCATTATTACCATGGAAATCATTCAAATAAAAAACCTTCACAAAATATACAACAGCGATTCGGTTTCGGTGAATGCTGTTAACGGGATCGACCTATCTTTCGAAGAGGGCGAATTTACTGCTATTGTTGGGCCTTCGGGTTCAGGAAAAACCACCCTTTTAAATATAATCGGCGGATTGGATGATTCTACCGAGGGCACAGTCACAATCGACAACGTGGAGATTAACAGGCTCTCGAAACGAAAACTTACCGATTTCAGGATGAACAACATTGGGTTTGTTTTCCAGGCTTATAATTTAATCCCGGTATTAACAGCCTGGGAAAACGTGGAATTTATCATGCAACTGCAGGGCGCCGGTAAAAAAGCCCGCGATAAACGGACTGCAGAAATCTTACAGGCTGTTGGCCTCAAAGGTATGGAAAACCGCCGTCCATCTAAACTTTCAGGGGGACAGCAGCAACGTGTCGCGGTGGCGCGCGCCCTCGCTTCGAAACCCAAATTCGTACTTGCCGATGAGCCAACGGCAAACCTCGATTCAAAATCGACTGAAAATCTGCTCGACATTATGGAAAAACTTAATAAAGAAGAAAAAATTACGTTTATATTTTCAACACACGACCAACGGGTTGTAAACAAAGCCCGCCGGGTAATTACGCTCGAAGACGGTAAAATATTAAACGATGAAAGAAAATAACGGACATATAAAAAAACTGTTGGTAAAGCAAGTGCAGGGGGTTCCTGTTTTTCAAAGTACCTGCCTGAAATCCAGGTCAAAAAGAATAATTAAATTCATTTCAGGACGTTTTCTTTTCATTTTGTACTTAATTACGGTTTCATATGCCAGTTCCGGGACCGAACCCGAAAAGGCCAGTCGCCTCAACACCGCTGCTAATGCCGGTTATCTTTCAGCATTTGAAAAAGAAATAGTTTTCGAAATCAACCTATTTCGCTCCAACCCGGCTGAATACGCCGTAAAATATATAGAACCGCTTTCAAAAATGTACAAGGGAAAAATTCTCCACTACCCCAACGACAAACCATTACTTACAAAGGAAGGGGTCAAAGCAGTAAATGAATGTGTAAGGGATTTGAAAAAAGCAACTCCCCTGCCGATACTCTATCCCAGCATCGGATTATCAAGGGCTGCGGCCGACCATGTAAAAGACCAGTCTAAAACAGGCGGTATCGGCCATTACGGCAAAGATGGTTCCACTTCGAGGAAAAGAATTGAAAGACACGGGAACTGGGAGGCCCGTATTGCCGAAAACATTGCCTATGGCGGCATCTCTGCACGCCAGGTAATTATTTACCTGCTGATTGACGATGGAGTTTACGACCGTGGGCACCGAAAAAACTTTCTCATGGCCGATTTAAAAAATGTAGGGGTTGCGACAGGGAACCATCCGGTGTACAATACCATGTGTGTCATGGATTTTTCAGGCCCCTTTACCGATAAATAAATGCGCAGAATTTTATTCATTGTACCGGCTTTTATTTTCATGCTGGTAGCTCATTCGCAACCGAAAATAAGCCTGAATGGTTACATCAAGGAACTGGGCATGTTCTACAAACCGATGGCGCCAATTGCGGTAAGTGAATCAGATACCTTAAATTCGCTTTCCCTGAACCAGTTTCATAACCGGCTCAATTTCAAGTGGTTTGCCACCAGCGAACTTACTGTTGCAGTTGAAGCAAGAAACCGATTGTTTTTTGGCCAGATGATCGAAAGATTTCCGGCTTACAAAGATATGGTTAATACCGGCGACGGATTTTTCAATTTAGCAACCTCGCTTGTTTCGAACAAAAACTGGTTTCTGCATTCGGCTATCGACAGGGCCTGGCTCGATTACACCGCCGGAAATTGGCAATTTACAGCAGGGCGACAGCGAATTAACTGGGGGATAAACCTTGTTTGGAACCCAAACGATATTTTCAACACCTTTTCCTATTTCGAATTTGATTACGAGGAACGGCCAGGGACCGATGGCATAAAAATCCAGTACTACACAGGCGTAACCTCATCGGCGCAACTGGTTTATAAAGCAGGGAGAAGCAAACAGGAGACTGCATTTGCCGGAATGTACCGTTGTTTAAAAGGAAGTTACGATTTGCAGTTTCTGGGAGGCCGTACCGGTAATGATTATGTTTTAGGCGGCGGCTGGTCGGGCGACATTAAAGGTGGGGCTTTCAGGGGCGAGTTTTCCTATTTTCACCCTGCAGATAAAAACAAAGCTGGCGGAAAAGCCCTTGTGGCATCGGTTTCGGGCGATTACACATTCAAAAACAGCCTTTACCTCCACTCAGCCGTGTTGTTCAACAGCATTGGAAAAACAGGGGATGCCGGTGGCATACGCGGGTTTTTTGAACAAAACCTGACAGCAAAAATGCTCTCGGTGGGAATGGTTAACCTTTTCGGGCAGGCCTCCTACCCTTTCACTCCACTGTTTTCGGGTAGTTTTTCGTCGATTGTTAATCCTCTCGACGGGTCGTCATTTCTCGGCCCCACACTCACTTATTCTCTGGGCAACAACCTCGAAATTATGGCCAACGGGCAGCTTTTTACCGGCCGTGCCGGGACCGAATACGGCAATTACGGGAAAGCGGTTTTTGCAAGGCTGAAATGGTCGTTTTAAAACATGATCCCGGAATCTTAATTTTCAATCACAATACAATTTTCTGTAGTTAAAAAATTGTGTAATTCATTTCAATTGATAAACACAACTAAAAAGCCGCGCTGAAAAACCAGCACGGCCTTTTTACAGCATACATGGGGGATTTGTCTTCTAATTTCCTTTCTTATCGAGCAGCAGGATTTCGGTTACAACTATTTCGGTGATGTACTGTTTTTCGCCGTTTTTATCATCGTACGAGCGGTTGGTAAGCTTTCCTTCGATGGCAATTTCAGACCCTTTTTTTACGTACGATTCAATTATTCCGGCCTGCTTTTCCCAGGCCACAAGGCGGTGCCATGTAGTTTCGCTCTGTTTAACACCTTTGCTGTCGCGGTAAATTTCGTTGGTTGCTATAGTTAAATTAGCAACTGTTTTTCCGCTGTCCAACTTTTTCACTTTTGGGTCTTCGCCCACGTGGCCAATAAGCCTGACGCTGTTTCTCAATGCATTCATGATTTTCAATTTTTAAGTTAATAATTTGGGGCCGTTTTTCATTTCGGGCCCCTGAACGAAATTGTTGATTCAAAGGTAGGGTGGAACACAAACATTATCCGGTTTTTAATTGTTTGTAATCGACAATAAGCGTTTGCAACCGTTTACAAACGGATAAATGTTTGTATTTTAGAGGATTCAAGCAAAACTTAGCAATGAATGCGGTTATTGTGATTTTGTAAATTCCTTATACATTAAATCCGACAGTTCTTGAAAATCAACCGCAAATTATTATTTGAACATGTTGTTGCAGCAAATAATCGAATGATTATATTAGCATCCGGGAACAGACTGCATCTTTAATAAAGCGCCGAAAATTCCTATCAGCCTCAGAGGGGTAAAAACAAAACAGTTAATTTGCATATTAAAATGACAAAGTTCCTTACACTAAAACACTGGCAACTAATCGCACTTTTTGCAATACTCCCTGTGTTTATTGAATTTGTGCTTTTAACTTTTTTATTGTTCGCCAAAAACCGCGCAATAATGTACTACGCATTTCCGCTTTTAACAATTTTCTTCCTTATAATTTTGTTTTGCTGGTACTATTCGCTTGGTGTAAATCTTCATAAAAAACTTCCGGCCGGAGTAAAAATGAACGTTTTAAAATTCAAAATTTTACTTTTCATACCTGTTCTTTACACTTTTTTATTCACAATTATAGTTGCAAGTTTTACTTCAAATTTCACCACATTTTTTAAACCTAACGCTGGAAATTTTTTAAAAGTGCTGCCCATGCATATAATAGCAATTTATTGCTTTGTTTATTGCATGAGTTTTATTGGGAAAGCGCTAAAGTCTGTCGAAATTAAAAGAAATGCCATGTACGACGATTATTGGGCGTTGTTTTTTCTGATTTGGTTTTTTCCGGTAGGAATATGGATAATTCAACCAAGAATTAATAAAATATTTAGAAATAATGCGGGAAATGCGCAAATTTAGTTAATAACCTCCCGTATTAGCCTTAAACCCATAACCGAAAATTTCAAACACCATGGAAAAACGTTTTTGCCTCGATTGTGGAGAATCCCTTAAAGGAAGGGCTGATCAGAAATTCTGTAACGATCTTTGCCGCAACTCATACAATAATAAAAAACTGGGCGCCACCACCAATATTATGCGCAACATCAACCGTATTTTAAAAAAGAACCACCAGATTTTATATGAGCTAAATCCCGAAGACAAATCAACTACATTTAAAGCTATCCTCGAAAAAAAGGGTTTTAATTTTAACTATCATACAAGCTTGTACACAACCAAAACCGGGAGGGTGTATTATTTTTGTTACGATCAGGGTTTTTGTGAAGTTGAAAACAACAAATTTATTCTTGTTAAAAACGACGAAAACCGGGGATAAAAAAATTTTAGGTTACTTTAGCCAATTATTTGTTGCATATGCAAAATTTTATTTTCGAAAAAATAAAACGGGTTCAGGCGCTGGCAGAAATTGGCCTCGAGTTTTCGCATAACTCATTCGACCGCGAACGTTACGTGGAATTACAGCAGATTTCACTGCAGATTTTAGAAGAAATGACCAATGTCCCTGCCGAAAAAATCCTGCCCGTCATTCAGGATAAAAATGGTTATAAAACCCCGAAAGTCGATGTGCGGGCTGTGGTATTCAACTGTAAAAACCAAATCCTTTTAATCCAGGAAAAAATTGACGCCCGTTGGGCCATGCCGGGGGGCTGGGCAGATGTAGGTTACAGTCCCGCAGAAGTTGCTGTAAAGGAGTGCTTCGAGGAGGCTGGATTAAAAGTAAAAGCTGAAAAATTACTTGCGGTGCTCGACAAACAAAAACAGAACATGTCGCCGGCATTTGAATATGTCTATAAAATTTTTATCCTTTGTACAAAGCTTAACGACAATATTTCGACAGGATTGGAAACCAGCGGTGTGGGTTGGTTCGACGAAAATAATTTACCCGAACTATCAACACCGCGGAATACCCCTGAACAAATCAGAAGTATGTTTCAGTTTCATCGTGGCGAAAGAGTTGAACCCAGATTTGATTGAGAAGTACAATTGGAACTTTCTCTGATAACAGTTATCTTGGTAAACTTCAGTTAAAATTGAGTAAATAAATTATAGCTATTGGTGAATTTTTCATTTTTAAATAACGATTTCAACCTTATCGACAAAAAGAAAGACAAATTGCTCCTGATTATCGTTGTTTTTCTGATTAGTGTACTTTTTCTCAATATTTACCATCCACTTAATATTCCGCGCTGGTATTCCGATTCTGAAGTCGTACAGTTCCTGCGGTTATCAGGATTTGGCTTTTTTATTGCCCTCGTTTTTCTGTTTACCCAGTTCCCATTGCGTAAACTATTTAAAATAAGCACGTTTAAATTTAAAAGCTATTTATTTTGGTTGGTAATCGAATTTGCACTCATCAACCTGGTCTATATTTTTTTATACGGAAACCCTATCGGCAATTTTATAAACGACCTTGGTTTTTCGCTTAAGTATACTTTGTTAAGCATCTGGATTCCCTACTCATTCGCAATACTGATTGTTTACTATAAAAATCACAGCGACGAAATTGCACTACTAAAAAATACAGCCAATAACACTCCTAAACCCGGCGAAAAGCATTTAATTGTTTTTAAGGACGAAAACGGAAAAATAAGGTTTTCGGTTTTGGCCAAGGATTTGCTTTTGCTTGAATCGACTGATAATTATGTTTCAGTATTTTATATTCTCGATAAAAAGGTACAACGCAAACTTTTACGGAACACACTAAAAAATCTTGAGAAAATGTTAAAAGAAAAAGCGATTGTCCGTTGCCATCGTTCCTTTATGGTTAATCCGGCTAATGTTGAGTTTATGCAAAAAGAAGGAAAGAAATTTAGTCTTAAAATAAGGAGATACGAAAAATCAGTTCCGGTTTCAGAAAAATATTCGGCCCCTTTTCTCGCCTTTTTAACCTGAAAAAATTTCGTTTATCCCAAAATAAAGCTTTTTACCCCATACATTTGGAAAGTTAAAATAAGCGGTTAAAATTTGCATCAGACTTTTTTTTTTTAGAATTGTATCAAATGAAAAATTTATTGTTTTTTTTAATTCTGTTTTCGATTGCAACATCAACTATCGGCGCTGCAACTTCGCAGGATTTAGACGATGTGGTTGGAAACTGGAAATACGAAGTACCATCGGCGCCATACGGTTACGATAAAGGAAATTTAATTATAGAAAAAAAAGACGATGAACTGGCAGGAGAAGTCGTTTTTGCCGATGGTTATAAAATAGACTTAAAAAATGTTACATACGAAAACGGCGAATTTAAATGTGGTTTATATATCGACTATGAATACATTTCGATAACGGCAAAAATTGAAGGTGATAAAATGACGGGTACGGCTAATACACCTGAAGGCGAATTAAAAATTACAGCAGAAAAACAGAAATAGTTTTAGGTTAAGGGTTAAGGGTTAATCTAAATTTATGCCCCGGGGAGCCGGGGCTTTTTTTTTGCCAGCTATTGAAAAAAGATAGAATCCCTCATATCCAATAGTTATTGAACCACCAGCTTTTTACTCTCAATTCCTTTCTTGGTCTGTATTTTAACCAGGTAAAAACCTTTTGCAAGAGTGCTTACATCCAGCTCAATCAGGTTTTGGCTTTGGAATTTATTCTGTTGCAGCAGCGCTCCATTCATATTGAAAATACAAACGATGGTTTCTCCCTGTAGGTTGCTGTGAGTTGCAATGCTGATTTTATTGGTTGCGGGGTTGGGGTAAATGGTGAAGGTTGATTCAACTTTCTGGGTACTTGCAGTGGAAATCAATCCTCCGCCATTGGTGGTTTTTAGGATAGTACCATTTGAACCAACAATATAACCTGTTTCTGAATTAGGGAAACAAATTGAATGTAAAGCATTGCCAGTTAAGAAAAGCGGATTACTCCAGGTTATTCCACCATCTGTGGTTTTTTGAATGGCTCCTTGGCCTACAATATAACCTGTTTCAGCGTTCGTAAAATAAATTGCACCAGTAATTGCACAAGAATAATCTTCCCATGTTAATCCACCGTCTGTGGTTTTTGATATGGTTGGATAACTACATCCAGGCATGCCGTTGGATCTTAATCCAGACATATAACCTGTTTTGGCATCAGTAAAAAATACTGAATATATATTAATAAAATACCGATAATCAAGCGGATACTCTGGCGGTGTCCAAATTGTCCAGTCTTTACCCCCATTCACTGTTTTATATAATTCACCATTCGACACCCATCCTTGGTGGCCAACTACAAAACCTGTATCCGCACTTGTAAAAAATACAGAATTCAACCGCGAAGAATACCACAACCATCCACTCAATAATGATTGACAGTTCCATGTTAATCCACCGTTTTTTGTCGAAAATACCATGCTATCTCCTACTGCATAACCTGTTTCATCGACAGGGAAATGAACGGAACGTAACGAAACATTGCTACCCGAGGACTGAGTTGTCCAGCTTTCGCCTCCATTATTTGTTTTCAGGATGCACCCGCTATCACCCACTGCAAAGCCTGTTTTTAAGTTATTAAAACAGACTGCGTTCAAATTTTGGTAAGTTCCCGAATTAAGATGTGTCCACATTGCTCCTCCATTAATGGTTTTTAAGATGGTTCCACCTTCACCAACTGCATATCCGGTATTTATATCAAGGAAAGAAGTGGAGTTCAGATTTTTTGATGTAATTTTTGAAGAGAGTAAACTCCAATCTGTTCCTCCATCGGTGGTTTGAATAATTGCTCCTCCCTTGCCAACTGCAAATCCGGTATTATTTTCACTAAAATATACTGAAGTCAAAAGAGGTAAATTTTCTAATGTCATAATAGCCCAATTAACTCCGGCATCCCTGGTTATTAATATGACGCCTTTTGAATTGTCGCCCCCAACGGCATAACCTGTATTTGAATCAGTAAAAAAAACAGAAGTTAATGAATAAGTACTGTCAGTATGCTGGAGTTCCCAGCTTGTACCGGCGTTTGTGGTTTTTAAAATTTTTCCATAGTCACCGGCAATATAACCTGTATTTGCATCTGTAAAGAAGATAGATTTACCAGAAACATTATTTTGTTTTATCCAGTTTTCACCACCATCCGTAGTTTTCCAAAAGGTTTCACCAAGTGCATAGCCTGTATCTTCATCTGTAAAACAAATTGAACTTAATCCATAATTAGACTCTAACAACTTTTTCGTCCAGTTTTTCCCTCCATCGGTGGTTTTGAAGATTACATCACCAATTATTGGTTCAATAAAGCCATTTCCAAGAAAATACCCTGTGTCTGCGTTTACAAAATGAATTGATTTGTAAGGTCTTTCGTATCCGGTACTTAGAACTGACCAACTCATTCCCCCATTGGTTGTTTTAAGTAATATACTTAACCAATATGTGACCCCACCTGTTACGTAACCAGTATTTTTATCAGTAAAATACACAGAATATAAATCGTATGCTGTACCAGAATTCTGAACTGTCCAGGTTGATCCACCATCTGTGGTTTTAATGATTGTGCCCCCGTCTCCAACGGCATAGCCGGTTGTGGCATCAATAAATCTGATACAGTTTAAATTATCGCCTTTTGGCAGCGGATTTTGCCAGGTCCATTGTGCAAACGCAAATGCAGAAACCAGTGATAAGCAAATGATGATGTATAACTTTTTCATTTTGTCGTGTTTTAATTGTTTGTACTACCCGAATAGGTTTGTATGACTGATTTGTGCGTGTATTGCATAGTTGTATATAAACAGGAATGAAGCAATTATTTCGGAAAAGGAAATTGTTTTCATTAGATAGAATTTTTACCATTAAACTTGTATAAAAATACTTCCACCTAACAGGCTAATCAATACGCATTTAGTTGTATATTCTAATCATGAGATTACCGGGGAAAGATCTTATTCAGCGCCTCAGTTCGTGATTGTACATGAAGCTTCTCGTAAATATTATGGATGTGGGTTCTGACAGTTTCGAAACTGATAAAAAGCTGATCAGCTATTTCTTTATAACGGTAACCCTTTGCTAAAAGATCGAGCATTTCGCGCTCACGTTTGGTCAGTTTTTCTTTTTCAACGTTTAACTGTGTAACTGGCTGAAAAGTATGGATCACTTTTCGCGCAATGGTCGATGACATTGGAGAACCGCCATGGTAAAGGTCTATGATGGATTCGGTGATTTTTCCCGGTGGGCTGTTCTTCAGCAGATATCCCGTGGCTCCGGCACATAACGATTCAAAAACATTCTCGTTATCCTCGTAAACCGTACACATCATAAACTGGGTGAAGGAAAGGAGTGGTTTTAGCTGCCTGACACACTCAATTCCGGAGATGCCCGGGAGGTGAATGTCCATCAGTACTATGTCGGGAATTAGCACTGGAATCTGTTTCAATGCTTCTTCACCCGTTGAAAATGCGGCAATACATTCCAATGCCGGATGAGACTGAACAATTGATTTCAGTCCTTTGCGCATTTCCGTGTCATCTTCAACGATTACAACTTTTATTTTTACGGTTTCTCCTGTCATTTTACAAAGCTACATTGCATACTTAGGTTTGGCAATCACCCTTTTGTTGTATTTTCATTCAGGTTGAATACAAGTCTGACTACAGTTCCAATACCCGGCAGACTTTGAATATCGAACGACCCGCATATGTCGTCAGCCCGTTTTTTCATATTCAACAACCCGTTTCCATAGTTGTTCCCACTGTCTGTTTCAAATCCTTTCCCATTATCGGTGACAGTTATCTCAATTTTGTTTCCGTTAATAACTATTTGAAGTTTGATCTCTGAAGGAGCTCCGTGTTTTACAGCGTTATGAATTGCTTCCTGCAAAGTGTAAAACACATTTCGCCTGAAATCGGGAGTAATGGGTAGTTGAGGAATGATATCGGGGACTTTAATAATAAAATGTATCCCGAAATTATCGAGGTACTCACCGAAATACCGCCGGGAATAGGATATCAGGCTGTCCAGATTGTCGTATCGTGGATTCAGCGCCCAAACAATTACATTGAGCCTTGCAATCATCTCACGCGACACAAAAGCAACTTTAGCCATGCGTTCTCTAACTTCAGGATTTTGTTCCGAAGTTTTAAATCCGGTTTCACTTATCATTGCAATCCTGGTGAGTCCTGCCCCAATATCATCGTGCATATCCTGCGAAATCCTCGCTCTTTCACGTTCCAGCATCAACTGACGGTCGAGGTCTTTCTGATATAAACCTGCAGTGTTGAATAAAGCGATAACTCTTTTGGCGATTAGGGAGAGAACGCGGATATCCTGCATGGAATAGGTAAGCTCCGACTTCTTTGGCCCACAAAGGAAAAATCCGTAAGGTTTATTTGCCTTCAGCAAAGGAACAACCAGTTCACCATTTGTCATTTCAGGTACTGATGACTTTTGATCAAGTTCTGCAGGGGAGAAAACCTTCGATTCTTGCAACCGCCGTTCCATTTCAAGTGTGATGTTGAATTCCTTTTCAACCAGAGGTTGCACCTGCCCAAGCGAATAAGCGGGTATATAAGTAAACTCCTCTTTTTTAAGGCTGAAAACCAGTGATTTGAAATGAAAAATTTCATCCAGACCCCTTGTAATTCCTGATTTGAGTTCTTCAAACCGGTAAATCCCGGCCAGTTTTTCTTCAAAATCAGTTACCACTGTTGCCGAATCGTAAGCTTCGCGGTGAAAAAACCGGTTGATTAGTTGTTGAATTGTGTCGCGCAGCACAAGGAAAATAATGACCGAAACAGCCAGCGACAGAAAACGGATGATATCAGATTCGCCTTTTGTCAATTGATTTACGAGAAAGATTAGAAGGAAATAGGTTAATGTTATGACCATGGTAGCGCCCAGGTATAACAAAGCCTTCTTTATATAAAGCTCAATTTTCCAAATCCTGTAACGGAAGAGGGCTATCAGAAAACAAATGATCATAATTATTACTGTGATTCCCTGGGCAAGATCATAAAAAATGAATGGATATAAAAAGTTCAGGTGAAGCAGATAATGATAAAAAACAGCATAAGACATAGGTATCGAATATCCGAAAAAAGCGCCGATGATCACAATGCGAAGCTGGTTTCGGGCAACAGTATACTTTATCGTCCGGAACTGGTAACCTGCTATTGCCATTGACACACAAAAAGTGAAAAAAATCCATGACACATGGCTCCGGTTAATAACTCCCAACAAATTCATATAGTAATCACCTGAAGGATGATAAATGGCAAGCAAGTAAATAATTACAAATAACGATGCAATTAAAAACCCGGTTACATAGAACAGAATCAGCAACCATCTGATTTTCCGGTAGATGAGGATAGGTTGCGGAAAAAGCAGGATAAAATGGATAAGAACCGGGCCGGATAAATAAGCGGAATAATAGAGTAGAATGTTGGCAAAATTTGTAAAAAGATTCGGCCAGGAAAGAAAATACGCAATGTGAAATACCGAACAAATCTGGGAATAAATGAAAAATATCACTGCAGTCCGGTCACCGGGTTTCTTATAAAGAACGAAAAGGCAAGCGATACTAAAAAGCATCATCAATAAAAACTTTATATAGTATAACGCCGGCGCTTCCTTTAAATAAGAACTTATAATCCGTGTAAGAGTATATTCATTATTATCTCTTGAAACTATATAGGTAAGTGTATCTCCTATCGCATGACTGCCTTCTATTGAGTATGTTTGTTCCGGTCCTGAAATGGCAACGGAATCAATGAAAAGTACAAAGTCTCCCGGCTTCATTCCTGCCCTCGAAGTCGGTCCCCAGGCTGACATTTCATAAATGACACATTTACCTTCTTCAAACCTGTAATCAACATCAACAAATCTCAACTTGTACAAGTTTACCAGGTAAATAATATTTACTGCCACTGCAAACAGCACGAGCAGGAATGCCCAATAAGGAATGCGGATGATGAATTGTTTGATAACACTCATAAATGCGGGTTAAAATTGATCAATTAAAGGTAGCGAATAATTGATGAAAATGAAAGATGGAATTTAACCGAGCAACCTGTCCATATCCTAAACTGAAACAGGAAGTTTCGATACATAAAAAGAGGACGAATTCTATTTATTTGCGAAAAGAAAAGGGATTCTATCCTTCGGGAAAGGATGGAATCCCCTAGATTATAATTAAAACGAATAATCAATAATGAGCCCACTCCGAAAAGTCCGAGTTCATTGATTTTCAACTCTTTTACCCCTGATCCTAACGGGAAACTCGCTGAAAATCAATGAACTCTTCAAAGTCCCCTTTAGGGGCCCGATAGCTATCGGGCTAGGGTTTTTGACTTTTCAGAGAAAGCTCAATAATAAACCTCAAACAACTGTATGGAATCAGAATAACTTATTTCCCCAGTTTTATCACTTCGCTGCCGGCCAGCAAAAACGCACCGGTTCCGTAAACCTCCCAACTTTCGGCAGTAAAATTTTTCTTCGGATCGGCGCCAATTGGCTGACACCAGCCAACATGGCCATCGGGCTGAATCAATCCATTTAATCCCACCCAGGCCTTTTTAACAACCGGCAGATATTTGTCCTTGTCAAGGACGCCATTATTTATTCCCCATGCCAAAGCATAGCAGTAAAATCCCGAACCACTCGCTTCGCCGCCAGGGTACGAATCGGGGTCAAGCAAACTGGCACGCCATAATCCGTCGGCCTGCTGCAAAGTGATTATTCTTTCTGCCATCTCTTTATAATTCTGAATATAAAAATCGCGTGCAGGCCAGTCTTTTGGCAACTCAGAAAGTACGCGAACCAAACCACCCATTACCCAGCCATTTCCGCGCGACCAGAATATTTTTTTACCGTTGGCTTCTTTAATTGGCGTAATGGAAGGCTCATTCCATTTGTATTTCATATCGCGGGCATACAATTTTTCTTCTTTGTCGTAAAGCAAATTGTAACACTCTTTAAAAAGTTTATCGTTTAATTCGAGATATTTTTTGTCTTTTACCGTCTCGCCTAGTTTTATAAGCGCTGCCGGACCCATAAAAAGTGCATCGCACCACCACCAGGTAATTGGCCTAATCTCGCCGGTTTCATAAGGAGTAACCATAAATTTTTCAAGCATTTCGGTAAAGGGCTGAATCATTTTAGGTTCAGGCTTAACACGATACATATCGATATAAGTCTGGCAAATGGCAATATCGTCGGCATGATGCAGGCGCGGTCCCGGTTTCCACTGGTTAGTTTCACCCATTTCGTACATGGCATTCCAGATTTTCTTCGAACCTGTTGTTTCATAAGCAGCAAAGACCCCGGCATAAAATGCACCGTTTGTCCAATCGGTTAGCTTATGCTTTGGATTCCTGAGTTGCCACTCAAGAGCAGTTGTCATCGTTTTTTTAATAGCTTTGGGCTTAAAAAGTTTATCATTATCTGCTTTCAGTGCAGATAATGTTCCTGTCAGGATAATTATCCCCATCAATGTTGAAATTAATTTTTTCATCTGTATAAGTTTAAAATTTATTATATGAAGTTGATCTATACCCGGCTAAAAGTTTTTCAAAGTTATGCAACCGATTGCAATTTTCAAAATAAATATTGCATCAAATTTTGTTTAATAATATCAAATTAATAGTTACAACTATTGCCTGTACCAAATTTATAATTATAATTGCACTAAAAATTATTAAAATGAGCTTGGAACAAGTACATCGCGGCCACCATTCAAGTAACCAACAAGAGGGTAGGCTGTAATTGTTTTGTTTCAAATTAAACGATATTTAAAGTTAAAGGCTTGCCAGGAGGTAAGCCTTTCTTTGTATGTGGGTGCAGCGGATTCCGATCCGCTGAAAAAAATCGCGGATTGGAATCCCTGCCCTTCGCAGGCGGGCGCGACACCCGTAAAAGGAATAATTTTAATTAAGATAAAATATTATGAACAGGCTTAAAATTGCAATTCAAACAAAAGGCAGGTTAAACGAAGAATCGATGCACCTGATTCATGAGGCTGGAATTGACCTGGCGATTGGAAGACGGACGTTGATTGCTGAATCAGTTAATTTCCCGATGGATGCCTTGTTCCTGCGCGATGACGATATTCCCCAAACAGTTGCCGATTCGGTTGCCGATATTGGTATTGTTGGCGAAAACGAAATGCTCGAAAAGGGAGAAAATGTTGTAATTGCAAAACGCCTTGGATTTAGTAAATGCCGCTTATCGCTGGCAATTCCCAAGTCACTTGAATATACAGGACCTGAATTTTTCAGTGGCAAAAAAATCGCAACCTCCTACCCTGTCATTCTTAAAAAATTTTTATCAGAAAACAATATTAAAGCTGAAACACATGTCATTACAGGCTCAGTTGAAATAGCGCCTGGTATTGGGCTGGCCGATGCTATTTTTGATATTGTAAGTTCTGGTTCTACTTTGGTCAGCAACCGGTTAAAAGAAGTTGAAGTTGTGTTGAAATCGGAAGCCCTTTTAATCGCCAACCCAAATTTATCGCCCGAAAAACAGGCTATTCTTGATGAATTGATTTTCAGGATAGAATCGGTACAGCGTTCCAAAGGAAAAAAATACATTCTTCTGAATGTACCTAACCACAAAATTCAGGAAATTGTATCACTTCTGCCCGGAATGAAAAGCCCTACAGTTGTCCCGCTCGCGGAAAAAGGCTGGAGTTCTATGCATTCGGTTATCAGTGAAGACGATTTTTGGGAGGTAATCGGGAAATTGAAAAAAGCAGGCGCCGAAGGAATATTGGTTGTACCGATTGAGAAGATGATTTTTTAAAAATTAGGACAGAGCAGTGAGAAAGAGAGGTGATGCTGGATACTGCCTGCCCGACTACGTTAGTCAGGCGGGGATGCTGCAAGCTGGAACTCTAAAACATGTAAAGAAGCATGGCCATGCATCTCAGCATAAAACCCGGAACAGAAAATAGTAAATTGTAAATGGCTAAATAGTAAATAGCTAAATAGTAAATAGCTAAATAGTAAATAGCTAAATAGTAAATAGCTAAATAGTAAATAGCTAAATAGTAAATAGCTAAATAGT
>JBBINB010000029.1:0-42273 GCA_037444065.1 Draconibacterium sp.
TTTTTTAAATCTGCAACCTCCTTGTCGCTAAGAACAAGAATTGGTTTTTTGCTTACATTTGCCATCGTAGTTTCTTGCAAAGATAAGCATTTTTATTATTATGTCAATGTTTTATTGAAACGCTATAATAGTATATCGCTATACGACATACCTGAAGCCAACCATTGCAAAATATCGGTTACTGCAATGCGTGTTCCCTTAATACATGGTTTACCAAAGCGGATGCCGGGTTGAATTGAAATATACGAGGCCAGGTTTTCCATTTTTCCGAATTTGATTACCCTCCAAAGCTACAACATTGTTCCCAAACAACAAAAAGCAAAAACGTCCCGTTTTTTTATGATTTAAGATTTTCTTTTAGTAAAAGAGAGGTTACTCCACAGTCACACTTTTCGCGAGGTTGCGGGGCTGATCAACATTACAGCCACGAAGCACAGCTATGTGATAAGCAAGCATTTGCAGCGGAATTACCGATAATAACGGGGCCACTGCCGGATGCGAACCGGATATCTCAATAATGTCGTTTACCATTTCCTTTAAATTGATATCGCCTTCGGTGACAATGGCTATCACGTTTCCTTTCCGCGCTTTTACCTCCTGTATGTTGCTCACAATTTTTTCGTAGTAGTCGTCCTGCGGGGCAACAACAATTACCGGCATGTTATCGTCAACCAAAGCAATCGGGCCGTGTTTCATTTCGCCGGCTGCATATCCTTCGGCATGGATGTACGAAATTTCCTTTAGTTTCAAAGCTCCTTCCAGCGCAACGGGGAAAAGATAACCGCGCCCCAGGTAAAGTGCATTGATGGCATCCTTGTATTTTTCGGCAATCGCCTTAATTTTTTCATTATTCTGAAGAATCAGGCGACCTTTTTCAGGAATTTGCGCCAGTTCCTTTACCAACATCTGGTATTCGTCGTTTTCAATGGTGTTCCTGAGTTTGGCCAGTTTCAGTGCGAACATGGTCAGCACGGTTACCTGTGCAGTAAACGCTTTTGTTGACGCCACACCAATTTCAATACCTGCGTGGGTGTAAACACCTGCCTCGGTTTCGCGCGATAAAGTCGAACCAACTACATTGCAAATGCCGAGCACCGTCGCGCCTTTTTCTTTGGCCAGATGAAGCGCGGCAAGTGTATCGGCGGTTTCTCCGCTCTGACTGATTAAAATCACCACATCGTTTTTGCCAATCACAGGCTTGCGATACCTGAACTCCGATGCATATTCAACCTCAACCGGAATCTGGGCAAACTCCTCGATGATGTATTCGCCGATTAAAGCCGCGTGCCACGATGTGCCGCAACCAATAATGATAATTTTGTCGGCCTTCTGTATTTTAGGGAATATATTGATTAACCCGCCCAGAACAATTTCGGAATAATCGGGACGCAGCCTGCCGCGAAAGGTTTCTTCTATGGTTTTGGGTTGTTCAAAAATTTCCTTTAACATGAAATGTTCGAAATCACCTTTTTCGAGTTCGCCAATTTCAAGATCGAGATTGCTGATTTTGAGTGAAACCGGGGTATTCTGTACATTCTTCAACGTGAAACTGTCCTTTTTTATCACAGCAATATCTTCGTCGTTCAGATAAACCACCTGGTTTGTAAACTCGGCCATGGGCGCCGCATCGCTGGCAATAAAATACTCGCCCCTGCCAAGCCCCACCACAAGCGGGCTTCCTTTACGCGCCACCACAATTTTATCTTTTTCAACACTGCACAAAACCGCAATTCCGTAAGCACCGACCACTTTTGAAAGCGCCAGTTGAACCGCCATTTCTGCATTGATTTCATCGCTTTGATTGTAAAAAAATTCAATCAGGTTGGCAAGTACCTCGGTGTCGGTTTCACTTTGAAAGTTGTATCCATGCTGAATGAGGTCTTCTTTCAGCTTTGTATAGTTCTCAATAATTCCGTTATGAACAATTGTAAAGGTGCCATTCATTGAATTGTGCGGATGCGCATTTACATCGTTTGGCTCGCCATGGGTTGCCCAGCGTGTGTGGCCAATTCCGACAGAACCACCGTGATGACGGCTTTCTGCAAAATTTTCCAGTTCAACCACTTTACCCTTCTTTTTGTAAACCTCAAGGCTTCCGTTGAGCAAAGCCACTCCCGCCGAGTCGTAACCCCGGTATTCAAGCCATTTTAAACCTTTTATTATTATCGGAAATGCTTCCTTTTTGCCGATGTATCCTATTATTCCGCACATATTCAGTTTCGTGTTTAATGTTTAAAGTTTCGGGTTCAGAGTTCAAAGTTCAAATTATAAAGACCAATGACCAGTGACCTTCAACTATCCAATAACGAATGTTCAATAACCAATTTTCAACTTTGACCAATGACTATTGACCAATGACAAGTATCCAGCATCCAGTATCCTTCAATTTAAAATTTCCACCTCTGTTTTAACCTGCTGCATCATTTCAATAATCTGATTACCCAGTTTTTCCTTCTTTTCCATGTGTTCGCAAATGGCAACAACTGTTTTGTTGTTTACAAATTCACCGCGCACCTGGGCAAAATCCTCCTCGCGCGCGCCATTTGTCCCGTCAACGCCAAAACCAATCATTTTGCTCATCGAAAACTCCTTCCGGGCATCTTCGTACAGGAATTTATCCATTTCGATAACACTTTTTCTCCATTTTTCGACAATGGCAATTACATCAGCAGCAGTAAACCCAGTAATGCTTTTACCATAAAAATGGGTCAATGCATCTGCAGCCCAGGTCCATTCGTAATTGTAATAGTTTTTGTGAAGTGCGGCAAGGGCCGAATTCACCTCTTCGAGTGTTGTAAGTTCTTCGTTTTCAATTGAGCCAAGCAACTGGTCGAGCGGCTCAAACGGGCAAATCAAACCCGAGAGATCTACCCAGTAACCCTTGCCGAATGGCGTATCGGGTTGCAGGGCATCCTGTATGTCTTTATTATTCCGGAATTTCCCGTTTTGTAACCTTGTAATAATTGAGTTTCCAAGGAATTTCCATATAGCCATTTCATACAGGGCGATGCCGCGATCGAGGGCCCTGCTTTCAACTTTCATTTTGTCGTAACTATAACTGCTTGCCGATGAACCTGATGATTCGCGAATAGCCAGCAATTTTCTGCGGCCGTTCATCATTTTATGTATCGTGTATGGGCTGAGCAAATTAAAATTAATAAAATCGAGTTTATTTGAATCCGTTCGGTTGTCGCGCCCCGGCCATTTCTGGGTATCTCGTATTGTACCTATACTTTTCAGGTTAATTGCAGGCACCAGAATACTTTCGTCGACGCTTTCAATAAGGTATGAAAATGGAAAATCGGTGGTATCGCAATGTTTGTAATGCCTGCCCATAACCAGTGTAAAAGCCCCTATCCTGGAAGGCCAGAGAAGATATGAGTCGCTCGTGGTTTTGCCTCCGCGTTCCATAATCCCCTGGTGAATTGGGCCCAGTTTATACATGTGGTTGCTTTGGTTCGATCCGCTTCCTGCATTCAGGAACGAAAACATCCCGGCAATCAGCAGTGTCGATTTATGGTGGGTTACAGTATAGGGCCCGGCAAAAATTGAGCAGGCCTCGCCATGGAACCCCTGGCAGTTGGCAAAAAACAACGAGTTTACAGCCGAATAATGTTTATCAAGAACGCATCCCTGCCCAATAAAACACTTCGAAATAAGCGTTGCATCGGTTATCCTGGTCCCTGAACTGATGATAAAATCCTCCATAATCACGCCTTCGCCAATGCTTACAGGAGCCTCAAAATTGCTGTTTATACTTCCGTTTTTAAGTTTCTTGGCGCCATCGATGGTAGTAGCTGCCCCAATTTTAACATTTAAAACCGTGTTGCAATTCAGAATCTTTGAGCCGGTCCCAATTACACCCTGGTTGCTTTTTACAAAACCTGTATAAGCAAATACCATTTCTTTTAACCTTGAAACAAGTTTTGGCCGGTGCCTGTACAGCGACATAATATAGGCAACGTGTGCCGACAAGTAATCATAAATGGGAACATCGCGGCCGCCTCCCTCGTTAATGGCTTCTACCTGAACACCGTTTCCAAAAGCGCTTTCGCCATCGACAGCAAGCGTGGTTATGTTATGGATTACAACCCCTTCTTCGATTTTGTAATTGGCAATATAACTCCTGACATTATGGATTAAGGCATTTTTGCCAACTTCGCAATTATGTAACCATGCATTATAAATACCAGTTTTAAAGGTAATACCGCCAACAAGTTCCACAGTTCCGGTAAAACTGTTTAACCTGATATGGCCGCTGAACTTGCAATTTTCAATATTGTCGGGAATAAAATCGGATGAAACTTTTACCAGGCTCCAATCGGCTGACGAACACTTCTGGTGTATCAATTGTCCAATTTCTTCGTCGAACAGACTGCGATATTCTGAATCAGCATTATTAATTCTCATGAGGTAATGTGTTTGATTTTGTATGCCAGTCAAATGTATTTAAAAAGATTTACTAACAAAAACATAAAACCTAACATTTTTATTATTTATTAAAAATTATACCTAACATATAACTATTTATATGCCTCATTATATGACTATTCAACAGAATTATAACCTAACAAAAAAATAAAGTAACTGGAAATTTCTAAATTTCAGATTTGGTTCAGGTAATTTGAAAGCCGTATTTGCCTTGAAAGTTTCAATTTTTTACGTAGCCTTACACGGGCAATTTCAACGCTTTTTGAGGTGATATTCTGCAGCCCCGAAATTTCTTTACTCGACATTCCAAGTCGCATAAAAGCACATAATTTTTTATCTTTTGTTGTGAGAACCGGGTGTTTTTTCTGCAATCTTTCAACAAAACCGGGGTATAACTTTTCTAACTGGCTTTCCATCATGGCCCAGTCGAGTTGTTCTCCGGAGTTAACCTTTAACATTTCAAACAATTGCACCAGTTGTCCCTGATTTTTCAAAGGAGTACCGCTTTCGATATTTTTCAGTTGATTGGCAACTTTTGTAAGGAGTTCATTTTTTTGGGATAATTGCAACAAAAACGAAACAAGTTCGCGATCTTTCATATTCAACTGGCCCTGAAGCCGTTGACGGGTCCTTTGCTCCATCGCCTTTACTGCTTCCATTTCCTGAATCTGCCCCATTGCTCGTTTTAACCGCGTAATATCCTGAACAGAAGCCCTTACCCCCAGGTACTTTCCTTTTTTATCGTAAACGCCGCGCATATTCATAATGCACCATCGAAGTTGTTTGGTGCGGGTAAGAATCCTGAATTCGAGCGACTGGTTTACCAACATCTGATCGAGCGAATTCGACAGAAATTCAGCAAATTTTACCTTGTCCGACTGATAAACAAGCAACTCAGCAATGCTTTCGGCAGCCATTACCTGGTTTGATGTATAACCCGACAAATCGAAACACGAAGGCGAACAATACTTTAATTTTCCCGAAGGTTCGAGCCAAAGTTCCCATCCGAATGTGAAATCGGCTATCAACTGATAAAACTGGTGGTTTGCGCTTTCATCCAGGGCAAGCAACTTTGCCTCTTCAAGCTCCAGTTTTAAATCGGATAACTGCGTTTCAAGCTCCTTTATCTGGTTTTTTAATCTATCGACTTGCTCTTCCGTTGCCATTCAATTCGTTTGCTTGAATAAGTTCAATACGAAATTAACTCTTTCTGTAAAATTTACTTAACAATTCTTTCAATAATTGCCGTGATTCGCACATCCGGGCAAACTAAAAGAGATTGAATTGATGCTGTAAACAACTCTTTACTTTTTGAAAATGAAGTAAACTGCCAGTATAAGAAAGATAAAACCAATAAAATGGTTTAACCTGAATGTTTCGTTTTTAAAAAACAGCAGCGAAAACAACACAAACACAACAAGAGTTATAACTTCCTGAATTACTTTTAGTTCGACCAGGGAAAACGGGCCGCCGTTTTCCCTGAAACCCATGCGGTTTGCCGGAACCTGGAAGGCATATTCAAACAGCGCAACCCCCCAACTGATTAATACGATGGCTGCTAACGGAAGCGTTTCGAACCACTTCATTTCCTTGAATTTAAGATGACCGTACCAGGCAAATGTCATAAACGTATTCGACACGGCCAGCAAGGCAATTGTATAGAACTGTTTCATAAATGGTATTTATCTAAAATTGAATTATTGTTGTTCATTCTTTAATTAATGATGCGTGCCGATGAACAAGAACCAGTTTAAAACCACTTTCTCTTTCGAATTAAAATTACCCCAACAACTGCAAGCATTCCCGAAATTCCGAGAACAGCAAGAAATGCCCAAGGTTTGTTTTCCATAAAATTCGGCACATTCATTCCATATAAACTTGCTATTAATGTGGGTATCATTAAAATTATGGATATTGATGTAAGTTGTTTCATTACAACGTTAAGGTTATTTGAAATAACAGAAGCGAAGGTATCCATCATACCGCTTTGTATATTGGAGTAGATTTGCGCCATATCCAACGCCTGCTTGTTTTCTATAAATGCGTCTTCGAGTAAATCCTCGTTTACCTCGTTTAACATTGCCCGCTTCGAAATGCGCAATTTAGCCAACACGGTTTCGTTTGCTTTTAATGAAGTGATAAAGTAAACAAGGCACTTCTCCATTTTTAGCAATTTGTTTAATTCCTCGTTTTTGATGGAAGCTTCCAAATCGGCTTCAATCAGGGCAGTTTGCTGGTTGATATGCTTCAAATAGCGAAGGTAAGTGTTGCCTGAACGTAAAAACAGCTTCAGGATAAAATTTAAAACATCGTTTAAATTCTGCGTCCTGTCGCGGTAAAATCCGGGTTGATCAAACAAAAGGACCTCATTTTCTGCAGAACATAAGGTTACTGTAATTTCGTCGGTCATAAAAATCCCCAGCGGAACAGTAAAAAATGGCACACCGTTATTCGGGTTAGAAATAGGGATCCTGAAAATTACCAACGACCAGTCATCGTCAAACTCAACCCTGGGGCGTTCGTCTACGTCGAGAATATCCTGGATTATTTCGGGCGGAATGTTGAATTCTTCCTGCAACTGGTTAATTTCCAATAATGTAGGTTGCAAAACATTTACCCAGCAATTTTTTTCGGCTTTGTTAATTTCAACAAAACCTCCAAAAGTTTTAAAAATTTTTAGCATGATAGCGCCTCCTTTTTTTACCAAAAGGAAGCAATAAATGAAAGGCCTCCTAAAGGGTTGTTTGTAATTTCAATTTTTTCAAATGATACGGGCCTTCGTCCATGAATCACTAATTTTTAATTTGCTTTCAAAAGTAGTTTTTTAAATGTATAACTGTTCCAACAAACCAATAAACTTTTAACAATTTAACTTTAACAGTTATCTCCACGAGTCAGGATAAATCAATATCAGAAAAGTATAAATCTCCAAACGGCCAAGTAACATTAAAAAAGCGAGCACGATTTTCACCGCTTCGGGTAAATGAAAGAAATTGCTCGCAGGCCCAACAGTACCTATGCCGGGCCCTATACCGGCCATGCAGGTAGCCACCGAGCTGCTGGCAGTTGCAGCATCAACTCCCTGAGAAATAATAAAAACAGTTCCAATTACAAAAACCACCATGTAAAGCACAATAAATGAAATAATTGTCCTGTTATTTTCTTCGCTCACCAGGTTTTTGTTGAGCTTTAAGTGCATAATGGCATTTGGCCATCGCAACTGGTGAAGCAAGCGTTTAATATTTTTAAAAAGTACCAGGTGTCTTGCCATTTTTATTCCTCCTGCCGTAGATCCCGTGCTGCCTCCAAGGAACATTGCAAAAAATATTATCATCCAGGCAAATGAAGGCCATAACAAATAGTCGGCCGAAGCAAAACCAGTACAGGTTATTATGGAAATAATCTGGAAAAAAGCTTCCCTGAACGACTCTTCCACTGTTTTATGCATTGTAAAGTACAACGAAACGGTTAGAACCATACCAAGAATAAAAACCACCCACAGGTAAAACTTTAGTTCTTCGTTGGATTTTACCTTCTTAAAATTACGTTTAAGCAGGTAATAATGAACAACAAAATTCACACCGGCAAGCAACATAAAAACCATAACTACATATTGAATATAAGGCGAATAACCCATTATACTTGTGTTCTTGGGCGAAAAACCTCCTGTTGCAACTGTTCCGAAAGAATGGCATACGCTTTCGAATAAACTCATTTTCCCGGCCATTAATAAAATTATTTCGGAAACTGTAAGCAATAAATAAATTAATAACAACCTCCTTCCTACCGATTTTATTTTTGGGCGTATTTTTTCCTGAACCGACGATTCTAATGTGAAAAGGTTATAAGTTCCCATATGCAGTGAAGGCATTATCACAATTACAAGCACAATAATTCCTATGCCGCCAATCCAGTGTGTTAAGCTTCTCCAAAATAAAACCGACATTGGCAGAACTTCGATATTGGTTAATATAGAGGCCCCCGTTGTTGTAAAACCCGATACCGATTCGAAAAGCGCATCGGTAAACACGGGAATTGAATTTGAAATAATATAGGGTAAACATCCGATTAGCGAGAAAAAAACCCACGAAAATATGACTATTACACTTGCGTCCTTTTTTGTAAGGGCCTCAATTTTGTCTTCTTTCCTTCCCAACATAAAAAAAACTAAGCCAAGTAAAGCCGCAACCGCTGAGGAGCCAATAAATGGCATAACCGGCTCTGAGTATAATAAGGCCACGCCGGTATTTGCTATCAAAGCGCCGGCAAGGATAAATAAACTTTTACCAATTACAGGGAGATTTAACCTCAGGTTAAAATTAATATTCATACTGCACTCGTATATACAGCCGGAAATTTAGCTGCGAAATGTATAAAAAGAATACAAAACGGATTTGCAAAATTACGGAAATATTGCGTTGAACGAAAAATGTTTAACAAATCAGCTTTGGGAGGGATTTTGTTTCTGTTATTCCGGTTGAAAAATCATCAGCGCCCATAAGAATAATCAAAATGCAACAATATCCCATAAAACATAAAGTTTCTATATTTACATGCTTTAATAGGACCACGTGCGAAACAAAAACCACAAAAAAATAATCGTTTCGGTAACCAGCGATTTGGTAACCGATAACCGTGTTCATAAAGTCTGCACTACGCTGCACAACATGGGGTTCGATGTACTTCTGCTTGGCAGGAAATTACCTGCAAGTTTACCGGTTGGTAACCGCGCTTATTCTACCCGGAGATTTAATTTGCTCTTTAAAAAAGGCCTCTTTTTTTATGCCGAATATAACATCCGGCTTTTTCTTTTTCTTCTTTTCCGGAAAGCCGATGTATTGCTTTCAAACGATTTGGATACATTGCCTGCCAATTTTCTCGTATCCAAAATCCGGAAAAAGACATTGGTTTACGATAGCCACGAGTTTTTTACGGAAGTCCCTGAATTAATAAACCGCCCCAGGGTAAAAAAATTCTGGGAAACGCTGGAAAAGAAAATTGTTCCCCAACTTAAATTTGCAATTACGGTCTGTGATTCGATTGCCGCAATTTACCGGCAAAAATACCTTGTTCCTTTTGCAGTAGTCCGTAATTTTCCGGTTGCTTCTTATAACACAGGTCTGATAAACAAAACTAAAAAAAAGGAAAAAATAATATTGTACCAGGGGGCCGTAAATGTTGGCCGTGGCCTCGAACAAGCAATACTCTCGATGCGTTTTATTGAAAATGCCAAACTTGTGATTGCCGGGGACGGTGACATTAAGAATGAACTCGGGGATATTGTGCGTAACCAAAAACTTCAGGATAAAGTTGAATTTACAGGCCGGTTACCAATTGATGTAATGGCAAAACTTACCCCTCAGGCCGATTTGGGACTTTCAATCGAAGAAGATCTCGGGTTGAATTACCGGTTTGCCCTTCCCAACAAATTGTTCGATTATATCCAGGCCGGAGTTCCTGTTTTAATAACCCGCCTCCCTGAAATGGCCGCTATTGTCGAAAAATATGCCGTTGGCGAAATTACAGGTTCGCTCGAACCGCGACACCTTGCCGGTAAAATTTCTGATGCACTATTTAACCGGGAAAAAAGACGGATTTGGGAAGAAAATTTACCCCATGCCGCAAAAGAACTAACCTGGGAAATGGAAGAGAAAGTTATAGCAGGCCTTTTCAGGCAATTTTTGTGATATTGCAAGTTAAGAATTGGAACTTTGATACTTCTATTTAAATAGGTAACCTGAGGTTAGCTTTTCCAAAGTTCTAAACTTTGGAAAAGCTAATATCTTGAAAAACACAGCGATTATTACTGAAACAAAAACAGTTTTCTACCAGTTTCTTTCCAACAGCGTTTCAAAATCGAAAGTCGTGTTGTTTGCCGCCGAATCGGTAATCCGGTTATTGGCACAAACCAGCGTGCGTGCGGGTTTTCCGGCAATCGATGCGTAATCGTGCGTAACCATAATCACCGTTTTACCTTCCCGGTTGAGCCTTACAAATAAGTCGAGAATTTCGCCCGAAGTTTCAGGGTCGAGGTTACCGGTAGGTTCATCGGCAAGAATCAACTCGGGGTTATTTAAAATTGCGCGGGCTATAACTACCCTTTGTTGTTCACCACCGCTCAACTGGTGCGGCATGTTCATTAATTTATCTATTACGCCAACGTTATCGAGCACTTCGGCTATCCGCGACTCAATTTCAATTTTGTTTTTCCATCCGGTTGCTCTCAGCACAAACGCAAGGTTATCGTGTACATTCCTGTCGGTTAACAACCTGAAATCCTGGAAAACCACCCCGATTTTCCGGCGCAGTACTGCAATTTCCCGCTGTCTCATCCCGTACAGTTGAAACCCAACCACAGTCCCACTGCCTGAAACTAAGGGTATTTCGGCATTTAACGTTTTTATCAGGCTCGATTTTCCAGTTCCTACTTTGCCTAAAACATAAATAAAATCTCCATGGTTAATTTCCAGGTTGACTTTGGAAAGTATCAGGTTCTCCCGCTGATAAACATCAGCTTCTATTAACTCAACTATCTTGTTCGACTTCATGTTTCAAAAATAAACCCGAAAATTATGGGAAATTAATTTACCAACGAAATAATAAACTAAAGAAATAAACAGTTTCTTGTTAAGAAATTAAAATGATTTGGCACTAATCTCAATTTCTAATCATTTATTTTAGAAGATTTAATTGTTTTTTATCAAGGTCGAAAAACAAAGAAACAAGAAAATAGAACTCAAATCATTAAAAATGAAACAGTAAAAGCATGAAAACAATTCGAATTTTATATTTCGTACCGCTATTTTTATTCATCCACTTACAGTTAACAGCTCAGAAAACAGCGTATTACAACAATGTCCAGCAACAAATTGACTTAGCAAAAGAGCTGTATTCGAAAAAAAAATACATTGCTGCTATCGATGAATTTGAAAAAATACAGGCCCGCGTTGAAAAACAATCGGAATTGTATTCCGAAGCTGAATATTTTAAATCGGTATCTGCTTTAAAGGCAGGATATGCTGCCGGAAGCAAGATGCTTACCAGTTTTACAAAAGACTATGCCGAAAGCCCTTATATTAACAATGCATGGTATAACCTGGGCGAATTTCAATTCGAAAAGAAACAATATGCAGTTGCAATTAAAACCTTTTCGAATATAAAACGAACCGCTTTAAACAAAGAAGAGCAGGTTAATCTGGCCTATCAGATCGGGTACGCCAACCTGATGATTGACAATACACAAACAGCAGCCAAAGAGTTTAAAACTGTAATGGACAGTAAAAACATTTACAGTAAACCGGCAGCTTATTACTGGGCCCATATAATGTACCTCGACGAGCGATACGACGAGGCTCTCGACGGGTTCAGGAAACTCAATAACGACCCGGGGTATTCAAAAGTTATACCGCTGTATATCAGCCACATTTATTACAAACAAAAGAAATACGACCAGGTTGTAAGTTATACCTCATCGGTTATTAACGATGTAAACGACGAAGACAGGATTGAACTGTCGAAAATACTTGGAGACTCCTATTTCCAGGTTGGCCAGTACGAAAAAGCTATTCCCTGGCTTGAAGCTTATTTCCTGGCAACAAAACTTACAACCCGCGAAGAGAATTATGTACTTGGCTTTTGCTACTACAGAACGGGAAGCTATTTCAAAGCCGCACCACGACTCGAAAATGCTTCGAAAGGTGAAGATGAAATGGCCCAGAACGCGTATTACCACCTGGCTGACTGTTACGTTAGAACCAACGAAAAGGAAAAAGCCAAAATGGCGTACGATGCAGCATCGGGATTTGAGTTCAATCCAGCCATCAGGCAAGATGCCCTGTTCGATTACGCAAAACTTACCTACGAACTTTCGTATTCGCCATTTAACGAAACTATTAAGGCTTTCGACAAATACATCGAATTGTATCCCAATGCCGGGAACAATTCCGAAGCTTACCGTATACTAAGCGAAGTGTACATGGCCACAAAAAATTATAAAGATGCCATTGCCTCAATCGAAAAAATAAAGGTAAAAACCCCTACTATCTTAAAAGCATATCAGCGTGTTGCTTATTACCGCGGGCTGGAACTGTTTAATAACCTGGCCTATAACCAGTCGATCGGATATTTCGACCTTTCACTGAAAAACGGTTCGAACGACAGGAACATCAATGCCCTGGCGCAATACTGGAAATCGGAAGCCCTGTACAGGGTAGGCGATTATTCGAATGCCATCGTCAGCTATAATAAATTCCTGTCGCTGAATGGGGCTTCGGTTTTGCCCGAGTATAACGATGCATACTACAACCTGGCCTATTCGTATTTTAAACTTGAGGATTACAAATCGGCTGCCACCAATTTCAGAAAATTTATTACCGCCAATTCAGGCCGGCTGACAGAACGAAATGCTGATGCCTTTAACCGTATCGGCGACTATTTCTTTATCAGTACCGATTACAGCCAGGCTCAGCAAAACTACCAGCAAGCCTTCGGCATGAAAGTGTACGAACCTGATTATGCCCTTTATCAAATCGCTGTTTGCCAGGGATTACAGCGAAACCAGCAGGGAAAAATAAAAAACCTTGAACAATTGCTTGCTTCCTTCCCCGAATCCGATTTCCAGGACGACGCTCTTTACGAACTGGGACGTACTTACGAGCGTTTAGGGGAAAACCTGAAAGGAACAGAGCAATACAATAAAATTATTGCAAACCACCGGCTAAGTGAATTTTACAGGAAAGCGCTGTTGCAATTGGGCCTGATTAATTACAACAATGGCGAAATCAACAAAGCGATTGCGCAATATAAAGAGGTTGCCGAAAAATTTCCCGAATCTCCCGAAGCCCAGGCTGCTTTGCTTGGCATAAAAAACTGTTATATCGAACTCAATAATGTTGATGCATGGTTTTCTTACGCGCAACAAACCGGGACAGGACTTAAAGTAACTGTAAGCGAGCAGGACTCCCTTACTTTTATGGCTGCAGAGCGAATGTACATGTCGGGCGATAAAGGAGCCACAGCTCAACTCGATAAATACCTGCAACAGTTCCCCAATGGCGGTTTTACCTTAAATGCCCGGTTCTATCTTGCAGAATTGTTATATAAAGAAGGAAAATTTACCGATGCAAACAATCATTACACTTATGTTGCCAGTCAGCCCGACAACATTTTCAGCGAACAGTCGTTGTCGAGGGCATCGGAATTAACCTTTAATGCGCAAAAATACCCCGAAGCGCTGCTTATGTTTAACCGCCTCGAACGCATTGCCAACGGAAAATGGAATATATTAAGGGCGAACGCAGGCCAGATGAGATGTAACCTGAACCTGAAAAATTATGACGAGGCCATTGCGGCGGCGGCGAAAGTTAAAAAATCGGAAGTGGCAAACGAGGCAATGATCCGTGAAGCCAATTTTACCGAAGGTAAATCATATTACCAACTGAACAATATCGATAAAGCCCGCGCCGGACTTATTAATGTTGCCACCGATGTAAAATACGAACAGGGCGCCGAAGCGAAGTACCTTGTTGCCGAAATTTATTTCAGGCAAAACAACCTGCAGAACTCCGAAAAGGAAATCATGGATTTTATTTCGAAAAACACCCCTTACCAATACTGGCTGGGCAAATCGTTTCTTTTACTTGCCGATATCTATCAAAAAAGGGGCGACCAGTTCCAGGCTAAGCACACCTTGAAAAGCATGGTCGAAAATTACAACAGCGACACCGATGGTATTAAAGCCGAGGCCGCACGGAAATTATTAATTATTGAAAACGAAGAGAAAAAAGAACAGCAAAATGCTATCGACAATTCGTATCAAATCAAAATTAAAGAACAATAAAAACCAGAAATCATGCTCAATAAATTCAAATATATACTCATCGTCACATTTCTTGCGGCAACTTCCCAATCAATTGCCCAACGCGACACAACGATAAACCGCGAAGTGGAGGTGGTTAAGGCATTTAAACCTACTGTAGCCGATGCCCATAAAATAAACCAGATGCCAAAAATCGAGGAAACAGTACCTCAAAAACCGAATTTTAGTTACAACATAAATAGCGAGCCATTTCTAAGTTCGCTTTCGGTATTGCCGCTGAAAGCCGCCAGTTTTGCCCCTGCCCCAAAGGAAGAAACCGGGTACGGCTTTGTAAAGGCAGGTCTTGGAAATTACAACAAACCATACGGCGAACTGTTTTTCAACCATCTAACTTCAAAAAAGTCGACTTTTGGGCTGCACGCAATGCACCTCTCATCTCACGGCAAATTAACCCTCAAAGGTGGTGACCGTGTAAATGCACCCTTTGCAAAAAACCAGGCCGAAATTTATTACAACCAGTTTCTCAGGGAATCGGTCCTTTCATTTAATGCCGGCCTAAACCACGATGGTTTTAACTATTACGGTTACCCTGTCGACCCTGTCCCTGCTTTGTTACTCGCAGAGGGGCAGACTTTAAATTATTTCGGTACAAAACAAGCTTTTACAAAAGGTGGGATTAGCGTAAAACTCGATAATCCGTCTGCAGGAATTAACGACCCGCATTTTGGGTTCGATTTCGATTATCACTATTTTAAAACCAAAACCGGACAGAACGAGAATTTTGTCAGCTTTATGGCACACATGCAAAAGCCTTTCAGTTTTGCAACCGGTTTGCTCGATGCCGGATTTACATTTAACGACACTAAAAACATACTAAACCAGTTTACACAACTAAACGATTCGCGGCGTCAATCGTGGCTCTATCTAAACCCTTCAGTTTATTTTGAAAAGGATATGTTTAATGCAAAACTCGGGGCCAACGCATGGTATGTAACCGATAAGGATGAGAACCCAAAAATCAGGTTTTCGCCAAATATTCTTTTAAACTTCACTCCTGTAAAAAATATTATTAAACTATATGCCGGTGCCGATGGGAATTACATCGACAACCGCTATTCAAAAATCGCTTACGAAAACCCGTTTGTCGATCCAAACCACGATGTGTTAAACAGTTTCGAAAAACTGCGCATTTTCGGGGGTTTCGATGGAAAATTTGCCCCAAAAACCAACTTTAAAATCGGGGCTGATTATTCTTTTATCGACGATCAGCCGTTCTATTATCTTCACAGGTATAATTTTACCCTTACCCATATTTACGACCCGGCAGTTGTCGATAACGACTTCTCTGTTTTATATGATGATGTCAGATTATTAAAAATCAATCTTGAAATTATTCACCGGTCATCAGACAAGCTCGACTTGTTGCTATCGGGCAACTATTACAGTTACAAACTTGATGTACAATCAAATGCCTGGAATATGCCGGCATGGGATGCAAATTTAACCGTTGGATATAAATTTACTGAACAACTGAGCGCATCAGCCGATTTCTTCCTGATTGGTGAACGAAAAGCGCTTATAATTCACACCCCGTTTAATTATCTTCCCCCATCTTCATCAGTTGCCAATCCGGCAACTTTATTAAAATACAAATTAGGCACTGTTTTCGACATGAACTTGCGCCTTGACTATAAGTTTACCCAAAAATTCGGGTTGTTTGGGCAACTCAACAATTTCGGGTTTCAGAAATATGAGCGCTGGTTTGGATACCCGGTCCAAAGCATCAACTTCATGGGCGGGGTAAGCTATGCTTTCTAAAAAAAATATCAGTTAGAGCCACAGATTCACAGATTTGTTTAATTAATCTGTGAATCTGTGGCAATTAATTTAATAATTACCATCCCTATTGCTAAGCACTGATTCATCAAAATCATATAAACAAAAAGCACCAATTTTTCTCTCATTTTCAGGTTCATAAATTGTTGAAAAGTTAACTTAACATACACATAAAAAACTCCTCTCCTTGGGTTAATTTTATTATATTTGCAGCGGTAATTTGAAAAGGATTTTGCAGAGATTTAAAATATTGAAAATCAGATAGTTTCCTGTAAAAAACATATAATGCTTTTTTATGCCGGAAACTATTTTAATTTATGGAAATTGTAACAGAATAAAATAAGTGTAAAGAATGAGTGAGATAGAAAAAAATGTTACTGTCAACGGGGGAAACGGAAATTATTCGGCAGATAGTATCCAGGTTCTGGAGGGCCTGGAGGCGGTGCGGAAACGCCCGTCGATGTATATTGGCGATACCAATGAAAAGGGGCTCCACCACCTGGTTTACGAAGTTGTCGACAACTCGATCGACGAGGCTCTGGCAGGATATTGCAACAATATTGAGGTAATTATTCATGCCGACAATTCGATAACTGTTAAAGACGATGGTCGTGGTATTCCCACCGAAATACATTCAAAAGAAAATAAATCGGCGCTTGAAGTGGTAATGACTGTCTTACACGCCGGGGGTAAATTCGACAAGGATTCATACAAGGTTTCCGGCGGTTTGCACGGCGTTGGGGTTTCATGTGTTAACGCGCTTTCATCGCGCCTTCGCGCCGAAATACACCGCGACGGAAAAGTATGGGAACAGGAATATGCCATTGGGAAGCCCCTTTACCCGGCAAGGGTTATTGGCGATTCCGACAAGCATGGCACAATTGTAAAATTTAAACCCGACGATTCGATATTTCTTACAACGGTTTATAAATACGAGATTCTAACCGCTCGTTTGCGCGAACTTGCATTTCTGAATGCCGGCATAAACCTTTCAATTGTCGATGAACGGACAACCGAAGAAGACGGGAGCTTTAAATCCGACAGTTTTTATTCGACCGAAGGGTTGAAAGAGTTTGTTGAATATCTCGATGAAACCCGTGTTCGCCTTACCGAAAACATTATCCATGTTTCGTCTGACAAAACCGGAATTCCGGTTGAAATTGCGCTCCAATACAATACTTCGTACTCAGAGAATATTCATTCGTATGTTAATAACATCAACACTATCGAAGGGGGAACGCACCTAACCGGTTTCAGGCGCGGTTTGACGCGTACTTTAAAAAACTACGCCGACCAGTCGGGCATGCTTTCCAAAATGAAATTCGATATCAGCGGCGATGACTTCCGCGAAGGGTTAACAGCAGTTATTTCGGTTAAAGTAGCCGAACCTCAGTTCGAGGGGCAGACAAAGACAAAACTTGGCAACTCCGAAGTAAGCATTTCTGTCGACCAGGCAGTAAGCGATATGCTTAAAAATTACCTCGAGGAAAACCCAAAAGATGCCCGTACCATTGTGGGCAAAGTGATTCTTGCAGCCCAGGCACGTCATGCTGCCCGAAAAGCACGCGAAATGGTGCAGCGGAAGAATGCCCTCACTGGCGGCGGACTTCCAGGAAAACTGACAGACTGTTCGGAAAAAGATCCCGCAATTTGCGAAATTTTCCTTGTCGAAGGAGATTCGGCAGGCGGTACAGCCAAACAAGGCCGCGACCGCCGGACCCAGGCCATTTTGCCTTTACGGGGTAAAATTCTGAACGTGGAAAAAGCAATGATGCACAAAATCCTCGAAAACGAAGAAATCAAAAATATTTTTACAGCCCTGGGAGTTACAATAGGCACTGCCGAAGACTCAAAAGCGCTGAACATGGAAAAGCTCAGGTATCATAAAATTGTGATTATGACCGATGCCGATGTGGATGGCAGCCATATTGCAACCCTGATTATGACCTTCTTTTTCAGGTACATGAACGACCTGATTAAACAAGGGCATTTATACATTGCAGCGCCACCACTCTACCTGGTAAAAAAAGGAAAAAGGGAAGCCTATGCCTGGAACGACCAGCAAAGGTTGCAACTGATAAACGAATGGGCCGATGGTAACGAAAGCGCGGTCCACACGCAACGCTATAAAGGTTTGGGCGAAATGAACGCCGAACAGCTTTGGGAAACTACAATGAACCCTGAACTGCGCACACTTCAACAGGTGACAATTGAAAATGCCGCCGAGGCCGACCATATTTTCTCCATGTTGATGGGCGATGATGTGCCACCCCGCCGGAAATTTATTGAAGACCATGCTACTTATGCTAATATTGATGCGTAGTTAGTTGCAGGATACAGGTTGCAGGTTACAGGATACAGGATACAGGTTACAGGTTACAGGATACAGGTTACAGGTTACAGGTTAGGGGTTAGAGGTTAGAAGTTGAAAGGTTGGGATTCTGAGTTGAATAATATATTCAAAAACTTTGATAAATCCCGGTTTTTCTTCTCCGCAAGAACCCGAAACATGGAACCTGTAATTTGGGACCCCTGCCCGAATGAATTCGTTCAGGCGGGCGGAACGCGAAACTTAGAAACCGGAACTATCAGGCAACAATCATTGTACTAAATACTCACCACTAAATACTCACTACTCAAATCTGAAGAAATGAATATCTGTGTTTTTTCATCGTCGAGCAATGCCATTAACGACATATATTTTCAGGAAGCCGAACACCTGGGAAAGCTTATTGCCAAAGGCAACCACACTTTAATAAATGGTGGTGCAAATGTTGGGTTAATGGAAGCAGTTACCATTTCGGCAAGTAAGGCCGGGGCAAAAACAATCGGTATAATTCCTGAACGGTTAATTAACCGTTCGCTTGCATCAGAAAATTCGCACGAAGTAATTGTGACCGAAAATATGCACGACCGGAAGTCGAGGATGCGCGACATATCCGAAGCTTTCATTGCTCTTCCCGGAGGTTTTGGCACGCTCGAGGAAATACTCGAGGTTATCACTCTACGCCAGTTGGATTACCACACAAAACCAATAGTATTTATAAATACAAATAATTTTTTCGATTTCCTTTTAAAGCAGTTCGAGGTTTTGTATCGCGAAATGTTTGCAAAGGAAATTTACCGCGAACTTTATTTTGTTGCCAAAAATGCCGGCGAGGCAATGGAATATATAACCAGTTATACCTCTGTGGTGCTCGATTCGAAATGGTTTAAGGTTCCTGAAAAATAATGTCCGCCCACTTTATACTGACAAAATTTCATATTTTAACTTCATTCGTATTTTAACTTTTTAACAAAAACAAAGTATAGTTGTTAAAATATCGAAAATGAGTTTGATTCTATGTGCTTTGATAAAACAGTGGCCGCATATTTGCGTTTAAAATCCACTGGTTATTTAAAAGAACAAAAAACAATAAAAATTAATAAATATGAAAAATACAGGAAAAATTGGAATTGCCTTCTTCTTAGTGATTATAAGTGCATTTGCAGCAGTTTGGGCTTACAGCACATTTTTCGAAAAACAACAGGTTATAACAATAACTGAAAAACAACCGATAAAATATGCAACCCTGGCCGACGACAGCAATGCTACATTGCCCGACCTTACATTTGCGGCTGAAAAATCAATTCACTCCGTTGTGCATATTGCAACACAATCCATTAGGGGTGGAGGCTGGTCAAGCGGAAATCCGTTTTTTGATGAATTTTTCGGATTAAGAAACCAGCCACCCCAAATTGCCCAGGGATTTGGTTCGGGTGTCATTCTTTCTGAAGATGGTTATATTGTTACAAACAACCACGTAATTGAAAAAGCTCAAAAAATTAAAGTTATTTTAAACGATAAACGCGAATTTGAAGCAAAACTTATCGGCGCTGATCCGTCAACCGATATCGCATTGTTAAAAATCGATACTAAAAATTTACCCTACCTCACATATGGAAATTCAAACGATTTAAGACTGGGAGAATGGGTACTTGCAGTTGGAAACCCGTTTAACCTTACATCTACAGTAACAGCCGGTATCGTTAGCGCCCTGGGAAGAAACCTGCAGATTAATGAGGATCAATATTCAATCGAATCATTTATCCAGACCGATGCAGCAGTTAATTCAGGTAACAGCGGTGGGGCATTGGTAAACCAGCAGGGTAATCTGATTGGAATAAATACTGCCATTTACAGCGGAAGATCGGGTTCGTACACAGGCTATTCGTTTGCAGTTCCAGTGACAATTGTTAAAAAAGTAATCGAAGATATTAAGAAATATGGTGAAGTTCAACGCGCTTTACTTGGAGTAAATATTGTCGATGTAAATGCCGAACTTGCAAAAGAATTAAATCTGGACAAGGTTGAAGGGGTATTTGTTGGCGGAGTTCCGGAAAACGGCGCAGCCAGAGAAGCAGGTATTAAAGAAAAAGATATTATAATCCAGGTTGAAAATACCCCTGTTAAAAACACCGCCGAACTTCAGGAAAAAATAAGCCAGTACCGCCCTGGCGATAAGGTAAATGTAATTGTCATTAGAGATAAAGAAAAGAAACAATTTAATGTAACCCTTCGTAACAAACATGGCGACACCGAGATTGTGCGCGACAACGTTTTAATCCTTGGCGCTCAGTTTGAAGTTGCAAGCGAAAGGGAGAAGGAAAAGTTGGAAATTAATAACGGTATAAAAATCACCAGGTTAGATAATGGAAAGCTTAAAACATCGGGGATGAAAGAAGGTTTTATAATCACAAGCGTAAACAAAAAGCCCATTTTTGATGTAAAAGATTTTAGGAGGGAAATTAACAATGCCAAGGGGGGAATTCTGGTAGAAGGTATTTATCCAAATGGCGAACAGGCCTATTTTGTGTTCAGCGTAGAATAGGCTTACCGGAAAAAAGCCTTAACTATTTATTAATAGTAAAATTAAACAAAATTTCTCCTTGATGGTTAAACATTAATGTTCTATATTTGCACGTTTTTTAAGAGAATTATATGAGACAGCTAAAGATCACAAAGTCAATCACTAACCGTGAAAGTGCCTCTTTAGACAAGTATTTGCAGGAAATCGGAAAAGAGGAACTGATTACTGTCGAGGAAGAAGTTGAATTGGCACAGCGGATTAAGAAAGGCGATCAGGCTGCTTTGGAAAAATTAACGCGGGCAAACCTTCGTTTCGTTGTTTCGGTAGCTAAACAATACCAGAACCAGGGACTTAGTTTACCAGATTTAATTAACGAAGGCAACCTGGGGCTTATTAAAGCCGCTGAAAAATTCGATGAAACCCGCGGGTTCAAGTTCATATCTTATGCCGTGTGGTGGATTCGCCAATCCATTCTTCAGGCCCTTGCCGAACAATCGAGAATCGTTCGTTTGCCATTGAACCAGGTCGGTTCGTTAAATAAAATAAACAAGGCATTCTCGAAATTCGAACAGGAACACGAACGTAAACCGTCGCCCGAAGAACTGGCCGAATCGCTCGACCTTCCTGCCGATAAGGTAGCCGACACATTGCGTGTTTCGGGTCGTCATGTTTCGGTCGATGCACCCTTTGTCGACGGTGAAGACAACAGTCTTCTGGATGTTCTGGTAAACAACGATTCGCCAAACGCCGACCGCGCCCTTATTATGGAATCGCTTGCAAGGGAGATACACAGGGCTTTAGCTACATTGACAGAGAGGGAAAGCGACATAATCCGCCTGTTTTTTGGCATCGGTTGCCAGGAGATGACGCTTGAAGAAATCGGGGAACGGTTTGGATTGACCCGCGAACGCGTACGCCAAATCAAGGAAAAAGCAATCAGGCGCTTGCGACACACATCGCGAAGCAAATTATTAAAGACATACCTGGGATAGTAACTAAAGGCCGCTGTGAAGCGGCCTTTTTTTATGGGTGGCGCGCCCGCCTGAACTTCGGGCAGGGTTTACAATCCGCGTTCTTTTTTTTATATCAGCGGTTCGGAAACCGCTGCACCCACTTCGGTGCTTCGGGTGGCGCGGTTTCCGAACCGCGCTTTTTAAATTCCGGCGGATCGCCTGCCTGAATTTCGGGCAGGGAATCCGCCGCACCCGAATCGCTGCAACCGGGTGATGCGGTTTCCAAACCGCATTTTTTTATAACGGCGGATCGCCCGCCTGACCATCGGGCAGGGATCCGCCCGCACCCGAATCGCTGCAACCGGGTGATGCGGTTTCCAAACCGCATTTTTTTATAACGGCGGATCGCCCGCCTGACCATCGGGCAGGGAATCCGCCGCACCCTTACTGAACCGGAAGTTAAAAACCCCCGCACCCCTGTTTCCAGACTATTTTGAATAGATAACTTTTCGGTAATAACTGGCGCCGTTAATCTTTAGCCTGAAAATATAAATACCCGTCGGTAAATAACTATGCCCCGAATTTGTCCCATCCCATGTAAACCTGTGGACTCCCCTGTTTAATTGCTTTCCCTTTTCAAGGGTTTCAATACGCTGCCCCAATTGGTTGAGCACTTCAACCGCAACTCCGGCTTCCGTTTTAAGGTTTATTTCAACAGTTACCTCATCGCTAAACGGGTTCGGGTAGCAGTTGATTTCAATATCATCCGAAGCATTAATTCCCTCAAGTCCGGTTGTTGAGTATTTCTGCAGGCTGGCAACCGTGGTTTCGTGTTTTAAAAACGTCGGTGTGCCTTTTAAAATCTCCGGCTCAAGATTGAATTCCTGGTTATGTTTTGCTTTCCACAATTTCAGCAAAAAAGTATTTCCTTCAATAAAACCGGGTGTTCCCGGGTCATCGGAAGCCGATGCCGAAATGGAGACTGTCTGGTTTTGCAAATGGTGTGGCATAATTGTTACTGCGCCAACACAGCCTGCCCCATCGAAAACCGCAAGTTCATCGCCTGAAACGATGATATTTAATGGCAAATCAACAATGTTGATATTCATGTGGTCGACTCCGTTACCGATTAGACTTGTTTTAAAATGCCGTGTTGCGGATTCTTCAGGATGAGAGGCAACAGATTTCGGATAATTGCTGTAAATCCACAAGGTGTCGTTTGAGTTTACCTTTATTTTGTATCCTTTGCCCGGGGTAAAATTACCGATGTTGTTTTGCCAGCCACCGAAAATGCCCCAGTCTTCAATAGAATTTCCCTTATCGTCCTGTACTTTTAGCAATGTGCCTTTATCGAGCAGGCTTTGTAAAAGGTTCATTCCGCCAAAATCGTTCATTTGGGGATATCCTGCAATATTCCAGCCTTTTTTGAGCGGAATGGCAAAGGGGTACTTCACCGGGCTCCCCGTTATTTTGAGGGTATCTTTCCTGTTCACCTTTATTTTGTATCCTTCGGTGGGTGAAATATCGCCGATGTTGTTTTGCCAGCCGCCAAAAACACCCCAGTTCTCAACCGAGTTACCTGCCTCATCCTGGATTTTAAACAGCGAGCCTTTGTCAATCAGCGGATTGAATACCTTTTTCATATCCTTTTCTGCAAGCGACAGAGCGGCCGACGAAATGTTCCAGCCGGTTGTAAATATGATTTCCTGTACCATTGCCGAACCAACCCGGAAAGTATCGGTAATTACAGCGCTCCAGGCATTTCGTGTGTCCCTGAACTGAAAGTGCAGCGAATGATCCCCGAACGGGAGGGCGGAGACACTGATGCTGCCCGAAAGCTCGTAAGGGTTTACAGGAGAAGGCAATTGTACCGTAACTGCATTGTTGAAACTGTTATTGAACCAATAGCGGTATGCCGAAATTGAATTTGATCCTGTTCCGCTTAGGTTTATCTTATGAAAATACTGGCTGACAACCGAACTCCACTGGCCCGCATCGTCTTTATACCGAACATGGTAACTGTGCAAGCCCGTTTGCAACCCGCTTACATCGAACCCGCTGTTGGTTGTAATGGTTTGTCCCGGTGTAATTTCTGTCGAAACCTTGTTGGCAAAATCATCATCAAACCAATATTCAAAGGCGGTAATTTCTCTTGAACCTGCGGCAGTAACGGGCAGTTTGTGGAAAAACCCGCTTACCACCGAACTCCACTGGCCCGCATCGTCTTTATACCGCACATGGTAACTGTGCAAACCCGTTTGCAACCCGCTTACATCAAAACCATTATTGGTTGTAATGGTTTGTCCCGGTGTAATTTCTGTTGAAACCTTGTTGGCAAAATCATCGTCGAACCAATATTCACAGACTGCTATTTCTCTTGTACCTGAAGCAGTAACCGGCAGTTTGTGGAAAAATTCGCTTACCACCGAACTCCACTGGCCCGCATCGTCTTTATATCGAACATGATAACTGTGTAAACCCGTTTGCAAAGTGCTTACATCGAAACCCCTGTTGGTTGTAATGGTTTGGCCGGGTGTTATTTCTGTTGAAATTTTATTGGAAAAATCATCATCGAACCAAAATTCACAGGCAGTTATTTCTCTTGTACCTGTGGCAGTAACCGGCAGTTTATGGAAAAACTCACTAACAACCGAACTCCACTGCCCCGCATCGTCTTTATATCGAACATGATAACTGTGCAAACCTGTTTGCAACCCGCTTACATCGAACCCGCTGTTGGTTGTAATGGTTTGTCCCGGTGTAATTTCTGTTGAAATTTTATTGGCAAAATCATCATCGAACCAATATTCACAGGCAGTTATTTCTCTTGTTCCTGTGGCAGTAACCGGCAGTTTGTGGAAAAACTCACTTACCACCGAACTCCACTGGCCTGCATCGTCTTTATATCTCACATGGTAACTGTGCAAACCTGTTTGCAATGCGCTTACATCGAACCCGCTGTTGGTTGTAATGGTTTGTCCCGGTGTAATTTCTGTTGAAATTTTATTGGCAAAATCATCATCGAACCAATATTCACAGGCGTTTATTTCTCTTGTACCAGAAACAGTTGCAGGTAGTTTGTGGAAAAACTCGCTGGCAATTGAACTCCAGTATCCTTCTTTATCCAAATAACGAATATGAAAACTGTGTAATCCGTTTTCGAGATTGGGTGTTGGAAACTGAAACCGTAGTTCTGAAACATCTTCGTAAAAGGTTGGTTTAACTATTTTCGAGCTATAATCGCTATCGAACCAGTATTCATAAGCCGTAACAACATTATTATTCCCGGAATATACATCAATAATCCCATTACCATAAAGTTCCACTGGAAGCTCAGGCGAAATGTTATCTGAATTATTAGCAATATTTAATATTGCACTTTTTGATCCGGAACTTGAAGGTGAGAATTTAACTGTAACCACAAAGTATTCTCCTACTTCCAATACAGATGGAAGTTCTGATTGAGAAGTAATGCTAAAATCATCTTTATTCAATCCCTCTATACCTGTTGCGGTTATGGTGCAAATATCTGATCCTAAATTTTGAATAACAAAAGTCTTACTTTCCGAAGAAGCTATTTTAATATTGCCATAATTGTATGTTTTGGATGGCATACAAATCAGAATCTTGTTCAGTTGATCAACTCCTGTACCGTTTAATGTAATCGATTTTGAAGGGATTTCTATTGCATTGGTCACGATTTCAATAGTGGCAACTTTTGCACCATTGGTGGTTGGATTAAACGTAACTTCCAGATTTTGGTATGAATCTGGTGATACAACTAAAGGCGGTATTTGCGCTATTGAAAATTGGTCAGCATTTTCACCTGTGATACTGATACTTGTTATAGTAAAATCATTTGCACCATTATTAAACAAACCTATCGTCTTGGTCTTAGGTGTATTCAATAATACATCATAATATTGCAAATTATTTACCTCTGTAATAACCTGACCATCAGAACAACCTTTTTCATTTACCACGTTGCCACTTGGTGTATTAGGACATAAATCAACAGAATTAATCACCCCGTCATTATCATCGTCAGTTCCATCTTCGCCATTTTGAATAATAGTAACCGGACTGCCATTTATGTAGAAGATTCCCTCTCTGGAACTGGTTAAAGTATTTGCTCCGATAGAATAATTTAAAAAGGCCTGACCGCTGTTATTCGTCGTGCCAGACATTGGAGAAACCGTCAACCATGAACAGTAATTTGTAATTTCAAATGAACAATTTGGTTGTGCATTAAAATAAATATCATCCGTTCCCGGTGTTGTTGAAAAACTCGCCGGACCATGAGTTTCAGAATTTGGTGTTATGGAAGTAATAATGCAACTGTTATTTGCGGGTTCACCAGTCAGACAAATTCTGAAATTACCCGATGTTGTTTGCATACCATAGTCATAAACGCGTATGTAATAATAATCACCTGGTACCAAACCTGATAAAACTAAGGTTGAAATAGTGCCGGGACCTCCTGTAATATCACTACAATTAATGCCGGTATTACTTGAACATGAGCTGTATGCAACAATAACTGCATCAAGTTGACTGCCATTTGGATCAACAGTAATGGTATGCGATGTTGATTGTGCTTTAAAGTAATACCATACATCAGCCAAAGCCGGGGTTCCGGTATATCCATCGCATGAACCTTTTGATTTTCCTGAAGCGGTTGCATTATTCACCGTTTGATTTTCCAAATAGTTACACGAAACAGAACTGGTTAGAATTATTGCACCGGAACAATCATCGTTTGCTGGTTTAATTGATATTGCAGGTTTGGCGCTAATTTTAGTTGATGCAACCCTTTCACCGGTTGCGTAAACAGCCTGAACATAAAACCAATAGGTTTTCCCGTTGGTTAATCCTGTGATTGTCTTACTTGTTGTTTTAAGATTTGAACTTATTAGCGAATATGTTCCGGCTTCCGAACTACTTCGGTAAATATTATAACCGGACGGAATTCCCGAAGAAGGCGCCAGCCAGCTTAAAGTAACCTGTTCGTCACCAGCGACTGCAGTTAGGTTGCGAGGTGGATTCAGAGAGTTATTTGCTGTTACAGTTATTTTAACTGAGGCAAAATTGTTATTTGTTTCACATTCATCAACTAAACCTGTGCCGTCCGCGGCAAAGAATAGAAAATAATCACCGGGAACTACATCTGAAGGAATTGTTATCTCCTTGCTGTAATCTGCTGAACTAGAAAGCGGTCCAACGCCTTGTTCTACTAAGTATTGATCTATATAAATGTCACCATTTGAACCAGGTGTAAGAATGGCATCTGACGAAAGATGTATATTTACATAGTTTTTATTAGCCGATAAAAAACCTGTGTTTTTCTCAGCAAAATATGCATATACTTTATCTCCTGCCATTATTGTTGTTGATGATACGTCCTGATTAATTACTGTTAAATCTGCCAAAGGAGATATTAAAGCCAAATTACTTTTTCTAACAACAGATTTTCTTAAAGGATCTGATTCAATTGCAGCAAACATTCTTTTTTTTTGCCCCTCAGTAAACATATTCATGCATTCATCTGGAGTATAATCCATATAGTTCATATACATATCACCATAAGGTTCTTTATCGCACGATTTCTTAATTCCAGACACGCATTCTTCATTTGGTCCATTTTGATTAGGAGTGTCATCAACCCCATCACTATCTGTGCAATTACTAATTAATTTTGGTGAATTTCCCCAAATGTGCTTAAGATTTAACCAATGCCCAATCTCGTGGGTTGCTGTTCTTCCCAGACCAATAGATACACCAATTGTTCCAACTTCACTGTTTCTAATTACAAGACCATCATAACTACGAGATGCCCAATCCGATCCAGGGAAAGTAGCGTAACCGGCAACATATGGTAACGTAAGTAATTTAATTTCATGTACAACCCAAATATTTAAATAATCACTGGCTTCCCAAGCATCAACCCCACCTAACAGACTCATTTTTGCATCTTCTAATAATTGATTATAAGATTCCTTTTTATGTAAATATCTCACAATTCCATTTGTACAATTTCCATTCGGATCTCTTTTTGCCAATTTAAATTCTATTTGACAATCTGCTTGGAGATCTTTATAATCCGGATGTGTATCTTTATATTTGTCTTTATCTTTATTATTTCTTTGAAAATCACTATTTAAAACTTCAATCATTGATTGTATCTGGTCATCTTTTATATTATCAATAGTTTCCCACTTATCACTCACTAAAACATGCACCACAACAGGTATAGTATAAATAATTCCAGTTGTTGCAGATTTCAAATTAGCTGATTTTATGTATTCCTTGGTTGCTAGTTCTAAAAGCTCCTGATTTTTTGCAAATTCAGGATCCGTTTTCATTAAATTATTATAATACTCATCACTGCCACAAATCTTTTGAGCCTTGAGTTGCATTAAAAAAACAGAACAAAGAAATAAAAGGATATATAGCCTTTTCATATTCGCTATGTTTTAGAGGGTGTTTCTAACGTTCCTGTGCAGCCACCTTAATATTCACATTCAAATTGCCGTTGTTGTCGGTTGTAGGGCTAATTTGTATTTTTTGAAAGTGCGGGTTAAATGGTATGGAGCCTTCTTTCCAGGGGTAAATACCTCCGTAAATACCAACATCGGTGCCATCGGTTCCGGCATTTTTTCCGGGGCAGCTTGTTTTTAAATGGTAATCGTGTGCGTAGTTAAACACATTTCCCTCCTGGTCTACAAAAATGCTACTTGCATCGTTAAATGGAATATTATTTACTCCGACATTTGTTGAATAATTATACATTAGAGCATAATAATGTAAATTGTTTTTAGCAGTTGAATTCTCACAATTTGCCAAACCATAATTTTGCAAAAAAATATTATTCTCAAACAATGATTTCCGGCAATAAGGATTATTCAGGAATATATTATTTCTAAAAACACTGTTGTCGAAAGGTATACAATAAACCATGCTAATAATGTTATTAAAAAATGAAAAATTAGACGCACCTGCATTTCCTGAACTAGTGCAATTTCCTTCTATAATGGACTCAATAATCATAAAATTAGCAGTTGTTGAATAGAAGGAAAAACCATTGTAAATGTGACATCTATTAATGGAATAATGATTCACATCTTCAGGATAAGTATAAACTCCAGATTTCAGACACACACCTGTTATACTTCCATTGCCTGCACCATTTTTCAACCATAACCCACCATTCAAAGTTGTTGCGAATGTTGCGGTGGTTGCATCGGGATTGTGTCCCACACCAACCAAATGCAAACGTTTATTTATCGGTTGTGAATTGTCCCACGTACCTCCCGGAATGTAAATTGTATCGCCATTTTGTGCATTTACAATGGCATCGTCAACCTGCTGGTAAAAAGTGGGTTCGCCGCCGTTCTGCACGGCAATCAGGTTTTGGGCGTTTAAACCAACTATTGTTAATAAGAAGAGAGCTGAAGTAAGAAAAATTGCTTTCATAATATTTGTTTTTTTAGGTTGTATTTAATTTTATGTTTACTAAAAGAGGTGATTACTGTGAATTTTCGTTAAGGTAACGGTTGGAGAAAAAGAAAAGTGCGGCTGTTGTTGGCAGAGTTGTTATTATAAACTTACTGCACAACAGAAAGGACTAGCCATCGGCATTATAACGCAAAAAAAGCTGGATTTGAATATTGTCCATTTTGGCATTAACAGGTTAAGATTAAACTATTCGGAAAATCCCTTTCAAGTTAAGATAAATTCTTCATAAGTGTATCATTGTCAGTTAATTTATACAGATTCTAAACCAGTTTACCAAACCACTAATAAATACTGGATTTCAGGTATTGAATTCATATTTTTTCAGGTAAAATATTGGGGTATTATTAAAAAAGAAATCTTCTGATTCATCAAATCAGCGGTTGGAAACCGCTGCACCCGGTTCGAGGAACGGGTGGCGCGCCCGCCTAACCGTCCGGCAGGGATTCCGATCCGCGCTCTTATTTAAACCGGCGAATCGCCCGCCTGACCGTCGGGCAGGGAATTCGCCGCACCCGATCCGCGCTCTTTAATCCAGCGGTTCGGAAACCGCTGCACCCGAATCCGCCGCACCCCGGCTACCGGGCCAATCTTTCCTCCTCTTTACCAGGCCGGCAGCAACCGGGTTATTCAAAGTATATTCAATAGCATAATATAAATGCTTTTCATCGCGAATGGTTGTGTCAAAACTCTCTTTTTGCCACAACTCTCCTTTGCGGTTTTCTATACTGTTAATCCTGTTCGCAGAAAACCGTTTTACCGAATACAAAATATCCTGCAAATAAACCGGCTCACCGTTTTTATCCTTTTCAAATACCCTGAACACCCAATGCACATGATTGGGCATTACACAAAAAGCATAGTTTTCAAGTTTCACCCCTTCCCAAAACATCAAAGTTTCGATAATAGCAATTGTAAGCTCAGGCTTCGATAGATTAATATGTGGGTTTCTTTCTGCATCAAGCAAATCATCATAAGCTTTTATGTACTTTCTTCGAAGTGAATAGTATTCCTTTTTTAGTTTTTCCAATTCAAATAAATTATCGGGTGACGCGCCCGCCTGGCCATCGGGCAGGGTTTCCGAACCGCGCGGTTTTATGGGTGGCGCGGTTTCCGAACCGCACTTTTTAAAATCCAGCGAATTGGAATTCGCCGCACCCGAATCGCTGTAACCGGGTGGCGCGCCCGCCTGGCCATCGGGCAGGGTTTCCGAACCGCGCTCTTTTATGGGTGGCGCGGACTCCGATCCGCGCATAATAGAATCAGCGATTCGGAAATCGCTGCACCCGGAAACCGCCGCACCCGGACGCTTAAATCCAAGTATTTGAGACTTTAGCAGTTCCAGCTTCCGGGTGTATCGTATCAGCGCTTTTTTGGGTACAGCATCTTTTAAACTCCAGGTAACAAAATAAGCTTGTCCCGGTAGCTGGAAATGGGGTAGATTGTGTTTGTAGAATTCTTTCTTTTCCATGTGTGTTGCCATTTTATATGCAATTTACAAAAAACGGGTGACGCGCCCGCCTGACCATCGGGCAGGGACTCCGATCCGCGCTCTTTTATGGGTGACGCGCCCGCCTGACCATCGGGCAGGGTTTCCGAACCGCGTTCTTTATCGGGTCGTGCGGTTTCCAAACCGCGCTCTTTAAAATCCGGCGGATCGCCCGCCTGAACTTCGGGCAGGGAATTCGCCGCACCCTGGTATTTTACCGGAAGTAAAAAACCTCATCAACACTGGTTAAAACCCGATAACTAATTGAACTGGCTTCGCAACTTCTTCGTCTAAAAAATCGGAAACAGTTAAACCGGCAAAAGCCAGATCTTACTATTTATTATTATGTATGGATTTCAAATCATAAAATTTGAGCTTACTCCGAAAAGTCACAAAACCCCTAAATCCCCTAAAGGGGACTTTGAAGAGTTCATTGATTTTCAGCGAGTTCCCCTTTAGGGGTCAGGGGTAAAAGAGTTGAAAATCAATGAACTCGGACTTTTTGGAGTGGACTCAAATTTCAAAGTAAAAAATCAGTGTAATTTTCAGGGGTAACAACCTTAAACTCACTTTCAGGATAGGCATCGGTAAAAGTCTTTGTTATTCCAGCTTTTTTTACACGATTCCATTTGAATTCAAAAGCATACAAAATACCATCCCTGTCTTCAATATAGTCTATCTCCTGCTGGGCATGGGTCCTCCAGAAATAGGTGTTCGCCCAGATATTATTGTAATCAAGATATTTTCTACGTTCGCTAATCAGGTAATTTTCCCAAAGTGCGCCGGTGTCCTGCCGCAAAGCCAACGGGCTGAAATTTGCAATTAGCGAATTTCTTATTCCATTATCGTAAAAGTAAATTTTACGCGATTTTTTCAGTTCATTCCTGAGATTTCTGCTTAACGATTGTAACCTGAAAACGACATAAGCTTTTTCAAGTAAATCGACGTAACGCTCAACGGTTTGGTTATCAACACCAATCGTCTGACCGACTTCGTTGTAAGAGACCTCGTTCCCCAGTTGCAGGGACAGGGCTTGCAGAAGTTTTACAATTACCGACGATTTTTTAAGTTTTTCAAATGAAAGCAGGTCTTTGTACAGGTAGGCATCTGACAACCTTTTCAGTACCTTTTTCTCGTCGCCGCTTACTACCACTTCGGGATACGAACCATATATCATTCTGTGCTCAAGCAAACGTGTTTCTTCAATCCAGCTGGTATGGTTTACCAATTCAGAGAAGGATAGAGGATAAAGAAAAACTTCAATCTTTCTACCTGTTAAAGGTTCATTTATTTTATCAGACAAATCAAATGCTGATGAACCGGTAACCAATACTTTTAAGTCAGGATTATTGTCGATAATAATCTTTAAAGCTAAACCAATATTGGTTATTCTTTGCGCTTCATCGATAATCAGCAAATCATGGTAACCGATAATTGCCCTGATTTTTGTAGACGTCAGATTCTCAAAAAGGGCGACAGTATCGGCATCATCTCCGTTCAACCATAACACTTTCAAACCCGATTCATTTCCAATCTTCCGGACCAGAACAGTCTTTCCAACCTGTCGCGGTCCCGGAATATGAACAATTTTTCTCTTTTCAAGGCTCAAAAGAATTTCCTTTTCACAGATTCTATGAATCATAAATTTTGCGTTTTAATACGCAAATTTAATATAAATATTGCGTTTACAATCGCAGGATTGATATTATTTTACTGATTTAGCTCGAAGATTTTAACCGGGTGATGCGGTTTCGAACCGCATTTTTCCGCTGTTAATGCATTTTTAGTCGCGTTTTAAATCCAATAACGGCGGAACGCCTGCCTGACTGTCGGGCAGGGAATCCGCCGCACCCGAATCGCTGCAAACGGGTGATGCGGTTTCCGAACCGCATTTTTTATTTTTTAAAACGGCGGATCAGAATCCGCCGCACCCTAGCTCTTTAACGGCGGAACGCCTGCCTGACTGTCGGGCAGGGAATCCGCTGCAATTAGCCCAACTCAAGCCGGCGTTTCGGAAACCGCCGCACCCTTGGTTAAAACTCAATAACAAGTTGCACCGGTTTTTTAATTTCTTCCTGTAAAAAGTTGGAAACGGTTAATCCAAGCAACCTGATGCCTTTTGAAAAGCCCCCGCCTTTTTTAAGAAGTTTTTTGCTTTCAGCAATCATCTGGTTTTTTGATGAAAAATGTCCGGTGATGGTTGTGCTGCGGGTGTGCTGCTCAAAATCGGCATATTTAAATTTAAGGGTAAGTGTTTTGGCTTTTACCCCCGACCGCTCCACTCTTTTCCAAACCGTATCCACTATTTGTAGCAATTCTTTTTCAAGATCATTCATGTAAAACAGGTCGGTTATAAATGTTTCCTCGGCCCCTATTGATTTTCTTTCCCTTTCGGGTTCTACCATGCGGTCATCCTCTCCACGGCAGATTTTATAATAGTAACCACCGGCTTTTCCAAAAAGCCGGATAAGTTCGAGCCTGTCGATTTTTTTAAGGTCGCGGCCAAACCAGATACCCAGCTTATTCAGTTTCTCGGCAGTAACTTTTCCAATCCCGTAAAATTTTCTGATTTCAAGGTTATCGATAAAATCCTGTGCCCGGTCGGGTGTAATTACAAAAATGCCGTCGGGCTTGTTAACATCTGAAGCCACTTTTGCCAAAAACTTGTTGTACGACACACCGGCTGAAGCAGTTAACCCGGTTTGCTCAAAAATCCGTTTCCTGATTTCCTTTGCAATCAACGTTGCCGAGGGTTTTCCCTTTTTTGTATAAGTTACGTCGAGATAAGCTTCGTCGAGTGAAAGAGGTTCAACCAAATCGGTATATTCCAAAAAAATATGGTAAACCTGGTTCGAAATCTCCTTGTAACGCGAAAATCGGGGAAATACAAAAATCAGATTCGGGCATTTGAGTTTAGCAGTTTTCGAGGGCATTGCCGATCGCACCCCAAACCTGCGTGCTTCGTAACTGGCGGCGGCTACCACCCCCCTCTCTCCCGAACCGCCCACAGCGACCGGTTTTCCCTTTAATTCAGGGTTATCGAGTTGCTCAACCGATGCATAAAACGCATCCATGTCGATATGGATAATTTTCCGGCTGCTTACTTCCAAAATAATTGATTTAATACTTTTATCCTTCGATTAAAATATAAACTTATTTGCAATTGCAGCCTGTTTGGTTTAAAAAAATCTCTGCATAAATAATTTTGTGTTTTTAAGTCTTCGTCCCGATAGATAGTAATCGGGATGGAAGCATTTTTTTCGCCACTAAGGCACAAAGGCACGAAATTACACCAATATATTTTAATAAAATTCATTATATCAACACCTTACAATAAAATTCTCAAACTGCTAAACTATTGTTAATAATTTACAGGCACTTTAACTTCAATCGCCGCGATTTTTGCTTTTGCTTCAACCGGGACCGCCGGAATGCTTGCCACATTGCGCTACCTGCTTGCCGTGGGCCGCGACAAGTTGTTTTCTGGCTGATTTACGGCAATCAGCCGTTTCGGTACACCTGTACCGGCTATTTTGCTTACGGCTGGACTAATTATCCTGTTTATTATTATCCTTAGCGAAGAAGGAATTGTTACTGCATTTTCGCTTCGCTGGTATTAATGTTTTACATGGGATTGCGGCCCGTTGCTTTTACCCTTGTTATATAATACCTGAAGTTTCGTTGATGTTTGCAAAAATACCCAACATAGACCATCCGATTATTTATATCCTGATTTCGGAAAAAGGAGTTAAAAGACCAACAAACAAAAACAGAATACCCTGTGTAGATTTAATAAAAGTTTTCTTCTTCATGGTAAATGCCGAAGAAAAACCCCGCCAGCAACTCAGGATGCCTGGAGGGATCCTTGACATTGCCGAGCGCGACCATTTTGTGAAAGACATGCTTTCGTTTAAAAGCGAACAACCGGTAATTGAATACCTGCTGCATGATAAACGCTATATTTCAATACCGCTTATTAAAAACTCCCCGGCCGGTGAATTTATCGATAAAAGGCTTATGGATATTCAGTTGCCCGGAAATGTGCTTGTGGTTTTTATTGAACGCAACAATAACACATTCGCCCCAAATGGAAAATCAGTTCTTCTTGAAAACGACACGATTACAGTTGTTGGTGAACCGCATTCCATCAATCAAATGTACGATCGTTTCTTTCTCGATAAAAAATGACGATTGCAATAATTTAAACTGACTTTTTACCTAATTAGCATGTACCTTTAAGGTACGGTAGCCATAAACAGCAATAACTACGAAACAGATAAACGGGAGGACAAAGGAGAAATTCACGGCCGGCAAAAAACCTATTGTTTCCTGGTCAATAATTAAACCCTGCAACGGGGGCATTAACGCGCCCCCAACAATAGCCATAACTAAGCCAGCAGCGCCAATTGTGGCATCGTCGCCAACTCCTTCGAGCGCTATTCCATATATTGTCGGGAACATTAACGACATAAATGCAGATGTTGCAACCAGCAAATACAATCCCGGCATTCCCTGGATTAGGATTACTCCCGTTGTAGTTAACATTCCGCCGATTGCAAATAATGTAAGCATTAGTTTCGAATTCAGATATTTCATAAGGAATGTGCTGATAAAACGGCTACCGATAAAGATGGCCATGGCAACAATATTATACCGCTGTGCTTCGGCTTTTGCAATTCCAAGGTTGTCGGCATACTGAATAATAAAAGTCCAGCACATAATCTGGGCACCCACGTAAAAAACCTGGGCAATAACACCCTCCCTGTAATTTGGATTTTTCATTAAGCGCCTGAAAGAATCAAGTGCGTGAACTTCGTGGTCGGCTCCCTTTCTTTTCGGCATTTTTGAAAGGGCAATAACTAATAACATTGCCAACACAAAAAATCCCAGCATTACGTAAGGGTCACGGATTTCAGCCAAATCGTGGGTACGGACCGCTGCTTTTTCGGCAGCGCTCATGGTTTCAAAAATTACGTTTCCTGCCTCATCCCGTTTATCGGACAGCAACGAAGGTAATATTACCTGAGAAGCTACAAACATTCCCAAAATAGAGCCCATTGGATTAAACGACTGGGCAAGATTCAATCTCCGGGTAGCTGTTTCCGGCGCTCCCATAGAAAGGATATACGGATTTGCCGTTGTTTCCAAAAATGCCAGGCCAAATGTTAAAATATAGAGTGATACCAAAAAGAATCCAAAAATCTCGTATTGTGCAGCCGGATAAAACAAAAGTGCCCCAATAGCATATAAAGCCAACCCGATTATAATTCCGAGTTTGTATGTATATCGTTTTATAATCAGCGCTGCAGGTATGGCCATTGTACCATAACCGCCGTAAAAAGCAAATTGAATTAATGCCGCTTTGGCGTTTGATATTTCCATAACAGTTTGAAAAGCCGCTACCATAGGATTTGTGATGTCGTTTGCAAATCCCCACATGGCAAATAAACTGGTTATTAAAATAAATGGAACTAAAATCTTTTTTTCGACTACAATTTTTTTAGCGTCTTTCATTTTGGTTATGTTTAGTTTGATTCTTTCAGGTTACAAATATTCATTTTTATTCTCCGACTTAAGCCAATCCACAACCTTTTTAATTTCTTCGGCTTTTTCCCTTTTACAAACAAGCGTTGTGTTTCCATCCTGCACCACAATTACATCGTCCAGGCCAACCAAAGCAATCAATCCTTTATCTGAATAAACAAAAGAGTTTTTTGAGTCGATAATAACTGAACCGCCTGCACCGGCATTCCCTTTCTCATCTTTATTACTTGCTAAATAAACCGATTCCCAGCTACCCAAATCATTCCAGGTAAAATTGCCTTCCACCAGGTAAATATTATCGGCATGTTCCATAATTCCGTAGTCAATGGAAATGCTTTCAACGGTGCGGTAAATTTTATCTAGGGTTTCTTCAAATGATGATTTGCCGATTTCGGCCTGGATTTTTCGCAAACCGGAATACAACGCAGGCGCGTAACGTTTTACAGCATCAAGAAAAACTGAAATTTTAAACACAAACAAGCCGCTGTTCCAATAAAACCCACCTTTTTGAATATATTCAGCTGCCGTGGCTTCATTTGGTTTTTCAACAAACCGTTCGACTTTAAACTGTTTTATTTTTTCGGAACCTGTAATATTTACGGCAGTTTGAACATAGCCGTATCCTGTAGCCGGATATGATGGTGAAATGCCTATAGTTACAATGCCATTACGTTCATTTGCAATTTTAACTGCCGACAAAACTGTATCCCTGAAAAGTTCATCATTTTCAATTAAATGATCCGATGGAGTAACTACCATTATACCATCAGGGTTTTCTCTTTCGGTAAACATCGCAGCCAGCCCGATACAGGGAAGCGTATTTTTCCCAACCGGTTCATAAATAAGGTTCTTTTGGGGTAACATAGTGGTTTGTTGTTCCAAAACTGCAGCCTGATTTTTCCCCGACACTATATACATATTTCCGGTCGAGGTAAAAGTTGAAAATCGTTTTATTGTAGATTGAAGCAGCGAATCGCTTCCAAACAAATTAAGATATTGTTTTGGTTTTAAGGTTTTGCTCCGGGGCCAGAAACGCGTCCCCGAGCCCCCTGCCATAATAAGGGTATATATATTTTTCATGTTGATTATTGTGAATATCCCTGATTTCAAATCATGTCTCAAATATAGCAATCTGTTTTAAACCTGCTCAATCAACCTTCGTTTTACTTAAATGATTAATGGCTGAACTGATAATAATCTTCAATTTAAACAATGCCTGAAATTTAAATTTCTCATTGTGTCAAATTAACACATAAAATTTTCGGAGTTTCCAAATCAAATCCTATTTTTACCATATAACAAGTTTTCTAAACCAAATTTTATAATTGATACCTTATATGAAAAAAGCATTAATAGTTTTACTGATTATGACAAGCATTACATCGTTGGCGCAGCAATCGCTGTTTGGCGGGCAACAAATTACTTCGCCCGAAATAAATCCTGACAACACGGTTACGTTCAGGTATTTTGCGCCCATTGCGGATACCATTAAAATAACCGGCGATTTTCTGCCAACCGTAAAAATGAAAACACAGTGGGGCACTTTCGATGCTCCAGGGAGTGCACTTTTGACCAAAGACGATAAAGGAGTCTGGAGTTTCACCTCGCAGGTACTGTCGTCGGAACTTTACAGTTACTCGTTTATTATCGACGGAATCACAGTCACAGATCCAAACAATCCGTTCCTTGTGCGCGATGTGGCTTCCGTGATGAATATTTTTATTATTGGCAGCGGTCAGGCCGATTTTTACAAGGTGAATGATATACCTCACGGAACCGTTGCCAAGCGCTGGTACGATTCTCCCGGGCTAAAGATGGATCGCAGGATTACGGTTTACACTCCTCCCGGTTATGAGAACGGTATAGACAAATACCCGGTTTTGTATTTGCTGCATGGCGCCGGCGGCGACGAGGAAGCGTGGATTACACTTGGCCGCACAGCACAGATTATGGATAACCTGATTGCGCAAGGCAAAATAAAACCGATGATTGTAGTAATGCCCAACGGCAATGTAATTCAGGATGCTGCCCCTGGCGAAGGATTTGAAGGTTTTTACAAACCTCAGTTTATGGTTGCAAAAACTATGGACGGAACTTACGAAGCCAGTTTTATGGACATCATCAAATTTATTGAAGCCAGTTACAGGGTAAAAGCTGATAAAGCGAACCGTGCAGTTGCCGGACTTTCAATGGGTGGTTTTCATTCGTTGCACATTTCAAGGTTTTATCCAAATACTTTCGATTATATGGGATTATTTTCAGCAGCCATTTTACCCAACCAGAATGTTTCGAGCCCGGTTTACAACGATATTGATGGCACGTTGAAAAAGCAAAAAGAAAACGGGTACAAGCTCTACTGGATTGGAATCGGAAAAACCGATTTTTTGTACCAGGGTAACCAGGATTTCAGAAAAAAACTCGATGATATGGGTTTTAAATACACCTACGTTGAAACCGATGGTGGCCATGTCTGGAGAAACTGGCGCGTTTATCTTTCCGAATTTACACCACTCTTATTCAAATAAAAATGAAAAAACAGATAGTTCAAACGTTAGGCATGTTTATAATGCTTTCGTTGTTTGCAATCAATGCAGATGCACAATCACGTCGTGGTCCGCGTGTTACTTCCCCCGAAATAAAAAGTGATAATTCGGTTACCTTTCGTTTGCTGGCGCCCGATGCCGTAAAAGTCACCTTGTCGGGAAACTGGATGGCAGGCTGGGGAACTCAGGTTGATCTTACAAAAGGTGATTCGGGAATCTGGGCAGTAACCACCGAAGTTTTACCCCCTGAGTTTTATACCTATTCGTTTAATGTCAACGGGGTAAAAACACTCGATTTGGTAAATCCGCAAGTGGTGCGCGATGGTACGCGTTTCGAAAATTATGTCATTGTTCCGGGGAAGGAATCAGAGGTTTACTCGGTAAAAAATGTTCCGCATGGTGTTCTTTCAAAAGTGTGGTATCCGTCGCCTTCGCTAGAAAAAAATCGCCGGATGTATGTTTACACCCCTCCGGGTTATGCCGGCAGCAATGAAAAATACCCGGTATTTTACCTGCTTCACGGTGCCGGTGGCGATGAGGATGCATGGACAACTTTAGGTCGCACGCCCTATATTCTGGATAACCTGATAGCCGAAGGAAAAGCAAAACCCATGATTGTGGTAATGACCAACGGAAATGCCTGGTCTTCCGCTGCCCCGGGCGAAGAGCCAAAAGTTGAAAATGCACCCGATTTTTCGCAAATGGCCCGAGGCGGTTTTGAAAAGAGCCTGGTAAATGATGTGGTTCCGTATATTGAAAAACATTACCGTGTACTGACTAATAAAACAACCGCGCCATTGCCGGCTTGTCGATGGGCGGAATGCACACCCAGACCATTACCAATTCCAATCCCGGCATGTTTGGTTACATTGGAGTTATGAGCATAGGATTGATGAACAATCCGCGCTGGGGAAATTACAACGAAGAAGAGCATAGAAAACAGATAAAGGCTTTGCAGGATAGTGGACTAAAATTATACTGGATTGGCTGCGGGAAAGAAGATTTCCTGATAGAAAGCGTAGTCAATCTTCGTAAATTTTACGACGACCAGGGATTCAAATACGAATACATGGAAACAACGGGAGGCCACACCTGGACCAACTGGCGCATCTATTTAGCAGAACTCGCCCCGAAATTATTTAGGTAAAATCAAAAAACTACTGGCAAAAGAACACAGTTCGACTACGCTCACTGTGACCGTCACCCTGAGCGAAGTCGAAGGGTGTTTTTATCGTATATATTATAAAATCAATAGTTTATAATAATAATGACCTACATTTCAAGAAGACAATTTATTGGCAGAACCACCCTGGCAACCGCCCCGATAATTTTTATCCCCGGAATCTCCTCCGCATGGAAAAGCCCGGAACAGAATTATAAAATCATCGATACGCCATTTGGAAAACTCCGCGGCTATCGCGAAGAAGGCGTCAACATTTTTAAAGGTGTTCCATATGCCGGAAGTGTTTCCGGTGAAAAACGGTTTCAAAAAGCCGGTTCGGTTGAACCATGGACCGGAGTCAAGGATGCAACCCGGCTGGGGAATCCTTCCATCCAGCCGCCCAATCAGACATACGGTTTGAATGAACCTGATCCGGCGGAGGATTGCCTTGTTCTGAACATCTGGACACCCGCCAACGACAATAAAAAACGCCCGGTGATGGTGTACAATCACGGAGGTGGTTTCAGAACGGGTTCAGGTGGAAGTGTGGCACAAGACGGCTCAAATCTCGCCCGAATGTATGATGTGGTAGTAGTAGCTACCAATCACCGGCTGGGTTTGCTGGGTTATCTTTATCTCGATGAAATTGCCGGCGCTGAATTCAAAGGCTCCGGCAACCGCGGAGTTCAGGATATTGCACTGGCGCTGGAATGGATAAACAAAAACATTGAATTGTTTGGCGGCGATCCCAATAATGTGATGATTTTTGGAGAATCCGGCGGCGGGATGAAAACCTCGTGTTTGTATGCCATGCCCGAAGCAGCACCTTATTTTCAAAAAGCTTCCATCGAAAGTGGTCCGGGCGTTGAAATTATCGAAGCAAAAACCGCTGCCGAAACCACACGGGTGGTGCTGGATTATTTATATATAACTCCGAAAAACTGGAGGAAATTACTCGAAGTCCCGGCTTCAAAACTACTGGAAGCGCAGGAAAGAATACCGAAAACGCAAAATCCCGACTCCGGAGGATTTCATGGTATCGGAAATTCAGGTACTGGCAGTTTTGGTGCGGTAAAGGACGGTGTTATTGTACCCGATTATCCGTTTGAACCTTCTGCTCCTGAAATCTCAAAAAACAAACCTTTAATCGTTGGCTGGAACGAAGACGAGCACATTTTCTTTGCCATGTCGGGCAACGATAAGGAAGCGTTTAATTTATCTGAAAATCAGCTGAAAGAACGACTGCAAAAGGATTTTCCCGAAAATGCAGATATGATTCTCAAAATATATCAATCCGCCAATCCGGGAAAAACGCCAACGGAAATCTATATTGCGATTAAGTCCATTTTGATAATGGGATTGGGCTCCATCCGGATAGCAGAAAGAAAATCAATGCAGGGTGGCGCTCCGGCATATTTGTATAATTTTGGATATAAATCAAACGGAAAGGTTCCGGGAACTGATTATGAATTTGGATCCATGCATGCCATGGATATTCCCTTCAAATTTTACAATGTGGATTCCGGATGGCCGGGGACAAAACAGGATCGTTTTAAAGCCTCAAAAAACTTTACCGGTTTGTGGACCAGCTTTGCCCGAACCGGCAAACCAGAAACAAAAGGTCAACCGGAATGGCCTGCTTACGATTTAAAATCGCGGTCAACCATGCGCATCGATGCCAAATGTGAAGTGCTTAACGACCGGTTTAAAGCCGAAAGGGAGATGTGGGAGAAAATACTTAAATAAAATGGTTTTCGCTCTCGTCACCCGGCTTAGTCGAAGTCTGTTTTCACTAGCTAAATGACATTGTATTGTAATTACTTAAAATCCCAAATATACTTTAATCAGTTTTACCGGCAAGCGAATAATTATTCGGGAAGGTTGAAAATATTTATCGAGTATCCGTATTTATACTGAATTTAACAATGAGAAATCACCCGGATTTCTCAAAACAACTTTTTACCTACACCGTATAGTCAACATTTCCCGGAAATTGATTGTTCAATAATTAGTCAAACGTGAAAAACAAAATTATTCAATTTATATTGTTGATTATCAATACAATAATGTTGATAAGTTTTGGATTTTGAGTATTAAAATCTACCGGTTTTTTGCCAAATTTGGTAAAAAGCTGGT
>JBBINB010000030.1:0-41204 GCA_037444065.1 Draconibacterium sp.
AAACAAAACAAAATCCCGGACTCTGATTCTAACAAAGCAACAAAACCAGATAAGCAAGCTTTTTTCAGACGAGCACTGGAAAAATATTCTGGAATTGTAATTTGGGTGTCGCAATGACGAAGTCAGGAAAATGTTACTGCTTTCCACTTTTTTAGTAAAAACAGTTTTTCCTTCAATATTGAATATTTTTAAATGCACATCTTCGAATTCGTTTAATTCAATGGTAAACTGGCCTGTACCCGGATTTGAATATACTTTTTCTATGAGCGAAAGCCCTGGCTGTTTTAACTGAGTGCTTATTCCGGTAGTAATTGAAGGATCGATAAGGGCCGGGTACAGTGTTTGAAATGCTTTCAACCCACTTTCGAAATCCTTCAGCGAACCGTTTGAATCGACGCCGTTTGAAGTCCATGGCATTAATCCTTTCCATCCCTTTTTGTAGGCGCCAATGAACATTTCGGAAGCGGGAACGACAAGCGTTGGGCTGGCGCCATCGTTAAAAACACCTTTCGCCGGATTCTCGCCAATTACACAGGGCCTGTCGTTGATACCGTAATCGGCCGGGGTCTTATCGAGCGCAAAATTTCCAAACCATTTTACCACCCAGCCATAATAGAGGGGCGAATAAAAATCGAGCCGTGCATTTGACTTATTGTATTGAGATTTTAAACTGGCATCGCTCCAGAAATTACCCTCAAATTTCGGACTGTTCCATTTTATGGCGCCGCTCCCCAGTGTTACCAGCACCGAACTGCTGTCGTGAACCGCCGAAGCCACGCGGGCAACAAGGTATTGCAAACGGTTCCAAGGAATTTGCCCACATTCGGCATTTTGGTTAACCCACTCAATTTCGTTGCAAACATCTATCGACCAGAGGTAAGGATTGTCCTTGAATTTTGACACAAACGGATGGACATATTTATCGATAAACGAGTTCACTTTTTCGTCAGATAAAACCATATTTCGCCAACTTTGGTAATTTCCATACGAATTTTTGAAATGATCGAAAGAAATAAGCGTAGCCTTTATATAGATTTTATTTTTTTTTGCAAGTTGAAACATATCGGCCAGGTGTGCCCAAAATGCTGCAGTAGACCCAGTTACGGTCCCATCGGAACTGATGGTTAAACCCACTTCGCCATTACAACTTATCCATATTCTGGTACAATTACCCCCCGCATTTTTTATTTTCTGGAATTCGGCGTCCCACCAGGAACTTTTGTAATTTCCGCCAAAATCATTCCACGAGTTCCATGGGGTGTTGGCGCCATTTAAAACGATTTCTTTTCCTTCAACAAGAAATTTGGTCCCACTTACAGTAATCCGTTGGGCTTTTGAATTTAAAGTACATAAGAATAAAATAACAGGAACTAAAAGGATTGTTGTTTTCATCTGACTTCAGTTTTTTTGGAATGACGAATTTAGTGTTTTTTCAGGTTAAACCGAAGGGTTTGAAACGTACCTGCATACAGTCTGGTTTTACACCGGTGCAGAAAAGTGTTTTTAAAAGTATAATTTTGAGCTTACTCCGAAAAGTCAAAAACCCCTAGCCCGATAGCTATCGGGCCCCTAAAGGGGACTTTGAAGAGTTCGTTGATTTTCAGCGAATTCCCCTTTAGGGTCAGGGTTAAAAGAGATGAAAATCAATGAACTCGGACTTTTCGGAGTGGACTCAATTTTAATTCGAAAGGAAAATAATAAAGGTCAAGCACATTTAGTAAATTGCGCAATGAATTTTTATAATGAAAAAGTAAACTAAAACATTGAAAAACAATAGAATGTTCTGTTTTCAACTTAAAAAAGCTGATCCGTATTTTTGCCTTGCTGCCGAGGAGTACCTGTTAAAAAATTTTGAAGAGGATGTGTTTATGCTCTGGCAAAGCAACAATTCTGTTGTGCTTGGCAAACATCAGAATGCATTGGGCGAAATAAACTACCGGTTTGCCCGCGAAAACAACGTAGCTGTTTGCAGGCGCATTTCGGGCGGGGGAACCGTTTATCACGATGCAGGGAATGTAAACTTCACTTTTATAAAAACCGTAAATAGCCCGGCAGAAGTGTCGTTTAGCCATTTTACATCACCGGTTGTAGAGGCGCTTGCCAGGCTCGGACTGGAAGCTACCACTTCGGGCCGCAACGATTTACTGGTAAAAGGAAAAAAAATTTCGGGGAATGCAGAGCACGTATTTAAAAACCGCGTGTTGCACCACGGAACCCTTCTATTTCAGTCGGACCTCGAAAAACTGGGACAATCGATAAAAGTTGAGCCAGGTAAATACGAAAGCAAAGCTGTACAATCGAACCGAAGCCAGGTGGCCAATATCTCAGGTTTTTTAAATGAAAAAATGGATATTGGCCGTTTTATCCGTTTTCTGCTCGATGTACAGTTGGAAAAAGAGGAGAATTCTGTTTTTCAATTCACAACTGCCGATGAACAGAACATTGAAACTCTTTCGAAGGAAAAATTCAGAAAGTGGGACTGGAATTATGGTTACTCGCCAAAATACACCTTTACACATGATGCCGAACTGGATGGAAAAACGCTTTCAATCAGGCTGGCGGTGGAAAGGGGGATGATTATTGATTGCGAACTGGGGGGAGATTATTTTAGTGGCGAATCGAACCGGTTAATTGCAGCAAGGCTAAAAAACCGCCGTCATATTTTCGAAGAGCTGTTTAAAACCCTGGCCGAGGTTTCCGTCTCTTACCGGAAGGAGGTTGTTTACCGGTTTTTTTAGGTTAGTTGTACGTTATTGGCAAAGAACGAAATCCTGAATTATTATCATTACAAAAAGAGGCTGTTTTACATTAATGTGAATAGAACCAAGCCATACAATTTATTATGACTTGAGATTAAAATCACCCATTGACCACAATGTGCTTCTTTACAAAATCCGGATCGATAACTACCCCTGCTCCGGGGCCAGACGGTACTTTAATTTTCCCGTTTTTTATTTCCAGTGGCGAAGTCGGACATTCAAACGGCATATGCGACGTGAATCCTTTAAATTCGTGATGCAGGCCGGCGTTTGCGCAAACCGAAACGATATGGCTGTTGTAAATATACCCCAACCCACCGCCCGACATGTGCGGAATAAAAGATTTACCAACCGCTTCGGCCATCCGGGCAACTTTTACCGACCGGATCATTCCGCCAAAATAGTAATTATCGGGCTGAACCACATCAATGCCATCGTTTGCAAGGAGCCACCTGAAATTGACAAAACTGTAATCCTGCTCCCCGTTTGCCACCGGAATGGTTAGCGTATCAGAAACTTTTTTTATGTCTTCAAAATGATCGAACATAACGGGCTCTTCAAAATAACTGTATTTATTTTCTTCCAGGACTTTACCAATTTTTACAGCCCCGTCAACATCGTAATATCCGTTTGAATCGGCATAAAGAAACATGTCGTTTCCGTAGTGGTTTCGGACCATCGGAATCAGTTTTTCCGATTTTCCTGTAATCCCCGGGTAATGAATGTCTTTGGTGCCGTAATACTGATAGCCGATTTTAATTTTAAGCGCATTCACATCGTATTCAGCAACGGCGTCTTTAATGCGAGCAAAATGTTCTTCAAGTGGTAATTCACGAAATTCTGTGGCCACGTAAAAAGCAACTTCAGGATTATGAACTTCGCCAACTAACTCACCCATTGATTTCCCGGCAACCTGCCCCAGCATATCAAGAATTGCAAATTCGATGGTAGCCAGCGGTATTCCCAGCGAAATTCCATTTAGCCTGAAATTTAAACGATAAACCAAAACCCTTTCCAGCATTAAGTCCAGCTCCCGCGCATCCTGCCCGATAAAAAAGGACTGTAAACGTTGCGTAAATACAGGATAAAAGGTTGACATATCACCATGAGCTACAGAAATCCCAACTGCACCATCGGTTGATCTGACGCGGCACAAATACCTGTTTTCGTAATTTAATAACTCCAGCGATTCAATAATCACCGGTGAGCTAAACAGTTCCTTTTTCAAAACAGGCTGTGCCAGCACCTCATCCAGCTTTTTGTATTTTTCGGCCACTGCTTCCGAAACCGGTTCTGGGGAGCAAGATTTTAGCGTGAAAGGTGATGCTGCTGCCAAACCGCCTGTAACTGCGGTTGAAATAAATTTACGTCGATTGGTTTTCATTTTATTTGTTTATCATTTTAATACGTTAGTTTCTTTTTGTAATTCTTTTACAGACTTCCCTGCCTTTCGGCAGACAGGGACTTCGCCCAGTCTGACTGTCACATTGAGCGCAGTCGAAATGTGTTTTTTAAGGTTTACCTAAGCAATTTTACAATGACATACGGAGTTTCCCTGTTTAAATCGGGATAAATCAACCCCTGTTTTTCGTTATTCATGATTTTTATAAAATAATTGACCATCTCCCGTTTTTAATGTTCAAAATTTAGTTCAAGGCTTAACTGGCCATCATCCTGGGAGATTTTAGGTTGAGGGAGAAAAGCTTGCGGTGTAATAATGGCCAACAAAGCTTTAATGATCGTACTGATTTTGTAGTATACAAAATTCCGTAATTCGAACAGTATTTCTTTGTTCAGTGTTTTTATCCCGCTTTGCAGCAGTAGTTTTATGTGTAGCGAAGCAAGTGAGGAATATATAATTCCCATGGCTATTGTCAGTATAGCCAGCATGCTCTGTAACCCGTCAAATGTTTTAATCTGGATATTCTCCAAATTATAACAGTTTTTAATGTGGCGGTGGTATTCTTCTATTTTCCACCGAAACCCATAAGCGGTAAATGCCTCCTTAATAACATCGATAATATTTTCTTTCGGGGGGCGGGTCAGCAGCCAGCAATAACCTCCGTTTTCCCGTTTTGTCACAACAAGCAACAGTTCATGCTCTTTGCCCTTGATTTTGTATTTGACCTTTACCGCACCGCATGTAAAGGCGGCTTTGTGCTTTTTGTTCTTCCCCGTTTTGGTTGCCGTTAGTTCCATGAACAGGGGGATTTTCCGGCTTATCTTGCTGACAGGGATTTCATTGCCGTTATAAATCAATTTGGTTGTTTTCTTTAACCGCAAAATAAAATTGCTTTCCCCCTCAATAATGAAGTCCCTGCAAATTGGCCTGTCCATGCCACGGTCGAAGATTTTGGTAACATCTTTGTCTATTATCAAATCAACCTCCCGGATGGCTTCCATGATTTCCATGTTCTCACTTTTTGCACCGTGGTCGAAACTGTACAGTTTATTAAAAAGTGGTGTCATTTCCTGGTCTTTACTAAAATGGACCACGTCCATTAACCAATTACCCAGGCCAAAAGATGCTTTGTCCACGTCTTTTACAATGTCCAGGCCTTCCATCATTTTTGCGTAACGCTTTTGGATATCCGAACCGTCGAAAAGAATATAGTCCCCATGTTGTACCCGGCCTTTGATACTGTTCATGTGCCCACGGAAGAGTTTCAGGAAAAAACCTTTTTTATTGTAATGGTTGAGGAACCGTTTGGTGGACTGGCCCAGCGAAACCGTGTCGCAGATTCCAGTAGCAATTTTATTGACCAAAACCGTACCCGATTTTAATATCCCTGTAGCTATTTCCCTCACGCAGCGTGATTCAGGTTTGCTTAAATGATTTTCAAGTTTAAGAAAATAGCGGCTAATCTTGTTCTGTACCTGTTTTGTTAATACTTTTGACATAAGCTGGTTTTTTAATGTTGTTGCTTGTTTGCACAATAAAAATAACATTTTTAAACCAGCTTTCCTCACCGGAAAAACCTTTAAATCCTTTGATACTGCTGATATGTAAAAGCTTTTATACATTTTTTCGGGAGATGGTCAAATAGTCTAAATTAGTATAACAACTTCGTGATCGATTAGTGTTGGAATTATAAAATTCATCCAACCATCCTTAATTTCAGCAGAAATGTCCTGTTCCGAAACCAGTAATTTCAGCTTTTTCCCTGAAACATTATCAGGTAGCTTTACACTGATTTTTACCGGCCCGACCGGAATGAATTCTTCAACGGGCTGCCGCCAGGTTCCGGCGCTTGTAAGATTTACAACATGCAAAATCAGCCGGTTTGATTGTTGATACAGGTTACAGTCTAACAAACCCGGAGATTCCACTTTCAGTGGGATGGAATCCTTCGAAGCCCAGCGGAACAGGTTTTCGAGCAAATTCCCATGATCGGGCAGGTTGTAACGTGCGTACTGACGGTCGATATCGGCCGGCAAAAAAGCGATCCGGGCGCCGGTTGGAAAAGTATTTGCAATGGGCATCTTCCCCCCTTCGGGGGGATAAGAGGGGGGCTGAGCCCCTGAAGATAAAGTATTCAGAATTAATCCCGGTATTTCGGTTTTGGGTTCTCTCATCCATGCTTTTTCGGGCGGATAAATGGGAAAATCGGGAATGAATGTCATCACAACTTCAGCGCCGGAATCTACTTTCAAAGGTTCAAGAACACCGCCAAAAGACAGAATATCAGTTTCTTCAAAACCTTTTAGAACCTCGTGGCGTTTGCCATCCGGAACGGGTTCCTTCCCGGTTTTAGGACCGTCAACATTTCCTCGCAACTCGGGAGAAAGCCTCAGATAAGTATGTAAAGTTTTATCGGTTATTTTCTTTTTTCCATCTTTGTTTTCAATGTGAACCCCGAAAAGATCGGCAAGTCTGAAATCGGGTTGGATTTCACCCCATATGTTGTACAAACTGCTTTCGCCGGTTGCAAAAAGACCACCACCATTTTCAACAAAGCGCCTGATTGCAGCAACCTGTTCATCTGTAATGATTCCGAGATTTGGCAAAACAAGTAACGACAACTGTTTTGAATCGCGTTCGATGTGACCGGCATGGACAGGAATGTATGGAATCCGCGCCCTTATTAATGCCTGTGTTATTCCCCGCCAGGGTTGGTCAACCATTAAATCGGCCTCATCGCGCCCATAAAAATCATTGTTTTCCTGCGACCAAACCACACCTACAGTTGCAACCGGTATACGGTTAATCAGGAATTCCTCATTTTTTTTGTGCCATGCAAAAACTTCTCCCGCAGTACGATATATTCTCCGGTCTTCGTGGTAAGCGCTTACATAGTGCCACCAGGGCTGTATCCCTCCTGCAATTCCTTCAATCATCCACATCCTGGACTCCGGAACCGGCTTGCTGGCCAATCGGTATGTAGGCCTTCCCATCTGGTAAACCGGCATGCTTTCAGGGATCAGCTTGTCCCAGCCAAGAATACCATGGATCAGTTTTCCCATTTCTGCATTTTGCTGAAATCCGCCGGAATCGTTTCTCGATTGCGAATCGAGCATAATAATATCAGCACGTTTGCAAATTTCCTTGTAATCGCGAAAACTCCCCGACTGATTGCTTATTGAACCGCTGTTCATCCCCGACCAGATGCAGTCGGGGCCTCCGGCAAGCTTCGTTGTCCTGTTGTTCAATTCCCAGATTTCGATTCGACGTTTGTAATTCCAGGTTATCCATTCCGGTAAACCTGGTTGTCCCAGTTTTTCTCTTTTGGAATGTCGTTCCCCGATTTATCCCTAAAACTTTTTTTACAGTTTTCGCAGTAACAGATCGAATCGCGTCCCAATCCGCTCCAGCTATTATCGGTAAAGCCATCGGGGTGGTATTTTTTAGCAATTTCGGCCAGGATTGCCGGAATGTGGTCATTGTAATACGGCCCGTTGATGCAGGTTACAAAAAGGTCGCCGGCTTTGTATGGATTTCCTGACCTATCAACAGCAAACCAGTCGGGGTGTGCGTTGTAAAACTCCTCATGTGCGCGGTTGGAATCCATCCGGGCAAAAACAGCAAGCCCCTCTTCCCGTGCCGCCTTGCTTAGCTCACCGAAAAGATCGCGGCCTTCCAGGAACCGTGCCTGACGGTGCAGCGGAATTTCGCTGGGATAGTAGGCAACAATTCCCCCGGCATTGGCAATAATTCCCTGAATGTTTGTGTCTTTCCAGTGTTTTCGCCACCACGCTATATCATATCGCGTCGGGTCAATCTCGGTAATATTGGTCTGGCCCCACCTTAACATTCTTTTATACCATGGAACCTCGTTTTCAAATTGAGATTCCGGGCTGGAAAAATCATTCGTAATTGCCTTGAAATTTAAGCTAATCAGGGTGGTTGCAGCAGCGGTTTTTTTGAGAAAAGTCCTTCTGCTTTCCCGGTTTTTCGGGGATAAATTATCGCTAAAACTATAAGATGAATTCATAAGATGGTCAATTTAGGACTGTTTAATCAATCAGGCAGGTATTAAATCAATTCCAATAATCTCGTGATCCAAAATCGCAGGTACCGAAAGGACCAAATGTTTTGCGTCATTCTGATATTCGGGTTTTTCACCTTTATTCAACAAATGAACTTCATTCACAATAAACCCGCCTGGAATTTTAATTTTCACCCCGGCATTCACGGGAATAAACTCCTTAAACGGGCCTTTTATCATTGCCGGGTTGGTGAGGTTTACCAGGTGCACCGTCATTGATTCCTCCTGTTTCCAAACAGTAACGTCCACTACTCCGGGCCCGGTAACTTCCACAACCGGTTCTTCATTTAAAGCCCAGCGAATGGTATTCTGAAGTAATTTCAGATGATCGGTGCACATCACCTGCCAGTACGACCGGTCGATATCGCCTGGGAAGTAGGCCACTCTTCCCTTTCCCGAATCGTTAAGGTAAACTCCGCGGATACCGGTTTCCTGTTCGGGCGGGTATACATGTTCCATTGGCAAATCGGGGTACGAAGGGATTAACGTTACCGGACTTGCCAGTTCTTTTTCAGGTTGTACATTGACCATGTAAATGGTATTGATAATCCGGTAAGCCTCTTCCAAATCCTTTAAAACCGGGTGATATTGATTGGTTTCGGGATTTGCCTTTAAACGGAGATAGCTGTTTTGCATTGGCCCTTCGGCTTTTTGCTGAAAAGAAACCCCAAGCAAACCGGCTAATCCAAAATCGGGCCTTTGTTTGCCGTTTTCGTCGTACAGCGAAGTTTCAAAAGTGGCAAGTAAATTTCCACCTTTTTCTACAAAATGACGCAACTGCATGCACTGTTTGTCGGAAATTGTGGCAATGTTTGGCAGGATAAGCAATTTGAAAGGATTCAACTGTTCTTCATTCAACAGCCTGTCGTTTACCATTTCAAACGGGATTCGGGCTTCAATCAGGGCCTGGTACATTCCCAGTTCGTGGTCCCCGTTTTTTTGCTGCCATGTTTCCTTCCCGTAGTTCCCGGTATGTTCAGAAAATACCATACCAACCCGGGCCAAAGATTTTACGTTTCTCAAATATTTTTCATTCCTGAAATGTTGCTGGTAAATTTTGTCAACTACATTCAGCCATCGTTTATCATACAAAACACCTGAAAATTTTGTAAACCATGGCCTCATTCCATTTGCTGTTCCTTCAGCCACCCAAATTCGGATTTCTTCTTCGCTTTGCACCGAATCTTTCCAGCGGTAACGCTCTTCAACGCCTACGCTAAAAATGCCGCCCAGCGGTTTCATCCCGATGGAAGCCCGGAGTTCTTTTGCCCCTTTTCCGTTCGACCATGGCATGGTGTAACCGCTCCGCGCCTGGTGGTCGGTAAAAACAATATCCGAAAGCTGCCCGGTAATTACCTTATCAGGGAAACCGTTTGGAATAAAACGGGAATTTGGATTATATTTTCGGATTACATCATCCCAAAGCAGCCACAGCTCTTTCAGTAGGGCGGTACTCCATTCAACATATTTCTGGTAAGTTTTATCAAGGTTACTGGCAGAACCGGGAAGTTCAAATCCGGAGTATTCCTTAAAATTTATTTTGCAATGCTCGCAGTAACAAATTCCGTGGCCTGCCCAGCGGTTGGAAAAAATTCCATCGGGTTCGTACCGTTCCATTATTTCCTGATGTACACGGGTCATAAAATCAAAATTATACGAGCCAAGAGCACAGGTTACCCAAAGTTCGGGATTTGCCCAGTGCCGGCGTTTTTCGCCGTTGGCTGTCACGGCAATCCAGTCGGGGTGGGCATCGTAAACATTTTGCCAGGCTGCATGCGGGTCGGTTCGGGCAATAACAGACATGTTCATTTTCCGGGAACCTTTTACGAGGTATCCAAAGGGATCGGAATCGCCAAGCCAGTTGCTCCGGTGATGAAAAGGCACATCGGTTGGATAGTAGGCCACCACACCCCCGGCGCTTAATGTAGTCCCGTCGGCATGGATTTTTTTAAAATAGCTGAGCCAGAAATCGGGGTCAAATTTTCCGGGATCGTTTTCCACCAGAGTAAGTTGCGCCCACCTCATTGGTCGGTTAAACCAGGTTTCTTTTCCCTGAAAACCGTTGGTTGCCAGCAAGGATGGATTTATTAAGGAAACTGTCCCGGCTATCGCCGAAGTTGATTTTATAAATTCTCTGCGATGCATAATATTTGGTTTAATTGGTTTCAAAAGGTAATAAATATTTGTGTCAAAAACTTTTATTGACCGGAATAATTTGAAATTACCTGATTGATACCTGCTTGCGGATTAGTTGCTTTGAGATTCCTTATGAAATTGTGTACTGTTTGCATTTCTTTTCGCCACGAAAACACGACGTTATCCTAAGTTCATTCTATATGATTGTGTATATTCAATTCGAGATACCGGAATATTTATTTACCTGGGTATTTGAGGCCGTTTTTTATAACTTTACGCAATTGCAAGTGAAATAACAAAATTACTTTTCGTATCATTATCCTCTGCAATTGCTTTATAAACTGTTTGTCAGCTATTATTGAAAGTTAAATTGTGCATTTAAACCACTACCTAATTATATTCTTAATCAATATGAAAAGAAAAACTTTTTTATCGCTTGGAGTGCTGCTCTTAACAACATTCAACTATTCTTCAGGCCAGGATTTGAAACTCAATGAACTTGAGTATTTCGAGACCCAGGGCGTCAATATCCTTGTTTACAGTAACCTTTTTACCGGGGGTTTTAACGATGAGAAAACCGCAGGTTTAGAATTGATTCATCATGGAGTAAGAACAGCACAGGGCGGCGCTGTTAGACTTTCCAATACCCCGGAGCAGTGGGACCTGGTGCCTGAAATCCCTGCACGAACGGTTGACCGTGCTTCGAATACCATTGAATCTACTTTAAAATATACGGAATACGATTTTGAATCGCGGGTGGTTGTCACGGCAAAGGGCAAAGGTGTTGAAATTTCGGTTTACCTTGACAAGCCTGTTCCAAAGATCCTTGAAGGAAGTGCCGGATTTAACCTTGAGTTTTTACCGTCGCAATACTGGGGAAAAACCTATTTGATGGATGGGCGATTCAATCGATTCTCGCGATATGTTGTTGGAAATACGGTAACACGGCCTAACAGTCAAAAGCCAAAGCAATTTAAGGGTTATGTGACTTCCGACGACAGGGGAACCGGTAAATTTATCGATCCGCTTCCACTCGAAACCGGCCGCACCATTCTTATGGCACCCGATGATCCTGAACGCATGGTAAAAATCACCTCTCATAATGCCGATCTTATGGTTTATGACGGGCGTGTGCTGGCACAAAACGGCTGGTATGTAATTCGCAGTATACTCCCGTCAGGAAAAACAGGCAAGGTACTGACATGGATTGTTGAACCCAATGCCATTGATGGCTGGATAAGAGAGCCAAATATCGGTTTCTCCCAGGTAGGCTACCTCCCTGCGCAACAAAAAGTATCCGTCATTGAACTCGACAAAAAAGACAAACCGCTTTCAAAAGCTTCGATATACAAGTTAGGCGGTGATGGCAAAGCAACCGAAGTGTTCAGTGGAAATATCATATCATGGGGCGACTACTATAAATACCACTATGTAAAATTCGATTTTTCGCCGGTTAATACCCCCGGAATATACTACATTCAGTATGGCGATATTAAAACCAATAATTTCATAATAGAAAACAACGTTTACGACAAGATTACCGATGCCACCAGTGACATCTGGATACCCATTCACATGAACCACATGTTTGTTAGCGAAGCATACAGGGTTTGGCATGGCGAACCTTTTAAAGAAGGTTATCTCCAGGCTCCGCCCAACACCGATCACTTCGACCTCCACGGGCAGGGACCAACAACCGATACCAAATACAAAGCGCTGGAATTGATTCCGGGATTAAACTCCGGCGGTTTTTTCGATGCCGGAGATTTCGATATCGAGACAGGTTCAAACATTGGCGTAGTACAGAATTTTGTGCAGACATGGGAATATTTTAAACCACTGCGCGATCAGACTTTTGTCGACCAAAAGCAACGTTATGTTGAACTACACCGGCCGGATGGAACACCCGACATTTTGCAGTTTATTGAGCATGGAACTATGAACCTGGTAGCCCAGGCCGAGATTATCGGACACATGGCACAAACACTTTCCAACTCGGTTCTCGACAATTACCATCACCTCGGCGACGCAGCTTCAATTACCGATGGCCTTCCGTATAATCCGTCCCTTGGCCCTTACGAAGTAGCCGCCGATGGCCGTTCGAGCGGAGTTAAAGATGACATGTGGGCGTTTACAAGCCGCAATCCCGGACTCGACCTCAGGGCTGCAACCATGTTTGCCGCAACCAGCCGGGCGCTGAAAGGATATAACGACGATCTGTCGGAAAGGGCGTTGAATCAGTCGAAACGTCTTTTGAAAGAGGCAACAGAATTGCTTGCCAACCAGCCCCAGGATAACCGCGGTTGGGGAGCCGGGGCAAATATTGCCACCAACCTGCAGCTTTTTATCTCAACAGGGGAGCAGCAATATATCGATAGGTTTCAGGAACTTTTATGGCCTGCGCTTGAGCGTAACGTCAGTTTTATGATTTTGACGGCAATCCATGCCATACCACACAGGGACGCATCATACAAGGAAAAGCTCCGTCCGTTTGTTGTTAAGTACAAGGAATATATTGAAGAGCTTGAAAAGGAAAATCCATACGGAGTACCGATTGGCCTTGGCAATTGGGCTGGCAGCGGTGGGGTGGTAAGCTTTGGAACCACCATTTGCTTTGCAAGTACTCATTTTCCTGAAATTATCGATGCCAGCCATGCATTTAAAGCCACCAACTGGCTTTTTGGCTGTCACCCGTATCACAATTATTCGTTGGTGGCAACCGTGGGGGCCACCCGTCCAAAAGCCTTATTTTATGGAAACAACAGGGCCGATTTCTCATTTATCCCGGGCAACGTTGCACCGGGTATATTGTTCAGAAAACCCGACCATTTTGAAAATTACGACGACTGGCCATTTTTGTGGGGACAAAACGAAGGCACCATTGGCGGAAATACCAATTATATGATTTTCGGATCGGCATTTAAGAATTTAATAAAAGAGAAATAACCGATTGAATGAGATTACAATAACCTCCTGGCTTGTGTGGCTCCCCTGACAGTTGCAATTAATGTATGTGTTTCGGTATAATTCTCTCCTTTTCCCCATGCCGTTGGATTTTTCTGTCGAGGATAATTTTATGGAGTTTTTTTATAATCCACTACTCTTTATTCTGCAATAGTAATATCAGCTTGATTTTCAATCGTCAAAGCAAAGCTTAGGGCTGACCAAAAAGTATTTTTTAATCGTTCTGCCACGAAATCACTAAAATACGAAAGAACACAAAGCATTGAATTTCAGTAAAATAATTTTAGTGCAAAATTTGTTTTTTTTGAGTTTTGGTGGCGATTTTAGACTTTTTAGTCAGCCACAGGTTAAAAAGAAGACTGAATACATGCTGAAGTATAAACTTACTTGTTCATTGGGATTCACAATCAAAATTATTTTCATAATCACAACGGAAACCGATTTTGCAAGAGGTCCCCGGCTTTTCGGCATTGCAACTACGGAAAACTGCAATATGAAAAGCCAGCATCAACAACGGCACTACTGACTAATTTTCGTAAAAATGTTGAATGACCAAACCAGCAAGAGTAAAACCAAAGATGGCAGTTATGTGAGCCACTGTTCCGTTGATCACGGCCTTTTGGCTGCACCATTCGTGATTGGCCAACTCAGGGTCGCCGGGGGCGTTCATCGATTTTGGGCACAAACATTTTTCAGTACCGCAAGCCGATCCTGAGCCTTTGTTTTCAAGCAATTCTTCGCTAAACACACATTTAAATTTTTTGGCAGGAAGTTCTCCTTTTTTGATCATTTTTCGAACCCGCGATGCCAGCGGACATCCGCGGACTTTCCAAAATTCATCGACTTTAATACGGGTAGGGTCCACTTTGAGCGAAGCCCCCATCGATGAGAAGAACACTGCTTTGGTTTTTGTGGCTTCGCGGATCAGATGAATTTTACTGGCAATACTGTCGATCGCATCAATAATGTAATCATATTCCCCAAGTTGAAAAGACGAATGAGAATGAACATTGTAGATTTTCTGCAAAGCATTGATCTGTGCAGCCGGATTGATTTCAAGGAGGCGGTTTTTGAGCGCTTCGGTTTTAACCTGTCCCACCGTTTGAGTAGTGGCATGCAATTGACGGTTTATATTTGTAATACACACCCGGTCTGAGTCAACAATGGTAAGTTGCTGCACGCCGCTGCGTATTAAACTTTCGGCACACCAGCTGCCCACTCCGCCAATTCCCAAAATAATGACCTTTTTATTGGCCAGCTCCCTTAACTTCTCCTCTCCGAACAACAGCTCTGTACGTTGAAAAATCCCTTTCACTTTCGCCATAGTTTCTAAACAACTGTTTCACTTTCACAAACATGGGTAGTTCCAATCATGCAAAATTGCGGCGAAAATACAAAATTTCGATAGGTTTACAAGTTCAGTGTCTGCTAATGGAAATCCCATACAAGTTATTAATAAGATTAACAACTGTTGAAACCCACCGAAAAAATCTGCACGAAAAAATTTAATACCAGAAAAGTGGCATCGTTGATAAATTTTGCCTCAAAATCGGATATATTTAATGGCAAACATTCTTTCGATTTGAAATTGATAAGTCATCCAAAAAGAGAAGTACATTAAAATATTGATGGGATTTTATTTTAATTCCAGGTCTGTGTACCAACTTTAATCCTTTACTTAGAGGTACTTGAACAATTTTCGACTTAGAGAATTTAGTTGGACAAGAACATAAAAGAAGATACTGCATTCAATCTTTTCCAAAAAAATTCGGGCACAAAAAAAGAGGTCGAATCTGACCTCTTGTCCTGTCTGGCTCCCATGACAGTCGAAAGTTGCAACCTAATTTGTGAAAGTTTGGTTTGAATTAACACCGAATTGAATTAATTCTGAATCAAATTAAAAGCATAAAAAATTTATCGATTAAAGAACTTATCTTATAAATTTGTCAATTGCAAAAAAGTACTTAATTTTGTACGTATAAATTTTATTAAATGAAAGCAGTTAATTATTCTGAGTTGAGACAAAACTTAAAAGAAAATCTCGATGCTGTAACAGACAACGAAGAATTTTTGGTAGTTCACAGACCTAAAGGAAAAAGCATTGTAATGATGTCGTTAGCAGAATATAATGCTATGCAGGAAACTATACACCTAAATAAAAATAAAGCAAATCGCCAAAGGCTGGAAAGCGCTATTGAAAACATAAATGCAAAAACAAACCTGATAAAACATAACCTTTCCTAACAATGGATATTTTCTGGGATAAAACCGCATGGGAAGACTATTTATACTGGCAGGATAATGATAAAAAGGTGTTACGTAAAATTAATTCCCTGATAAAAGAATGTCAGCGCACACCCTTTGAAGGAACAGGCAAACCTGAACCGCTAAGACAAAATCTTTCAGGTTTCTGGAGCAGGAGAATTACAGGTGAACACCGCTTGGTTTACAAAGCTGAGAATGATGTACTGTACATTGCACAGTGCAGATATCATTATTAACTTCCTGAAAACTGCGTTTCTCTTTCTAATTATTTCTCCTTTCAAAAATGTATAAGCAAAAAATAGTCATTCCGAACCTAACGAGAATTGAACTATATTATCCATCTGAATGTCAGATGTTAATATCTTGAAATTTTACGTCAATTATATTATCAATTTAAATTCTATGAAAAAGTTGCAACTTATTATTTGGCAAGTCGGTAATCGTGAATCTCAAATTCTATAAGTGTTTCAGAAGTATATAAACAAAAAAAGAGGTCGAATCTGACCTCTTGTCCTGTCTGGCTCCCCAGGTAGGACTTGAACCTACGACCTACGGATTAACAGTCCGCCGCTCTAACCGACTGAGCTACTAGGGAATTTTTTCATTCCAAATTTCAAATCCCTGCTCAAATCTGCAACCTGTTGCAGCGGAGCCGCTCCCCGCCCGGATGACTCCGGTCGGACAGGTAACCGACTGAGCTACTAGGGAATATTCAATTTATAGAACGCCTGCTTTTTCCAAAAGCGTTGCAAAAATAACAGCTTTTCCTAAAACAAAAAATTTTTTTGAAAAAATCTTTAAAATACCCGGCTTTGGTTAATAATACCCAATCATTTGACACGTTTTCACAAAAATACGATGCTAAAAACGGAGCCTCGCTTGAAAATCATCAATTTTATTACCTTTAACCTGCTTTTGTAATAAACTTCTAAAATCGTTAACATTGAAAACCGGAATTTTCTTTTTATTGATTCTTTTCTTGCTGTGTATATCTGCCGGGCCTTCTGTGGCCCAGACCTTTACTGTCGAAGTTCAGCTTAAAAACCAACCTGCAAATTCAATCGTTTTTGGTTCGGTACGTGGCGACGAATTTATTGCTATTGACAGTACTAAATTGAATCAGCCAACGGGTAAAATTACATTTTCATTTCCTGCAGATGCACACCCGGGAGTTTACCGCATTAATTTCGGTAAAACCCCGGCAGCCCGGATTTTAAACGAACCTCCCCAGCAACTCGATTTTATTTTCGACAACGAAAACATTGTTTTCGAAACCGACTTTAAGAATCCCCTTGAGAGCCTGAAAGTAGTTAAGTCGAAAGAAAATATGGCCTGGTTTGGGTTTCTTGCGAAGGATAACCTGCTTCAAAAAAACATAAAATTGCTGGAAAAGGAGATCGACAGCTACCGCGAAAAAGGTGAATCAGATAAAATGATTACGGCCGCCAACAACTATAACCAACTTCAGATGGAGCGCGACATGTTTGTTGTTCAAACCGCACTGGAAAACCGCGGATTATTCGCTTCATTATTGATTAAAAATCTTCGCGTCCCTATACTCGACGGCTACTTAACCCCCTCCGAACGAAACCTGTCGTATAAAAAAGAGTTTTTTAAAACCCTCGATTTTACTGACCCGCTTTTAATAAATTCAACGGTTTACACCGATAATATTTTTAATTACCTGGTAAGTTACAACCAGTACGACTTTACCCCAAAACAGCGCGAAACAGAATATATTAAAGCGCTGGATGTTGTAATTCCAAACATTAAAAATAACGACGAAGTTTACCGGTTTTTAATGGCCTACCTGGTACACGGTTTTAATGTTCTTGAAATGGATAATATAATCAACTACATTTCGAAAAAGTACAATTTCCCTAAGTAGAAATAGCAAATAACAAAAATCAAAAACCAATTAAAACCCAAAATTCAGAATTCAATTCGGTGCGATTTTATTTCATCCGGGTTGAATTTTGAATTTTGAAAATTGGATTTTGTTTGAAGTTTGGGATTTGTTTTTTGGAGCTTATTTCTGTAGCTCTTTCGGGATTTCATCCGGTTCGTAAGCCTGGTTCCTATACTGGGGCTCAAAACCTGCATCGCGTATGGCCTGCTGGATTCCTGGGACATCCATTTTATATTTTGCCCCGGCTGCCGAAACCACGTTTTCTTCCATCATAACCGAACCAAAATCGTTGGCTCCCCCATAAAGGCAAAGCTGCCCGGTAGCTGCGCCGACTGTCAGCCACGATGCCTGCAGGTTCTTAATATTGTTCAACATAATACGGCTAATGGCTACAAGCCTCAGATAATCGTCGGGAGTAGATGTATTGCTAACACCCATCTTTTGCAGAACAGTGCCCTCGTCCATAAATGGCCAGGGTACAAAGGTTACAAAACCAAGGTTTCCGCCGGGTTTTTCATTTTGCACTTCACGAAGCCGGATAAGGTGTTCAATCCTCTCTTTTTTGGTTTCGATATGGCCAAACATCATGGTTGCCGAGGTTACCAGGTTCATTTTATGGGCTTCGCGCATTACATCGAGCCACTCTTTTGTACTGCATTTCCCGGGCGAAACGGTTTTTCGTACCCTGTCGGACAGAATTTCGGCGCCGGCACCCGGCAAACTGGCCATTCCCGATTTAACCAGAATCTCTAATATCTCGCGAAAGCTTTTTCGCGATTTTTTTGCCAGAAAAGCAATTTCGGGCGGTCCTAAGGCATGCAGTTTTAAATCGGGGTAGCGGTTTTTTAGCTCAGTAAATAAATCAAAGTAAAAGTCAATCCCGAGTTTTGGGTGCATCCCACCCTGCAATAAAACCTGTCGTCCGCCTGCGGCATACAATTCATCAATTTTTTCGCAGTATTCGTCGATGGTTGTAATGTATTGAACCTCCTCGTTTATCTTGCAATGAAAGTTGCAGAATTTGCAACCCGATACACAAACGTTGGTAATATTTATATTTCGGTCTATAATCCACCCAACTTTATTGCCGGGTACCTGTTTTTGCCGGCATTCATTTGCAACCAGCATTAATTCGTTTGTCGAAACGTTTTCGTAAATAAATATCCCCTCTTCCAAAGTAACAGTTTCAAGCCCTGTAGCTTTTTGTAATATACTATCTGTTCTCATTTTCCCGTTTATTACATGTTTCGTTTCTATGCAACGATAATGTATTATTTTAGCCAAAAAATTTTGCTATGATTCCAAAAATTTCAAAAATAACAGATTTAAAAGAAAATACTTCAACAGCTATAATATTCGATAATACCTATCAATTTTCGTATAATGGTTTTAGGGCCGACGAAAAGAACTATGTATTGCAGCGGTTGGAAAAAAACAGCGATTGTGTTTTGCACCGTTATCCATCATTGTACTTTTTCTTCAAACCAAAAAACGAAAAGAGTGTATTTACCGAACTTGAGGAAGCACGCAAAGCAGGCTCAAATCTTTTCGATTCGCTGAAAGATGAAAAAGTTAAATCCATTCAGATTGCCGATTTTGGAAAATTAAACCTGGGCCTGGCTTTTATCGAAGGGTTGCTTTTATCCTGTTATTCGTTCGATAAATACAAAAAAGAAAAGGAAGAGTTTTGCCTGGAAAAAATCGAAGTTATAGGGAATATAATTTCAGAACACCAGATTGAAGAGATAAGAAATGTAACCCGGGCAGTTTTTTACGCCCGCAATCTTGTAAACGAACCCCTTTCGTTTTTAACTGCAACACAGTTTTCGGCCGAAGTTGAAAAAATGGGAGAAGAAGCCGGTTTTTCGGTTGAGGTTTTTTGCAAACAAAAAATTGAAGCGCTGAAAATGGGTGGTTTGCTTGCAGTTAACAAAGGAAGCATTGATCCGCCAACATTCACAATTATGGAATGGAAACCCGAAAATCCTCAGAATAAAGAACCTATTGTACTTGTAGGCAAGGGAGTTGTTTTCGATACCGGTGGGCTTAGCCTGAAGCCTACCCCAAAATCGATGGATTATATGAAATGCGATATGGCCGGCGCGGCAGTTGTGGCAACTACTGTTTTTGCACTGGCGAAAAACAAAATCAATGTCCATGTTATCGGGCTGGTTCCTGCAACCGATAACCGGCCCGATGGAAATGCCTATGTTCCGGGCGATGTTATTACCATGTTCGATGGCACAACCGTTGAAATTAAAAACACCGATGCCGAGGGCCGCCTGATACTGGCCGATGCTTTGAGTTATGCAAAAAAATATTCGCCCCGCCTGGTTATCGATATAGCCACGTTAACAGGGGCAGCCGATATTGTTGCCGGCAAACATGCTTCGGTAGTTATGGGAAATACAGCAGAAAACATTGAAATTTTAAAAGAAACGGGCGCCGAAACGTTCGAACGCCTAATAGAAGTGCCGCTTTGGGATGAGTATGCCATTCCGTTAAAATCGTCGATTGCCGATTTGAATAACCTTGGAGTAAGGGAAGCACAATCGACTATTGCCGGGAAATTCCTCGAACATTTTACAGGCTACAACTGGATTCACCTCGACACTGCCGGAACGGTATTCCTCGATGAAAAAGACAGCTACCGCCCGGTTGGGGGAACCGGTTTTGGCACAAGGCTGCTATATTACTTTTTGAAAAAAATCAATTAAAAAACTTAACTTTGCCCCTCCTCAAAAGGGAATTTCAATTAATTGAAACAAATTAAAAATGGGAAATCAGGATAACATAAGAATAGGAATAACTCATGGCGACATTAACGGGATTGGTTACGAAGTGATCATAAAAACACTGATGGAACCTCACATGATAGAATCATGTACCCCTATAATTTATGGCTCGCCCAAAGTAGCCGCTTACCACAGGAAAGCCCTGAATATCGAGAACTTAAGTTTCAACCATATCAGGCATGTTAACGAAGCGCACAACAAACGGATAAACATTATAAACTGTATCGACGACAACGTGCGTGTTGAACTTGGAAAATCGACCCGCGAAGCAGGCGAATCGTCGTTTAATGCCCTTGATGCCGCCTGCCGCGACATGGAACTGGGCCTGATTGATGCAATTGTAACCGCCCCAATCAATAAAGATAATATTCAAAGCGAACATTTTAGTTTCCCCGGCCATACCGAATACCTGGCGCAGCGTTTTAAAACCAACAATTATGTGATGCTGATGGTTAGCGAAACGATGAAAATGGGAGTTGTAACCACGCATTTGCCACTTTCCGAAGTCAGTAAAAATATTACAAAAGATGCCATACTTTCAAAGCTCAGGATAATTGCAAAATCCTTACAGCAGGATTTCATGATAACAAAGCCGCGTATCGCAGTTTTTGGTTTAAACCCGCATGCAGGAGATAACGGGTTGCTCGGAAACGAAGAAATCGAAATTATACTGCCGGCTATTTTACAGGCAAAAAAAGAGGGGATAATTGCCCTGGGCCCCTATCCGGCCGATGGTTTTTTTGGATCGGAAGATTACCGGAAATTCGATGCAATTTTAGCCATGTACCACGATCAGGGCTTGATTCCCTTTAAAATGGCATCATTTGAGCATGGCGTAAATTACACGGCTGGCCTCCCCATAATCCGTACATCACCGGCTCACGGCACTGCCTACCAGATTGCCGGCGAAGATAAAGCCTCGCCCGATTCATTCAGGCAGGCCATGTTTCTGGCAGTTGATATTTTTAAAAACAGGGCTATTTACGACGAAATAAGCAAAAACCCGTTAAAATCATATAATATCAATCCAAACCAGGTTGACGAAACCGTGAACCTGGAAGATGACGACGTTCAAATTTAACTAATCAGCAAACGAAATGTACGAGCATATCCGGGGAATAATTGTTGAACGTAATCCGGCGCACATGGTATTTGAAACAGGTGGGGTTGGCTATTTCATCAACATATCATTAAACACCTACAGCAAATTTAACAACAAAAAAGAGGGTTTAATTCATCTCCACCAGGTAATTCGCGACGATGCCCACGTTTTATATGGTTTTGCCGACAAAAGCGAACGCGACCTTTTCCGAAACCTGATTTCTGTTAATGGCGTAGGTTCGGCCACAGCTATAATGATGCTTTCTTCGTTAACCCCCGACGAAATTGCAGTTGCCATTACAACCGAAAACGTTGCAGTGTTAAAAGCAGTAAAAGGCATTGGCATAAAAACCGCCCAGCGCATTATAATCGATTTAAAAGATAAACTCGGGAAATTGCACGAAACCAGCCAAATTTTCCATACCCCAGACAATACTATTTTAAATGAATCGTTATCAGCATTAGTCATGCTCGGATTCGTAAAAAAGGACGCAGAAAAAGCAGTTTTGAAAATACTTCAGGAGCAACCGCAAACGACCGTGGAAAGTGTGATTAAACAAGCTTTAAAAAGGTTATAATATACGAATGGAATCAGGCCGGAGTCTACATAAAATATACTTCTTACCATTGCTTGCCTTTTTACTGACCCTTGCCGGAATAGGCAAAGCTGTAGGTAATATGGAAAATTCCTTCATTGTATTTACCCAACCGGCCGATACAGTTGAGATTGACACTACTGGCCCTTTGCCTTTTCCGTTTAAGGACCAGCCTGCTTTTGGAAGGACAAAAACCGATTCGTTAAAACTTTTTCTGAATAAACCGAGCAATATTCAATACGAAATCGAGTACGACCCTGTTACTGGGCATTATGTTTTTTACGAAAAGATAGGAAACCTTAACTACCGTCTCCCCCAAACCATGTCGCTCGATGACTACATCGACTACGATTTTGAAAAATCGATTCAAAGCTATTGGAGAGAGCGTGTGAAAATTCAGGCCGAAGACCAGAAACGGTCCCTAATACCCGAATTAACAATTGGCGGCGAAGCTTTTAACCGCATTTTTGGCGGAAACACGGTAAATATTGTACCACAGGGTTATGTCGAAGTAAGTTTTGGCTACCAGATGAATGCTACCGAAAACCCCGCTATTCCGGAGCGTTTGCGAAAAGTCCCGACCTTCGATTTCGACGAAAAAATCCAAATGAACGTTACCGGGCAGATTGGCACAAAAATGAACATGCGTGTTAACTACAATACCGAGGCTTCATTCGATTACGAAAATAAAATGAACCTCGAATATACAGGCGAAGAGGATGAAATACTGAAAAAAGTGGAGGCCGGCAATGTGTCGCTCCCCTTAAACGGCTCATTAATAACGGGGGCTTCTAACCTGTTTGGTGTAAAAACCGAAATGCAGTTCGGTAAAATGAACGTGACCGCAATTTTTTCGCAACAAAAAGGCGAGTCGCAAACCGTTGAAACCGAAGGCGGGGCGCAGATCACCAACTTCGAAATATCGGCAGAAAATTACGAGGCAAACAGGCACTTTTTCCTGTCTCACTATTTCCGCGATAACTATGACAAATGGCTCCGCAACACTGCTGTCCCGCTGACGCCAATAAGCATTAACAAAATTGAAGTATGGGTTACCAACAAATCAAATAATTTTACCGAGGCCCGAAACATTGTCGCTTTCCAGGATTTGGGCGAACACGACCCCAATATTTACAATAAAATACCACAGTTCCAGGAAACCCGCGGATTGCCCTATCCCCAGAATCTATACCCTTTTAACGACGCTAACGGCCTGTATTACGAAATGGCCAACACCTACAGCGATGTTCGGTTTGTACAAAATATAACATCGGTAATGGCGCAGTTTGGAAACAGTTTTATTGGCGGACGCGATTTTGAGAAAATCGAACAGGCGCGAAAACTTAATCCTTCGGAATATTTTGTAAATACAAAACTTGGGTACATTTCAATTAACTCGGCATTAAACAACGACGAAATACTTGCTGTGGCATTTAACTATACTTCAAACGGGGTAACCTACCAGGTTGGAGAGTTTTCGACCGATGGTATAGCAACCCCCCAAACCTTGTTTTTAAAGCTGTTAAAAGGGACAAACCTTACCCCGAAACTTCCCAACTGGAAGCTGATGATGAAAAACATTTACAACCTCAACGCTAACCAGTTAACACCCGACGAATTTATTTTTAACATTGTTTATCAAAACGACTCAACCGGCACGCACATCAATTACATCCCCGAAGGAAGGATCAACGGGAACAGGCTTCTTGAGGTAATGAACCTCGACAAACTCAATAAACAATTGGACCCTTACCGCGACGGGGTTTTCGACTTTGTTGAGGGGATTACCGTTCAATCGGCAAACGGCAGGATTGTTTTTCCTGTGCTCGAACCCTTTGGCAAACATCTCGCCGATTCGTTGCAAGACCCGGTTTTAATTGAAAAATATACCTTCCAGTCGTTGTACGACTCAACAAAAACCTTTGCACAACAGGATGCTGAACACAACAAGTTTAAAATGGTGGGCAGTTACAAGGGAACCTCAAGCTCCGAAATTATGCTGAACACTTTCAACCTTACCCCGGGTTCGGTAAAAGTTACAGCCGGCGGTCGTCAACTTACCGAAAATGTAGACTATACCGTAGACTATACCCTTGGACGTGTTAAAGTTATCAATCCGGCGCTTCTTGAATCAGGTACGCCTGTTCAGGTTTCAACCGAAAGCCAGGATATGTTTACCATGCAGCGCAAAACACTTACCGGGGCGTATGCAAATTATGCCATTTCCGATAATTTTAACATTGGCGGTACGCTTTTATATGCCTCCGAAAGACCTTTAACCGAAAAAGTGGATTATGGCAGCGATCCTATTTCAAACCTCATGCTTGGAATGGACACCCGTTTTTCGACAGAGAGCAAACTGCTTACAAAGGCAATTGATGCACTTCCGTTTTATAGCACCAACACACCTTCGACCATAAACATCGAAGCCGAAATTGCCAAACTTATCCCCGGTAATTCACGACAGGTTCGGGAAAGCGGGACTGTTTATGTCGATGATTTCGAAGGGACCAAAACCTCTATTTCGCTTAAAGCAAGGCAAGCCTGGGTTCTGGCAAGTACACCACAGTTCCAGCCCGATTTGTTCCCCGAGGGTGGCTTAACCAACAACCTTGCATATGGTATGAACAGGGCAAATTTAGCATGGTATGTAATCGATCCGCTGTTTTTAAGAAATAACACGTTAACACCCAGTTATATCAAAAATGACCTCGCCATGCAATCGAACCATTTCATGCGCGAAGTTTTTGAAAAAGAAATCTTCCCGGCCAAAGAATCCCCCGTTGGCCAGCCAACCAATATTGCGGTGCTCGACTTTGCATTTTACCCAAAAGAAAGAGGACAGTACAACTTCGACGACGGAACAAATTCTCTCTCGGCTGGGATTAACCCCGACGGGACATTACGGGCTCCGGAAACCCGTTGGGGAGGGATTATGCGTAAAATTGAAACCACCGATTTCGAAAATTCAAATATCGAAAACATTGAGTTCTGGTTAATGGACCCATTTGTTTACGACACATTGGGGCGCCACCAGGGTGGTGACCTGTATTTTAACCTTGGCGATATTTCGGAAGATGTTTTAAAAGACTCGCGAAAATCATTCGAAAACGGGTTACCAACCGGCGGATCGCTTAAAGATATAGATTCCACTGTTTGGGGAAGGGTTTCAAAACTGCAATCGCTGGTTAATGCATTCGATAACGACCCTAAATCGAGGGTTTTCCAGGACATCGGGTTCGATGGGTTAAACGATGCCGATGAACAAAAAAATTTCAGCAATTACCTGAAAGAGATAAGTTCGAGAGTTAGGCCCGATGTATTTAACCAAATCCAGAAGGATCCTTCGTCAGACAACTATCATTATTACAGGGGTTCCGACTACGACGATAAAAAGCTCGATATTCTGCAGCGCTACAAACGATTTAACGGGCCCGACAAAAACTCGCCAACAACCGAAATGTCGCCCGAAAGTTATCCGACTTCGGCATCAACAATCCCTGATGTTGAAGATATTAACTCAGATAACACGTTAAACGAATACGAACGTTATTATCAGTATAAAATAAGTATCCGCCAAAGCGATATGCAACTCGGCCATAATTTTATCAGCGATATTAAAAAGAGCCGCGTCCAGCTAAAAAACGGCCAAATCGCCGAAATAAAATGGTACCAGTTTAAAATACCCGTCCGCAATCCCGGGAAAGTTGTTGGCAATATTGGCGATTTTAAATCAATCAGGTTTCTTAGAATGTTTATGCGCGGATTCCGGGATTCGACTTTTTTGCGTTTTGCCGAACTCGATTTGGTGCGGGCCGACTGGCGTACCTACACACGTCAAATTGGCGAACCCGATGCCATATCGCCCAATGCAAATTTCAATGTTTCGGCGGTTAGTATCGAAGAAAACGGTAGCCGCGAACCGGTAAACTATATTTTACCACCGGGCATTTCAAGGGCTATCGATCCTGCAAATCCCCAGTTGCAGCAGTTAAACGAGCAGTCGATGGTTCTTAAGGTTTCCGGCCTTGAACAGGGTGATGCGCGCGCTGCGTACAAATCGATTTATATGGATTTCAGAAGATACAAACAAATAAAACTCGAAGTACACGCCGAACAAATTGAGGGCAATCCGTTAAAAGACAACGAACTTTACTTTTTCGTACGACTGGGTTCCGACTATAACTTCAACTACTACGAATACGAAATCCCCCTGAAACTTACACCTTTCGGCCGGTATAACGGCGATATTGAAAACGACAGGTACATTGTGTGGCCCGATGAAAACCGCCTTGATCTTCCGCTTGATTTGTTTACCAATGTGAAATTGCAGCGCGATGACGAATTGCGTCAACAGGGAGCTACAATTACCATTCAGGATATTTACGAAGTTGTTCACCAGGGGTGGAACAAAAACAGGAACAGGGTTAAAATTAAGGGTAGCCCAAATCTTGGCAATGTTCAGGTTATGATGATGGGTATCAGAAACAAAAAAGGACAGCTAAATACCGGGCCAAAGTCTGTGGAAGTCTGGGTAAACGAGTTGCGTTTATCCGACACAGACCAAAAAGGGGGATGGGCCGCAAATGCGCGAATGTCGGCCCGCCTGGCCGATTTGGGAAGTTTAACTTTTGCCGGGCGGACTAGCTCAGAAGGATACGGAGGTATCAACCAAAATAAAAATAGCAGGCAACTCGACGATATAACCCAGTTTGATGTAGCAGCTTCGCTTGATTTGGGCCGTTTTTTCCCTGAAAAAATCGGGGTGCGACTGCCAGTTTATTATGGCTTTTCGCGTAGCGCGCAAAACCCAAAATACGACCCTCTGAAACCCGACATCGAACTTTCGAAATCGCTTGAACATGCTTCTACCAAACAGGAAAAGGATTCGATTCGATTTATGTCGCAGGATTTGGAAACGCGTAAAAGCATCAATTTTACCAATGTTAAAATTGAACCACAAACACAAAAAGAAAAAACACACCTGTGGGATCCCGAAAATTTCGCGGTAACATATTCATACAACGAAATCAGCAGAAGCGATATTAATACAGAAATCTTCGAGGATAAATCGCATCGCGCCATGTTTTCGTACAATTTCAGCAGCAGGCCACAGCTTATTCAACCCTTTGCCAACGTAAAAGCGTTGCAAAAAGGGCCGCTTAAATTAATCGGTGCTTTTAATTTTTACCCGGTCCCCAATCAAATTTCTTTCAGGACAGATTTGTACAGGCGGTATCACGAAACAAAAACACGAAACATTACCAACCCAAATTTTGTATTGCCGCCTACTTATCAGAAAGATTTCCTTCTGAACCGCTTTTTCGATTTGCGTTATGATATAACACGGGCTTTAAAAGTCGATTTTTCGTCGAGGGGAACCAACCGTATCGATGAACCTGAAGGTAGTTTTAATAAAAGGGACAACGACTACCAGTGGAAAAAAGATTCGATATTAAACAACCTGTACGAGCTGGGAAGGCCAACACTGTACGACCACAACATTAACGCAACCTACATGGTACCGTTAAACCAGATTAGATTTCTCAATTTTACTTCTGCAAACATCCGTTATCAGGGAACATACAACTGGCTTGCAGGGCCAATTACCGCCGATACAATAAAACTGGGTAACCGGGTACAAAACTCGCAAAACTGGCAAATCGACGGGAACGTAACCTTTACAAGTTTGTACGATAAAGTGCCTTATTTAAAAGAGATTAACCAAAAATTCAGGAGAACGGGCAGGGCCAGGGGCAGCATGTACCAGCAGCAGGGAGGTACACGTCAAAGTCAGCAAAGAGAGCAGACACCTACACGAACAAAGGAGGAAACCTATACCAACAATATTCAACTTGTTGCAAACACTGCGCAAAAAATAACACACAAACTCAATACAAAAAAAATAAAAGTGGTTGTTAGCGGGGTCGATGGTAAGATTGTTCCTGTGAAATACAATTTAATCGACGCAAACACTATTGAAATTACACCATTGGCCGATGCTTCACAGGCAATGCTTACAGTCAGCGGCAAACCCGGCGATCAGGGACTGTTTAAAGATATACTCGATATAACGACACGCATTTTAATTGGAACCCAAAACCTTTCGGCAACCTACAATATAAGTGGAGGGACTGTTTTACCAGGATACCTGCCTGAACCTGTATTTTTTGGTGGTGGAAAATATCAGCCCGACCCCGTTTTTGGCTATAGTGTTGGCTCGAGTTATGCCCCCGGGTTACCATTTCTTTTAGGTTGGCAGGATTTTAATTTTGCTAAAAAAGCTGCCGAAAACGGTTGGATTACCAACGACTCAACACTTAACACCCCTTATTTATTTACAAAAAGTGAACGGATAAGCCTTAGGGCAACTGTAGAGCCTTTGCCCGACTTGAGAATCGATATAACTTCGGACCGTTCTTTTGCTGTTAATACAACCCAGTTTTATAATTATAACTATTTAACCGGTGACTTTAATGCCAACAGCCTAACCGAATCGGGAAATTTCAGTATTTCAACAATCACCTGGGGTTCTGCCTTTTTCTCATTTGGAAAGGGTAACGAGTACAAATCACAAACATTCGAAAACCTGAAAACCAACCGGACAATTATTGCCCGCCGACTGGCCGATCAACGACCTGCCGACAATGGATTTGGGTACAACCCCAATGCGCCAAATCCAAGGTTCCCCGATTATCCCGATGGTTATGGCCCCAACTCGGTTCAGGTTCTTGTCCCGGCATTTCTTGCTGCTTACCAGAATAAAGATCCCGAAAAAGTATCGCTCGATATGTTTCCTTCGGTCAAATTCATGAGACCCAACTGGAATATCAGGTACGAAGGTATGGTATCAAAAATTCCGGGGCTTAATAAATTTATACGTTCGCTAAACTTTGCCCATTCTTACCGTTCGAGCTACAATGTTGGCTCATTTATCACCAATCTCAAATATCAGCAGGAAAACGATGGTTTTACCTACATCCGCGATATTGCCGACAATTTTATTTCCCCTTACGATTTTAACTCGGTAAGTATCATGGAATCTTTCAGCCCGCTGATAAACATGGACATTATGTGGATGAGCGACCTCACTACACGGGGCGAAATTAAGCGTTCCCGAAGCCTCCAACTGGCATTTGCCAACAGCCAGCTTACCGAAACACTTAGTAACGAATATACTTTGGGCGTAGGCTACAGGTTTACCCAGATGGATGTGATTATTAAAACAAAAAAATCGCAACAGGCTTACTCAAACGATTTAAATATACGTGCCGATTTTTCTTACCGTAAAAACCTGACCATCCTGCGCCAGCTCGACGAAGACAAAGACCAGCCTACTTCAGGGCAAAGTGCATTTACAATAAAAACCTATGCCGACTATCAGTTAAGCGACCGTTTTCAGATGAGGGTTTTCTTCGATAAAATTATAAACACACCATTTACCTCGCTTTCGTTTCCAACTTCAAATACCAACATTGGCGTAAGTTTCAGGTTTACGCTGGCCCAGTAAATTTTATCAATAGATTAAAACAACTAAAGGGCCCTGGTTGTTAGGATTGAATAAAAATGAAATACAATTTTGATTTTGAAAAAATATTTTATTCTTTTGAAATCAATTATAAAAAACTATGATTAAAAATATAAATACAATATGGCTTCCGTGGTGGGGTCTTCTTACGTAAGTCAGGAGTTAAAGAGCCATATTGGTATTTTTTAAAAGATATTTCAAACATGGGCCTGTTCCTGATAAGAACAGGTTTTTTTATGAATAAACTAATAAAAAATAGAATATCAGAAATTGTAAGCCTTTGCGAAAATTGCAATGTAGAGAAGCTTTGGATTTTTGGTTCGGCAAATTCACCTTTTTTTAACGATAAAAGCGACCTCGATTTTTTAGTATCGTTTAAAGACATGGATATGGTTGAATATGCAGAAAACTATTTCTTGCTAGCCGAAAAACTTGAAAAACTTCTGAATAGGGAAGTTGATTTAGTGACTGTAAACTCACTCTCGAACCCGTTTTTTATTGAAGCTGTTGAAAAAAGTAAATCGTTGATTTATGACCGGCAAAACCAAAAAATACCTGTTTGATATTTTGGAATCAATCAACTCAATAGAAAACTTCATTTCAAATGTTGATTTTATTCAGTATCAAAAGAACAAAATGATTCGCAGGGCTGTTGAAAGGGAGTTTGAAATAATTGGGGAAGCAATGAATGCCATGATAAAATCAGATGATTCGGTTCATATTTCAAGTGCGGAAAGAATCATAGGAATGAGAAACAGGGTCATTCACGGATACGATAAAATTGATAATGGATTGATTTGGGGAACAATAAAAAAGCATCTTCCAATCTTAAAAAACGAAGTAACACATTTATTAAAATGAACAAATTGCAAAATAAAAATTTTTGGTGGTGGCAACGCAACTTTTTACAACCGTGAAGAGAGGGACTGCCATTGTATAAAATGTAAAAAACGGCTCATCGAATCACGGTGGGCCGTTTTTTTTAAATCTCACGGCCTCACCCCAGCCCTCTCCAAAGCGGAGGGGGTAAGAAAAAGCCTCTCCCTCCCGACAAAGTCGGGGGAAAAAAAAAGAAAGAATGAAAAATAAAATGAAATAGTAACAACAATTAAAACGGAGTTCTCTGAAGCCCCTTTCGGGGGTAGGGGAGCTTTTTTACCTATGGAAAAACTTAATTATCACCCGGTTGTGCGTAAAATACTCGCCGATACAGTTACCCCGGTAAGTATTTATTTACGCTTACGTACACTTTACCCGAAATCCATTCTTCTGGAAAGTTCAGATTACCACGGTAACGAAAATGCCTATTCTTTTATCTGCTTTGGACCGGTTGCCAGTTTTACGGTGAACAACGGCAACGTTGAAAAGGAGTTTCCGGGAAGGGAAAAAGAGAATTTCAGCTTATCGGGAAGTAGAACACTTGACAATGAGTTGGATTTGTTTTTTAAAACTTTCAATGTTCAATCCGATGAAATCAAACTACCGGCAAACGGATTGTTCGGGTATCTGAATTTCGATGCCATCCAGCATTTCGAAAATATCAGGTTTTCAGCCAATAAAAAAGAGGGTTATCAAATCCCCGAAGTGAAATACTGCTTTTACAGGTATGTTGTGGCAATCGACCACCACAAAAATATCATTCACATCGTCGAAAACCTCCTCGAAAACGAACCATCGCAAATGGATTATATCCATCATTTGCTTGTTAACCTTAATTTTTCGACCGCTAAATTTGAAACCATCGATAGCGAAACTTCGAACATAACCAACGAGGAATACAAAAACATGGTAACCCGCGGAAAAGAGCATTGTTACAGGGGCGACGTTTTTCAGATTGTATTAAGCCGCCAGTTTTCGCAAAATTTCAGGGGCGACGATTTTAATGTGTACAGGGCGTTGCGCTCAATTAACCCATCGCCCTATCTGTTTTATTTCGATTATGGCAATTACCGCATTTTTGGTTCGAGCCCCGAGGCACAAATACGGATTATTAAAAACAAAGCGTATATCCACCCCATTGCCGGAACGTTTAAACGTACCGGCAACGATGAGCAGGACCGCGAACTGGCCGAAAAACTAAGCAAGGATCCAAAGGAAAATGCCGAACACGTTATGCTTGTCGATTTGGCCCGTAACGATTTAAGCCGCAATGCCGGCAACGTGGTTGTTGAAACCTACCGCGAAGTTCAGTTTTACTCGCACGTTATCCATTTGGTCTCACAGGTTTCCGGAGAAATTACCCCCGAAACCAATCTGATTAAAGTACTTGGCGAAACTTTCCCGGCCGGAACTTTGTCGGGGGCGCCAAAATACAAAGCCATGGAATTGATAGATAAATACGAAAACCAGAACCGCGGATATTACGGAGGTTGTATTGGCTATCTTGGATTCGACCGAACTTTGAACCATGCCATAATGATTCGCTCGTTCCTTAGTAAAAACAATAAACTGTTTTACCAGGCAGGCGCCGGGGTTGTAGCCGGATCGCAGGAAGAAAGTGAACTACAGGAAGTTAACAATAAACTGGCGGCACTTAAAAAAGCCATTGAAATGGCCAAAGAGATAAATTAGAAGCCCCATCACCTGCCCTTCCCCGAGGGGGAAGGGAGTTAAGAAAAAAGAAACAAAAAAAATACAATATGAAACAAAAACAAGATTCAAATACAGATTCTTCTCGCCCCTCAGTCGGAGAGTTTGATTCGAAAAACAGTCGGGAGGTTGGCAGTAGCGCTTCTTCCTCCCTCTCCTTTGGAGTGGGTCGGGGAGAGGCTTCTATTCTTGTAATCGACAACTACGATTCGTTTACCTACAACCTGGTGCATGCCATCAAAAAAATATCGGGCTTGCCGGTCGATGTTTATCGCAACGATGAAATTTCGCTCGATGAGATTGAAAAATACGAGAAAATTGTACTTTCTCCCGGCCCGGGTATTCCCGAAGAAGCCGGATTGCTCCTTGATATTATTAAAAGGTTTGCGCCATCAAAAAAAATACTTGGCGTTTGTCTGGGTCACCAGGCTATTGGCGAAGCTTTTGGCGGAAAACTGCATAACATGAAAAAAGTGCTGCATGGTATTGCCACACCTGTTCAATTGACCGAATCAAAAACATCGCTCTTTGCCGGTTTGCCCGAAACTTTCGATGTGGGGCGCTACCACTCGTGGATTGTTAAAGAACAGGGGTTGCCTGAATGTTTCGCGGTTACAAGTTACGATAACGAAGGCTTTATAATGAGCATGAAACACAAGGAGTTTGATGTGGAAGGAGTCCAGTTTCACCCCGAATCGGTATTGACCCCGTTGGGTGAAAAAATAATTGAAAACTGGTTAACGGCCCCTACTGGCTACCCCCGAAAGAGTGAATAGAAACGACTTGTCAGCGTACGAAGTACCTGCCCGACTTTGGCATTCCCGCCGGAACGTTATTATCGGGCAGGCAGGCGGGCCTGACAACGTCAAAAAACAAACAAAAGTAATTGAAATGAAAAAAACACTTGAATACCTTTTCGAAGGAAAAATGCTAACCCGGGAACAGGCAAAAGAAAGCCTGCTGGCAGTTGGAAAGGGATTGCACAGCGAAGCTGAATTCGCCTCTTTCCTTACCGTTTTTAAAATGCGCCCGGTAACTTCTGAAGAATTAGCTGGTTTCCGAGATGCGATGACTGAACTGAGCCTGGCTACCGACCTTTCAGAATACAATGCTATTGATGTTGTTGGCACGGGCGGCGATGGGAAAAATACCTTCAATATATCCACGCTCGCCTGCTTTGTAATTGCCGGAACCGGGATTAATGTTACAAAACATGGCAATTATGCCGTATCTTCAACATGCGGCTCGTCAAATGTCCTCGAATTTTTTGGATATAAATTCAGCAACGATATCTCGAAATTAAAAACCGACCTCGAAAAAGGCAATTTTTGTTTTTTGCATGCCCCTCTGTTTCACCCGGCTATGAAACATATCGCCCCTGTGCGAAAAGCTTTAAAAGTGCAGACGTTCTTCAATATCCTGGGCCCGATGATTAATCCGGCTTCGCCAAAATACCAGGTACTCGGTGTAAATAACGAAGAGGTTTTTAATCATTATAAAAATATTTATAAAACACTGGATATTAGCTATATAATTGTAAACAGCGCCGATGGTTACGACGAAGTTTCCCTGACTGCAGAAACACGGTTTGCAACAAATACATGCGTGGGATATTATTCTCCTTCCGATTTCGGATTTGAAAAAATTACACCTGAAAAAATATTTGGTGGAAAAACAATTGCTGATGCTGCCCGGTTATTTATCAATATTCTGGAAAGGAAAGGCAGCATTGGGCAAAATAATGTTGTAACCGCAAATGCAGCGCTCGGGATAAACCTTGTTTATCCAAACCTGGCTTTAATTGAATGTGTTGAAATGGCCCGGGAATCGTTGATAAGTGGAAGTGCGCTGGAAAAATTTAAAAAAGTTACAAATTATTAATATAGGGAACGACAAGATAAAAATTTAGTTAATGACTATTAATCAACTAATTACAATTAAAAGGCTTCAAGAATTTTAATAAATAAAAAGACTTTTCAGCGTTGATTTATCGATTTGTAAATTATTAGCACATAATCAACTTAAAAATTATTTTCGATGAAACAGTTTTCCCATATTTGTTATTTGTAATAGAATGTACAAACCAACCATTAAACAATGAACATTCTCGATAAAATAATTTCAACAAAAAAGAAAGAAGTAGCCAATCAGAAAATGGCTGTCAGAGTTGAACTGCTCGAAAATCACCCCCGTTTTCCGCGAAAGTGCAATTCCCTTGTAGAAAATCTTCTAAAACCCGGATCCTCTGGCATTATTGCCGAATTCAAACAAAAATCTCCATCAAAGGGAGAAATCAATTTTAATGTGAATGTTGAGGAAGTTACAAAAGCTTACAGTGAAGCAGGCGCTGCCGGAATTTCGGTTTTAACCGATTGGGAATTTTTTGGCGGCTCGCTGGCAAACCTTGCTAAAGCGCGTGAAATCAATCCGGATATTCCGGTTTTAAGAAAAGATTTCATAATTGATCCCTATCAGTTGCCAGAAGCCAAGGCTTATGGCGCCGATGCAATACTTCTGATTGCTGCCTCATTGGAAAAAGAACAGGCAAAAATTCTGGCAAAAAAAGCTAAGGATTTGGGAATGGAAGTACTGATGGAGATCCACAATATTCAGGAACTGGAAAAACTCAACGAGTATGTTGATATTGTTGGGGTTAACAACCGCGACCTGAAAACTTTTAAACTGGATATCGAAATCTCTGTAAAAATGGCGAAACTTATACCCGGACAATATGTAAAGATATCGGAAAGCGGATTGGAATCGGCCGGCAACATACGCTATTTGCGCGATAAAGGATTTAAAGGTTTTCTGATTGGTGAGACTTTTATGAAAACCGGCAATCCGGGCGAAGCGTGTAAAAAGTTTATTGCCGGTTTACGTTAATTCGAAATGAAACCGTTAAGAATTAAAGTCTGTGGAATGAAATTCTCCACAAACCGGCAGGAGGTTGAAAAACTGGATGTCGATTTTCTGGGGTACATTTTTTATGCGCCTTCTAAAAGGTTTGTGGGTGAAAATCCCGAACCCGGACTTTTTAATTCTGAAAAACCTGGAGTAGGGGTCTTTGTTAACGAAAATGCAGTTAAAATTCTGGGCCTGGCTAAAAAATATCATTTCGGTTGGGTGCAGCTTCACGGAAAAGAAAATCCTGAAACATGCCGTTTTCTCAAGAAACATGGATTAAAAATTATAAAGGCATTTAATGTCGATGAAAACTTTAATTTCTCAGCTACCGGGCAGTACGAAAATGTGGTTAATTTTTTTCTTTTCGATACCAAAACGAAAAATCACGGGGGTTCGGGCAAAAAGTTCGACTGGGAAATACTGGAAAATTACAAAGGTCAAATCCCTTTTTTTCTTAGTGGAGGAATTGGCCCGGAGGATATTGAAAGTATAAAAAATCTGGATCACCCAAAAATTACCGGAGTTGATTTAAACAGCCGGTTTGAAGATTTTCATGGACAAAAAAACATTGAAAAACTGAAAAAATTTATTACAGAAATAAAAACAATTAATGAGACGGCCAGTATACGGGAATGACTTAAACTTCCAGCTTCGGTCTTCCCAGCCCGACATTGTCGTTCAGGCGGGCGTCATCCGACTTTTTAAAATATGAAGTATCAGGTAAACGAAAGAGGATATTATGGCGAATTTGGGGGAGCCTGGATTCCGGAGATGATGTTCACTAACATCAATGAACTCAAACTCCGTTACCTGGAAATAATTGAATCGCCCGGTTTTAAAAAAGAGTTCGACCAGCTTTTGAAAGATTACGTTGGCCGGCCTTCTCCGTTATACTATGCCGGCAGGATTTCCGAACATTACGGATCAAGAATTTATTTAAAGCGCGAAGATTTAAACCATACCGGTTCGCACAAATTAAACAACACCATTGGGCAGATATTGCTGGCACAGAAACTGGGTAAAACCCGGGTAATTGCCGAAACAGGTGCAGGACAGCACGGTGTTGCAACCGCAACAGTGTGCGCGCTTAAAAATATAAAATGCGTGGTTTATATGGGGGCGCTCGATGTTTCGCGGCAGGCGCCAAACGTAAAAAAAATGAAAATGCTGGGAGCCGAAGTGATACCGGTCCACAGCGGCAACAAAACACTGAAAGACGCCACCAACGAAGCCATGCGCGACTGGATAAACAACCCTGCGGACACCCATTATATAATTGGCTCGGTTGTTGGGCCGCATCCTTACCCCGACATGGTTGCACGGTTTCAGTCGGTTATCAGCGCCGAAATGAAATGGCAGCTTAAGGAGCACACCGGAAACGAACTGCCAACGCGCATTTTGGCCTGTGTGGGAGGGGGCAGCAATGCTGCCGGTGCATTTTACCACTTCCTTGATGACGAAGAGGTTGAACTGGTTGGAGTTGAAGCTGCCGGAAAAGGGATCGACACCAATGAAACGGCGGCCACTTTAACTGTTGGCTCGCCCGGGATTCTGCATGCGGCAAAAACAATGCTCATGCAAAACACCGATGGTCAGATTACGGAGCCTTATTCAATCTCCGCAGGGCTAGATTATCCAGGAATTGGGCCTCTACACGCGCATTTGTTTAAAACGGGCCGGGCAAAATTCTTGGCCGCCACCGACGAAGAGGTGTTGAAAGCTGCTCTTTTTCTCACCCAAAAAGAGGGCATTATCCCAGCGCTTGAATCGGCACACGCGCTGGCGGCGCTCGATAAAATTAAAATGAACCCCGGCGAGGTAAATGTTATCAACCTTTCGGGTAGCGGCAACAAAGATATGGAAACGTATTTGAATTACTTTGGGTTCTAGAAGCCCCTCTCCAACCTCTCCCCGAGAGGGAGAGGCTACAAAAAAGGACAAAATTGAATAAACATTTGAAATAAACATCCCATTCCAAAGTCCCCCCTCAGGGGATTTAGGGGGCTTTAAATTAAGAACAATGAACCGCATAAATAACCTATTTCAGGATAAAAGGGAAAACATACTATCGGTGTATTTTACGGCCGGGTTCCCTAATTTGAACGACACAGTCAATGTTATTCAGCTTCTGGAAAAAAACGGTGTCGACCTCATCGAAATAGGGATGCCCTTTTCCGATCCTACTGCCGACGGGCCAACAATCCAGCGGAGCAGCGAAATTGCACTGAAAAACGGGATGAGCCTCAAATTGCTTTTCGAACAGTTAAAAGACATCAGAAAAACAGTTAAAATTCCGCTCATTTTAATGGGATACCTTAACCCGGTTTACCGGTATGGGGTTGAAAAATTTTGTGTTAAATGCGCCGAAACAGGTATTGATGGCGTTATTCTTCCCGACCTTCCGCTAGATGAATATGAAAACGAATACAAACCGTTCTTCACAAAAAACAACCTTCATAATATACTGCTGATTACACCGCAAACATCTGAAGCCAGGATCAGGCAAATCGACGATGCCGGTTCAGGCTTTATTTATATGGTTTCGTCTGCATCGACCACGGGCGAAGGTAAGAGAGTAGAAGATTTTCAAAAAAGTTACTTTGAGCGTATTCGAAAAATGAACCTGAAAAATCCACGTTTAATCGGCTTTGGTATTTCAGATAATGCCACTTTTGCCAATGCCTGTGAATATGCCAGTGGGGCAATTATTGGAAGCGCATTTGTAAAATCTTTCAAGCCAGAGGTAAATCCCGAAGAATCAATTTATTGGTTTGTTAAAAATATTATGACACCCCTTTAGTTTCCGTCAACTATTATTGTTTATAGAAAAGTTCCGGTTTTGATCATGTTTCAAAACATATTTAACAATTTAGGTTCTAAAGTACAACATAACAACGGGATATAAAAAAGACAACCAGGTCTTTATCTGTTAACGTTTGTTAAAGCATATTTTAGGACATACTGAAAACTGGATTTTCGTGTTATATTTAAGACAGAACTTTAAAACACAAATTTATGTTGGACTACGCAAAAGTTATATTGCCAAAAGTGAGTTTTAGCAGAGAGCTTTTTGAAAAAGAATTAATCAAATGCATTAACTGGGTTGAGGAAAGTAAACGACACGAACTTTATGCCTGGTGCTACGAAAATTTCAACGAAATTTACCCCGATATTCTATCCAGGGCATTTGCCGGAATTGCAGCTTAAGATATTCTGGGTGGGATTTTTTCCTGCCTTTTTTTGCTTTTTTGCCAATCGAAATAAAATCACAAAACTAAAACAATGTTTTTTTAAGACCTCCTGAGAACAAATGTCCCGCAAAGGGGCAGGCAATTAAAAAAATAAAAATATAATTCGTTGTATTTCTATGCATTACGATTTTGGTATAAATGATGTAAAAAAATGATAACTCTAATTTCAAAAACACAAAGCTATGTTTGAATATGCCAAAATCATTTTACCCAAAGTTAGTTTTAGCAAAGAACTGTTCGAAAAGGAGCTGATAAAATGTATTAACTGGGTTGAAAAAAGCAGGCGCAGGGAACTGTATGAATGGTGTTACGAAAACTTTAACGATTCGTACCCCGATGTTTTATCCAGGGCTTTTGGCGTTAAAGTTCCCAAATTAATCAAAGCGTAAGTATTTCCGAATTTGACTCTTAAACGTATTTCAAAAGGCAGTATTTGCACAGACAAATAACAATTTCAACTTTGTTAAAATCCATAGCAGGGATCGGCTAAAAAGTTAAGTTTATTTTTTGGACTGCACCCAAAACTCAACGCAACAGGTTAATACTGACTTTAACCGGGTCAACCAAATATTGACTGGTATCGTTCATCTGCTGAATTTTTCGAACAACATCCAATCCATATATTACCTGGCCAAAAGCTGCAAACCCCTGTCCATCGGGATTTCTTTTACCGCCAAAATCGAGTTCGGGCTGGTTACCAATGCAAATAAAGAATTCGGTGGAGGCCGTTCCCGGTTCGTTTCTGGCCATCGAAACAGTTCCGTTCAGATGTTTCAACCCTGTGGTTAAGGTAGATTCGTGAGCAATGGCCGGGTGTTTCAATATTTCCTCATCCGAAAAAAGCCCACCTTGTATTACTTCGATTTTTATTTTGTTACTGGGCTGGTTGTCGGGGCGAACCACCCTGTAAAAACTGGCTTTTTCAAATGTTTTTTCAGCTACATGATGAAGGAAGTTAATACCCGTTACCGGCGCCCGGACCGTATCAACCTCTATGACAATTTCCCCAAATATTGTTTCGATTTTTACTTCGGGTAGCTTTTGTGCAAAGATATTTTCAACAAAAAAAATCAAAAACAACAGAAATAAGGATTGTTTAAACAGTAGTGTCTTCATATTATCCTGAAATCTTTCTGGAATTATTCAAGGTAAATTCGATTTCATTAAAAGTTTTTGCAAATTAAAAATGCCCCTTTTATGGAGCATTTTAAAGTATCTTTTTTGCTTTTCAGTTATACAATGTCGGGAACAACATATGGCGGCCTGTAGTTGCGCGTTAACAATTTATCGGCTTCCGGATCGTTTACAAATTTTTCCGAAGCCGGATCAAAAGTTAAAACGCGGCCCATTCGATAGGCAATATTTCCGAGGTGCGCCAATCCCGATGAAAGATGTGCAGTTTCAACCGGTCCGTTCAGAATAGTTTTATCGTGTGCCCGAACTGCTTGAATGAAGTTTCTAATATGTACATCGGTACCTCCATCGCCACGCGCCATTTCCGAAGCTGCTGCCATCGAACTGTCGCTTCCGCCTTTGTCCTTTTCACGTTTTTGTCCCATGTAGAACTGGTATTTATCGTAACCATCAACTACCAGAATACCTTTTTCGCCATAGAAAATGTTTCCAACAGTAACCCCTTCTTCGGTATTTGTGCACCACGGGCGAACTTCGAACTGAATGATTTTGTCTTCTTCGGGATAGTGGTAAATTGACGAAAGTACTTCGGGGGTTTCCTTGGCATCGTTAAAGAGGAACTTACCGCCCATGGAAGTTATTTTGGTTGGGAACCCAACGTTTAATCCCCACATACACAGGTCGGTTTCATGAATTCCCTGGTTTCCAACATCGCCATTTCCGTATTCAAAAGTCCAGTGCCAGTTGTAATGAACAATGTTTCTGCTGAAAGGGCGTTTGGCTGCAGGGCCTGCCCATATATCGTAATCCAAACCTTCAGGTACCGGTTCAAATCCTTTGTTCCCGATATCGGCCCTCCAACGGAACACAAGTCCGCGGGCCATATAAACCCTGCCTATATAACCTTCGTGCATCATTTTTACTGCCTCGCGAACCGCTGGCGAACTGCGTAATTGTACACCGTGCTGTACAATCCTGTCGTATTTTTCGGCTGCTTCAACCATTTTTCGGCCTTCGTAAATATTATGCGAGCCCGGCTTTTCAACATAGCAGTCTTTACCAGCCTGACATGCCCAAATAACCGCCAGGGAATGCCAATGGTTTGGAGTTGCAATACTAACAATATCAATGTCCTTGTTATCGTAAATTTTGCGCAAATCCTGCTCAAGTGCGACATCTTTCTTGTATTTATCTTTAAATTCCTTTTGACGCGCTTTCAGAACATTCATATCGGGGTCGCAAAGGTGTGTAATTTCAACATTATTTTGGACCATGATGCTCGAAATGAGGTTCTTTCCTCGCCCGTTGACTCCCAAAACGGCTGCATTTATACGGTCGTTGGCCCCAAAAGCATGGGCCGGTATTATGGAAGGGATAGAAATTACAGCTGCCGCGGTGGCGCTGTTTTTAATAAATTTACGTCGTGACTGATTTTTGCTCATCGTGCTTTTTTTAAATTAATATTGATTGGTTTAATTATAATTTGATACAACGTTAAATTCAGCTGGTTTAAAAAAGTGTGTTAAATTTAAAAAAACATTTGTAAACAGTTTTAAAATTTTCAGTTATTTACTTCATAAAATTGAACTGGTTTTGGAAATTACTAAAAAGTGGTTATATTTGCAGCCCGTTAGGGGAGAAATTTCTGTTGAAATATAAAATACATTGCGGGATGGAGCAGTTGGCAGCTCGTTGGGCTCATATCCGCCATTTGGCGGACTTAGGTTCAAGTTCTGCTCCCGCTACAAAGTTCTTTTGAAATAAAATATTAAAACATACTGCGGGGT
>JBBINB010000031.1:0-40675 GCA_037444065.1 Draconibacterium sp.
ACGCTTCTTAATGCGGTCAATGGTTCGCATCCCAACCTTTAAAATTTTACTTATCTCTGAGTTGGTGGCTTTTTCTGAGTATTCACCCTCATCACAATTTAAAAGAACGTATGCATTTCTAAATTTCCGAGAAGTGTGTCTGCCCTTATTAATAATAGACTCCAATTCTTCTCGCTCTTCCTTTGTTAGCGTCACTTTATACTTTACCATAATAGTTTTTGGTAAAGATAAAAATATTACGTCATATTATAATTGACATGACACTAAGTTGAAATCAAAATAAGCAGTATAAATAAAATGCCAATTTATACTTTTTGTTCATTAATATTTTTCTTAGTTTCGGAGAAACTGAAAATTATGGGTAAAATAATTGTTCTTGGTTCGGGTCTTGTTGGAAGTGCAATAGCAATCGATCTTTCAAAAAATCATGATGTTACCAGCGTAGATATCAATCCCGAATCATTTTTGAAATTACAAAACTATCCGAATATTAAAACTATTCAGACTGATTTGGACAATACTGAAAAAATAAAACCGACAGTCAATGATTTTGATTTGGTTATTGGGGCTGTTCCGGGTTCAATGGGTTACAAAACGATGCAGGCAGTTATTGAAACCGGGAAAAACATGGTCGATATTTCTTTTATGCCCGGGGATTTCCTTCGGCTGGACGGATTAGCAAGAAAACACAGGGTTACAGTTGTGGCTGATTGTGGTGTTGCACCCGGAATGGGAAATATTATCCTGGGGCACCACAACAGTAACATGTCGGTTAAAAAATACGAATGCCTGGTTGGTGGGCTTCCGGTTATAAGGGAGTGGCCGTATGAATATAAAGCCGTGTTTTCTCCAATCGATGTTATTGAAGAATACACCCGCCCGGCACGCTACATCCAGAATTACGAATTGGTAATTAAAGAAGCGCTTTCAGACCCGGAATTAATTCATTTTGATGGGATTGGGACACTCGAATCATGGAATTCGGACGGATTGCGTTCGCTGCTTCAAACCATGAAAAATATTCCTTTCATGATAGAAAAAACGCTGCGATACCCGGGTTGTATCGAATATTTGCGGGTTTTACGCGAATCGGGGTTTTTCTCAACCGATGAAATAGAAATTAATGGCAATAAAATCCGTCCTCTCGATGTTACGGCTAAACTGTTGTTCCCCAAATGGAAACTGAAAGAAGGCGAGGAAGATTTTACCGTTATGCGTATAATAATTGAAGGGATTAAAAATGGCGGGCCCAAAAGAGTTGTTTACAATCTTTACGACAGGTTTGACCGCAAAAACAATATCATCTCGATGGCCCGGACAACAGGTTATACATGTACAGCCGTGGCCAACTTAATGCTCGATGGCGGATTCGAAAGTCACGGAGTTAATGCACCTGAAACTGTCGGGGCCGGGCAGGGAAACTTAACGTACATTTTAAAATATCTGGAAGAACGTGGTGTGCACTACTTTCGCTCATGAATTTTGCATGTTGGAATATCTTTTCTACGGGCATACCGGCTTTTCTATTTAAAAAAATAGATAAGATATTCTTCGTCGCTTTTTTTGTCAATCCAATGTTTTAAGCCTAAACTTGAAGCTTTGTCAATCAGCGGTGCCGTTAAAAAAGGGGCAATTAAAAGGTAAATTTTCCCGTCCTTCAGGTGGTTTAAATCTGCTATAACCTGGTTGACAGGGTGTTCTCCGGCTGCAAGCATTTCAGAGGCATTGAAACGCACTGAAACTCTTTCCGCTGAAAACCAATCCGGCTTGTTAAAATTATATTGTGCATTGCTTTCGCTGGTTACGCTTTCCTGCCCTACCTCCTTACGTAAACGGTTTATCAGATCTTCTGTTTTTACATTCCCTATGGCAGCTGCTTGCTGTAATGTAGCAATCCGCGCTACCGTTTTTCGTAAAACAGGGTTTTTCAATTTTTTAAATGCAGGTGCAATTTCGATTAAAATATCCTCCAGTTCAGGATAGGTTTCTATTAGTTCGAGAACTTTTGTCCGGGGAGTGATTATCAGGTTGTTCATTTCTTTTGTATTAAATGTATTTATTTTGAAAAAATACCAGGTAATAAAAAAATTTCGTGTTCTAAGTTCAAAGGTTAAGGTTTGGAAACCCTTAACTCTGAACCCGGAACTACTATTTATACGACAAAATCCGCTGTTCGCCTTCCAGGGCGCGGTAACTTGTTAAATCCTGCGAAACTTCGAGCGTTCCGAGATATTCGCCGCTATTGTTTCGCAATGCAAAATACTCGATATGCACCATTTTTCCGTGCATATTTATCCAGAAAGGGGCCCTGCTCTGGCGGCCACTTTTAAAATCGTCGAGTATTTTATCGACAATGTGGGCACTTGCCGGCGGGTGGCAATTACGGACATCGCGGTTTAGAATAGCACGGTTTCGCTGAAAAATACGGTCGCTGCTTTGTGAGAAATATTTCACTTTATCGTTTCGGTCGACAAAGGTCATATCAACAGGCAGGGTATTTAATATGGCCAGTAATTCCTCGGCCGTGAATCCACCCGTGGGCAACTGAATATTTCCCCCTTCTTTTTGCCGGGTAAGAATATTCTCAGGTTCAAACCCTTCCGGCTTCCATTCCACTTGCGGATCGTACAAGCAATATCCAATTTCGAGAGACTGCTTTTGAATTTCATACCAGTCACTGTCGGTAAGCGTGTCCATCAACATCGGAAAAAGAATTTCTTCCTCCTTAATTGTCATTTCATAAACACCTTTTAATGCAGGCAGAAGTACTATTTCGGCCGAAGCTTCCAAATCTTCTTTCGATAAATTCTCAATTTGAAGGATTTCAATGCTGCCTTTCAGCTGGTCGCGAATTTCATCGTGTTTACCCCACATTACCTTTGGCGGTCCGGTAATCCCGGCTTTTTCGAGATAGGGAAATACAAGGTACTCTTTCCGCTGGTAATGCTTGTCTACATCCATTAACAGGTTAAATGCCCCTCTGATTTTTAAAGCAGCCTGTCTGAAATCCTCTCCGTTCCTGTATTTAATTGCCAGTATTTCTTCAGTGGTATTGTCAGAAAGCCTTTTCAGGGCCTTGTTTTCTTCCTGCAAAATATCAACCGGGTGGCCCTCGGGAATTGATTTTGATGCCGATAAATCGACGGTCCCATGTAAAACTGCCGAATGGGCATCGCAAAGGCGCAACACTTCCTGTTCGGGCAATCCTTCTTCAATCAGTTCCTGCTCAACTTCAACAACTTCACCGTACGGTATATTGCTTAAACTCACCAGCAACTCCTGCCTTACCTCTTCCTGCGAGCCACCTTCGTGCAGTTTTAATATCAACTCTTTTAGTTTCGCTTTTCTGTATTTCGAATTGTCGATATGTTCGCTCATAGTATTTGATATAATTGTTTGATTGGTTGGTTTAACGGATTTCTTTCATAATTGTTTACTGAAAATATTTAATGACGCCCGGCAAATTTCCGGGCGGCATTTAATATTTGTTCATTGTAAAATCCTTCAGGGATGCATGAATTAATTATATTTTCTTTTTCATGTTATCCAGGCTCCAGCCAAATTTTAAACCAAAAATAAACCATGCCAGGGCAACAGTTCCAAGTGCAAATAGGGTGTCTCCAATTACACGCAACCATTTAAACGTTACAAGATAAGGCTGTTGCAGAAATTCAGCCGACCTTGCATACCACAATCCTTCCTGCACACTTGCAACCGTTTGCGCCAGCCCAATTGGCAACACACTGATAAGCACCATTGCGGCTAGTCCAATGTTTATCGACCAGAAAGCAAATTTTATCCATTTATCTTTCCAAATTACATCCTTACTCATATCGCGTAATACAAAAAGCATTAAACCGATACCTAACATTCCGTATACGCCAAAAAGCGCTGTATGCCCATGCACAGGAGTGGTATTCAAACCCTGCATGTAATACAATGCTATGGGTGGATTTATCAGAAATCCGAAGATTCCGGCCCCCACAAGATTCCAGAAAGCAACCGCGATGAAACTGTAAATCGGCCATTTGTATGCCTTTATCCATTCTGAACTCCTGCTGATTTTTAGGTTATCAAAAGCTTCAAAGCCCATCAGTACAAGGGGCACTACTTCCAAAGCACTGAACGATGCTCCCAAAGCCATTACCGCTGTTGGTGTACCAGTAAAATAAAGATGATGAAAAGTACCTAAAATACCGCCAGCCAGAAATACAATTGTTGTAAACAAAACAGCAGTTGTGGCTGTAGCAACTTTTATAATTTGCAACCTCACAAACAGAAAGGCAACAACTACAGCTGCAAAAACTTCGAAAAATCCCTCCACCCAAAGGTGAACCACCCACCATCGCCAGTATTCGGCAATTGCAAGATTGGTTTGTTGACCCCACATTAACCCGGCGCCATAAAACGCTGCTATAGCGATTGTCGATATAAAAAACAACAACAATAAATTACGGCTTTCCGATTTCTGTTTAATAGCCGGGTAAATTGCGCGGCCCATCAGCAAAAGCCAAATAATCAGACCCACAAACAGGAAAATCTGCCAAAACCTGCCCAAATCAACATATTCGTATCCCTGGTGACCAAACCAGAAATTCTGGGTATAGCCAAGTTTTTGCATTACACCCATCCACTGGCCTGCAAGCGAACCTACAACTATAATAAGCAATGCGAGGAATAAAAAGTTTACACCCAATTTTTGAAATCTGGGTTCGACACCCGAGATTGCCGGGGCATAATATAAACCGGTTGCCAGCCAGGAAGTTGCTATCCAAAAAATAGCAATTTGTATGTGCCATGTCCTTGATACCGAATAGGGGAGCCATTCAGCGAGAGGAAGTCCGTAAAACGCCTGCCCCTCGACACCGTAATGAGCTGTTACAACGCCCATAATAACCTGTACCAGTAATAAAGCCGAAACAGTCCAGAAGTATTTGACCGTTGCTTTTTGCGAGGGTGTTTGTTGTTCGCCTTTCAAGGGGAAAAGTTTTGGCACTGATTCATCTTCATTCTTTCTTTTAGCATAGTACATAACCATCAGGCCAATTCCAGCCAATAATATTATAACACTAAAACCTGTCCATAAATGCATGGCACCTGTGGGGCGGTTTGCTACCAGTTCCTCTGCCGGCCAGTTATTTGTATAGGTTATCTCCTGTCCGGGCCTTTCGGTAACACATGCCCACGAAATCCAGAAGAAAAACGCATTCAACACACGAACCCTCTCCGGGTCTTTTAGCGAATTTTCCGGAATACTGTATGCATCGCGTAAATGCGCCAAACCAGGGTCGTTGGTAAAAAGTCCGCCATAAAATTTACTGTTTTCGGCAATAGCCCCGGCCCTTAGGTTTGAAACGATAAGAGTCCCTGTTTCCTTGTTGTAGGTGTTTTTTCTCAAATCCTTTTGAAGTACAACTTTTAACGAGGCCTGCTTTTCTTCTGTAAGCTGGTTATACCTAACACCTTCCGATTGTATGGCCAGTTTATCCAGAATGTAAACCGCCTCTTTATGCAGCCAGTCGGCGCTCCAGTCGGGTGCCTGGTAGGCGCCGTGACCCCAAACTGTCCCAATTTCCTGGCCTCCCAACGACTGCCAGACATTCTGGCCATCCTTGATGTCCTGACCAGTAAAAAGGATTGTCCCATCTTCAAGCATAACTTTTTCGGGAATGGGAGGCGCTTGCCTGTAAATTTCGCGACCGTAATACAGCAGTACTCCAAACGAAATCACCATTACAGTAATAAATCCGAACCATAATTTTTTTGCGTTCATTTTTTAGATTTTATGTTGATTTATATTTTAATGAGTTAACTCAAGTGCTTTAGGGAAAAGAATATTGTTTTCGAGATGTACGTGCGTGTGCAAATCATCCTCGAACTGTCCGAGAAGCTTGAAAGCAACCCTGTATGTATTGCAACCATCTTCGGGAACATGGTACCCCTTAGTGATTAAACTAATTTTATCCATAGCCCCGCCGGCAAAATCATGCTCGCCATACATACGTTCGATTTCAGATTTGATTATTTTCTTTGCTTTTTCAGAATTAGAAGCAGCCACTTCTTTTATGGCAGGAAAAAGCACGTCTTCTTCGTTTGAAAGATGCTGGCGCAACTCGTCATTTATTTTTGCAAATATGTTGGCAACTTCGGTCAATTCAGGATGGTTCTCGCCATGAACATCGGCAATTTTTTGAGTATAAAAAACAAGTTCCGGAAGGTTTTTCAACACAAACTTATGATGGGTGTTCACAATGTACCCGCATAAAAAAACCGGATCCCAGTTTTTAAAATTCATAAACTCGTTCAAAGGTTCTTTTGTGGCGGACAAAATTTCAGTTTCAAGCTGGTCAGCATCAAAACCCTTTTCAGCACAAGCTTCGACAAATAACTGTTTTCCTCCGCAACAGAAGTCGATACCCCGGGTTTTAAAAACTGATGATGTCCTGAAGTCGTAGGCGACAATCTCGCCAACACTCATTTTTTTAGGTAGTAACCGTTCCATTTTATATAAATTTAATTTAACGCTGGTGCAAATATATAAAAATTATTACACAAGAGGACTAAAAGGTCTTTTTGTGATTGCTATTTTTTTATTATTTTTGTTTTGTTACATAAAAACAAACATCGCTGTGTTTAAAAAAGAAACGGAATATGCTTTAAGAGCACTGGTTTACATCAAATTACAAAATATTAAAGACCGGCGTCCGGGAATTGCCGAAATTGCCACTGAAATTGAAACGCCCCAATCGTTTACGGCAAAAATATTACAACGAATGGTAAAACAGGGTTTTGTTGATTCGCTGAAAGGCATTAACGGGGGCTTTTTGTTTGATATTTCAAAAGAAGACTTACCACTTAAAAAAGTGATTATATCAATTGAAGGAGATTCGTTGTTTAACGGGTGTGGTTTTGGTTTGAAACAATGTGACGAAAACAACCCGTGCCCGCTTCATTTTAGTTACGCGCCAATACGTGATGCAATAAATCGGCTGGTTTCAGAAGAAACAATACAGAGCCTTGCCAATAAACTGAATAGCAACGAAAACCTCACCTTAAGCAGGATATTACTTTCAGATTAACAAACATTTATACGGCAGGATTAATTTGTAACGTGAGCCTTTGGCACAAAAGTTTTTATCCTGAATAATTCAATAAATTATTCAAGCTTTGCTTTGACGATTGAAAATCAAGCTGATATTACTATTACAGATCAAAATTCTAATTGATTTTCAATGTCAAGGTTAACCCTGACAAATAATTGAATATCAATTATTTCGTCAGCCCTACGGGTGATTAATTCATTTTTTATGAATTAATCAGGTTATATTTGTTTTTAACAAAAAGAAATACTTTTCACCAATCGAATTATCCATCCTAAAAGAACATCTTAAAACTCTTTTTCGCCAAATTCGCTCGATGGCAAGGCCGATTTTCTATTCTTCCAGTTCAGGTTGTAGCTGAAATTCAGCATCAACACATCAGTTTCGTAAATGTAGTCTGTGGTGGTATAGAAATTTTTTCCCCAGGTTGAAATTCGCTGGCGGTTCGATTGTTCCATACCCAAATCAATGTACTGCCAAAGGATCGACAGGCTGTAACGATTATCCCTGAAACTTTTCTTTAACGCAAGGTTTGGGGTAAAAAAGCGCGAATCTTCCCCCTGCGCGGTAGGCCGGTTGGAAAGATAATTAACGTTGGCATTCAGGCTGAGCGACTTCGAAAAGTTAAAAGTGGAATTTAAGCTGAAGGAATATACCCATGCACCGTTGTCGACAACCAGGGCAGGATCGTCAAGAATTTTAAGAAAACCCGAAAATTGTTGCCTGTAAATGTTTGCCCCCAGGTAGAGTTTCCACCATTTGGCCGGGTTCCAGTCGAGGCCAGTTTCAAACCCAACCGACTCCATTTTTTCGACATTGGTAAAAACGCGGTTTAAAATTGTGTCGTTATAAACGCTGTTTACCCTTTGCATGGGATTTTTTCCACGTAAATAATAAGCGGTTAAAAATACTGAACCACTCTTTTTAAATGATTTAATGATTCCGAGCTCGGCCAAATCGACAAATTCCGGCAGCAAATCGGGGTCACCCATTTCTAGTGTTTCCGAATGTTCGCGTTCGGGAATTGGGTTTAACTGGTTGTTTGTGGCCCGCTGGATCCTTTTGCTGTAACCAGCCTTTAACCTCAACGACGGGTTTACAAAAAATAATGCAGCAGCTGAAGGGAACAAATTGGATAAGTTCAAAATATGCGGATCAGGGTCGAAAGACAGCTTTACATCGCGTTGCGAATATTCGTAGCGCAACCCGAAATTGTATTCGATTTTATCGGTTTTTGCTGAAAACTGGCTGTAAGCTGAGTTAATCTGGTTTACAGATAAAGCGGTCCCCCTGAACCGGGCAAGATCAGGATCATTGATAATCCAGGGTTGAATTGTATAATCGTAAATTCCGTCCTGCGAATCGTACCTGAACTGGTATCCGGCCTCAAACTTTCCCTTACCGGCTTTTTTTGTATAATCCAGCTTAAACCTGTAGCCGTTAATGGGTTTTTCGTACGGATTTTCGACATACTGAAATTCCCTTCCACCTGGCTTTGTAAGGTTGTAGTTAAAAGTATTTCCGTAAAGGTTATCGTATTCGTATAAAAACGAGAGTGTTACAGACGAAGCATCAGTAAAGGTGTGTGTGTAATCGATGTTTCCAAGAGTAAAAGTACCTTGTTTTATTTGTTTATTGGCATTGTAAAAGTTAAATACCGATATTAATTCATATGAATTAAGCGAACGTTTCGAGTTGGCATAAAAGATATTTGCATCGCGTTCCTGGTATCGTTTTCCGGCAAACACCCCGACCGAAAACACATTACTGTCATCAGCATGATACGTAATATTTGCTCGCCCGGCAAAATAATACCTGTTAAAACTCCTTTCGCCTTTCGAAGGGGAAATACTGTAACGGTTATTGGCAGGATCAGCGATTTCCATAAGCCCGTCACGAAAACCAGCCATATCGTTCCGGTTGTAATTTGCCCCGAAAGAAACATCCCATTTATCCTTTTTTTGATTGAACATGATATCGGCCCCATACCGCTTTGCCACCCTTTCGTTACCGTAATCGATGGTGCCGGGGAGACCATATTGAGTATTCACTATCAATCCCTTACCGTTATCAGCCCCTTGTTTTGTAGTTATATTGATAATACCCGCTTTACCATCGGGGTCATATTTTGCCGTTGGAGAAGTAATCAGTTCGATGTTGTTAACATGGGTTGCCGGAATCTGCCCAAGCGCAGTTTGCGCATCGGCAAGTACCGGTTTCCCGTTGACCAGCACCAGGAAACCTGATGAACCTCTCAATGTAACATCGCCCTGTCCGCTTACTGCCACCGAGGGCATATTTTTTAAAACATCAATGGCAGTACCCCCTTTGGCTGATTCAAATTGTTCCGGACTATAGGTTTGTTTTTCAAGTTTGACGGATGAATTAGCACGCGAACCCGAAACATTAATTTGCCCTACCAGTTGTGTGGCAGGTTTAATCCCGATATCGCCCAACTTTGATTCCCTGCCTTTTTCAATATCGAAACCAGGTGTCTGATGTGTTTCGTACCCTAAAAACTGTACCCGGATAAAGCTTTTACTTTCGGCAAGTTTATCGAACTTAAAAAAACCGTTGCCCGCGGTTATTGTCCCATTTATCAGCGACGAATCGGTTGCATTATATACCGCAACACTCGCATATTCAAGCGGTTGGTTGGTTTTAGCGTCAGTTATCCTTCCCGATACGCTGCCTTTTTGGGCATATAAAAGATTTGGAAAAATGATAAAAAGTAAAATAAACTGTAATCTTAAAACCGGCATAAAATTTTGTATTAAGCGTTAAATCATCTTTGCTCTAATTCGGATCCAAAGAAACAAAATAGATTGCTAATTGTTTGCTACTAATTCAACCCCGATTTAATCATCCCTATCCAGCAGTCGTTTTTCACCACTAAGATTCTGAACCATTGATATTTCCTGCAAAACTTCAGCTACACGATGATTTGTCCAACAACATGAACACTTTCAGGCGGATGGCAATTGTGGACATCGCGGCCAATCACCGTTTTGAACGTGTGAAAATTCTTTTTTTTAGGGACGGGAAATAAACCAATTTTTCACCGAAAAAAGTAATATCCGCCGGCAGATGGTTAAAAAGAAGTTTGATTCGTCCTGGGGTTAACCTTCCGGTATCAGGATTAACCAGGTTTCCGGTTAACAATTCAATTTGTAGGCTTTCAACTGAAAAATGGGGTGTGTAAAACGGGAACCCGACTACAAGACTTTCTGCCAATAGCGAGTTTAAGGCCTCACCGGGCGCCGCCTTTTGAACCTCTGGGAAAAGTAACCCCTCTTCCCTGAATTTGATGGCAGAAGTGTTAAAAAAGAATTCGCCAACCAAACGGTTAAATCCCTTCATATCAATTTCAGGTTTGCTTAACTCCTGAATTGCCCCTTTAAAATTTCGCCTGAAATCGTTATGAAACGACCACATTACCAACAGCACCGTAATTTGGGGAGGTAATTCCCTATAACGGGAAACAACGTATTTTCTTGAGTATTATGAGGATGAAGAACTTGATGTTTTCAAAAACAAAAGCGATAAAGAATACACCGGCGATCAAATCGACCAGTTCAGGGAAGTTCTTTACACTTTAAAAAAAGCGGAAATAAAATACTGGCTATTAAGCATCGAAAGACGAAATATAAACCTTCCTTCAATATTGGTTAGCGAAGCCAGGCTGCTTATGGCAGAGTGATAAGATCTTTTATAGGCAACACGAGATAAACCCTATTCATAAACGGTTTCAGCAACACCCCGATTCCGAAAATATACAATCCCCAATTAGTTATTCCTGTTTCAATTGACCACCCTGACCAAACAATTTTTTTCTTATTTTCAACGCCTTAAAACCAGAGAAAAATCTAAAATGACAAAGATAAGCTTCCTAATTTTTTCGCAGCTATTATTAACGGGCATATTATTTGGGCAGGTTCAAAAACGGCCACTCACACACGACGACATTCTTAAGTGGGAGAGGATAACCGAAACCGTAATTTCGAATAATGGAAAGTACATTGTGTACAAACAGGAACCCTGGAAAGGCGACCCGGTTTTAAAAGTCACAACACCAAAAGCAGAAGAAATTTTATCGGTAAAATGTGCAACAAATGCAATAATAACTTCCGATTCGAAATGGCTGGTTTATTCCTTGCAACCTGCCGAAGACTCCATCCGTCAACTAAAATTGAAAAATATAAAGAAAGAAGATTTGCCTGTAAACAAACTGGCAATTTATAACCTTGCAACCGGTAAAACTGATGTGGTTGAGAAACTGGTTTCGGTAAAAGCGCCCGAAAACTGGGCAGGATGGATTGCCTATCAAACCGAGGCCCGAAAAGACACTGCCAATGGGAAAAAAACCGGGACAGTGTCGAAACCAAAAGACGATGAAAAAGTTTATCCATTGTTTTTAAAAAATCTTGTCAGTGGTGAAATTTCTGAATTTCCGGGTGTAAGCAGTTATCTGTTTGCCGAAGATAAAACCGCCATGGTTTTTATTTCTGAAGGAAAAGACAGCACTTTTGATGCCGGGATTTATCACATCTGTTTGTCGGAAAACAAAACACAAAAATTGGTCGACGGCAAAGCAAAATACAGACAGCTAACCATAAGTAAAACTGGCGATAAGGTGGCCTTTCTTGCCGGCGCATCGGGCAAACATATTAAAGAAGCCGTGTTCAGCTTATATTACTGGAATAATTCAGGGAAAGCGAAAGTTGTTGCCGATAATACAAATACATTTTTACCCGGGAACTGGGAGATTAGCGAAAACGGAAGTTTGTTTTTTTCTGAAAACGGAAATCGTTTGTTTTTTGGGTCTGCACCCAAGAAAACTCCAAAAGACACAACAATCCTCGAAGAAGAAATCCCTGTGCTGGATATCTGGCACTGGAATGAAAACGAATTGCAATCGGTACAGATTGTAAATAAAAACCGCGATTTGAAAAAATCGTATTTAGCGGTTTACCATATCGATCAGGGGAAAACAGTGCAATTGGAGACGAAACAATTTTCAGGTATAAGGACAAGTAAAAAGGGCGATGCCACAGAACTTGTAGCCTGGTCGAACCACCCGTATGCTGTACAATCAATGTGGGAAGGAAACCCTGATCACGTCGACATTTATCTTGTCGATATTCAGACAGGTAAAGCAAAAATGACAAAAAAAAATGTCAGGGCAATTCCACAGGTTTCACCCGAAGGTAAATATTTGTATTGGTACAACGGAGTTGATACATCGTGGAATACATACCATATTGTATCTGGAAAAGAGTTTAAAGTTACATCGCCCGAAACCGTTCAATGTGCCGATGAACTGAACGATGTCCCCAACTTACCCGACAGTTACCGTACTGCCGGCTGGACAAAAAACGACGAATCATTTCTTGTATACGACCGATTTGATATCTGGAAGGTTGATCCTCAAAACCTTCAGCCCCCGGTAAATATTTCAAAAAACGGCCGACAAACCGGAATTAGTTACCGCCTGGTTAAATTTGATAACGAACGTGCACAGGGGCGGTTTGGCAGCGCCGATGAAAAACCGGTTGACTCCGAAAAACCGCTGTTCCTGGAGGGGCACAACGAAATCACCCGCGCTGATGGTTATTATAAACTGGAACTAAATAAAACTCCTGTGGAATTGTACACAGGTAACTTTAAACTGAATACGCCAAAAAAAGCAAAAGAAGCTGAAGTAATTGTTTTCACCAAAGAAGATTTTCAGACCTATCCCAATTTGCAGGTTACCGATTTGAGCTTTAAAAAACCGGTACAGGTTAGCGATGCAGCGCCACAGCAAAAAGAATTTATCTGGGGAACAGCAGAACTGGTTTCATGGACTTCGCTCGACGGCCTTAAACTGGAAGGGACCCTACACAAACCCGAAAATTTTGACCCTTCGAAAAAATACCCGCTGATTGTAAATTTTTACGAAAAAAGCTCGCAGGAACTTTTAAATTACCGTATGCCCGAACTTCACCGTTCAACAATCGACTATCATTTGTACACAAGCAATGGTTACCTGGTTTTTAATCCGGACATTTACTATAAAATAGGTTACCCGGGCGAAGATGCGTTTAATTGTGTAATGCCCGGAATAACAGCTTTAATCGAAAAAGGATTTGTCGACGAAAAACATATTGGCGCTCAGGGCCACAGTTGGGGCGGCTACCAGGTTGCTTACCTCGCCACGCGTACCAACCTTTTTGCAGCCATCGGGTCGGGGGCGCCTGTGGTAAATATGTTTAGCGCGTATGGTGGTATACGTTGGACTACGGGCTTAAACCGTTCGTTCCAGTACGAACACACTCAAAGCCGGATAGGCAATTCGATTTGGGAAACGCCCCTGCGTTATCTCGAGAATTCGCCCCTGTTTACCCTGGATAAAATAAATACCCCCATTCTAATAATGGCCAACGACGATGATGGCGCTGTGCCATGGTACCAGGGAATTGAGTTTTTTATCGGGTTGCGCAGGTTGCAGAAACCCGCCTGGCTCCTCAATTATAACGAAGCCGATCACTGGCCGACAAAACTTCGCGATAAGGAAGATTTTCAAATCCGTATGGCACAATTTTTCGATCATTATCTAAAAGGCAAACCAATTCCAAAATGGATGGAAACCGGAATCCCCGCTACAGAGAAAGGGATTGATCTGGGATATTAGCCTTTTACTTCGATTTAATTATTTAATGCCGGGGTATTTTAGCGGTTTAAAAACTGTGCTTTCTGACTCCGCTTCCCTCCCAGTTTTTGCACTATTTTATCGAATTAAATATTTCTATCGCTTCATTGGCATTTTCCTCCAGAACCCGTATTTCTATGCCCATATTTGTTGGGCTGCCCTTGTACACTCCTTCAATTGTGCTGGTGATTTCGTTAACCAGCATGTATTGTATTCCGGCTTCATCAAGCATCTCCCTGAAAAGCAGGTATTTCATGTCGAAATTACTGGTAAAAAAAGCGATTGTTACTGCTTTGCCCATACAAAATAGATATAGGAAAAATCCTGTGGTTGGAAAAATATTTTAGACTCAAGTAAAAATACAATATTCATTTCAAATATTACCACTCTGATTATCAAACCAAATTTCAAAGCTTACTGGTAAGTCAATTTCACTTCAATCAGGTTAACTTACCGATAAAAACTGGAGGTTTGCAGTTTTAATTTTGACAGGAAGAATAAATGCAATTCTTTTGTGGAAAATTTTAATTATTTCAACCGAAATATTTTCTCTTGACAGAAAACAAAAAAAATTGCAACACAATCGAAATGAAATATATCTTATTAAATATTAATTTACTTTTTCTTTTCACTGGTTCGATTGCCCAAAATGCAACACTTAGCGGTTACATAAAGGACAGGAAAAACGGAGAAGCGCTAACGGGCGCAACCTGCTATTTCGCCGAAATAAAAAAAGGAATAACGTCGAACGAGTATGGCTACTATTCAATAACAGTACCCTCTGGTCCTCATAAAATAAGCTTTTCGTTTGTTGGTTATGAAACCCAGAATTTAACGGTCGATTTGCGCCAAAACAAGATTCTGGAAATTTTAATGGCTGAAAACAGTAAACAGCTCGAAGATATTGTGGTTACAGCTACGCGTAAAGACCAGAATATTGAAAGCACCGAAATGAGCATGGAAAAGCTTCCGGTTAAACTGGTAAAAAAACTGCCTTCGTTCATGGGTGAAGTTGATATTTTAAAAACAATCACCCTTTTGCCAGGTATTCAAAATGGCGGTGAGGGAAGTTCGGGGTTGTATGTCAGGGGTGGAGGCCCCGATGAAAACCTGTTGCTTTTGGACGAGGCCCCGGTTTACAACGCATCACATTTAATGGGTTTCTTTTCGGTTTTTAATTCCGACGCGATTAAAGACATACAGGTGTACAAAGGCGGAATCCCTGCCGAATATGGCGGAAAAGCATCATCGGTAATCGATATCAGGATGAAGGACGGGAATTCAAAAAAGTTTGCAGCTCAGGCCGGAATAGGAAATATCTCGAGCCGGCTAACACTTGAAGGCCCGATTATTGAGGACAAATGGAGTTTTATTGCTTCCGGAAGGAGAACTTATGCAGATGTTGCCGGCAGAATGGTTGGAATTGAAGAGTTGAGGGAAAACCAGTTGTATTTTTATGATTTAAATTTAAAAACAAACATCCGGTTTTCGCACAAGGACCGTTTATATATATCGGGGTACACCGGCGACGATTACTTTAAGTTAGGCGAATCGATTTATATGCGGTGGGGAAATTTAACCGGTACAGTGCGATGGAATCATGTTTTTAACGCAAAATTATTTTCCAACACCTCGTTTATTTATTCTAACTATGATTACAGCCTTGGGGTACCGGGTGAATCGGCCGACCAGTTTGACTGGAATTCAAAGGTCAGGGATTACAATATTAAACAGGATTTTTCGTGGTTTCTGAATTCCGGTAATAAAATCGATTTCGGATTAAACATCATCAATCACCATTTCGAACCCGGAAATATCGACACCAGCCCTGGCTCATATTTCGAGTCGATAAGGCTTACCAATTACAACGCTTTCAGCAGTGCGTTTTATGTTTCGAACGAGCAAAAAATAGGTTCGTTGGTTACCGTAAAGTACGGGCTCCGCTTTTCCCTCTTTCAACAGATTGGCTCGGGTAAGGTGAGGGAATACAGAAATCCCGGCGCTCCAAATGCCGACGAAGTACTTGAAGAAAAAACCTACAGTAAGGGCGAATTTATCGGCTCTCCGTTTATTAACCTTGAGCCCCGGATTTCATTAAAACTTACCGTTGATGAAACCAGTTCTCTAAAAGCTTCCTATAACCGGATGGCCCAGAACCTTCACCTTATTTCAAACACAAATTCACCCACCCCCCTGGATATCTGGCTGCCAAGCAATAAATACATTAAACCACTGGTTGTAAACCAGATTGCTGCCGGATATTTTAAAAACTTCAAAAACAATACATACGAATCGTCGGTTGAAGTTTATTATAAAGACATGCAAAATGTACTCGACTATAAAGACGGCGCTGAACTTTTTTTAAACGAAGATCTTGAAACCGAACTTCTTACAGGTTCAGGCTATTCGTACGGCCTTGAAATGTTACTAAAAAAACTGGAAGGCAGGTTTACCGGGTGGGCCAGCTATACGCTTGCCAAATCGATGCGCCAGATTCCGGGAATAAATAATGGCGATCCTTATCCATCGACTTACGATCGCACACACGATTTTTCGCTGGTATTGAATTATGAACTAAATAAAAGATGGTCGGTTTCCGGAAACTGGGTGTTTTCAACAGGTAACCCTGTAACTTACCCGGCAGCCAAATACAGCATCCAGGGTAACCCACTTTTTTATTATACCAAACGTAACAGCAACCGGATTCCCAATTACCACCGGATGGATTTATCGGCAATTTATAATTTCAGGAAAAACGACAGGAGACGAATACAACAATCGCTGAATATTTCTTTGTACAATGTTTATGCAAGAAGAAATGCATATTCCATTTATTTCAGGCCAAACAACGATAACCCGTCGGTAATTGAAGCAACACGCTTATCGATAGTTGGCTCGCTTATTCCTTCGGTTACCTACAATATTAACTTTTAAATTTGTGGCGAAATGAAATTCAAAAACTACATATTTCTGTTTGCAATTGCGATTTTCGGGAGTTCATGCGAAGACATCATAGAAGTTAAGCTGAGCGATGAAAACCTGAATCTGTATGCAGTTGAAGCCCGGATAACGTCTGACAGCAACCCTTTTGTTTTTTTATACAAAAGCCAGTTGGTTAATACCGATACCGAATTTGCCGGAATCAGCGGTGCAACAGTAGTAATTTCGGGTAACCCGAAACCGGGTAAAACAATTACTTTACAGGAAAGTGCAGAAATAAAAGGATTGTATTTACCAAAACCGGGTCATTATTACGTGGGTGAGCCCGGAAACGAATACACCTTAACCATAACCGTTAACGGTATAAAAATAACATCTACAGAGCTTCTTGCACCTGTTGAACCAATCGATTCAATCCAGGTGCGCGCTTCAAATCGTGGCAGTTATCGGTTTCTGGGAATATTTACTTACGGAAAAGAAGCGCCAAAATTGGGAAATTACTATAAATGGGATGTATATATCAATAAAAAACTTTTGTATCCATCTGATTATATGGCCATTGCCAGCGACGAGTTTGTGAATGGCAATTATATTCCGGGATTGGAGATTTTTACAGATTTTCATGATCCCAACAAACCTGAGGATAGAATTCTGAATTTGGGAGATACAATTCATGTTAGACAGAATTCCATTTCGAAATTTGCATATAATTTTTATTACCAGATGATTAACCAGGGGCAAACAGGAGGCATGTTTAGTGTGCCACCTGCCAATATTAAAAGCAACTTAACTGCAAGCGACGAAAGTGTAGTGTTAGGGATGTTTACTGCACATGATGTCTCGAGGTCAAATACGATTATTATCGACGAGTCTATTGAAAAACAGTTAAAGAAATAATTTGAACTGGTTGAAAATTCTTGCGAACCAAGGGTTGAACATTCGGTTTTTAAACAAAACGATTAACTAATGCCATCTTCATCTGTTTTCCGGAAACTTACCTCTTTTTGTTTCAACCAAAACAACTCCGTTTGCACCCCGCGAACCATACACCGATGAAGAAGCATCTTTTAAAACGTTAACCGATTGAACATCGAGAGGCGATAAACTGAGAAAATCCTCTCTGCTGACAATTCTCCCGTCAACAACCAATAATGCCGCATCCGATTCAACCCCGTGCAATGTTTTTGTTCCCCTTACCACAATTTTGTTACCTTCAACCGTAACCCCGGGAAACCGGCCTTTAATCAGATCATACATGTTCGAATAAATTGAAAAATCTGCATCGCGGTTATCAAGTGAGGAAACAGCATTCAGTAAATTTTTAGAATCAACATATCCATAGCCAACATTTACATAACGCGAAGCCATGTCGAGGTTGTTATCGCCTTGTTTTAACTTCAGGTTAACCAGCATTAACCTTATTTCTTTATCAACCTTTACTTTTTTCGAAAAAAAACCATTGGCCGATATTTCCAAACGATCTTCCATATTACAAAAAACCTGAAACCGGCCAAGCGAATCGGTTTTAACGGTTTGTTCCGTACTTTTTACTTCAACTTGCGCACCTATTAAAGGAATACTGTCGAAAGTGGTAACCTTTCCAACCAGTGTTTTGTCCTGCCCGAAAACAGCCACATTAAACAGGCTAAGTAACAGGAAAAGTATCTGTTTTATACAAAAATTTGTTTTCATTACAATGCCTTTTTGTTTTGTTGTTATTGTTTCGTACATCAAACTTTAATTCGACTAAGCTACTGAATTATAGTTTAATGTAATGATCTAAAACTACATTATTTTAGGCGAACTTTACCCCTGTTTATTCATTGTATTTTTAAAAATGTGTTTATAAAATATTCTTTATCAGAATTCATATCTGCTTTTTTAATTGTTTAAGGAAACTTACATCGTTCAGAATTTCAACTATTTAACACATTATTTCAAATTTAAAAACCACAAAAACCACCATACATAAAATGCAAAGTCAAATATTTCGAAAGAACAAACAGGATAAGAATCTCAAAAAGATTTCAGGTAGTGGTTCTCCAACATAAAATCCTTCGCGACTGGTAAATGTCAAAAAGCCATTTAAAAAGTTACAGGAAATAAATTAACACCTTAAAAAAATAAACTATTGAATATAATTTTTTGTTGTAATTTCAAAGCTTTTAAGTTCAGCTATAAACCAATATGGAGATAAGTCGCAGGGTTCAATTCTTGGTAAGAAACGGGATAAAAGGAATGATTTGGCTTGCAATTTTGCTTGCTGGTTATTTTATTTTTGACCATTACGTTATTTCAAAAAATCCTGAACTCTGGCTTGAGCATTTTTATTCGCAACCAGAAATTATTTATCTGATTTTTATTGCGTCTGAATCATTTATTGGTATACTTCCACCAGAACTTTTTATGATTTGGGCTTTTAACAAAGGAGGCATAACACATTATATTTTTAGTGTTGCTTTGTTTGCATCAATTTCGTATAGCCTGGGGTATATTAATTATCTTGTTGGAAAATTTTTGTACAACCGCGTTATTTTCAGATATTTACGAAAACGGTATTTTAAAGAATCGTGGGAACAATTACGAAAATATGGATTGTTCCTGATAATAGTGGCTGCAATTACACCTGTGCCCTGGGCAGCAGTTTGTTTGCTTGTGGGTTCGGCAAACTATCCCGCAAAAAAGTTTTTCCTTTATGCACTTACCCGTCTTGCCAGGTTTGTGGTTTACGGATTTGTGGTTTACCAGTCGCATCAATTTTAAATTTCAGGTTATGAAAAAAACACTGTTCTTAATAGTTTTAACTACAATAATAAATATGGCAACAGGAAAAGAATTGGAAACTGCCACGCTTGGCGGAGGATGTTTCTGGTGCACCGAAGCGGTTTACCTTGAATTAAAGGGAGTGGTTGATGTTAAACCCGGTTATAGTGGCGGACATGTTAAAAACCCAGGTTACAGGGAAGTTTGCAGCGGGACCACCGGACATGCAGAAACGGTGCAGGTTAATTTCGATCCCAATGTGGTAACTTTTGCCGAAATACTAAAGGTGTTTTTTGAAACACACAATCCTACCACGCTTAACAGGCAGGGAAATGATGTGGGTACTCAATACAGGTCTGTCATTTTCTATCATTCTGAAAAGCAGAAATTAACCGCAAATGAAATAATCGGTCAACTGGAAAAAGAAAAAGTATATAATGACCCGGTTGTTACCGAAGTTGCTGCATTCGACAAATTTTACATTGCCGAAGATTATCACATAAATTATTTCGCGCGGAACAAAAATCAACCTTACTGCCAGTATGTTGTTGCCCCAAAAGTCGAAAAATTCAGAAAGGTTTTTAAGGATAAAATGAAGTAGGAAGGGAAAAGATGGAAGTCAGAAGTCGGAAGACCGAAGCCGGAAGAAAATTTTTTCTTCTGATTTCGGTCTTCTTTTATTCATAGAATGACTCAAAGTAATGCCTTGAATAATAATTAACAATTACAACTCTCTAATCCAGATATTCCTGAAACTTACAGGATTTCCATGATCCTGCAAAATTAAACTGCCCGGACCGTGTTTTTTAACCGTATACTCTGGTATTCCAATATATTCGGTTGGCCCACGCATTTTTACATTATTTTGTACCAAAACTCCGTTATGCAACACGGTAATTGTTGGCGGGGTGAAGAAAGTTATTCCATCTTCGTTAAACCGTGGGGCAGTATAAATAATATCGTAAGTTTGCCAAACTCCCGGCGCTTTGCAGGCATTAACCAGCGGCGGATACTGTTTGTAAATACTTCCGGCCTGGCCGTTTCGGTAAGTACGGTTATTATAATTGTCGAGGACCTGCACTTCGTAAATACCCTGCATAAAAATACCGCTGTTCCCCCGTCCCTGGCTCTCGCAAACAACTTCGGCAGGTGTGCGCCATTCGATATGCAACTGGAAATCATTAAAAACCCGTTTAGTTTTTATAATTCCCGTTCCTTTCTTTACAGTAACACATCCATCGGCAACAATCCACTCCGGTTTTCCACCGTTCCCGCTTGTCCATTCAGATTCTAGGTTTGTACCGTCGAACAGCACAATTGCATCAGAAGGGGCGAATGAAGGAAGTTCACCTGGAGTAACAATCCGTACTTCAGGATCCCAGATTTCGGTCATCTCGGGTTTCATTTTCATCGGTTCTGGTGTTTGTGCAACAACAGCAACCATCGATACAAAGAATAAAAAAGTCAAAAATTGAATCTTCATTTTATTAAGTTTTAAGTTGATATTGATTTTACTACAATCCTAATTCATCCATAATGGACTCGATCTTTTCCTCGGCCTTTTTATCAGCTTCATCGTAACTTTCGCGCGATTTAAGTTCACCCCTCACTTCAAAATAAAACTTGATTTTTGGCTCGGTACCCGATGGCCTGACCGAAATTTTGGTTCCTTCTTTGGTAAAAAACTGCAATACGTTTGAAGTAATTTTCTGATCGATTTTTTCGGTTTTACCCGTAACAAGGTTTTTTGCGATTAGTGTTGAATAATCTTTTACCCACTCCATTGCCGATCCGCCTAATTCTTTAGGTGGGTTGCCCCTGAATTTGGCCATAATCTGTTCAATTTCTTCTGCTCCCGATTTTCCTTTGCGAACAATGTATTTCATTTTTTCTTTCGAAAACCCGTATTCGAGATAAATATCCTGCAAAAGTTCGTACAAGGTTTTTCCCTTATCTATTGCCCATGCCGCAATTTCGGCCATCAGGGCACACGATGAAACAGCATCTTTATCGCGTACAAAATCGGCAGGCATAAAGCCAAAACTTTCCTCACCGCCACCTATGTATTTTTTTGTTCCTTCGAGTTCGCGGATTATTTCGGCAATAAATTTAAATCCTGTAAAAACATCAAAATATTCAATGTTATTCTTTTTCGCTATTTCAGCAATCAATTCGGTTGTTACAATTGTTTTTACCACATACTCGTTCCCTGTTAGTGTGCCGGCCTCTTTCATTTTTGTAATGATATAATAAATGAAGAGCAGCGCGGTCTGGTTGCCATTTATTATAATAAATTCCCCCTTGTCGTTTTTAACCGCCACACCAATGCGGTCGGCATCGGGATCGGATGCCATAACAACATCGGCATCAACTTCGCAGGCCTTTTTTATAGCCATTTCCATAGCTGCCACTTCTTCAGGATTTGGGGAAACAACTGTTGGAAAGTTTCCGCTAACCACATCCTGTTCGGGTACATTAATAATATTTGTAAAACCGAATGTTCGTAAAGCGGCAGGAATTAGTTTTACACCGGTTCCATGTATTGGGGTGTAAACAATTTTTAAGTTTTTGTGTTTTTCCACAATTTCAGGGGAGATTGAAACTGTTTTTACCTTTTCTAAAAACTTCCGGTCCATTTCTTCACCCATAATTTCGATTAACGCATCGGGACCGTCGAATTTTATATCTTCTGCTTTTATCTTCAACACCTCATCAACTATGTTCTCGTCGTGAGGGGCAACAATCTGCGAACCATCGTCCCAGTATGCCTTGTAACCGTTATATTCTTTCGGGTTGTGCGATGCAGTCAGGATAATTCCGCTTTGGCAACCCAGTTCACGAATAGCAAACGACAATTCGGGCGTTGGCCGGAGATCTTCGAAAAGAAATGTTTTTATTCCATTGGCTGCAAATATTTTTGCACTGCTTTCGGCAAATAACCTGCTGTTATTACGGCAGTCGTGACCTATTGCAACTTTTATCTGTGGCAAATCTGCAAAGTTCCTTTTTAAATAATTACTCAATCCCTGGGTTGCAGCACCAACGGTATAGATATTCATTCTGTTTGTTCCGGGGCCCATTATTCCCCGCAGGCCACCTGTCCCAAATTCGAGGTTTTTGTAAAATGAATCGATCAATTCCGTTGGATCTTCGTTATTTAATAATTTTTGAACTTCTTTTTTTGTTTGTTCATCGAAAGTTTCCGAAAGCCACTCCTGAGCTTTTGATCTCACTTCTTTTAACAGTTCATTATTTACCATTTTGATATATTTTTTCAGAATTTGTGATACTACTTTGGTTTATATAACCTGCTATTTTAGCACAAAATATTTCTATTAAAGTTAACAATCAGCCAGTTTTTGCAGACAATTTCTTAAGCTGTCTTTCCAATAGGGAATAATGATTCCGAATGTTTTTTTTATTTTCGATTTATCAAGAACACTATAATGCGGGCGTTTGGCAACAGTTGGAAACCGATCGGATAAAACGGGTTCAACTGCACAGTTAGTTCCTGAAATACCGAAAATTGCTTTTGCAAAATCATACCAACTGGCTACGCCTTCGTTCGAATAATGATAAATACCCGGCACAAATTTTTCGGGTTTATGCTCTGTCAATGCAATTATCGATAGTATAACATCTGCCAAATCGGCTGCATTAGTTGGGGTACCTACCTGATCGTAAACAACATTTAAATTACCGCGTTCGCTACCCAGTCTGAGCATCGTTTTTACAAAATTATTTCCAAAAGTGGAATAAAGCCAGGAGGTACGTATTATAACAGAACCTGAATTCTCATCTAAGCAATTTTGCTCACCATTCAATTTTGTAACACCGTAAACACTTTCCGGATTTACTTTGTCTGTTTCGGAATAGGGTTTATTGGCTTTGCCATTAAACACATAATCTGTTGATATATGAATAAGTTTCGAGTTGTATTTTTTCGAAAATTTAGCCAGTATTTTTGGGGCTACCTCATTAACCGTTTTTGCAGTTTCAATTTCCGATTCGGCTTTGTCAACAGCCGTGTAGGCAGCACAGTTAATTACAAATTGCGGTGAGTTTAAACGAAAATATTTTTCAACCGTTTGCTCGTTGGTAATATCAAGCGAATCGATATCGGTATAAAAAAACTGCCATGCCGGAAATTTGAATGAAAGGGTTTTTATTTCACTCCCCAATTGTCCGTTTGCACCCGTAATTAAAATTTTCATTTGTTACATGAAATTTATTTCAGCGTCATCAAATAAAGGAGCTTCCAGGTCTTTCTCAGAAACCTTCATCTCCGAATCGGCCAATTGCCAGTCTATCGCGAGCTTAGGATCAAAAACATTAATTGCCCGGTCTGCTTCGCGGTTATAGATATTGTCGCATTTATACGTAAAAATTGCCGTTTCGCTCAATACAGAAAATCCATGGGCAAATCCTCTCGGAATAAACAACTGCTTTTTACAATTTTCATTTAATTCCAAACCAAACCACTGGCCAAAAGTTGGCGATCCTTTTCGAAGATCAAGCGCAACATCGTAAACTGTTCCTTGCACAACGCGAACCAGTTTTGCCTGTGCGAACGGATTCAGTTGGTAATGTAATCCACGAACCACTCCACGAACCGATTTTGATTCGTTATCTTGAACAAAATGTGTTTCAATTCCAGCTTCTAAGTAGCGATTCTTTTGATATGACTCAAAAAAATATCCTCTTAAATCCTCATGAATAAGGGGTTCAACTATCAATAATCCCTGCAGAGGTGTTTCAATTATTTTCATTTTGCAATTTCAAAAGGAAAAACATGTTTTTCTGCCAGCTTAATCAAATACTGGCCGTATTGGCTTTTACTTAAAGGATTAGCTAGTTCGAGCAATTGTTCTTTATTAATAAATCCCATTTTATAGGCTATTTCTTCAATACACGAGACTTTTAATCCTTGCCTTTGTTCGATGGTTGCGATAAAATTTGAAGCTTGCAACAAACTTTCGTGCGTGCCGGTGTCGAGCCAAGCAAAACCACGCCCGAGTAACCTTACATTTAACCTGCCTTCATCGAGGTACAATCTGTTTAAATCGGTTATTTCAAGTTCGCCCCGCTTCGAAGGTTTAAGGCTTTTTGCTTTTTTAACCACATCGTTCGAATAAAAATACAAACCTGTTACTGCATAATTCGATTTTGGTACCTCGGGCTTCTCTTCAATACTAATTACTCTCCCCGATGAGTCAAATTCAACCACTCCATACCGCTCGGGATCGTTTACATAGTAACCAAACACAACCGATCCGTCGGTTAAACCTGCAGCATCTTCAAGAATGCTCCTGAAATTGTAACCGTAAAAAATATTATCGCCAAGAATTAAACATACATTGTCATCGCCAATAAATTCGTCACCAAGAATGAATGCCTGCGCAAGCCCGTCGGGCGAGGGCTGAATTTTATATGAAATAGTGATCCCCAACGAAGAGCCATTGCCCAGCAAATTTTCGTATAACCCTATATCTGTCGGAGTGGAAATAACTAATATATCTCTTATACCTGCCAGCATTAACACCGAAAGCGGGTAATAAATCATGGGTTTATCATAAACCGGTAAAATTTGTTTCGAAACCGACCGCGTAATAGGATACAACCTAGTTCCTGAACCTCCGGCGAGAATTATACCTTTCATCTTCCTTTTTTCCTCCATAACCTTTATTGAGTTATATTGAACTGATTGTAAGAATTGCTTTTTGAATTAGAATTTTATTCCGATTCAAAATTAACAAAAGAAATAAAGCATGCAATTTTAGATTAAACAAGTTGTTTGAACCATTTACCGTTAATTAAAAAACAATCAACAGAAATAAATGCACAATCCCTTTGAAATAAAGGAATTAAGTTATACTTTTGCGCGCGTTTTAATTATAAATAATGTCTAACTTATTAATTTTATTTGAATTACATGACTGAAAAGAAAAATGAAAATCTTGAAACCGGGGTAAATGAAGTACCGGAACAAGAAACCGAAAATGCTGTTGAAACAGTAGTAAACGAAACTATTGAAAACATTGAAGTAAAGGAAGTAGAAGAAGTTGCTGAAGAAGCGAAAGCAGAAGAAGTAGTGGAAGAAACAACAGAATCTGTTGATGAAGCAATTGCAACGGAAGAAATTATAGATGTGGCTGAAATCGAGGAAAAAGAGGTAATTACAGAAGAAAAAAATGATGTAATTGCTGAGAAAAAATCAAAATCACATTCCAGGGCTAAAGAAACATCTGCCGAACCCGAAGAATTTGACTGGGCCAGCCTGGAAGTAGGTCAGGATGCTTATTCTGAAAAAGAAAGAGATAAACTGGCTAATTTGTACAACGACACTCTGAATACTGTATCTGAGAAAGAAGTTTTAACGGGTACTGTAATTTCGTTGAATAAGCGTGAAGTTGTTGTTGATATCGGTTACAAATCGGATGGTATCGTCAGCATCAATGAATTCCGCTATAATCCTGAATTGAAAGTTGGCGACAAAGTAGATGTTTACATCGAAAGTCTCGAGGATAAAAAAGGACAAATGATCCTTTCTCACAAACAGGCTCGTTCAACTCGTTCCTGGGAACGTGTTAACAAAGCGCTCGATCGGGATGAAATCATTAAGGGTTACATTAAATGCCGCACTAAAGGCGGTATGATTGTAGATGTATTTGGAATTGAGGCATTCCTGCCAGGCTCACAAATTGACGTTAAACCAATCCGCGATTACGATGTGTTTGTTGGAAAAACCATGGAGTTCAAAGTGGTTAAAATCAATAACGAATACCGCAATGTTGTTGTATCGCACAAAGCGCTTATAGAAGCCGAACTTGAGCAACAGAAAAAAGATATTATCAGCAAACTCGAAAAAGGACAGGTACTTGAAGGGACAGTTAAAAACATCACTTCGTACGGGGTATTCATGGACTTAGGCGGCGTTGACGGTTTGATCCACATTACCGACCTTTCGTGGGGAAGAATTTCACACCCGAACGAAATTGTCGAGCTGGATCAGAAATTAAATGTTGTTATCCTTGATTTCGACGACGATAAAAAACGTATCGCACTTGGGTTAAAACAACTTACCCCGCATCCATGGGATAACCTCGACGAAAAACTGAATGTTGGAGATAAAGTAAAAGGTAAGGTAGTTGTAATTGCCGACTACGGTGCTTTTGTTGAAATTGCCGCCGGAGTCGAAGGTCTGATCCATGTTTCTGAAATGAGCTGGAGCCAGCACCTGCGCAGTGCACAGGATTTCCTTAAAGTAGGCGACGAAGTTGAAGCAGCTATTTTAACACTCGATCGCGACGAGCGCAAAATGTCGCTGGGTATTAAACAACTCAAATCGGATCCATGGGAAAAAATTGAAACCGAATTTGGCGTAGGCAGCAAACACAATGCAACTGTACGCAACTTCACCAACTTTGGCGTTTTTGTAGAAATTGCAGAGGGGGTAGATGGCCTGATACATATTTCGGATTTGAGCTGGACGAAAAAAATCAAGCACCCGTCGGAATTTACTGCTATTAGCGATCAAATACAGGTTGTTGTTCTCGATATCGACAAGGAAAACCGTCGGTTGAGCCTTGGGCATAAACAACTTGAAGAAAATCCGTGGGATGTATTTGAAACTATCTTCACAGCCGATTCAATTCACGAAGGTACTGTTGTTGAATTAATGGATAAAGGAGCAGTAATTGCCCTGCCTTATGGTGTTGAAGGTTTTGCAACTCCGCGTCACCTTGTAAAAGAAGATGGTACTTCGGTTAAACAGGAAGAAAAACTTGATTTTAAAGTTATCGAGTTCAATAAATCAGCAAAACGAATCATCGTTTCACATTCCAGAATTGCCGAAGACGAGAAGCGTGCCGAAGACAATGCTAAACGTAAAATACAATCGCGTGCTAAAAAATCTGAAAAGTCAGCAGTTGAATCCATCACTTTAGAGAAAACTACCCTGGGCGATATCAGCGAACTTGCAGCTCTTAAAACAAAAATGGAGGAAAAAGAGAAAAAATCTAAGTAATCTGTATTTGATTTTAATAAGAATGTTGTAAATTGAAGCATGGCATTCGCAATAAAAAAGAATGGAAATCATACCTTGGTTAAGGTAGATTCCGACAGATTAGATACCTTCAATGCGCCTGATTTAAGATCGGAGTTGGTTCTTATCAACAACAACGGTGAAAAGAACATAATCCTCGATTTAAGCAACTGCAATTACTGCGACTCTTCGGGATTGCGGTCGGTATTGGTGGCCAACCGTTTATGCGAAGACGCGATTGGGACTTTTATTTTGTGCGGACTTCAGCCAGATGTGGAAAATTTGGTAAAAATTTCGATGCTCGATACAATTTTACTGATAACACAAACGGTTGAACAAGCAATAAATTTATTGGTAAAAAAGGAAAACCTGAATTAAGGTATGCCTTTTGAATTAACTATACTTGGCAGTAATTCAGCATTACCGACATCTTACAGATATCCAACCGCCCAGGTTTTAAATATACTTGGGCGGTTTTTCTTGATCGATTGCGGCGAAGGGACACAAATTCAGTTGCGAAGAAATAAAATCGGGTTCAGTAAAATAAAACACATCTTTATCTCTCATCTTCATGGCGACCATTATTACGGATTAATTGGCCTTATCTCGACTATGAACCTGCTGGGGCTTAAAATCGATCTGCATATTTACTCTCCTTCAGAATTAAAATTCCTTTTACAGCCCCAACTCGATTATATAAAAGGAGATATGACCATCAACCTGATATTTCATCCGTTAAATTTCAAAAGGCCCCAACAGATTTATAACGACAAACATGTTGAAGTACACTCTTTCCCGGTAAAACACAGCATTTCCACATGCGGTTTTCTATTTAAGGAGAAACAGAAGCAAGCAAACATTAGGAAAGATTTGCTGAAGGACTACAATATTCCAATCGCAAAAATAAAAGAGATAAAAGAAGGGGCTGATTTTATAACACCTGAAGGTGTGACAATTACAAACGAAAAACTGACCATTCCCCCTCCCCGCCCCCGTTCTTATGCATTTTGCACCGATACTGCATTTTATCCTCCATTGGCTGATATTATAAATGATGTTGATATTCTTTACCACGAAGCCACTTTCCTGGAAAATATGCGCGATTTGGCAGAAAAAACACTCCATTCGACAACAATCGATGCTGCAAACATTGCAAAAATGGCCAACGCTAAAAGGCTTCTTTTAGGCCATTTTTCAGCAAGGTTTAACGATGTGCAATTGTTTGTAAACGAAGCCAGGACAGTGTTTGAAAATACCGAAGCGGCGTTGGAGGGGAAAACTTACACGATTATTTAAAACAGAACCAGAAAATAAATCTTATTGATTATGAGATATTTAGCTAAACAATTCGCATATCGATACCTGCAAAATACATTGCCAGTATAATAAGGCCTACCACAATCCGGTAATATCCAAAAATTTTAAACCCGTGTTTAGTAAGAAAGTTGATAAAGAATTTTATTGCAAGCATGGCAACAACAAAGGCTACCACATTTCCTATCGCCAGTATTTTAATATCGTGAGCGTTAAAACCTGTATTTGATCCGTACATTTTAAACAGCTTGTAACAGGTAGCTGCAAACATGGTCGGAACTGCCAGGAAGAAAGAAAACTCGGCTGCAGATTTTCGGTTAAGTTTTTGCGAAAGGCCCCCGACAATGGTCGCCGCCGAACGCGAAACTCCCGGAATCATGGCAATTACCTGGAAAACACCAATAAATAAGGCGCTTTTTATATTCGGATAGCTTTCAGGATTTTTTTCGTTTTTTTCGTACAGGCGGTCGACAAAAAGAAGAAATATCCCGCCCAGCACGAGTGTTATTGCCACAACAATTACATCGCCTAAAAGCATATCGATAAAATCGCTTGCCAGAAATCCAATTATGGCAGCCGGTATAAAAGCTACAAATAATTTGATATAAAAACCGATAGATTTAAAAAAACGTTTCCAGTATAATACTACAACCGAAAGAATAGCCCCAAACTGTATAATAACAGTATAATTCTTTACAAACTCATTTTCGGCAATTCCAAAAACAGAAGAAGCTATAATCATGTGCCCTGTAGATGAAATCGGCAGAAACTCTGTTATTCCTTCAACAATAGCCAAAACGATGGATTGAAAAACAGTCATTTTTCTTCGTGTAAATTAAAACAACAATAGTAGTTTATTTTATGTTTTTACTTTTTGCTTTTGCGCAAAATAGTCAACTGTTTCACAATAATGTAATTTTTTAAGGATAAAATTAATACTCAATTTGTTGACAGGGCAATTAATCTTTAAAAAATTCCTTATTAAAATTTACCAGGTAAAGTTTTTCGGTTGGGCGTGTAAATGCTGTATAAAGCCAGCGGTAAAATTCGGTATCCAGCATATCTTCGTTTACAAAACCATGGTCGACATAAACGGCTTTCCATTGTCCTCCCTGGGCCTTATGACAGGTGATTGCATATGCAAATTTTACCTGAAGGGCATTGAAGTATGGATTTTCTTTCACTTTTTTCCACCGCCCGCGTTTGTTTCTTATATCGGCATAATCTTCAGAAACCGACTCAAAAAGCTGTTTATTTTGTTCATAAGTAAACGACGCTGTTTCAATATTCAGTGTGTCCAAAAAAATTTTACAATCAATTTCAAGATCATCATAATCGATAAAACGTAAACAAACATTAGCAAACCTAAAACCATACAGTTCCTCGTATTTTTTAATGCTCACAACTTCAGCAATATCTCCGTTGGCAATGAAATCGAGCCTGTCACCTTCCGTAATCCAGAAATAATTGTTTTTTACAACCATCAATAAATCTCCTTTTTCAATCTCGTTTTCCCGATACAGAATAGTGCCCCGGATTCCCTTGTTAAACAGATTGGCACGTTTGTTCGACCGTGTAACAATTGCAGTGTCAAAAACGCCATATTTGGCATAAGAAGTTGTAATGCTTTCAATAAGTTCACCGCCCGAAATACATTCAATGTCATTAAATCCGGTAGTTTCGATATGGAAAAATCCGGCTTCCTGATTTTCACTACCAACCTTGTTTCTTATTTGGGTTGCATTTATCAAAACGCCCGAATCTTCTGCTTGCCTTACCACATCGGTCAATTCAATCATTTTTACCGAAAAACCATAATCTTCGAGCGAATCCGTTTCAAGCGCCGGGCTTATATTCAATCCAACCGGGGGCAACTGGGCCACGTCTCCAACCAACACCAACCGGCAATTTTCGCCCGAATAAACATATTCGAGCAAATCGTCAAGTAGTTTTCCACTACCAAACATCGAATTTTCGCTGGTTTCATTTGAAATCATAGATGCCTCGTCAACAATAAAATAGCTGTTTTTGTACAGATTTTTATCCAAATCGAAGCGACCAAATCCATCTGAAGTAGTTTTTTGCCTGTATATTTTTTTATGAATGGTGAAAGCAGGCAGGTTAGTGTAACCGGCAAGCACTTTTGCGGCCCTTCCGGTAGGCGCCATCAGAATGGTCCTTATTTTAAGTTCGCTTAAAGCCCGGGTTAAGGAATAAAGCATGGTTGTTTTCCCGGTACCTGCGTAACCCCTTATTAACATTATCTGGTCGGGTTCGTCAGAAAAAATGTAATCTGCAAGGGCGGCAATAAGTTTCAACTGCCCGTCAGTTGGTTTAAACGACAGATTCTGAGCCAATAGTGTTTTTAAATGATTTTTAATCATACATTTTAAAATAACTAAAAGTAGAGGAAAGTAATTTATATTTTTTTTTAATTTTGCATGCAATCAAAACGACAAACTATTAAAATAATAAAAATGAAAACCGTATTACAAATTGTACTTTCCATTGTTGCATTGGTACTTGCTTTTTTAATTTACTCGAGCATAAAGAAACCCATTGATTTTGAAAAAGCAAGAAAAGCCCGTTACGATGTAACAATTGAAAGGCTTAAGGATATCAGAAAAGCCCAATTGACATACAAAGAGGTGCACGGAAAATTTACCGGTAGCTGGGATACCTTAATTAATTTTGTAATGTACGATTCAGTCATAAATATTCGTAAAGTGGGCGAATTAACCGACAGTATGGTTGAAGCAAAAATTACCGAAAAAAAGGCTATTCAAATGGGATTAATTGTACGTGACAGTATTCGTGTAAATGCTCTTGAAACAATTTTTGGGAAAGGTTATGATGCAACCCAGCTTAAATATATCCCTGTTCCGGGCGAGCCCAGTGAATTTCACTTAGGCGCTACGGTAATTATAACCGGCTCGGGCATTGGCGTACCGGTTTTCGAGGCTAAAGCACATAACAACGTAATCCTAAGAGGTTTGAACCCTCAATTGATAATAAACCTTAACGACCAGCGCAGAACGAATGAAAAATATCCCGGCCTTGCAGTTGGTTCGTTAACTGAAACCATTAATAACGCCGGAAACTGGGAATAATTTAAAATGTTTGACTTTATTACAGACGTTTCATTCGATACCGAAAAAACGAAAGATTATATATTATCCATCCAGGTTAGCCTGGATGGATTTTCTTTTTTAATTTTTCACCCCGAAGAAAAAAGAGTTGTTGCATTCAAAACACAGCATTTGAAAATAAGCAACAGCAATTTGCTTTCGCGACATTTTACTGAATGGATAAATTCTGAAGAAATACTTTCAAGGCCCTATCAAAAAGTCGAACTCTTTATTTTTACCCAGAATTTTACTTTAATTCCTCACGAATTTTCGGGTGACGATTTGAACAAAGATTTGGCCTCAGTATTATTTCATGAAATTGAAAATGACAAAATCCTCCTCAATAAACTGGATAATTCCCATTCGCATGTCGTTTTCCAGGTTCCTTCAGAATTAATTAACGCATTCCAGCATTTCTTCAACCACGATGCAGAAATCTTTCATCCGGTTACAAAAATATTACAGGCTACCTTCACAACCGAAAGAAATAATATCGCGGTTATCTTGCATTCAACGAAATTCTTTTTCCTGGTTATTTTTCGAAAAGGTAAATTACTATTGGCAAACAGTTACCAGACAGGGCATCATAACGATTTAATCTATAATGTTTTAAATACTTTTCAGCAACTTGGGGTGGCACGGATAAATACGCATGCATTTATTGAAAGTTATGCAGGTCAAAATATGGAAATTGAAGAGGCCCTAAAACCCTATTTCGAAAAAATCAGCCCATTTATAACCGGGGTAAATGTTGCCAACCCAGAGATTTTTGCCGGTAACTCATATTTCTGCTCCTTATTAATTTAAACATAAATGCGAATTGTTGGCGGAAAATATAAGGGAAGGATTTTTTATCCGGGAAAAAATTTCAAGGCACGGCCAACTACCGACATTGCAAAGGAAGGCCTTTTCAATATCCTTGAAAACCGCTACGATTTCTCAACAAAAACAGTTCTCGATATTTTTTCGGGGTCGGGAAGTATTGCTTATGAATTTATCAGCAGGGGGTGCAAAGAAGCGGTATTGGTTGAAAAAGACTTTGTCCATTGCCGTTTTATTACCGATGTTTTAAGAATTTTAAATATTGATAATGCCAGGGTTTTCAAAACCGATGTGTTTACTTTTCTTAAAACCTATAAAGGCAGCTTTAATTTTATTTTTGCAGATCCGCCTTTCGGCCTGAAAAATTTCTCCAATATACCAGATATTGTTTTGGATACAGATATTTTAAACGAAAACGGGTTATTCATTCTGGAACATCCAAAGGAGTTTGATTTTTCGAAACACCGGTTTTTCAGGGAGAACCGAAAATACGGAAAAGTAAACTTCAGCTTTTTTGAAAAATAAAACGCTCAACTACATAAATTAACAGCGAAAGTTTGACTCAATAATAACAAGTATCAGAAAGAATTACATCGAGCCAAGCCCTCACTGTCAAAAAATATCAATCAACTTTCCGTTTAATACTGCACCCAACGGGCTTAGTTTCAGAAACAGCAACTTCCTTACCGCTGGCTAAGCTCGAAATTGCATTTTTCAGATATGCCTGCTTTACATCGCTGGCGCTATCGTAGTTATCATCTATAGCTCCTTTGTATGCCAACTCCATTTTGCTGTTAAACAGAAATGCATGCGGGGTGGTTTGACCCCCGAAAGCATTAGCAATTGCACTTTCCTTGTCGAGTACATAATGAAAGTCGTATCCTTTTTCCTTCGCATGTTTTTTCATTGCTTCCATAGAGTCTTCAGCGTTGTGCTTTTGATGATTCGAATTAAGAACAACCATTCCAACTTTATTTTTTTCAGCCCAGTCATTCAGCCCTGAATAACGATCCTCCCATTGTAAAACAAATGGGCATGTATTGCAAGAAAACAGCACCAAAACACCATTTTCCATTTTTGCATCGTTAAGGGAAATCTTTGCCCCCGAAATATCCTCCATTTTAACATCAGTTAAAACTGCCTTGTCTCCAATTCCAAGTTTGCCAACATTTCCACTGGCAAAAACCGATGCCGATAATGCCATTAAAAAAACAACAACCATTAACTTTTTCATACATTAACATGTTTTTATTAATAAAATACTTTTAAATCTCTTTATTCAAACAAACAATTCAAAAAAAATGTTTAAACTTTGACTTTGTTTAAAAAACTAAAAATAATGAGGCTCCATTCGATTCGAACTGAATACAAATATGCCGAACTTTCTGAAAGCAGTATTGAAAAGCTCCCATTCAAACAATTCGGGCTTTGGCTCGACGATGCTATAAATGCAAAGGTTAAAGAGCCAACAGCGATGTCGGTGGTAACTATTGGGATCGATGGCTACCCCGACTCACGGATTGTTCTGTTAAAAGAAATGAGCGAAAACGGGTTTATTTTTTTTACCAGTTACCAAAGCAATAAAGCAAGGTCAATTGAAATAAATACCGCCGTTGGGCTTCACTTTTTCTGGCCCGAACTGGAGCGCCAGGTAAGGATTTCGGGGTACGCCGAAAAAACTTCCCCTGATATTTCGGACCAGTATTTTTATTCACGGCCATTACCAAGCCAGGTTGCAGCAATGGTATCCAACCAAAGCGGCAAAATTTCCTCGCGCCGGTTTTTACAGGAAAAGTTTGAAGAGATTAAATTAAGCTACGCCGGTAAAAGCATAAAACGACCTGAAAACTGGGGTGGTTTTTTGGTAAAACCTGTGAAGTTTGAATTCTGGCAGGGAAGGGAAAACCGCTTGCACGACAGAATTCTGTATGAAAAAACAGGCACAGGCTGGCTGATTTCGCGCCTGGCCCCATAAAAATATTAAACAAGTTTTTCAAAGGATTAGGCTAACCAAAAAAGTCTGGCTTTTTATCAATAAAGCTGTCTTTCAATGCCCGAAATCGAGGTTAAATTTCTTTCTTAGCAAGGCCAAATCCGGATTTTCTTTTAGCAGTTCATCGAATTTTTCTGCATCAGTATAAATTATCCTTCCTTTAACTTTTTCGGTAATTATGGTGTTTAGTTGTATAAGCGAATTTTTAAGTTCCATTCTTAAAAACGAAACAAGTTCGGGCTTAATACTGCTGATTAAATCTTCCTGGATTGAGTTTTCAATTTCCAAATCCAACTGAAAATTATCTTTCAATTCTGGAACTTCAGAAAGAGTCGATTGAAGATTTGGCCTGTCGGCCAGTCGTTTTACAAAATCATCCCATTTTGCTTTAAGATCTTCTTTTGTAAAGGGCTCTTTATCATCCTCTTTCGAATAAATCTGGTGTTGTTCTTTTGCTGAAATTTTTTCCTCCCCGTATTTTCCCTCCAACGCATTTTTAATTGACGGCGTACTAATATTCGACAGTTTGCTTCGGGTGATTTTACGTATACCCGTTCCCTCAGCAGGTTCAGGCGGCCTGACCGGTTGTTTTTTTACCGGCTGATCTGTCGCAGGTTGCTTTTCATCAGCAACCGGCTTTCCCGTGAAAATGGGTTCAAGAAAATCTTTTGGAAGCGGCGTATCAGTTATTTTTTTTTTAAGGTAAGCTGTGCTATCCTGATTAAAGCAAGCTCTATTAATAACCTTTTATTCATGCTTGCTTTATACTGCATATCGCATTCGTTGCTTATTTGCAGCGCTTCAACCAGGAAACTGCTTTCGGCCGATTGTGCCTGCACCCTGTACCTTTCCCTGGTTTCTCCGCCAACTTCAAGCAACTGAATGGTTTCCACATTTTTACAAACCAATAAATCGCGAAGATGGTTGCTTAACCCGGTAATAAAATGATGCCCCTCAAAACCATGATTTAGTATGTCGTTAAAAATCAGCAACACTTCGGGAACATCATTTTTCAAAAACTGGCCGGTAAGCTTAAAATAATAGTCGTAATCGAGCACATTCAGGTTCGAAATAACTTCCTGATATGTAATTATTTTACCCGAGAAACTAACAATCTGATCGAATATCGAAAGTGCATCGCGCATAGCGCCATCGGCTTTTTGGGCAATAATATTCAACCCTTCGGCTTCGGCATTTACGCCTTCGCTTTGAGCAACAAATTCAAGGTATCGCGAAATATCTGCAACACCAATCCGGTTAAAGTCGAAAATCTGGCAGCGCGATAAAATAGTTGGGATAATTTTGTGTTTTTCGGTTGTAGCCAGAATAAAAATGGCATGTTTGGGCGGTTCTTCAAGGGTTTTTAAGAATGCGTTGAAAGCATTTGGAGAAAGCATATGAACCTCGTCGATGATATAAACGCTGTATTTTCCCATCTGCGGTGGAATCCGGACCTGTTCGGTAAGGTTCCGGATATCGTCAACCGAATTGTTCGAAGCTGCATCGAGCTCATGAATGTTGAATGAACGGCTGGTATTAATGGCTTTGCACGAACCGCATTCGTTACAGGCTTCAACTTCCGTGGAAAGGTTGGTGCAGTTTATTGTTTTGGCAAAAATACGGGCGCAGGTGGTTTTACCAACACCACGAGGCCCGCAAAACAGATAAGCATGGGCAAGCTGCCTGCTTTTGATTGCATTCTTCAGGGTGCTGGTTATCGAATCCTGGGCAACCACTGTCTGAAAGGTATCGGGCCTGTATTTTCGCGCCGAAACAATAAAATTCTCCATATTCCTGCTTTTCGCAATAAGCGACCAAAGATAATTAAATCTGAATTTTTACCTCATTTTTTTTATTAACAGGAATTGACTATTTTTATTCGGCACACCCATTTTGAAGGGATTTCTAAAATAATAACAGAAGAAATGGCAACAATAAAATTTAAATTTCTTATCGTTTTGCTTTTTGTTTCAACCCAAATTCAGGGACAACAAAAAGCGCTGCACAGTTTCAAGGCGACAACAATCGATGGTAAAGAATTTGATTTTTCAACATTAAAAGGGAAAAAAGTATTAATTGTGAATATCGCCACCGAATGCAGCCTTTCGCCACAACTTAAAAAATTACAAGAACTGTATATGGAATCTGGCAGTAAAAACTTCGAAATTATTGCTTTCCCGTGCAACGATTTTGGCAAGCAAGAACCCGGCGACAATTCACGGATCAAGCAAGTTTGTTCCGGAAAATATAACATTACTTTTCAATTGATGCAGAAAATAACCATCAAAGGCGAAAATTGTCACCCGGTTTACAAATGGTTAACCAGCAGCAGCGAAAATGGGACCATGGACTCCAAAGTTACCTGGAATTACCAGAAGTTTTTAATCGACGAGAACGGCAAAATTGTTGATTCGCTTGCGCCTATAATAAGCCCAAAGAATAACCAGATTATTAAATGGCTGAAGGAGTGACAGGCACGATAAGAATTTCAGCAGGTAAACGAAAAGGAAAAGCAATTACAATACTTACGCCTTTATTATTTTAAAGCCTGATTATAAGCCTTTAAAGCCCTTTCCCTTGCAAACCCGTGTTCGACTATAGGTTTAGGATAATTTAGAGTTTCGTATTCAGGTACCCATTTCAGGATGTATTCGGCACGGGGATCAAACTTTTTCTGCTGGGTTATGGGGTTAAAAACACGAAAATACGGAGCTGCATCGCAGCCACAGCCCGCAGCCCATTGCCAGTTTCCGTTATTCGAAGCCAGTTCAAAATCGAGCAGTCTTTCTGCAAACCAGGCTTCGCCCCATCGCCAGTCGATTAAAAGGTGTTTTGCAAGAAAACTCGCTGTTACCATTCTTACCCGGTTGTGCATGAACCCTGTGGCGCTGAGTTCCCTCATACCGGCATCGACAAGCGGCACCCGGTTTCGCCCCTGCGCCATGCTTCAAATTCGTTCTCGTTGTTCCGCCACTTTATGAAATCGTATTTTGGTTTAAACGCTCTATCAACAACCTGCGGAAAATGCCAAAGGATCGTACTGAAAAAATTCCGCCAAACCAGTTCATTTAAAAATACTTCCGGCAATTCGGCTGCTTTACGCGTTACTTCCCTGATGCTCGCTGTGCCAAACCGCAGGTGGGCCCCGAGTTTTGAAGTTGCCCCCAATGCCGGAAAATCCCGCGTTTCTGAATAATTATTTATCAATTGGACCGAAGTATCAAAATCCGGCACTTTAATATTGCTTTCTTCAAAACCCAGTTCGTAAAGCGATGGAACCCGAAAAGGATTTGTCTTTAGCATTTTGTGAAGATTATCCTGCGAAGGATGTGGCTTTGCTTCAATGTTTTTGTATCTCTCCTTCCATTTTCTACTGTAGGGAGTAAAAACAGTGTACGGTGTCCCGTCGTCTTTTACAATTTCATCCTGTTCAAAAATTACCTGGTCTTTAAATGAATAAAATGCTATCCCTTTTCCCTTCAGAAAATCCTGAATTTCTTTATCACGCCGCATTGATTCAGGTTCGTAATCGCTGTTGGCAAATACCGATTCGATTTCATATTCTTCAGTTAAAATCACAAAAGCCTCCAGGGGCATACAATGCATTACTTTTACCGAACTGCCTGATTTTAACAGTTCAGAATTTAGTTTAATAATTTCTGAATGGATAAACGAAACACGCGCATCTTTTTTTGAATTCAGTTTGCAGAGAATTCCGTTATCGAAAATAAAGACAGGCAACACGGGAAAGCCGGAATTTAAAGCAAAATAAAGACCAGTATTATCGAAAATCCGTAAGTCGCGCCGAAACCAGAAAACAGAAATTTTTTGCCTCATTTACAATTGATGCTAATGGTATGAAAATAAACAGGGCCAGGGTAAAACTGTTCAGAAAAAAACATAAACCTATCGGTGTGCGCCAGCAGTAGCAGCTGTAATTACAGTTGCCGCAGCAACAGCCTGCATCACCTCTATGGCATCAGAAACTGCTTTGGAAACCTGGTTTTCTGCCATCATTTTTTTAATTCTTTCGGTGGCCCGTTTACGCTTTTCACGCTCAGGAAACAGACGTTTTAACAACCCGGCTGGCTTCAGCATCGACAAAAGCATTAATTCCCCGCTGTCTTCAGTTCCTTTAAAAACAATGTTTTCTACTTCGGAAACCAGGTTATGCAGCAGTTGTTTATTAATAATTTTCGATTTTTTCCAATGGATAAACAGTAACTGTCGCGGTTCCATTTTTATGATCCTTTTGTCAACCAACCCTTGTTGCACTTCGTTTCTGATAAATTTCTGCGAACGCTGCAACTGGCCAATAAATGCCGATATTTTGACCGGATTAGATTTTTGCTTTAGTTTTTCAAGGATAAAGCTATGAAGCGGATCTTCTGTTTTCAGACTCTTTACAGTAACCTTTTTGTTTTCGATGCCGATGTTTGAATTTTGATACAACTCAAATATCAATGCACCCGGAAGCACAATATTTATTACATTATAAGTTGACGACAACAACCCGCCTTTTTCGGGATGAATTCCAAGAAGGTACAGTTTCTGGGATAAAGGAATTTTTTGGTTCATTTTTTTATGCTTTCAATTTTTTATTTCTTTACAGACAAATTTCAAGCTCTGAAAGTTACAAAGAATCTACCATTTTCAACAATAATAAATACAGGATGCAGGTGTCAAAAGGTTTTGCAAGCGATAATAATTCGGGAGTGCATAATAAAATTCTAAAAGCCATAGAAGAAGCCAACCGGGGCCATGTTGCAGGGTATGGCAACGACATTTACACACAAAAGGCAATTGAAATTTTCAGGGAACAATTTGGCCCTGAAACCGAGGTTTTTTTTGTTTTTAACGGTACCGGCGCAAATGTTCTGGGATTATCGACGGTGACCCACAGTTTTAATTCGATACTATGTGCCGAAACAGCACATATACAAGAAGATGAATGCGGTGCCCCCGAAAAATTTACAGGTTGTAAGTTGCTGCCCGTCGAAACTGTAAATGGCAAGTTAACTCCCGGTAGGGTCGAACATCATTTAAAAGGGTTTAATTTCGAACACCACTCTCAGCCCCGGGTAATTTCCATTTCGCAGGTTACCGAAATGGGTACGGTTTATCAGCCTCACGAAATTATTGCTTTAGCCGACCTGGCGCATAAAAACGGAATGTACCTGCATATGGACGGGGCCCGCATTGCCAATGCCGCAGTTTCGCTTGACATGGATTTTAAGGCATTTACCAAAGATTGCGGGGTTGATATCTTGTCGTTCGGCGGAACTAAAAACGGGATGATGATGGGAGAGGCCGTTCTGTTTTTTAATCCAGGTTTAACAGGGCTTACCAAATACATCCGTAAACAAAGCATGCAGTTGTATTCGAAAATGAGGTTTGTTGGCGCCCAGTTTATTGCTTATTTCGAAAACGACCTTTGGAAAAATTCAGCCAGACATGCCAATAAAATGGCAAAACTCCTTGAAGCTGAGGTTTTAAAAATACCTGAAATAAAAATTACACAACCAGTTGATGCAAACGGGGTATTTGCCATTGTCCCTCCTGAAATAATAGGGCCGCTTCAGCAAAAGTTCTTTTTTTACATCTGGAATCAGGTAACTTCAGAAGTTCGCTGGATGACTTCGTTCGATACAAAAGAGGAAGAAATTTTTGAGTTTGTTGAGTTGATTAAAAGATTGTCAAAATAAATTCCAGGTCTCAAAATCCAAAAAACAAAAAAAATCAAATTCCAACTTCAATACTTCGTTAAAAAATTAAGCGGCAATAGTGCCATAATATATAAGTTCATTGACAAGATTTCGATTTTTAGCAGAGTATGCATTTACGCCGAACACGTCAATAAATCTTTCGAGCAGTAACCTG
>JBBINB010000032.1:0-40605 GCA_037444065.1 Draconibacterium sp.
ACTGACCTCCTTTATCTGAGTGATGGATTAACCAGTCAAGACATCCATTGCTGTTGTTGATTGCCATTTTGAGTGCTGCAAGGTTGGCTTCTGCCCGCAAATGGTCGCTGGCCTGAAAACCCAGTATCACCTTGGTATAAACATCTATAATAAAAACAAGATAGTAATACTTGTCTCCTATCAAGAAGTAAGTGATATCGGTTTGCCAAACAATATTCTTATCCTGAACCATCATCCCCTGAATCAGGTTTTTGTATTTTGAATGTACGGGAACGGTGGTTCTCTGGTAGTTCTTCTTCGTTTGAACCCGATAACCAAGCTCCATAAAAATGGAGATGAATTTATCCCTCCCCAGCCAATCAGGACAAAGGGTGTAGTACATTTTCTCAACCCCACAACCAGGATGCTCTTCACGCAGAATGTCAACTTCAGTGATTAATCCGGAAAGTTTTTCAGTAAATTCCATCTGTTCTATGTAGTGTTTGTGTACAGCCTGCCTGCTAACTTCAGCAATTTCCAAAACTGATTTTATCGAATAGCTCATTTTGTGCTTGTTTTGCTGAAACCACCTGATTGTAGGGTGTCTGAGTTTTTTTTAATATCGATATTGAACTCTTCTTTGGCCAGCTCTATCATCTTCTCCAAATAGTCAATCTTAAGCTGTTTCTGACCAACAATTTGTTCCAATTCTTTTATCCGAAGTTCAAAATCCTTTAGCTTTTTGGTACTGCTTTCATTCATCTCCACAACTATAACTGACTTTTTGTTGTATGCCGAATATTTATAAATCCAACGATAAAGAACTGCCGACTGAATCCCAAATAAACGACAAATCTCTTTTACGGTAAATTTACCACTTTCATATTCCTTTATACGAGCCTTCTTGAATTCTTCATTGAAAACTCTTCTCGAGTTAATTTCTACTTTCTTTTTTCCCATTTTTTGACCTAATTTTGGTCAACCTATTTCAGGGATGGACAAGCTGGAAAAGGGAAGACCGAAGAGGGAAGACCGGTGACGGAAGCTGGAAGAAGGAAGACCGGTGACCGGTGACCGGTGACCGATGACCGAAGCCGGAAGCTGGAAGCGCGAAGACGGGAGACGGGAGACCGAAGATGGGAGACTGAAGTAGGAAGTTGGAAGCACGAAGCACGAAGAGCAAAGTTGGAAAAACCTGCCGAAACTACCACTGTCTTCCGAACTCTGAACTGGCGGAATCAAGAATCAACCTGCAACCCGCAACCCGTAACCATCCAATCATCATCCAGAATCCAGGATCCAGGATCCCCGCCTGACTGACGCGGTCGGGCAGGCAGCATCCGATACCCGGCTATTTTACAGGCTTGCCCAGATTCGTGCAAGTGAAAATCCTGGGGCTTTTATTTCCAGATCGAGAAAATATCCGGATGGTGTCTGGGAGGTTCCGAAACCGGCGTTTTCAACCGTATTTCTGCCAAATCAAAAAGCGGTTTTGTAAATCCGGCACAAACCTTTGACCCGGTCAGGTGGGCAAACGGATGCAATATCGCGCAATTACAGTTGTTTTTCCGGGCCGTCCATTTCAGGTGGTTAACGAGTTTTTTCTCCCGGCTCTTTACATCGTACCCCTCATCGCTTTCCTCGACCTGGATAAAGGCTAAAATTGAATTCTTAAATGTGGCGCTTTCTATACATTCTTCAGCCGATTCAAGGTTTTATTGCGATGGCCGGTATTTAAACTCTTAACATATTTAACAAGGACTTTCATCGAAATGAACCCGGTTTTTATTCAACGTTTTGTTTTGTCAGTAACCCGGTTCCCAATTTGTCAATCCAGGCATACATCAATTTTTTGTTTTCATCGGTTAGTTTTGCCTCTTTGTGCATCATTACATATGGTTTCAGTGGCATGGTTTCTTGTTCCAGCTCCTGGCGTATATCCTCAAGGACATTAATTTTTTGGAATTTGTCGAACTCGTTCCATTCAGTAAAATTCAATTGTTTTTTACCATCTTTTACATGTTTGTTTACCATCCACGATACGGGTGCAATTTTATCGTACCACGGGTAGTTTGTATTATTTGAATGGCAATCCAGACAGGCATTTTTCAGAATTGTTTTTACATTTTCAGGGAAATCGGGATGATTCAGGGTTAGGGTTCCGGCTTCGGAGCTTATATTTTTTACAGGCTGAAAAAACTGGATTGTTATAAAAGCTATAACTCCAGCGGCAACAAAAATTTTTACATACGAACGCATAGTTTTCAGATTTGATTTGATTTGATTGTACTAATTTAAACTATATTGGTTAAAATAAGAAAATCCCCCGGGTGAAGGATTTTCAAGTGGTAAAAGAAATGCGTTATTTTAGTTTACCAAAGTTTTTGCTTCTTTTTTTGCCCAATCCATCAATATCTTTTTTTCTTCGGCGCTAAGTTTTTTATCCGGAAAACGTTCTAAAAATTTTTCCGGAGGCATTTCGTCCCCTTTTATTGTTTCACCAATTTCGTTTAAGGCCCCAATCATTTTTGGAAGTGAAAGCTGGTCAAGGGTTTTCAAATCCAGTTTTTCCTTGGCCTTGTCATTTTTCGAGTCGGAGTTGTGACAGCCAAAACACGATTTATCAATAATCGCTTTTACATTCTCAGGCATGTTTACAGCCTTGTTTTCCGCTGGTTTTTCAGATGCGGTTGTAATTACCGAAACAATTAATAAAATCAGCAGCGCAACCGGGACAATTTTTTTGTTTAGCATAATAAAAGTATTACTGGTTAATAATTAAAATAAATATTCGATTTACTTTCATTAAAACACCAAAATCTTATTTTTGTTGAGATGATGAATAAACTGCTGTAAAAACAATATAAAATATAATTTTGTTTCTTTTTCAAAATACATTCATGGCATTCAAACGCTTACATTGGTTAATTCTGGCAATTATCATTATACTTCCCGGTATTGTGGAAGCACAGATTTCGCAGGGAGGAATTCCCATGAAAACGTCGGTACTGAAAAGTACGGGTAAAAAAGTTGTGGAAATGCCACCGATAGAAAATTTTCTTTATGTTGAAGGACAAACATTTACCGGCCAATCTGAAAATATGCTCAAACCTTTTCAATTTGCCTATCCGTTCGAAGTAAATTTTTCTACCGGAAACTCTGGCGAATGGTATCGTGGCGAAAACGGATTTTTGGTTTGGAAGCTTACTATTCGGTCGGGAAATGCAAAGTCAATTAATTTAATATTCGATGAATTTGAACTGCCCGAATACGCCAGGCTTTTTATGTTTAACGAAGACAATGGATATATTCTTGGGGCTTACACAAGTTTTAACAATAGCCCGTCGGGGAAATTTGCCGTTTCGCCGGTTTTAGGCGAAGAAGTAACAGTTCAATACGAAGTTCCTGAGGGATTTGAAAATGAGCGTCGTTTTCGGATTGTAAGGGTCAACCACGATTATGTAGGGATATTAAAAGCCAGCGACAGGAGGCCCCTTAACAAACTTGCAGGTCCGTGTAACATCGATATCAATTGTGATACATGGAATGATTGGGAAAATGAGAAGAATGCGGTTTGCAGGATGATAGTTAACGGCAAGGAAATTTGCACGGGTGTTTTGTTAAACAATACTGCCGAGAACAGAAAACCTTATATTTTATCTGCAGCCCATTGCTACGATTTCTGGAATTACCCTGATGTTACAGTTTATACCTTTAATTACGAAAGCCCGTTTTGCAAACCTCTGGATGGCGATCCGCTGAATTCCATTTCCGGGGCTAAAATGAAAGCGAAGCATGACAGCCTCGATTTTGCCATTGTTGAGTTGAGTTCTGTTCCTCCGGCCAGGTTCCGGCCCTATTTTGCCGGTTGGGACTGTTCAGATGTTTTGCCCGCTTCGTCGGTAACCATTACCCATCCCCAGGGTGATGTTAAAAAGATTTCGTCGGATAAAGATCCGCCTATAATTTTCGATTTTGAAAAAGCGTACACAAAAAATGGTTTTTTGAAAATTCTGAGGTGGGAGAGCGGGGTTACTGAGGCTGGCTCTTCAGGTGGGCCGTTGTTTAATCAGAATAAAAAGGTGGTTGGAACGTTAACCGGAGGAGTGGCCGTATGCAAAAACCCGGTAAACGACTATTTTTCGAGGTTCGCGCTGGCATGGGACTACAAGCCCGATTCGGCAAGACAGTTAAAGTACTGGTTGGATCCGGTTAAATCGGGTGTTAAAGTGTTGGAAGGAAAACAATTTAACAAGGCTGAAAATCTTTGCGGAGCATTTACCAACCTGGTCGATATGGATGATTACAATATGGTTCCGCTTACAAGCTCGAATAAATTTTCAGGTTACTGGGGCGGTAGCAACAGCCTCGGAATTACCGAATTTATGGAAAGATATTCATTGAACGGAAACGAAATTCTTTCGGGAGTTTCATTTGGGGTCGGGAAATTCAGTAAAGCGCTTAAAAGCGCCGAAAGCGAGATAAAAATTAAAGTGTACAAAGGGAATAACCTGCCGGAAGAACTGATTTATTCTAAAAACGTCAAAACATCGGGTTTTGCCGAAGACGCCATGAATTTTGTTGGGTTCAGCGAAAATGTGAAGCCCGGAAAAACATTTTTTGTAGGTTTCGAGTTAAGCAATGTCCAGCCGCTCGACTCATTTGTTGTGTACCAGTCGTTGCGCAATTCGGGCTTTGCAAATTCATTTTACTTCAAACAAAATAACAAATGGTACAATTTTAAAGATGCCAATTCGAACGGGAAAAGCATGGCAAATATCTTTGAAATTATAGCCTGTAATATCGATAATTTCAATACCGACACGCCTTTAGTTGATAATCCGCAGGAAATACTGATTTTCCCAAATCCATCGAATTCGGTATTTACAGTTGCTGCCGGGCAGGATTTTACCGAAAACCAGGTTGAAGTGTTTAACCTGCTGGGGCAAAAAATTATAGCGAAAACTGAAAGGATTTCGGGTACAAAAGTAAAACTTGACTTATCGGGCAATATTCCTGGAGTGTATTTTGTCCGGATGGTATTGGGGAAAGAAATTGTGTCTCAAAAAATATCGTATGTACCGTGGTAATATGGTATTTTGCTAATGTCTGAACCGGGATCAATATATTAACGGGATTATTTGATTTCTTTATTGCGGCAATCATGAAAATCCTGAAATTCAAGGTTCAGACTCCTTTCCCGGCGCCGGTTTGAAACGTGTGCGCGGAATGTCACAAGTCATTTGCGGGATAAATTGCAATTATAACCTGTTCAACATAAACAAACGGATGAAAGAATTTTTGTAACTTTCCTTCCTTAACTTTAACAAAAATAACTACCATGAAAAAACTGTTTATAACCTTGATTATTACATCGGCTTGTTCCGTTCTGGCGGGCCAAAACCGCGAACCCCAGCCCATTTCGCTCGAAAAAATATCGGATAACCTGTACCAGGTACCCGGTGGCAGCGGGGCAAACGGGGGAATGTACATAGGCGAAAATGAAGTGTTAATTATCGATTCGAAAATGGACAAAGCATCGGTCGAAGGGATATTTGCGGCTATTAAAAAAATTACTGAAAAACCGGTTACCATTCTGGTAAACACCCACAGCGATGGCGACCATGTAAACGGAAACCAGTATTTCCCGGAGGAGGTAACCATTGTAGCGCACGAAAACTGCCGCAACGAATTTTTACTTCCCCAGCGCAACGGGTCACCGTCAGTTTGGGCGGGTGCAGATAAAATGCGGTTTGTACCTGAAATTACTTTTAACGACAAAATGAAAATCCACCTGGGAAATAAAACAGTTGAATTGCATTATTTCGGAGTTGGCCACACCACCGGCGATATTGTTGTTTATTTTCCGGAGGAAAAAACAGCTTTTATCGGCGACCAGGTATTTTTTGGCCGTCCGCAGTTAATCCATTCGCACAAAGGGGGAAATTCGTTCGAACATGTAAAAACCACTCAAAAAATATTGGCTTCCTTACCCGCCGAGAAATTCTGCAGTGGCCATGCCGAAATGAAGACACGGGCCGATATAGAAACCCACCTGAAAGAAATCACAGCTTTCCAGGAAAAAATTAAATCGCTAATCACCGGGGGAAAATTGCTGGAAGATGTTAAGTCTGCATTCGAACAAGGTGAGGCGCGCCTTGTTGAATCGGTCTACAACGAAATAAAAGCAATGTATTAGCAGTTTGGGAATTAATGCATTTATGATTAAAAAAATGCCACAGGACACTTAAACACCAAGATTCACAAAGCATTGATATCAGGCGTTTTAGGCTTTGTGAATTTTTTTTGGCTTCGAGCCTAAGTGGCAAATAAGGCCATTAGGGGTGGGCAAAAGAATTCAGCTCAAAATGGCAAATCACCACCGTCTTCTTCGTCAGGTTCAGGCGGAATATCGTTTAACGCGTATTCTGGCGGAGAACCGGGTATCTGGTTTCCGGAGGATTTGTCTATTTTCCAGGCGTTTATGCTGTGAAACCACTTTCCGTTGTATTCCCTCGATTCGAGATTAAAAGAAACTTCAACCATTTCGCCAACCGTAAAGCCATCTATTAACGGGGCTTTATCGCCAAACAGCGTAAAACAAACTTTCCGCGGGAACTGTTCTTCGGTTTCAATAACAAACTCCCTTTTGTTCCACTCTTTTCCGCCTCGGCTAACGCCGCTTTCGGGTTTTAATATCTGGGTTACCCTTCCTTTAACACTTAAAGCCATTTTACGCTGTTTTTGAATTTTGGATTATTGGTTAAAGTTAAAAAAGAAACCCTTTGCATGGTAAAAAGCAAAGGGTTTTTATGATAATGTTATTAACTTTTCTTCAGGTTTTTATTCTACGCCTGGTTTTACAATTTCAAGTAATTCAACTTCGAAAACAAGAGTTGCATTTGGGCCAATATCGCCGCCAGCGCCGCTTTCGCCATAGGCGATACCTGCAGGCAGGTAAATTTTCCATTTCGAACCAACAGGCATTAATTTCAATGCTTCGGTCCAACCCTGAATTACCTGGCCTACCCCGAATACAACGGGTTCGCCGCGATCAACCGAACTGTCGAATACTTTTCCATCAATCAAAGTGCCGTGATAATGAACGCGTACCTGGTCGGTATCAGTTGGTTTTGCACCTGTTCCTTCAGTTAAAACTTCGTATTGCAAGCCACTTTCGGTGGTGGTTACACCCTGGCGGGCTTTGTTTTTTTCGAGGAAAGCATTACCTTCTTCGAGGTTTTTCTGTGCTTTTCTTGTACCGGCTTCTGAGAAAAATTTCTGTACAAGTGCATTGGCCTCTTCAACAGTAATAACTGCGTCTTCGCCAACAGATGATGCACGGAATGCCGAAGCCATAGCTTCTTTATTAATTTCGTCGCCACCCGGGGCGTTTTCAAGTTGCTGCAAATTGTTTGAACCTACCAAAACACCAATAGCGTAACTAACCGAGTCGATGTTCGATTCTAATTTTACATTTTTGCCTGTTTGCTGGCACGAAGCGCTAAGCGCTAAAACAACTACCAGCACATAAATAATACTGTTCTTCATTTTTAAAATATTTAGATAATTTTTAATAATTCCACTTCGAACCTGTCGACAATAGCTGGAGGGCTTGAACCCGGCATTTGATTACGCCATTTACAGGGGACACTGCCGGTTGACTGCGCTGAACCGAATTGTCGAATACGGTACTGTTGGTTAATGTTCCGTGATAATGACACCGGATTTTGTATTTTGCAGTGGGTATTTCCCTGTCACCTTCCCTTAAAATCTTGTATTTCAGCCCGCTGGGAAGTTCAATAACACCCAGTTTTTTTCGGTTTTCTGCCAAAAATTTCAGGCCTTGCTCAAGGTTTTCAGCGCCCTTGTCGTTATTAACTTTGCTGATAAAATTTTCGAGTTCCCCGGATAACTTTTTAACTGTCATTTAATGTTTTTCTGTTAAAGGGTGCGAATATAATGTAATTTTTTGGCAATTAAATCTTTGCATCTTTTTTTATTCCGCGTAGCATATGAAATTTTCCCGGGGGCCCCTGAAGCCTCTGCATTTCAAAGCCTGTGGCAGCCATGAGCCGCCTTACATCGCCTTTGGCGCTATATGTTACAAGGACGCCTTCGTTCGCCGTTAGAATGTAAATTTTTTCGAAAACCTTCGAAGTCCACATGTCGGGTTGTTTGCCGGGCCCAAATGCATCGAAGTAAATTAAATTACAATTCTTAATCCCTGCCAGATCAAAATCTAGTAAATCGCCCTTAATTTTTAGCAGGTTGAAATAATTCGAAATGGGTTCGTATTCATCCCATTTGCATTCATGTATTTTTTCGAAAATACATTGGGCATGGTCTGAAATTAACCGGCCAAAATTTAAAATACCTGTAAAATCACTTTCAACCGGGAATTTTTCAATTGTAAGATAAGTGGTTTGCCTTTGTTTTTCTTCGGCGCGTAAGGCTGTTAACAAACAATTTAATCCGGTACCAAAACCAACTTCAAAAATCTTCGGGTTCACGGATTTTATGAAATCATATCCATTTTCGATATAAACATGCTTTGATCCGGTAATTGCGCCCTTTACCGAATGATAGTGTTCATCCAGATCGGAATGATATATCGTGTGCGAACCATCGGCAGTTTTTATTATTTGCATTGTTGAAATAATATTGTTTCTAAAAAAAGTAAAACTATTTTTGCAATTTATTTTGTTATACGCATGTTGGTAAAATTATTCAACGAAAATCCTAATCTGCGCGAAGTTCTCAAAATTACGGAAGTTTTGCGTAAGGGCGGCTTAATTGTTTACCCAACCGACACGGTTTATGGTTTGGGTTGCGATATTACCAATGCCAGGGCAGTTGAAAAAGTTGCACGCATAAAAGGGGTGAAAGTTGAAAAAAACAATTTTTCATTTATTTGCAGCGATCTCAGTCACCTTTCGGATTATACCAGGCCAATCCCGGGCCCGGTTTTTAAGTTGATGAAAAAAAACCTCCCTGGGCCGTTTACATTCATTCTCGAGGCAAACAATAATTTACCAAAATATTTTAAGGGAAAGAAAACAGTCGGTATTAGGGTCCCCGATAACAATATTATCCGCGAAATAGTGCGCGAACTGGGCAATCCAATCCTTTCAACATCGGTGTACAATGATGATGAAATAATTGAATACATTACCGATCCCGAATTAATGCACGAAAAATTCCAGGATATTGCTGAAATAGTTGTAGATGGCGGTTATGGCGAGTTGGTCCCATCAACAATTGTGGATTGTACCGCCAACGAAATTTCTATTGTCCGCGAAGGGAAGGGGATACTCCAGTTTTAATTACTGTTTCCAGAAAGAAGGGCTTAAAAGCACGAGAATGGTAAACAATTCGAGCCTTCCTAAAAGCATCAGAAACGCAAGAAACCACTTTCCAACAGGGTGAATATGGGCATAAGTTTCTGCCGGCCCAACTGAACCCAAACCAGGCCCGATGTTCCCCAGCGACGATGCCACTGCTCCCATGGATGTTTGCATATCGGGCTCAAACAGCATAAAAATCACTGTACTGAATCCAAAAATCATAAAATACAAAATAAAGAAGGCCAAAACATTGGTGATTATCTTTGAATCAACAGAGCGTTTGTTGAATTTCAGGGGAATAACCGCATTCGGGTGCAGCATTCTTTTCAATTCGTCGTAACCGTTTTTAAAAAGTAAAACAATACGTAATATTTTTATTCCTCCGCCCGTTGAACCTGCAGAACCCCCAAAGAAAAAAATCGAAAAAAGCAGTGCGATCAGTACCGGTTTCCAGAGTAAATAATCGACAGTGCCAAACCCGGTAGTTGTAAGTATCGAAACTACCCAGAAAAGAGCATTTCTGAAAGTTTCCTCAATCCCCAGGCGGTTTGTAATCATCAAACCGGTAAAAATCAAAATGGTAAAACCAATAATAATAAGCACGTAATATTTAAATTCTTCGTTTCTTAAAAGTGGTTTGAACTTCCCCCTTAACGTAAAATAGGTTAACGTAAAATTGGTGCCAGCAAAAAACATAAAAACAATGATTACATAATGGATATAAGGCGATGGCCAAAAGGATATGCTTGCCTGTTTGGTTGAAAACCCTCCGGTAGCCATGGTTGTAAACGAATGGCAAACCGAATCGAACAATGACATATCGCCCAGCCAAAGCAAGAGGGTTTCGGCGACGGTCAGAATAACGTAAATTCCCCACATTGTAGCTGCCGTTTGCCTGATCCGGGGGCTTATTTTATCGGGGGTTGGGCCAGGTACTTCGGCAACATACAACTGCATACCGCCAATGCCAAACAAAGGCAAAATAGCCAGCGACAAGACAATGATTCCCATTCCGCCAAGCCATTGTGTTAAACTCCTCCAAAAAAGGATCCCGTGAGAAAGGGATTCAATGTCGTTCAAAATTGAAGCCCCGGTTGTGGTAAAACCCGACATGGTTTCGAAAAATGCGTCGGTAAAATTCGTGATTGCCCCCGTAATTAAGTAAGGCAAGCTTCCGAGCAGCGAAAAAATAACCCAGACAAGGGATACAATAATAAAACCTTCGCGCTTGCCGATATCTTTATTTGCTTTTCTGGTAAGCAATATAATAATTGTACCTAAAACCAGGTTTATTCCGGCAGAAATGGCAAATCCTACCGTGTCGTTTTCTTTGTACAGCAATGATACCAACATCGATAGCAATATTGCTATTCCTTCAACAAACATTAAAAACCCAATAACACGAAGAATGATTTTAATATTCATTATCTGAATGCCCAGGTAATTATTTAAAATATTTTTCCAGCTTTTTAATTCCCGAAGGTAATGTAAAAACTACCACTTTGTCACCTTCCATTATTTTTGTTTCGCCATTTGCTATATAGCCGCCATCACCCCTGATATAGCCGCCAATAACGGCTTCTTCGGGGAAATCCAAATCTTTAATAATTTTTTCTGTGATTTTTGCGCCAGGTTTGGCAATAAACTCAAAAACTTCAGCATCGGATGCCGTTAAACATTTTACTTTTGAAATGGCAGCATTGAGGGTAAACTTGTATATATAACTTGCAGCATTAAGTTTTTTATTGATAACGCTGCCGATATCCATTTTTTCGGCAAGGCCCATAAACTCCAGGTTTTCAACTTCGGCCACAGTTCGCCGCACTCCATACGATTTTGCCAAATGGCACATGAGAATATTTGTTTCAGAATTCCCGGTTGTAGCAACAAAAGCGTCCATCCGGTCAATTCCTTCGTCCCTTAATAGTTTAAACTCTCTCCCATCGCCGTTTATAACAAGTGTATTGCTAAATTTATCAGCAATTTTTTCGCATTTGTCGCGGTTAATTTCAATTACTTTTATGTGGTACTGGTCGTCAAGCTTTTCAATAGCTTTCTGTGCAATCCTGCTCCCACCAAGGAACATAATATTTTTAATCCCAAATACTTTTTTACCAGTTAAATCGAAAACATACTGTTGTTCAACCCTTGTGGTTACAAAGAATACGATATCGCCGTCTTTAATACTATCTTTTCCTTTTGGTATAAGGGTCACGCTGTCGCGGTTTATGGCCACTACCGAAATGTCGTGGTTATCAAGTTTCAGCTCTTCAAGTTTTTTGTCAACAATCTGGGCATTTTGCCTGACTTTTATCCCCATCAGGATCAGCTTTCCTCCTGAGAATTCTATTAGCTGGCGGGTTCCGGTTTGTTTTACCGAAGCAACTATTTCCTTGGCTGCAAGGCTTTCGGGGTATATCAATTCATGAATACCCATGTTCCGTAATTTTGTTTTGTAATTTTCGCGTAAATATTCTGAGTTATTTATTCGGGCAATTGTACGGCCTACACCAAGATAAGCAGCCATTGAGCAGGCAAATACATTTCGCTCTTCAAATGGTGTAACCGCAATAAACAAATCGGCTTTTGCCAGCCCGGTACTTTTCAGATCTTCGAATGAGTGGGCCGATCCGGTAATTGTCATTAAATCGAAGTGCGAACTTACTTTCGATAATTTGTCGGGACTGTCATCCAGCAAAACGATGTCATGCGATTCATCTGTCAGCATTTTAGCCAAATGTGTTCCCACTTCACCTGCGCCTGCAATCACTATTTTCATTAGTTACAAATTTTATCCTGGTTTAAATGTGCTAAAATCAGCGTTTTCAATACATACCTTACGAAATACGGATTATATCTGTTTTAGGTTTATAAAGACTTTTTCAAAAAAACATTCAAATTAAAGTATTTACTTCTGAATAAATTTCAAAAAAATTAGTTATTCATTCCGAAAAAATATTGATTTAACTTTTAAAGTTACCATTTTTTTCTGAATGCACCCTGAAGGCTTGTATAATGAATTCGCGGGTCTTTTGGGCTGTTTTTCTGAAAAAATCTTTTGTTCGAAATAATTGTGGATTTGGTTATGTGAATTGCAGGGTTTAGGTTGGTATTTGTTGGATTTAGTATAAAATCGGGGGGATTGCCAGAATTTATGTCTGATATTTCCTTTTGAAGCGAAATTGACTTTCCTTCGAAAAAAATAAATCCGTTTTCCAGCAGAATATTTCTGCTTACAAGTGAATCACTGAAAACCAGGAATACAGGTTGATTTAATCCCATGTTCTTTTTGGTGGTTATGGCGGGGTAGTAATTTTTATCTTCCTCCAATATTTTATCTTCTGAAATAATAAAATTTTTCCTGCCATTAATCAGGTGAAGACCCGGGTTTTCGGTTGTGTTATACACTATTAACTCGTTGTGGTTAAGCCTGCTGATGTTTAAAGTCAGTGTGTAAACCGAAAATAAAAGCATGCAAAAAAGAGCAGTTTTCAATAAAAAGAGATTATTTTTTTTCAGAAAAACAAATAACGAGCATAAAATTACAATCATTAAAAGCAATTGTATCTGATTGAAGGTGAAATCAATTACTGAACCCGGGAAATTTTCGATAAATGAAAGAAGGTAAAATGTTGCCTTTATCAGGCTATTCAGAATCAGGGATAAAACATTCGATAAAACATACCATTCCGAAACTAAAAGTAGTAATACCCCCAATGGGATTAATGCTGTAACGGCTGGAATTACAAACAGGTTGGTTATCCAGAAATAAGTCGGAAACTGACCGAAATAGTACGCTGTAATTACAAATGTTGAAATTTGAGCCGCAATTGAAACGGTTAACAAAAGCCAGAAAAACCGCATTATTTTGTTTTTTACAACTATTAGTTTTTCTAACCGGGGCTGAAGATAAACGATTCCAAAGACAGCAGAATACGAAAGTTGAAACCCGATATCGAACAAATTGTTGGGATTGATGAGAAGTAAAAAAAACGCTGAGGCTGCCAGCGAATTGTAAATATTTGCTTTCCGGTTAATGTTTATCCCGGTTAATACTATGGAAAACATAGCTGCAGCACGCATCACCGAAGGAGATAGCCCTGTGACCAGGGCGTAAATCCACAACAATGATACTGCCAATAAAACAAATAGCAACCGGCCATACTTTTGTTTTTTGAGAAAGCCAAAAATAAAATTTACCATTAAAAAAATAATACCAACATGCAGGCCAGACACAGCCAAAACATGCGATGCACCCGATGAAGAGAAAACTCTTTTTGTTTCGGGGTCGAGGTCGCGTTTATAACCAAGCGTTAGGGCCGAAAGAATTTCGAGCTCTGTTTTGTCGATTGGCTGTTTACGGTATATCTCCAAAAGGTTTTCGCGTATACGCTCCGCACGACATACAATTGAATTCGATGTTTGGTTTGTTTTAATCCAACTTTCTGACGATAAATATACCTGCCGGTAAATTCCTTTTCTGGCCATGTATGTTTTGTAGTCGAATTCGTAAGGATTGTTGTTATTTTTTATCGGTTGCGGCTGGTTGGTGAAGAGTATAATACTGGCGGCTGTTAATTTTACGGTTGTATCCCCCTTTGAAAAATAAGCAATTACCTTTTCGTTTGTCGGGATTACTGAACCATGCATTAATACTGCATCGACGTGGATAACTGTTTTATGCGAGTTTTGCTTTTCCTGGGGGCTCTCCAGAACAACTCCCCTGAAAATACCATTTTCCTGCAAGTCAGGTATTTTGTTGAATTTTGCATAAACAAAAATTCCGAGAACGATGAAGAATAGCTGGACAGCCAACCCGAAAATCAGGGTTAGCGAATAGTTATATTTAATTTGAAGGATTGTAAGAATAACCAGTGTGGTAAGCAATAATGCAAGGCAAATATTTAAATCGGGTTGCAAATAGGTACCAATTGCGATTCCTGCAGCCAATGCAATCACCAAACGCAGAAAGGGTATATTTTGAACTGTTTTTTCCAAGTGAATCAGTTTGAAAGCACTATTTCAAACGGAAAAAACGGGATAGAAGTTACAGTTTATTTTACAGGAATTTTTATACGGTAATTGGGTTGTATATTCCCGGTTGCAATGTCTTTAAGTTTGCTTTTCAGCAGCCTTTTTTTAAGCGGCGAAAGATAATCGATAAACAGTTTTCCTTCAAGATGGTCGTATTCGTGCTGAATAACCCGGCCTGCAAAACCATTAAAAACTTCGTCGCGTTCGACAAAGTTTTCATCAAGATATTTAATCCTAACCAGGTCGGGGCGGGTAACATCTTCCCTAATTTCGGGCAAACTTAAACAGCCTTCGTTCATTATCCAATTATCACCCGATAATTCAATAATTTCAGGATTAATAAAAACTTTCTTAAAATCTGCCAGTTCGGGTTCTTCGTCAGCCCCGGCGCTTCCGTCTATAACAAACAAACGTAACGGCATACCTGTCTGGGGTGCTGCAAGCCCCACACCATCAGCATAATACATGGTTTCCCACATGTTTTCAATTATTTCTTTTAAACCTTCAGTGTCTTTTTCAATATTTTCAGCCCTTTTTCTAAGAATGGGATCGCCATACACTGTTATAGGATATTTCATTTATCTATTTCTTTTATATTCTAAAAAATCCTGCAGGATAATGGTGGCGCTGATACGGTCAATTAACGCTTTATCTTGTCGCTTTTGTTTTTTTAATCCTGCATCAACCATCGTTTGAAAAGCCATTTTTGAAGTAAATCGTTCATCAAACAACTCCAGTTTTATTTCCGGAAACTGAATTTGAAATTTTTTCAAAAACGGATTTATGTATCTAACAGCTTCGGAAGCCTCGTTGTTCAAATTTTTCGGATAACCGACAATTACCAATTCAACAGCTTCTTTTTGAAAATAACCTGTTAAAAAATCCCAAATGGTGTGGGTTGGAACCGTGGCAAGGCGGTTGGCAATAATTTGCTGTGGGTCGGTAACTGCCAGCCCAACTCTTTTCCTCCCGTAATCGATTGATAAAATTCTTGCCATTTATTTTTTTAAACCGTGCAAAAATAGCGAGAAATAGCAAATTAAAAAATAAACCGATCCTTCATGATAAACGGGGTTGGGCCATAAGCTATTCTGTTGAAATTGTTTTGGCATAACCTTTGCTAATGTTTAAACAGATATCTTATAAGGCGCCAAAAGAGAATTAATTAAAGATTTTTGTAAATCTTAAAAGAAAGAAGTCATGAAAGCAATAAAATTCAGACTGCTTGCAATGATTATAACTCTGGCGGCAGTAATAACATCGGCAACCACTTTAAATGCGCAACGTCGCTCCACTGGAGATCCAGGCGATAGAAGCAAAGTTGAAAACACCCGTTCCGGCAACAATAGCAATAACGAAAAAAAGAGCGCAACCCGCGAAACAGCTAAGGAATCAAGGTCTTCGAACCGTTCGGTTAGCAATTCGCGCGAGGTAAATAAAAACGCATCTGTTGCCCCAAAAGAAGCAAAAAGGGAAAGTGGAAGGACCACCACTTCATCAAGCGGGAATAGAAACACAAGTGTAAATCAAAGAAATTCGGGGAGCAATTCAAATCAAAAACAGGCGGAACGTGTTGAACCGGTTGAAATTAAAAGCAACCGCGAAGACAATGCCAGGAATAGCAATTCCGTTAAAACAAATTCAAATCCTGGCGATGCTCAGCGACGTTCTACCAATTATCCGGCTACCGCAACCAGGAACAGCAGCAATAACACTAAGAGTTACGACCCGGGCAGGTCATCGGTTAATAGAACCGAAAGATATAATCATAACACGCGTGACACGCGTTATACGCCAGGCAGGGAATATCGTGGAAGCAATAATTACTGGTCGTCGGATGTTAGAAACGTTACAGTAAATTACTATCAAAACACCACAAAATACCGGATAAAAAATAAATATTACAGCTACCATTACTGGGATACAAGCTGGGAAAATTACTGTTGGAATCACAATAGCTGGATTAATTATTACTCGTATTACAATCCGCACTGGTATAAAAGCTACAGGTATTATTACCACCATCCTCATTACGGCCACGTAATCAGGAAGTTTGGATACAGGCCACAAATTTTTATTCATAACCACAACCGTTATTATTGTTTCGAAGGAAATTTCTTTAGGTATTTCAGGGGTATTGGTTATGTGTTGGTTGATGTACCATTCGGAATGACTTTTGAGTATTTGCCCGATGGTTACGAGCGCGTACATATTAACGGGTACCTGTATTTCAGGGTAGGCAACCTGTTTTTCGAAGCATCTGATTTTGGCTTCCAATTGGTATATTACCCCGAAAGATACTATTCATACAACGATGATTATCCCATTGAAGGGTATCGTTTTTATGATTAATTTTTGACTGATACTTTTTTTCAGTAAAAAACTGCCCTGTTTGGGCAGTTTTTTTTTGATTATGGTAAAAATTGCAACCGAATTTTTTTCAGATATGTTCAACTATAAAAGAATTCAACTATTTTTATCGTTTAAATAATCACCTAAATTAAATTTAACATGGGATCTTCTTTAAAGCGGGATCAAATTCCACAAAAACAAGCTGAATACTGGAGGAGAAACTTTGCCGAAGAGCAAAAGGAATTGTTTAACGTTACTGTCTCACAAATTTTATTACAGAAGGATACCTATAAAAAACTGGCTGGTGAAAACGAAAACCGGCTTCGTATTTATCTGGGATTAGAATCGGAGATGGAAAATGGAAAATATGTTTTGTGTGCGTTTGCAGTATCGGCTTTTTTATTGGGAAGTGGCGATGTTTATGTCGATTATGAAACCCCGGTTTTCAAATTGGGAGTTCAAAATGAAAATTATTCCGACAGGACCAAACTGGTTATCGAAAGTATCAGGAGCTACAGGAAATGGCGATTGGGTGAGTTGGATGCCGAATCAGAAGGAGCCGCATTTCGAAAATACATCTTTCCCAATGCCTATTTGTTAACAAAATACGAATTGCACGAGATATTTAATGTCCAGGGGAAAGCCGGTGCACAGATTGAGTTTGGCGTTTCAAAAACAATGAATATTCTTATTTCGCCCGAGGTAAAGGAAAACAAAGCTTTTGATGATGAAGGTGAAGTTTTTGATTATGGTAGCCTTTGCCCACCAATTTGCGATGATGGGAGCATCTATAATTCGTAACTGAATAATTACCCGAAATGTGGATTATTAAGATAAATGCAATAACTAACCTTGTTGCATTTATTATTGGGAGCTTGCAATACAAATATTTTTCAAAGGAGCTAAAAATCATTTATTATTTTGTTGCATTTGGGATTTTTACAGAAGTTTTTACCAAGTTCTTTAAAATTTTTGTAATGCGGAATACTATGCCCATAGGTCATTTTTATTTTCCAATTGCATTCTTACTGGCAGGTTTGTTTTATACCAGGATATTGGAAGGATTTATCAAACCTGTGTACCTTATTAGCATTATTATAATGTTCGAAGTATATGCCATAATAAACTCAGTTTTTGTACAAAGTTTATTCGAATATGCAAGTTTGGTTGGCGCTATTGGCTCGATGCTGATTTTTATGTTTGCTGTGGCCTTTTTTGTAAAGGTGATGAATGAAGCAAAAATTAACAAACTGTCACGCGAACCATTAATTTGGATAAATACAGCAATACTGATTTATTTTACGTTTAACTTCTTTTATTATTCCCTTTTTAACCTGTTAGTAAGTACTTCGAAGGAAGCTATTGTGATAGCGGTTCTGTTTTTTTCGGGTATCAACTTATTATTTTACTTTTTAATTGGTATAGCTTTTTTAATATATCGTAAAATTAATATCCGATACAAACATGTCTTAGAGTGTGATGAAATTAAATCAACGATAAACCAACTACTCATTTTTCTTGATTATTTTAGAACAAAGAATTCAACAAAAACTGATGATAGAAAGTAATAGTGTTGTTTTTATTTATTTTATAGGAACCCTTGGAATGATGTTGCTTGCCATCTCAATTTTTTTCTTTTTTGTTACTTACCAAAAAAGAATGTTGAAAAAGCAATTGGAGTTGAATGAGATACGTGCAAAACAACAGGATGAAATACTGATTAATACAGTTTTAGCACAGGAAATTGAGCGGAAACGCATAGCCCAGGATTTGCATGACGAGGTTGGCGCCATGCTTTCGGTAGTAAAATTAAATGTGGGCCGCATCGAAAAAAAAACCGGGGACCCAGTTGCCAAAGGGCTGGCTACCGAAACAAAATCGTATTTAGATGAAGTTATTACCCAGGTACGCCGCATTTCGCGGGCTTTATTGCCGCCTTCGCTCGAAAAACTTGGTTTGTATTTTGCCATTGAGGAGCTGGCCACATGGGTTAACAAAGCCGACCAGATAAAAATTGTTTGCTGGAAAAGTGGGGAACAATTCAGGTTCGATTCGAAAAAAGAACTGGCCATGTTCAGAATCGTCCAGGAAATTCTGAACAACGCCATTAAACACTCCTCGGCAGGTAATATTTTTATTAATTCCAGGTTTTCGAAAGGGCACAGGTTAAGTATCGTTATTTCAGACAACGGAAAAGGATTTCAAATCGACCAAAAAATGAAAACCGGCCTGGGCCTTAAAAACCTCGAAAGCCGATCGCGTATTGCAAATGCAAAATTTAAATTAAAATCAACTCCCGGAAAAGGGACAACAGCTATTATTTGCCTCGATACAAATAACTAATTATGGAAGATAAAATCAGAATTGTTATTGCCGACGACCACAAACTCTTTAGAAAAGGAATTATTGCGCTTTTGTCGGATTGTGATTTTATCGGTCAGGTTGACGAGGCAGAAAACGGCGTTGAGCTGCTAGAGTTACTGGCAAAAATTGAGCACCTTCCCGATGTCCTGCTTCTCGATTTGCGCATGCCCTTAATGGACGGGATAGAAGCTCAAAAAGAAATAAGGCAGCTTTACCCGGCAATAAAGGTTATTATTTTAACTATGGAAGACGATGAACAATACCTACTTCATCTTATTAGCGAAGGGGTTAACGGTTATTTGCTGAAAAATGCCGACCCCGACGAAATGGAGATCGCAATTAGAAAAGTAATGAAAAACGGTTATTATTTTACTGACGATATTTCGAACCTTGTATTAAGAAACCTGAAAAAGAAAGATAAAGCTGAAACAGTGGTTAATCCCGATTTTACAGAACGTGAATTGCAGGTACTCGAACTTGTTTGTAAAGAATATTCTAACGGAGAAATTGCAACTGCCCTGAATATTTCTATTCGAACTGCCGAAGGATACCGTCAGAAGTTAGTCGAAAAATCGGGGACGAAAAATATTGCAGGGTTAGTTGTGCAAGCTTTAAAGTATAACTGGGTAACAATTTAGATAAAAAAAAGGAATCCCTTTCGGAATTCCCTGCACGTGCAATTCATCAGAACTTTTTTTGGAAAACCATTAACTCCGAGGGAAAGAAAATTTTGATCGGGAATGTGTAGTGGAAAAACAGGATTCTTTTAAAAGTCCAGAGTGTGAGGAAGAGTCTCTTTTAAGGAGAAAAAAATGCGGTTCATTATGTTTGAAATTGTTCATGCTTTCAAATATTTGTCTGCTCAAAGTTCGATATCCGAAAACACGAAAACAAGCGTGATTTACGCAATTTTATATACGTAAATTACGTATAGCCCTTATACGTAATTTACGTATTCATTTAAAATTTCACCAAAATATGATATAGGGAAATGGCTATAATCGTTTGTAGTTCAATGTGTTAACTTAATTCTTATTCTAACATGCACAATATAGCCGCAAATTTGAAATTTGATAAAAGCAATCCATGCAAACTTGTTTTACTTCTTAAAGCAGGGCACAACCTGGTTAATTATTAAAAGGGGAAAGCAACTGAAATAATTAATCTACTTTTTTACAGGAACTCTGATATTTTTAATATGCGATTTAATGTCGTTTAGTTAAGAACTAAGATGAAAAAATCTGAAAGGCCAACACCCTTCGACTCCGCTCAGGGTGACAGTCAGGCTGAGCGAAGTCCCTGTCTGCCGACAGGCAGGGAAGTCTGTTTTTACTAACTAAACGACATTGATATGCGATTATTAATACCGGTAATAGCCCCCTCCATTCCCAAACCGCGGATTGACCACATTATTGAATATCGATCCAAACGTATAGGTAATGCCTATGCCCCCATCAACCCGGTAGGCGCTTGCCATTTCCTGTAACTGCAATAATATGTCGGCTTCAGAGAGCTTGCCCTTTGAAAGCGACAACTGGTCGTGAATTCTTGCAACCCCTCCCCTGATACTAAATGAAAGACCTTTAATAATCCTGATATTTAACGATCCTTCCAATTCGATTTTGTTCTTTGAAAAATCATTTAAATAATTCGACCCCTGAAGCGAAATGTTGATTGATCCCCATTTCTCCTGGACCTGGTAGGCAATTTGTAACTGGTGTTGACCGAGGTTTTCACCAATTTTTCCATAAATTGTGGTATCGTTGTATTGATTTAGTGAGGCGCCAATACCATATAAAAACCTTAGCTGATGGTGTGTCGATTCGGAATATGGATAATAATTATATTCTATTGAAGGAAATATGTCGGCTTTAAATTTTATATTGCTAAACGTTGAAGTCTCAAGTTGCACCCTTGAGCCCACCGACCAGTGCTCCCCAATACTTTTTACCACCAGGTTTTCGAGTTCAATTTGAGTTTTATCTTTAATATGGGTTTCGTTGTCGTATATGTATTTTGTCCTGCTTAACCGGTGATCAACTTCAATTTCAATTTTCCAATCGGGTGTTATTTTAGTGGTTTTTACCGAATTCCAAAAGGAAAACTCCTTTCTCGACTCCTCCGATTCAAAACGTGGCCTTGTTTCAAGTTCAAATACCCAGTTGTTCCACTTGTCGCTCACCATCTCTTCTTTTACTTTTCCCAAATGCCGTATATCTACTTCTTTAAATATGGGTGTGCGGGCAACATATCTCATCAAACCCATTTTCATCATATTCGTTCTGCCATTCCGTATCTGATCCCAGGTATCATCGGGCCTCGACGTATAAACCAAGGTGTCATTTATTCCCATAAATTTATCCTGTCCGATAAAGAAAAATGAATATTCTCTCCCTCCGCTACCGGTAGATTGTTGTGTTTCGCGCAAATACAGTTCAGCTTCCTTAACATCGCGCACATAATTTACATAAGGAATTTCGCGGCGAATATGGTTCATGTCGCAAAAATTGCAGTCAATAAAAAGCTTTACCGCATCTTTACGTAAACTGTCCTGTTTTTCATCAGTAGTTTGAGAAAAAACAAATTGAATTGAAAGAAGAGAAATGGAAAAAAATACAAATAATATTTTCATTGTTTTAATCGGTTTATGTAAACTAAAATTTGACCTCGTTTTTATAGCTTGGTTTAAAATGAAAAAAGTTTTTTATTGAAAAACTTTGAAAAAAGGGGTATAAAAATTCTGGCAGTGCAGGAAATGGTTACATTCCTGGTACATAGACTCCATAAATATACATGTATGCTTTTGCCAACCCGGTTGGTATCGTGTTTCAATCGGTATAATATTATTAAAATTGTAAAATTTTTTTTATTGGGACATAAGCTGAACTTGAAAATTGTCGAAATTTGTTTAATATCCTTAGCGGCTTGTTTAAGTTTCATTTGTTTAATAATAAATTGAAAATTAATGTCGTTTAGTTAAGAACTAAGATGAAAAAATCTGAAAGGCCAACACCCTTCGACTCCGCTCAGGGTGACAGTCAGACTGAGCGAAGTCCCTGTCTGCCGACAGGCAGGGAAGTCTGTTTTCACTAACTAAACGACATTGAATTGAAAATACATATGGTTAAATTATTTGCATTGCCCGCCTTTTTCATTGCATTGTTTATCAACAGCGTTTATTCACAGGATTTACGGCTTGCAGGAAAACTTTATGACGAAAGAAAGTTAAACGAAGCTTTTGCCGAATATTCGAAATTCAAAAGAAATTCAGGCGGTTATGCTGAAAGCCAGTACTACCTCGGTTTGATTAGTACCCGCAGAAAAGATTTCGACAAAGCGGAAGATTTCCTGAAACAGGCAATCGAAACCAATCCGAATGATGCAAGGTACCATGTAGCGCTCGGCTCGTTGTATGGGCAAATAGCCAGTGAATCGAACATGGTAAAACAGGGGTTGCTGGCTCCCCGGATTAAAGAGGCTTTTGAAACTGCCGCCCGGCTCGATCCCAAAAGCCTTGAGGCACGATGGATGCTGATAGCATACCATACAAAAGCGCCAAAAATTATGGGTGGCGACATTGAAAAAGGGAAAACAATTGCCGATGAAATAATGAAAATTAACCAGGCCGAAGGAAACAGGGCGTGGGGAATGCTTTGGGAATCGGAAAAGAAAAACGACCTCGCCGAAAAAAATTATCTCCGCGCGCTCTCGCTGGCCCCCGACAGCATTGTGTATTACGGGGCCCTTGCAAGGTTTTACGAATCCGTATCGAAACCAGACAAAGCCTATGAGATATACAAGAAAGCGGCAACAAGGTTTCCCGAAAACAGACAGCCTTACCTTCAAATGGGAAAAATTGCCTCAGCCTCTGGTAAAAATCTTGACGAAGGGGAAAGAATGCTAAATAAGTATATCAGCCTTACCACAAACAAAAACGACAGGAACCTTGCAAATGCTTACTACTATTTAGGTTTGATTGAAAGAAAGAGGGGCAATACAGCCAATGCACGGAAACAATTTGAACTGGCGCTAAAGATAAATCCAGAACATAAACAGGCAAAGGAAAGCTTAAAAATGTTATAAATTAACCCCTGCTCCCGCGCGGTGTGCTGTGAGAAAAGGTTACACTTTTCGTAACTGCAAATAAGATGGTGGAACTCTGCAACGGCAGGGCGACCCCCCGCTGGCGCCGATTTGTAATCGGTGTCCCAGTCAACAGACAGGAATTTAATGTTTTCAATATAATCTTCAATTAAGAACAATTACTTCCAATTATCCTGTTTCCGTGGCCGCTTGCTTAAAATTGTCTTCAAGCCTTGCCCTCCCATGCAATATATTTGCTTTTTCAAAGCACGGCATCCGCCAGCGGGGGTTTGCAATAGGGTGTGAACAAGAAGCAAACGAGGAAAATATATGTGAGATATTTTACGCACAAAAAAAACCGCCTCCCCGGTTTTACCACGGGAAGACGGTTCTAATCGTATGTTTTAATCTGTATATTATTTCAGGTTTGCCTGTGCGGCAGCAACACGTGCAATTGGCACACGGTATGGAGAACAACTTACATAGTCCATTCCAACGCTGTCGCAGAACTTTACCGACGTAGGTTCGCCGCCATGTTCGCCGCAAATGCCAACTTTCAGGTTTGGTTTAACGCTGCGGCCTTTTTCAACACCGGTGCGAACCACCTGGCCAACACCTTCCTGATCCAATATCTGGAAAGGGTCGTTTTTCAGGATGCCTTTTTCGATGTAAACAGGTAAGAATTTACCCGCATCGTCGCGCGAGTAACCAAAGGTCATCTGGGTAAGGTCGTTTGTGCCAAACGAGAAAAATTCAGCCTCTTTTGCAATTAAATCGGCAGTCATTGCAGCGCGTGGTATTTCAATCATGGTGCCAACCTGGTAGTCGCATTTTGCGCCTTTTTCAGCAAAAACTTTTTCGGCAGTTGCATGAATAATATCGGCCTGCATTTTGTATTCTTTTACAGTGCCAATCAGCGGGACCATTATTTCGGGACGTGCGTCAACGCCTTTTATTTTCAGGTTAACAGCCGCTTCGATAATTGCGCGCGCCTGCATTTCGGTAATTTCCGGATAAGTATTTCCCAAACGGCACCCGCGGTGGCCAAGCATCGGGTTAAACTCGTGTAAATCTTCTACCAGAGCTTTAACTTCTTCAACAGAAATTCCCATTTCGTCGGCCATAATTTTCTGGTTGGCTGGTTCGTGTGGAACAAATTCGTGTAAAGGCGGGTCGAGTAACCGGATGGTTACGCCGTAACCTTCCATGGCCTCAAGGATTCCTTCGAAATCGTCACGTTGGAAAGGCAACAGTTTATCCAAAGCTTTGCGCCTAGCGGTTTCTTCTTTGGCCAGGATCATTTCGCGCATTGCCTTAATTCTTTCACCTTCGAAAAACATGTGCTCTGTGCGGCAAAGGCCAATTCCCTGAGCTCCAAATTCGCGGGCCACTCTTGCATCGGCAGGAGAATCGGCATTGGTACGTACTTTCATGCGCGTAAATTTATCGGCCCATGCCATTACTTTACCAAAGTCGCCGCTCATGTCAGGATCCATCGTTGCAACTTTCCCTTCGTAAACTTCACCGGTCGAACCATTTAACGAAATCCAGTCGCCTTCGCTGAATTCTTTTCCATCGATGGTCATTACACGGGTTTTGTAATTGATTTTTACAGCGCCTGCGCCCGACACACAACATTTACCCATTCCGCGGGCAACAACAGCAGCGTGCGAAGTCATGCCCCCGCGGGCGGTTAAAATACCTTTGGCAATGTGCATCCCTTCCAAATCTTCAGGCGAAGTTTCAACGCGCACTAAAATCGACTGCGGGTATTTTGCCGCTTCATCGGCAAAGAATACCACCTGTCCGGTTGCAGCGCCCGGAGAGGCCGGTAACCCTTTTGCCAAAACCGTAGCTGCTTTTATTGCCGACGGTTCAAAAACCGGGTGGAGCAATTCGTCGAGTTTGTTTGCATCGATACGTTTTAATGCTGTTTTTTCATCGATTTTGCCCTGCTCAATCAAATCAACGGCGATTTTTACCATGGCAGCACCGGTACGTTTACCGTTACGGGTCTGTAACATCCACAATTTACCTTCCTGGATGGTAAATTCAATGTCCTGCATATCTTTATAATGGTCCTCCAGTTTTTGCTGTGTTTCATTCAACTGGCGGAACATTTCGGGCATGGCTTCTTCGAGCGAAGGATATTTTGCAGCTCTTTCCTCTTCGCTGACACCCTGCAAGGCTGCCCATCTTCTTGAACCTTCGAGTGTAACTTCCTGAGGAGTGCGGATACCTGCAACAACGTCTTCACCCTGTGCATTTATTAAATATTCGCCATTGAAAATATCCTCACCGGTCGATGCATCGCGTGTAAAGCAAACGCCGGTTCCGGAGTTTTCGCCCATATTCCCGAAAACCATAGCCTGAACGTTTACTGCTGTTCCCCATTCGTCAGGGATTTGTTCCATGCGGCGGTAGAAAATTGCACGGTCGTTGTTCCAACTGTTAAATACGGCTGCAACCGAACCCCAAAGTTGTTCCCACGGATCGGCCGGGAAATCCTTACCTGTAACTTTTTTAACCGCTGCTTTAAAACGTGCTACCAGTTCTTTTAAGTCGTCGGTTGTGAAGTCTGTATCCAGGGTGATACCTTTTTCTTCTTTCAGGTGTTCAATAATTTCTTCGAATGGGTCGATTTCTTCCTTGCTTGCCGGTTTCATTTCAAGTACAACATCGCCAAACATCTGAACAAACCTGCGGTATGAATCCCATGCAAAACGCGGATTGCCCGATTTTTTTGCAATGGCTTCAACAGCAACATCATTCATCCCAAGGTTTAACACTGTGTCCATCATACCCGGCATCGAGGCCCTTGCACCCGAACGCACTGATACCAGACAGGGATTATCCTTGTCGCCGAATTTTGTATCGGTTAATTTCTCAACAAGTGCAACTGCCGCTTCTACCTCAGGTTTAATAAGGTCGAATGTTTTTTGCCTGCCATCGGCATTGTAAATTGCACAAACTTCCGTTGTGATTGTAAATCCCGGAGGAACCGGAACACCGATAAGGTTCATTTCTGCAAGGTTTGCGCCTTTTCCTCCAAGGAGGTTTTTCATGTCTGCTTTACCTTCCGCATGTCCTGCGCCAAAGGTATATACATGTTTTGTCATAGAATTTTACTTTTAAAAGTTATATGAATAATGAAAATGCTCATCAGTTTATTAATTGCTTTCATGGTATAAGTTTGAAATCACTGGATTATTCCGTATTAAAACAGTGAAAAAACTATGTTATACCCGTTCTTTTTTTCGGGGTGCTAAAATAGCTCAAATTTCTTACATTTTAAGCGAAACATAAAATCTAATGCCGAACATTAATTGTATGTAATTTTTTTGAGCTATAAATACTCCGGAATGCAAATATATGGAATTAGGTTTTGTTTAAAGAGTCGGAATAACTCTTTGTCTAATTGAAACTTAACTATTAACTTTCTTTAACTTTGATTCAGATGTATTAACTGAATAATGAGCTAATTTTGCAGCATATATTTTAAAAAGAGTTTTTTCATAGAAAAGGTTAGGTTAGAAAAACAAGGGTGATATTCCCCCTTGTTTTTTTGTCTCTATCTGCCACCTTTGCAGGATTTGTTTTTTATTCTCAGACAAATTTTCAATGTTTATTTTTTATATGCGACATATTGTCTGTCAGTTGGTTATGGAGTGTTTTTTGAAATAATACACACGAAATTTAAAACTGATACATATGGACCTAAATAATTTTACTATAAAATCGCAGGAAGCAATACAGTTTGCTTTTCAAATTGCCCAGGGGAAAAATCAACAGGCTGTTGAAACAGGGCATATTTTCAAGGGATTGTTTCATATAGCCGAAAATGTAATAGGGTTTTTATTAAAGAAGCTCGAAATCAATGTTCCGGTTTTTCAAAAAGCCATTGAAAAGATAGTGGAATCGTACCCAAAAGTTACCGGGGGCGAACAATATGTTTCAAATCCTGCAAACAGGGTGTTACAGAAATCGGTTTCGCTTGCCCGGGAAATGGCAGACCAGTTTGTTTCGGTCGAGCACATTCTGGTTTCGATGCTCGATGCCAATGATCCGGTAAGCCGGTTAATGATCGACAGCGGCATACGGAAAGAGGAACTTAAACTGGCTGTTAAGGATTTACGAAAAGGTTCGAAGGCAGATAGCCAGTCGGCTGAAGACAGGTTTAATTCATTAAACCGTTTTTCCCTAAATCTTAACGAACGGGCGCGTTCGGGTAAACTTGACCCCGTTATCGGGCGCGACGATGAAATAAGGCGCATTCTTCAAATCCTTTCGCGTAGGACAAAAAACAACCCTATTCTGATTGGCGAACCCGGCACCGGTAAAACTGCCATTGCCGAAGGTTTGGCCCACCGCATCGTGAGGGGCGATGTGCCTGAAAACCTGAAATCGAAACAGGTTTTTTCGCTCGATATGGGGGCGCTTATAGCCGGTGCAAAATACAAAGGCGAATTCGAAGAAAGGTTGAAAGCCGTTGTAAACGAAGTGATTAACTCGAACGACGAGGTAGTTCTGTTTATCGATGAAATACACACACTTGTGGGGGCAGGTAAAAGCGAAGGGGCAATGGATGCCGCAAACATATTAAAACCTGCGCTGGCCCGTGGCGAATTACGGGCCATAGGGGCAACCACTCTAAGCGAGTACCAGAAATATTTCGAAAAAGACAAAGCCCTTGAAAGGCGTTTCCAGGTGGTCCATGTCGATGAACCCGATACGTTGAGCGCCATATCAATTCTGCGTGGAATTAAGGAGCGTTACGAAAACCATCATAAAGTGAGGATTAAAGACGATGCCATTATAGCTTCGGTCGAACTCTCGCAACGTTACATCTCCGACAGGTTTTTACCCGATAAGGCCATCGATTTAATGGATGAGGCAGCGGCCAAACTGCGCCTCGAAATGGATTCAATCCCGGAAGAACTAGATGAAATTGAACGCCGCGTAAAACAACTTGAAATTGAAAGGGAAGCTATTAAACGCGAAAAAGACGATAAAAAACTGGCTATCCTGAACGAAGTGATTTCGAACCTGAAAGAAGGGCAATCCCGCATTAGGGCAAAATGGCAATCAGAAAAATCGGTGATTGACGCTATCCAAAAAAAGAAACTGGAAATAGAGGATTTCAGGTTTGAAGCCGAGGAAGCCGAACGCCAGGGGAATTACGAACGGGTGGCCGAACTTCGTTACGGAAGGGTTAAAGAGGCAGAGCGGGAAATAGAAAACCTGAAAAAAGAGCTTGAAAAATTAAAAGAAGGCGAAAGTCTGATTAAAGAAGAAGTTGATACCGAGGATATTGCGGAAATTGTTGCCCGTTGGACAGGAATTCCTGTATCGAAGATGCTGCAAAGCGAGCGCGAAAAACTGTTGCACATGGAAACAGAGCTCCATAAAAGGGTAGTGGGGCAGGAAGAAGCGATTGCTGCTGTTTCCGATGCTGTTCGCCGGAGCCGCGCCGGTTTGCAGGACGAAAAAAGGCCAATTGGCTCCTTCATTTTCCTTGGTTCGACAGGGGTTGGTAAAACAGAACTGGCTAAAGCGCTTGCCGAATATCTTTTTAACGACGAAAACCTGATTACACGGATCGATATGTCGGAATACCAGGAGAAATTCTCGGTAACACGCTTAATCGGGAGCCCTCCGGGGTACGTAGGGTACGACGAAGGTGGCCAGCTAACCGAAGCTGTTCGCCACAAACCTTATTCGGTTGTACTTTTCGATGAGATTGAAAAAGCCCACCCCGATGTTTTTAACATTTTGCTCCAGGTTTTGGACGATGGCCGTTTAACCGATAATAAGGGCCGCACTGTTAATTTCAAGAACACCATTATTATAATGACTTCAAACCTGGGATCGCACCTGATACAGGAGAACTTTGATAAAATAAACAATGAAAATACGGCTTTCATTATCGAAGAAACGAGAAACCTGTTATTGGAAATGCTGAGAAAAACAATTCGTCCCGAGTTCCTGAACCGGATTGACGAAACCATTATATTCACGCCGCTTTCGCGCGGGAATATTAAAAAAGTGGTTCGCCTGCAGTTTGACCAGGTAATTAAAAGACTCTCGGCTACCGAACTTAAAATCGAAATTACCGAAAAAGCAATCGAATGGCTTTCTGCAGTTGGTTACGAACCTCATTTTGGGGCCCGTCCGGTAAAACGGATACTTCAGAAATACATTCTTAACGGGTTATCAAAACGAATTTTGGGCGGGGATGTGGATAAAACCCGCACTGTTATTATTGATATGGAAAACGGTGATTTGATATTTAAAAACAAGGGATAACTATTCTCCCGACATGGCATCTTTCAACTCTGTTTCAGCAAGATTTAGGTCCGATTGGACCTGTTTCAATGCAGGGCCTATTTCTTCTGTTTTTTTATTCTCAGCCCAAAATTGAATGTCCTTTAAAAGGGTTCCCGTATTATTCATACCAAAAATCAATACCGACGATTTTGCTGTATGTGCCTCACGGGCAAGATTTTCCAGTTTGTTATCAGCAAAAAAAAGTTCCATATTTTTAATAAAAACCGGAATCTGATCGAGGAAAATGCTCATTAACTCTTTCTTAAAGCCTTCGTCCCCGCCAACAATAGAATTAAGGTGGCTAAAATCAATGGTTTTAAAGTTGTTGTTCATGATTTTGTAAATATCCGGCAAAGTAATAAAATATTTAACAAAAGTGGCGCATTTAAATATTGATATATTTCATGTGTAAGTCTTATTAGATTATTTAGTTTTACACACTTAAATTTTTGAAGAATGAAGGTTACAGCATTTAATACAATTCATAAGAAAAATGGGGCAAAAATGTTGGAATTTGCCGGTTATGAAATGCCCATTGAATACAGCGGCGTAATTGACGAGCATAACACCGTGCGAAATGCGGTAGGCGTATTCGATGTTTCGCATATGGGCGAATTCTGGATTAAAGGCCCGAATGCACTTAACCTGGTTAAAAAAATTACATCAAACGATCCAACCCAGCTCGATACGGGTCATGCACAATACACATGTTTTCCAAATGGCAGGGGAGGAATAGTGGACGATTTGCTGGTTTATTGTTATGGGCCCGAAAAATATATGCTGGTTGTTAATGCGGCCAACATCGAAAAAGACTGGAATTGGGTGGTTGCCAACAACGATGTTGGCGCCGAACTTGAAAATGCCTCAGACCGTATCAGCCAGTTGGCGGTACAAGGGCCAAAAGCAACAGAAACACTTCAAAAACTTACCGCGATCGATTTAAAGGAAATCAAGTTTTACACTTTTGTAACCGGTAAAATTGCCGGTATCGAAAATGTAATTATTTCGGCAACAGGATATACCGGGGCTGGCGGTTTCGAACTTTATTTCAGGAATAATGAAGCCGAAAAGATTTGGAACGCCATTTTTGAGGCCGGCGCAGAATTTGGTATAAAACCCGTAGGATTGGCGGCAAGGGATACCTTACGACTTGAAATGGGTTATTGTTTATACGGAAACGATATCGACGATACAACATCGCCAATTGAAGCTGGCCTTGGCTGGATTACAAAATTCAACAGTGAAAGGCAATATATCGACCGCGATTTTTTAATGATGCAAAAAACCGAAGGTGTAACCCGGCGTTTGCGCGGTTTTGTTTTACTCGAAAGAGGAATTCCCCGTAACGGATACGAAATTGTAAATTCTGAAGGCGCTGTCATTGGTCAGGTCACTTCCGGAACCATGTCGCCAACCTTGGGCAAAGGTATTGGTATGGGCTACATTGCCAAGGAGTATTCGGCATTTGGCACTCAAATCTGGCTAAAAATCCGCAATAAAACAATTTCAGCAGAGGTGGTAAAAATGCCGTTTATCTAAAGAGTTTTTCTACGTTTCGTAAATGCCGCTCACAAAAAAAAAGTGGCGCTTTTTTTCTCATTCTAATATGGACCCATCTAATTTTAACAAAGGCCCAAAAAATAAATTTATTTTTAAAATTTCTGGAAGAATGATTTTTGTCATTTATCTTTGAACTGGAATAATGTTTTAAAACGCATTAAAATTTCCGATAAATTGATTTTTCTCATCTGCAATCCACGGGCAAATAACCAAATTTGCCGAGGCTTGCAACTAAATGGTACTAAATAAATAACCTTTAATTGTTGTAATAATGAAGAAACATAATTTTTATGCAGGGCCATCAATTTTGCCCCAGTTTACAATTCAGCAAACCGCCGAGGCAATAGTCGATTTTTCGGGCACAGGACTCTCAGTTATGGAAATTTCGCATCGCAGCAAACAGTTTGTTGCAGTTATGGAAGAAGCTCAGGCTTTGGTAAAGGAACTGTTACAAGTACCCGATGGATATTCGGTGCTTTTCCTGCAGGGTGGCGCAAGTCTGCAATTTTTAATGGCGCCGTTTAATTTATTGAATAAAAAAGCAGCTTACCTCAACACGGGAGTCTGGTCGAAAAAAGCAATTAAAGAAGCAAAATATTTAGGCGAAGTTGTAATAGTTGCATCGTCGGAAAACGCCAATTTCAATTATATTCCAAAATCCTTCGAAGTGCCGGCTGATGTTGATTACCTGCATATTACCACAAACAACACAATTTTCGGGACAGAAATTCTGACCGATTTGGATGTGCCGGTCCCAATGGTTGCCGATATGTCGTCGGATATTTTAAGCCGCCCGATGGATGTTTCGAAGTATGACCTGATTTATGCCGGCGCCCAGAAAAACCTGGGTCCTTCGGGTGCAACACTTGTAATTGTAAAAAATGATGCCCTGGGAAAAGTAGAAAGGACAATCCCTACAATACTTGATTACAAAGTACATATCGAAAACGAATCGATGTTTAATACCCCGGCAACTGTTTCTGTTTTCGGATGTTTGCAAACATTGCGCTGGATTAAGGCAAACGGCGGTGTTGAAGCCATGGAAAAAATCAACGTCGAAAAAGCAAAAATCCTTTATGATGAAATCGACCGTAACAAATTGTTCCAGGCAACAGTACAAAACAAGGAAGACCGTTCGCGTATGAACGTGTGTTTTGTTATGACACCTGAATACGCCGAACTGGAAAAAGAATTTGACATTTTCGCAACTTCTCAGGGGATGGTTGGTTTAAAAGGCCACCGTTCGGTTGGGGGATTCAGGGCCTCGATTTACAACGCGATGCCCGTGGAAAGTGTTAAAGCGCTGGTAAAAACCATGCAGGAGTTTGAACAAACAAAATAAAAGGAAAATGCAGGGTGAAAATCCTGCATTTTTTCTGTCATCTCCTGAAAAGGGAATTTTATCCGGTGGGTGATTATCTTAATTAACACATGAAAACTGAGAGTAAATAAATATATCAAAAAAAGGAAAGCAACAGAATCCCCTGTTCTGGCTAGGTTTCCATTTTCAGACATAAACTAAAAATGCAGAAAAATGAGAAAAGTGTTAATTGCTACCGAGAAACCCTTTGCACCTGTTGCAACAAAAAAAATCGGCAAAATATTAAAAAAGGCTGGTTACGAAATTACATTTCTTGAAAATTACACCTCTAAAAATGAGTTGTTGGAAGCCATCGACGATAAAGAAGCTGTAATTATCAGAAGTGATTTAATTGATGAAAAAGTAATTAAAGCGGCAAAGAAACTCAAACTTGTTGTGCGCGCCGGCGCAGGTTACGATAATGTAGATTTACGCGCTGCATCGGAAAGGGGGATTGTAGTGATGAATACCCCGGGCCAAAATTCGAATGCAGTAGCTGAACTGGCTGTTGGAATGGCCATTTTTGGGATCCGCGAGCTGTTTAGCGGAAAACCTGGCGGCGAATTGCGCGGCCGCACACTTGGCCTGCACGGCTTTGGATTTGTGGCGCGCAACGTTTTTCGCATTGCGCGCGCCATGGGAATGAAAGTAATTGTTTACACCCAGTACAGCAAAGATGAAGCCGCTGCAATCGGGCTGAAAGTTACCAACTCGTTGGAACAGTTGTACGAAAAAAGCGATGTGGTTTCTATCCATGTTCCTGCAAAGGGAATTCACATCAAGTCGGTAAGTTATGACATTCTGAAGAACCTGAAAGATGGAAGTATCATTGTAAACACTGCCCGGAAAGAGGTAATAAATGAACCCGATTTGGTAAAGATTATGGAGGAAAAACCTGGCGTAAAATACATTTCTGATGTTACGCCAGACTGCGGGAAGTTGTTTGCAGAAAAATTTGCCGGACGGTATTTCTTTACCCCTAAAAAAGCCGGTGCACAAACCGAGGAAGCAAATATAAATGCCGGAGTTGCCGCTGCCGGACAGATTGTGGGTTTCTTTGAAAAAGGTGATTTTACGTTCCAGGTGAATTAAAGCCGGGACTATCATTTTTCCCTGTCGGTTTATCTTGTTATTTTTGACTCAAAATCGAATTGCTCATAACTAAAATCTACAAAAATGGCAATAATAAAACCATTCAAAGGGCTGCGGCCGACAACAGAAATAGTGCAGGAACTTGCTTGTTTGCCTTACGATGTGATGAACTCTGAAGAGGCTTCAACAATGGCCGAAGGAAAAGAAAAATCGTTGCTCCGGATAACAAAAGCCGAAATTGAATGCCCGGGTGTGGACGATATTCATTCCGCAACAGTTTATAATAAATCGGTTGAAAATTTTGAAAAGTTCCAGCAGAAAGGCTGGCTGGTTCAGGATGGGGAGCCTATGTATTACGTGTATGCCCAAACCATGAACGGGCGCACGCAATATGGGATTGTCGGCGCCGCTGCCTGTTCCGATTACGAAAACGGCATCGTTAAAAAACACGAGCTTACAAGACCTGAGAAGGAGGAAGACAGAATGGTTTTAACCCGCTATCTGAGCGCAAACATCGAACCTGTTTTCTTTGCGTATAAAGCGGTTCCCGAAATCGACCAGATTGTTAAATCAGTTGTCGGTGCAAATAAAGCCGATTACGATTTTACAGCCGAAGACGGTTTCGGGCACCATTTCTGGGTAATCAGAAACGCGGAAACAAACAGGCAAATTGAAAAATTGTTTGCCGAAAATGTACCATTTACCTACGTAGCCGACGGGCATCACCGGACTGCTGCCGCTGCCCGCATCGGGATTGAAAAAACTGCACAAAACCCAAATCATACAGGCGATGAGGAATACAACTATTTCATGGCGGTGCATTTTCCTGATAACCAGTTGCAGATTATGGACTACAACCGGGTTGTTTCCGATTTAAACGGTTTAACCGAAGATGAGTTCCTTTCGGCATTAAAAAAGGGTTTTGAAGTGGAAAAAATGGGGCCCGCAATTTACAAACCTTCCAAATTGCATGAGTTTAGCCTGTACCTCCCGGGCAACTGGTATAAACTGAAAGCAAAGTTAGGCGCCTATAATGACAATGATCCAATCGGGGTTCTTGATGTTACTATTTTATCAAACCAGGTACTGGAACCGATTCTGAATATCAAAGACCTGCGGACATCGAAACGGATTGACTTTGTGGGAGGTATCCGCGGACTTGGGGAATTGAAAAACCGGGTCGATTCGGGCGAAATGAAGGCTGCTTTTGCACTTTTCCCGGTTTCCATGCAACAAATTATCGATATTGCCGACAGCGGAAATATTATGCCGCCCAAAACAACCTGGTTTGAACCAAAACTCCGCTCGGGGCTGGTGATACATAAACTGGATTAAAACAGAAATAGACAATAGTTCAAAATCCCGGGAAGATATTTCCGGGATTTTTTTTATCTTTTAATAAAGCTGGTTTAAAGCATGAACGTTAAAATAAAAAATAACTAATTTCAACGGCTGTAAAAATTTCAGTATGAATTTGGAAAACATAACATTGTCGAAATTATATAAGAGACAAAAATCTGATCGCGATATTTTCCAGGAACTGATGCCTACAAAGGTAAAAGAGGTTTTGCTGTTTGCGACACTCTACGATTCGTATTCAATTGTTCGTGAAGGCCAGTTCAGCGATAAAATTTTTGGCGAGTATTTGCAGCTCAATTTGTATGCAGCCCCCCGTTTTACAGGTGTAAACACCCCCGAGGATGCCATTAACGCGATTAAACGCACCGATTTCGACCTTGTTATTGTAATGGCCGGTGTCGATAAAATTACGCCGGTCGAAACAGCAAGGCAACTCTTTAAAATTAAACCCCACATCCCCTTATTGCTGCTTGTAAACAACAATGCCGATTTGCTCTATTTTAAAAGAGAGGTCAAAAAACTCGATTTTATCGACAGGATTTTTGTGTGGAATGGCAATTCCAATGTTTTTGTGGCAATGATTAAGTACATCGAAGACAAAAAGAATGTTGCTTTCGATACAAAAAACGGGAATGTAAGGGTAATTCTTTTGGTTGAAGACAGCGTTCAGTACTACTCGCGGTACCTGCCAATGCTTTACACTACCGTAATGACACAGACGCAGGCGCTGGTAAAGGAAGATGCAACAGACGAACTGCATAAAATTTTAAAAATGAGGGCCCGCCCCAAGGTTTTGCTTGTGAGTACCTACGAAGACGCAGTCCATATTATTAAAAGCTACAAAAAGTATATTCTTTGTGTAATTTCCGATGTAAAATTTGAAAAAGGGGGCGTCGACAACGAAGATGCCGGAATTGAATTGCTGAATTATGCTTCCGAATCGTTCAAGTTTATGGTACCGCTGCTATTGCAGTCGCACGACATTGCAAATGCCAGCCGGGCAAAAAGTGTGGGCGCCGATTTTATCAATAAAAATTCGGAAAGCTTATCGATGGATATTCTTAATTTCCTGTATCGCCGGCTGGGTTTCGGGAATTTCATTTTTAAGGGCCAAGATGGGAAACCACTGGCAGAAGCAAACAATCTCGATAAATTTCAGAAACTGTTCAGGGAAATACCCGCCGAGGCGCTACTGTATCACGGGAGCCGCAACTCGTTTTCTACCTGGTTAATGGCCCGCGGAGAAATAAATATGGCAGAAAAACTGCGGCCGGTAAAAACAAAAGATTTCAAATCGGCCGAAGAACTGAGAAATTTCTGTTTGGACACGTTTAAACAGGTAAGGTTCGAAGAATTAAAGGGAACGATTGTGAATTTCAAACCAGCCATGGTACATTCAAACCAGTTTATTGTAAGGCTGGCAAAAGGATCTCTGGGTGGCAAGGGGCGTGGCATTGCTTTCATAAGCAATTTTATTGAGAACATTAATTTCAGGAAACTGATTCATAACCTGAATATCCGGATTCCTGCAACAGCCGTTCTTGGCGCACTTGAATTCGATAAGTTTATCGAAATAAATAACCTGTACGACGATATTTATTCGATGAATAATTATACCTCGATACGAAATCATTTTCTTGAAGCCGAATTCGACAAGGAAACAAAAAAACGGCTGACCGAATATTTAAAAGAGATGAAAAAGCCTTTGGCGGTGCGGTCTTCCGGATTATTTGAAGATTCGCTCCTGCAACCTTTTTCAGGTGTTTATGCAACATATCTTATCCCAAACAATCATTCCGATCTATCGGTCAGGTACAGTCAGCTCGAAACGGCCATTAAGCTTGTTTATGCAAGTATTTTTACCGAATCGGCCCTTTCTTACTTCGATGCGGTGAAATACAAAATTGAGGAAGAAAAAATGGCGGTTATTATTCAGGAAGTTGTGGGGCAGGATTACAATGGTAAGTTTTATCCGAGTGTTTCGGGTGTTGCACAATCGTACAACTATTATCCCGTGTGGCATATGAAACCCGAGGATGGTTTTTCTGTGGCAGCCGTGGGTTTGGGAATGTACGTGGCGGGTGGCGAAAATGCTTTCAGGTTTTGTCCGTTATATCCCGAAGTCAATCCTTCCGCGGTTTCCGAGCAGGTCAGAATTACACAAAAGGTTTTCTATGCAATCGATCTTACCAAGCCTGAAATCGATTTGGTAAATTATGGCGAAAACGCGTCGATAAATAAATATAATATCAGGGATGCTGAAAATGACGGTGTTCTTGAGCATCTTGCCTCTACATACGATTTGGAAAACGACTGCCTGGTTCCAGGTGTGCAACAGAAAGGCGTACGGGTAATTGATTTTGCCAACCTGTTAAAATACAATTATTTACCCTTCGCCGAAACACTCCAGGTTTTGTTGAAATTGTTCAAAGAAGCTATGGGTTCGCCTGTTGAGATAGAATATGCTATCGATTTAAACCCGGCTGAAAATGGATTGCCAACTTTTTACCTTCTTCAGATAAAACCGTTAATCAGGCTGGAGGAACAGGTGGATATAGACCTGGAAAACGTAGATCAGGAAAAGGTTTTTATGTATGCTGAACAAGGCATGGGAAATGGAAAAATAAACAATATTTATGATGTGGTTTATGTTGATCCGGAACGGTTTGACAAGCTGAGATCAAAACAAATAGCAGCGGAAATAAGCCAAATAAACCACGAATTTGAAGCAAACGGAAAGGAATATATACTGATTGGCCCGGGCAGGTGGGGATCGCGCGATCCGTATACAGGAATTCCGGTGGTTTGGTCAAATATTTCAAAGGCACACATTATAATCGAAATGGGTTTGCCCGATTTCCAGGTTGAAGCTTCGCTTGGATCGCATTTTTTTCATAACGTAACTTCAATGAATGTTGGATATTTCTCAATTCCATACAATTGCAGGGATTCGAAACTCAAAATGGAAGCCTTAAAAAAACAGAGCATTATAAGCGAAACGGAATTTGTGAAGCATGTAGTTTTCGATAAACCCCTGACCGTATTAATGAACGGAAAAGAAAGAAAAGCGCTGATTCATTGTTAAAACGTTTGTTTGTTAATTTATTACCAATATGCTGTCAAATATTTTCTAAAATTATTGCAATTGATAATATAATTTATCTTTGTACCGCGGAAAACTTTTTCTTACTTAAAACAAGCTAAAAATCAGTGTTAAATAAATAATTTCAATCTAATCAGTAACGTCAGTTACATAAAAATTATCAACCTATGAGTAATATTTTCTTGTTAGTTCCAATTGCTTCAATACTGGCATTGGTATTCGCCTGGATTTTCTACAAGTCGATGATGAAAAGTTCTGAAGGCACCGACCGGATGAAAGAAATTGCACAATACGTCAGGGAAGGTGCAATGGCTTATCTGAAACGTCAATACAAAGTTGTTGGGATAGTGTTTATTATTTTAGTGGCATTTCTAACCGCCATGGCATACATGGGAGTACAAAACCCGTTTGTGCCAATCGCGTTCCTTACCGGGGGTTTCTTTTCGGGTTTATGCGGGTTCCTCGGTATGAAAACTGCTACAAATGCCTCTGCCCGTACAGCACACGGAGCTTCGCAATCGCTTAATAAGGGATTGCAGGTAGCTTTCAGGAGCGGCGCCGTTATGGGTTTGGTTGTGGTTGGTTTTGCACTATTGGATATAGCTGCATGGTTTGCATTTTTAAACTGGGTGATTTTTACGCCTGATAATATGCAAAACGGGATTGAATTCCTGGGGTTAACCTTTGTTCATCCGGGGACTGACGATACACATAAATTTATTGAAATTACCACAACCATGCTTACTTTTGGTATGGGTGCATCTACACAGGCTTTGTTTGCCCGTGTTGGCGGAGGTATTTACACTAAGGCTGCCGACGTAGGCGCCGACCTTGTAGGTAAAGTGGAAGCCGGTATCCCTGAGGACGATCCGCGCAATCCGGCCACTATTGCCGATAACGTAGGCGATAACGTAGGTGACGTGGCCGGTATGGGCGCCGACCTTTACGAAAGTTATGCCGGCTCGATACTTGCTACTTCAGCACTGGGCGCTGCCCTGCCTGCAATTGCATTGACCGAAGCTGGTCTCGACGTTGTTAAAGCAGTTACAGCTCCAATGATTGTGGCCGCAATTGGAATATTGCTTTCAATTATTGGTATTTACATGGTTCGTACAAAAGAATCGGCAACACAGAAAAACCTGTTAAGCGCACTTTTGCTGGGAACAGGCGGAAGTTCTGTATTTATTCTGGCTGCCATGGTTGTCATGGCTTATTTTGGTTGGGTTACCTGGGGTGTATTCGGTGCGGTAGTAATTGGCCTGGCTGCTGGTGTTATTATCGGACAGGCAACCGAGTTTTTTACTTCCGATGAATATAAGCCAACAAAGGGAATTGCCAAACAAGCCCTCCAAGGCCCTGCAACTACAATTATCGATGGTATTGCAGTAGGTATGTATTCAACCTGGGTTCCTGTTGTAACCATTGTACTTGGTATTATTGGCGCTTTCTGGATTGCAGGTGGGTACAACGAATTTGCACTTGGTGTTTATGGTATTGGTTTTGCCGCCGTGGGTATGCTTTCAACTTTGGGGATCACCCTGGCAACCGACGCTTTTGGCCCTATTGCCGATAACGCCGGCGGTAATGCCGAAATGGCCGAACTCCCGAAAGAAGTACGTGAACGTACCGATGCGCTCGATATGTTAGGAAATACAACCGCCGCAACCGGTAAAGGATTTGCCATAGGTTCTGCAGCTCTTACTGCAATGGCGTTAATCGCAGCCTATATGGAAGAAGTTCGTCTTTGGTTTGGTAAAATTGCAAAGGCTGGCGAAGGGTTCGTCACAAAAGGTGAATATGTTTTCTATAACGATGTTGCCCCTGCTGTTCAGGAAGGGGTGAAAGCCATAAAAATTTCGGCTGCATCGGTTAAGGATTTTTCGGCTGCTTACGATATCAACCTGTTTAATCCGTTATTTCTGGGCGGGATCTTTATCGGATCTATGATGGCGTTTGTCTTCAGCGCAATGACTATGAAAGCTGTTGGCCGTGCCGCGGGCGCTATGGTTGAGGAAGTGCGTCGTCAGTTCCGCGAAATTAAAGGTATACTCGAAGGAACTGCTGTCCCGGAGTATGCAAAATGTGTCGAAATTTCGACAAAAGGCGCACAGCGCGAAATGCTTCTGCCGTCGTTGTTAGCTATTATTGTTCCGATTGTTATCGGCGCATTAATGGGTGTAGCCGGTGTTGTCGGGTTATTAGCCGGTGGACTTACCAGCGGTTTCACTTTGGCAGTGTTCCTGAATAACTCTGGCGGAGCATGGGATAACGCTAAAAAATTCATCGAAAAAGGAAATCACGGCGGAAAAGGAAGCCAGGCCCACAAAGCAGGTGTTGTTGGCGATACAGTTGGCGACCCGTTTAAAGACACTTCAGGCCCGTCGTTAAATATCCTAATCAAATTAATGACCATGGTTTCGGTAGTTATGGCCGGATTAACAGTAACATTAAGTTTGTTATAATCATAATTAGTTATATAAAATTAGAAAAACCATTCGTCTAAAGCGAATGGTTTTTTTTGTATGTCGGGCATGATATTAAGCTAACAGGATGCAAGTTCCTGTATGTGCCGAGTTGATAGGAAACATTAGCGATTGACAAGGGTGTTGCAGGCGACTGCAAATCTGAAAGAAGTCATTAGCAAA
>JBBINB010000033.1:0-39690 GCA_037444065.1 Draconibacterium sp.
GGTAATTTATATCCATTCTAAATTGGTCGAAGTTGGTTTTGTTCGTTTTGCTTTCCGGCCTTTCCGGACCATTCATCCGATGACTCAAAGTCATCGGATGAATAACGCAGAAAATAACTTACCTTTGCTGCCTAAATTCGATTTTCGATGGAGAGAAGAGATGTTGAAATTATGGCGCCGGTGGGTTCGTACGAATCGCTGATGGCAGCTATCCAGGGCGGGGCAGGATCGGTATATTTTGGGGTTGAACACCTGAATATGCGCTCACGGTCGTCAAACAATTTCACTCTCGACGATTTACGGAAAATCGTTGAAATAGCCGCTGCAAACAACGTTAAAACCTACCTCACCTTAAATGTCGAAATTTTTGATGGCGAAATCAGCCAGATGCACGAAGTGTTGCAGGCAGCTAAAGAGGCTGGTGTTTCAGCGGTTATCGCCGCCGATGTTTCGGTTATTCAGTATGCCCGTTCAATCGGGCTGGAAGTGCACATTTCAACCCAGGTTAACATTACCAATATCGAAGCGGTAAAATTTTATGGCATGTTTGCCGATGTGGTTGTGCTTGCCCGCGAAATGACCCTCGACAAGGTTGCCGAAATCAGCAGACAGATTAAACGCGACCAGGTGAAAGGCCCGTCTGGAGAATTGGTCCGCCTGGAAATGTTTGTGCATGGTGCGCTGTGCATGGCCATCAGCGGTAAGTGTTACCTTAGCCTGCACGAGATGGACTCCTCGGCCAACCGTGGCGCCTGCCTGCAAACGTGTCGCCGTGCCTACACCGTTACCGATAAGGAAACCGGCGCCGAACTCGAAATCGACAATGAATATATCATGTCGCCAAAAGATTTGAAAACCATTCATTTTCTGAATAAAATCCTCGACGCGGGCGTATCTGTTTTAAAAATCGAGGGGCGCGCCCGTTCAGCCGAATATGTTAAAACCACTGTCGAATGTTACCACGAAGCCGTTGATGCTTATTTCGACAACGATTTTACCGATGAAAAGGTGAAAGACTGGAACGCACGGCTGGCAACAGTTTTTAACCGCGGTTTCTGGGACGGTTATTATCTTGGGCAGCGTTTGGGCGAGTGGAGCAAAAACTATGGTTCGCTGGCTACAAAACGCAAATTGTATATCGGCAAGTGCACCAACTTTTTTACCAACATTGGCGTAGCCGAGTTTAAACTCGAAACCGGCAACCTGAAAGTGGGCGATGAAATAATCATTGCAGGGCCGACAACCGGGGTGGTACAAACCCATGTAACCGAAGTCAGGGTTAACCTCGAACCCGTTGAAGAAGCGAAAAAAGGCGAAATGATTTCGATAAAAACCGAAACTCTTATCCGCCGCTCCGACAAACTCTACAAACTGGTTGACGCGAAAGAGGTAAAAGAAAGGCGCTAATAAGTACAAGCCAAAGAAATATACATGCTGAACAACAATCCAGAAGGGTTTGATGGCGATTTACAGCGGCAGGTGAGTCTTCCCGGCAAGTCAGAGCATAAAACAAAACCATTTGTTATTATTCAGTTTTATTAAAAGATTACAACGTTAAAGCCGAACTTACCGCGACAGAGCGGGTAGGATTTCACCGTTACACTTTTCCGGAGTCTGAAAATTCGAGGCTGATTTTCGATATCGGCCGCAAACAGGGCGAAGGTTTACATAAACGTGACGTTGTCAGGCCTGCGACGCTGACAGGTCTGTAAATAAACCAATAGACCTGACAGCGTCCAAATACCTGACAGCGTTAAAAAAACCCGATGAAATCAAACCCATGTTCAAGCGGTTTTACTTTGTCGATTGGATGGTTATGAACAAACAAAAACAACAGCTCCTGGAAAAAATAGATGTAATTGTAGACGGACAACGCCCTGATGAAATTACATGGATGAAAGGGGGTGATTTGCGAAACGGCCTGAATGAAATAAGCAAAAATGTTTTTCGCGTGCGGCCAGGGTTTGAACCCGGTGCCTGGGAAAACCAGTGGTATAAAATAAAAATTGACACCGAAAGGGCAGCATTATCGGGTTTGTTTGAAAGGGTTGAACAGGGAATTAATTGATCCGCAAGCGAAATGGAATTTGGATGAATTCATTTGTGAAACTCTGGGAAACCGTTCCCAGATGGAAGCGGGGATAAAACCTGGCAAAAATCAATAATTAGCGGTTGGCCTGAAAATGTAATCCTGGTGAGTTCAATCCCTTGCGAAAACGGCAAATCCTGCATATTGCACATTCGCGAGACCGATGGAAAGCCATCTGTTTTAAATGAATTAAAGTTGGCTGATGGAAAGCATGCAGTTTTAAAAGAGGTTGATGTTTTAGGTGAAGAAATTGAAGATGGTTCGACCGAACTGAGGCCATTTGAAATAAAGTTCATAAAAATGAGTTGGTAATTTGTTGAAAAAAAAGAGAAGCGATGAAATAATTCAGCGCTTCTCTTTAAAAACCAAACAATTAATTACTCCTTAAACTCTGTGTCTTCAAAATCAATCCACCAAGTACTTTCCGTGCAGTATTACATAGTTACATTAAGCCTACGAATGAAGCAATTAAATTGTTTCGGTTAAATATTTTTTAAATTCATTTATTTAGCAGCGACTGGAAAACGTATTCCAATAGTTTCGTGGTTGCAATTATCCCCTCTCTTTCCGGAAGCCGCGATCCTTCAAATCCAAAAACCTTTGCCGATGCAACATAAACCGGACGGTCCTTCTATGATAAATAATTTGCAAATAGTATTACCTTACTTGAGCCCCCGGATTCAATCTGATAAAAAAAAGCTTCCCGGTCAAATGACGGAGAAGCTTTTTGGTTTTCCAGGTTGAGAAATTTTTAAAGCGATAACTCAAAAAAACTATACATATTTAAACCGTTTGATGTTCTTTTTAGGCGTTTTCTCGAATTCTTCGCTAACCAATTCAAATCCGCTCAATTGCTCGTATCTTGAAAGCTCATGGTTTATTTTTTTTATGTTTTCATCCATTAATCCCCTTATCGCCGACTCGTCGATATTTTCAGTTTTTAATGTTTCATAATCAGGATAAACCATCGCAATAAGTTTCCCATTTCGTTCGGCAACCACACATTCAGCCAAATACGGTAAATTCATCATCTTCGATTCAATTTCTTCGGGGTAAATATTTTGTCCCGAAGGCCCAAGAATCATATTTTTCGATCTGCCACGTATATAAATAAAGTTGTTTTTGTCGATAATACCCAGGTCGCCGGTTTTTAACCAGCCATCTTCTGTGAAAGACTCGCGGGTGGCTTCTTCGTTTTTGTAATATCCCAGCATTACATTTTCTCCCCTTACCTGAATTTCTCCTACCTGGTTGTATGGGTCTTCCGAGTCAATCCGCACTTCCATCCGGTCAACCAGTTTTCCGGCCGATGACTGCATTGTTTTATCCCAGGCTTCGTAACTGATCAATGGCCCGCACTCTGTCATTCCATAACCAATTGAGAACGGGAAGTTTATTCGTTTAAAGAACTTTTCAACCTCGGCATTTAGTGGCGCACCCCCAATAACAATTTCGAAAAAACGGCCACCGAAAGTTTCAACCAATTTGGCCCGTATCTTTTTAAGAAGCAGGGACGAAATGCCCGGAATGTGCAGGAGAATTTTTATAATGGGTTTTTCGAGAGTTGGCAGCAGTCGTTTTTTGTAAATTTTTTCGATAACAAGCGGGACCGAAAGAACAAGATGAGGTTTTACTTCGCCAAAAACTTTGGTTATTAATGCCGGAGTTGGTATTCTGCTTAAGAAAGTAATATGGCATCCTAAAGTAACAGGGAACAAAAACTCAAATAAAAGCCCGTAAACATGTGCCATTGGCAGAAACGATACAATACAGTCGCCAGGTTTCAGCGGCATGTGTTCGCGGGCAAAAATGATGTTCGAAACGAGGCTGCGCTCCGGTATCATTACCCCTTTTGTATAACCTGAAGTCCCCGAAGTGTACGATATAATACAGGTTTCTTCGGGACCCCATTCATGAAATTTAAATCCTTCCTTCTGAAGTTCGTTTTGATTATAATATTGAAACGAGTCCTTGATTTTATATTCTACATTTTCATCTTTTGCCCAATGGAAAGTATAATCTTCGAGAACTAAAATTGCCTGTAACAATGGAAGGTTTTCAAAAGTAATCTTCTCAAGGAGTGTTTTTGAACCAATCAGGACCTTTGCTTCAGAATGGTTGATGATATGGTTAGTGTCGCTTTTGTTAAAATCGGGGAGGACAGGAACAATTACCAGGCCTGATGAAAGCGCCGATAAAAATGTTGCCCCCCAATTAGCCGAGTTTCTGCCAAGTACGGCTATTTTATCTCCTTTTTTCAATCCTAATATCTGGTAAAAAAGCTGCAGCGACATAATGGTTTTTGCCACATTTTTGTACTGGCAGGTTTTTCCCTCGTAATCGGAAAACGCCGGGTTATCCCAATTAGTTTGAATTGCTTCGGAATAAAGTTTTGCAATAGATAGATCTTTCATAGATTTGGTTTTTTATTAAACCAAATTTAGAAAAATTAGCGGATTTGTAACAAAACTTTAATGGATCCTTATGTTAATATATTCTGTTACTTAAATATTTGAGCCCACTCCGAAAAGTATGAAATTCAATGATTTTCATCTGTTTGACCCCTGTCCCCGAAGGGGAACATCTGAAAATCATTGAATTAGATCTCCCCCTTTGGGGGCCGGGGGGTGTATTGACTTTTCGGAGCAGGCTCAATTTTGTTTTTACCAATCCAAATCCAATCGGCAACGGCGATTCGATAGCTATCGAATTCCGGTTCGCCGGTTATTATAACGCGGTCCGGAAACCGCGCCACCCTTGTTTTCTTTCTCCCTCTCTTTTGGAGAGGGCTGGGGAGAGGCTTTTTCTACTTAAAGGCCTCTATCAGAATTTCCAGGATTTTCTTGCCTGCGGCTGCTACGCTTGTTCCGGGGCCAAAAATGGCAACGGCCCCAGCATCGTACAAATACTGGTAATCCTGTGCGGGAATCACACCTCCGCAGATTACCATAATATCGTCGCGGCCCAGTTTTTTCAGCTCTTCGATAACCGCGGGCACCAAAGTTTTATGTCCGGCTGCCAGTGAAGAAACGCCCAAAACATGAACGTCGTTTTCAACGGCCTGTTTGGCGGCTTCTTCCGGGGTCTGGAACAATGGCCCCATATCCACGTCGAAACCAAGGTCGGCATAACCTGTGGCAACTACTTTTGCTCCGCGGTCGTGGCCATCCTGGCCCATTTTGGCAATCATAATTCGCGGCTGGCGGCCTTCCATTTCTGCAAACTTTTTTGCCAGTTCCCGGGCTTCCTTAAACTCGTCTTTTTCTTGTGTTTCCGATTTATACACGCCTTCTATTGTTCTGATTACTGCTTTATAACGACCTGCCACTTTTTCGCAGGCATCCGAAATTTCACCCAAAGATGCACGTTTTTTTGCTGCATCAATCGCCAGGGCAAGTAAATTTCCTTTCCCGGTTTCAGCAGCTTTGGTAATTGCCGCCAGCGATTCATGTACTTCTGCCTCGTTTCTTTCGGAGCGTAATTTTTTCAAACGTTCAATTTGGGAAAGACGGACAGCCGTATTATCGATATCCAGGATATCGATCGGATCTTCTTTATCGAGACGGTATTTATTGATTCCAACGATGGTTTGGGTACCGCTGTCGATTTTCCCCTGTGCGCGGGCGGCAGCTTCCTCGATACGCATTTTAGGTACGCCGGTTTCTATGGCTTTTGCCATACCACCCAGTTTTTCAACCTCTTCTATCAACGCCCATGCTTTTTGAGCCAGTTCGTGAGTGAGCGTTTCAACATAGTACGAACCTGCCCAGGGATCGACCGAGCGGCATATTTCGGTCTCCTGCTGAAGATAAATCTGGGTGTTACGTGCAATTCGGGCTGAAAAATCAGTTGGCAGGGCAATTGCCTCGTCCAGTGCATTTGTATGCAGACTTTGTGTATGCCCCAGTGCAGCAGCCATCGCTTCAATGGCAGTCCTTCCCACATTGTTAAACGGATCCTGCTCGGTCAGCGACCAGCCCGAAGTTTGCGAGTGCGTGCGCAGCGCCATCGATTTTGTGTTTTTCGGGTTGAACTGTTTTACCAATTTTGCCCAAATCATGCGGGCAGCGCGCATTTTTGCAATTTCCATAAAATGGTTCATACCAATTGCCCAGAAAAACGACAGGCGCGGGGCAAAGGCATCAATATCCATTCCGGCGTTGATACCGGCGCGGAGGTATTCCAGACCGTCGGCAAGCGTGTAAGCCATTTCAATGTCGGCGGTGGCGCCGGCTTCCTGCATATGGTATCCCGAAATCGATATTGAATTGAATTTTGGCATATGCTGCGAGGTAAATTCAAAAATATCGGCAATGATTTTCATCGAAAATTCCGGCGGGTAAATGTAGGTATTACGCACCATGAACTCTTTCAGAATGTCATTCTGAATAGTTCCTGAAAGTTGTTCAAGAGTTGCACCCTGTTCCAGTCCGGTTACGATGTAAAATGCAAGAACAGGCAAAACAGCTCCGTTCATGGTCATCGATACCGACATTTTATCGAGCGGAATCTGGTCGAAAAGGATTTTCATGTCCAGGATCGAATCGATGGCCACGCCGGCTTTCCCAACGTCGCCGATTACGCGCGGATGATCGGAGTCGTAACCGCGGTGGGTTGCCAGGTCGAATGCAACCGACAACCCTTTTTGCCCGGCAGCAAGGTTGCGGCGGTAAAATGCGTTTGATTCCTCGGCGGTTGAAAATCCGGCATACTGGCGTATGGTCCAGGGCTGCATAACATACATCGAAGAATATGGCCCGCGAAGGAAAGGTGCCACGCCGGCAGCGTATTCCAGGTGTTCCATGCCTTCCAGATCTTCTTTGGTATAAACCGGTTTCACCAGGATTTGCTCCGGCGTTTTCCAGTTTTTCCCGATTTTGTTTTTTGCCATCCAGTCAGCAGTGTTTTCCTTTGCAGCGGTAGCTTTTATATTGATGTTTTTAAAATTTGGTTTCATACTTTCTGAATTTAACACGAAGACACGAAGGCACAAAGAATTAAAAATAACCGTTAATTTTCCGTCGTATTCCGTCTTTGATTAAAGGGACATTGAAATTTATCAGATAACCCAGTTTTTTGTCGGCTAATTTCATGTAAGTAAGTAATTGTACTTCATGAACAGGAAGCAGAATTTCAACAGCTTTTAATTCAACTATTATCTGTTTTTCAACCAGCAAATCAATGAAAAAATCTTTATCCAATATTTTCCCTTTAAATACAACGGGCAGTTTTACCTGCCTTTCAGCCAGAAGGTTACGGTTTCTTAATTCTTCGATAAGGCAAATTTCATAAACTGATTCGAGCAAACCAGGTCCTAGTTCTGAATGCACTTCAAAAGCGGCATTCACAATTTGTTTACCAATTTTTTCTATTTCAGTTTTTGAAATCATTTTTCGTGTCTTTGTGACTTTGTGTTTAAATATTTAACAGTGATTGATAAATTCTCAATTCTTCCAAAACATTGCTTTTTACACTGATGAAATTGGTAATGCCTTGTTTCCCGTGTTCGGTTTTACACTCGGGAACACCTGCAATTACAAGGATTTCATTTTTTAACAACCCTGCAGTTTTTGGGGCCAGTTCAGCGTACTCTTCATCGGAACTGCAAAGAACGACGATTTCGGCTTTGGCATTTTTTGCAGCGGCAACACCTTCTTCGACAGTGGCAAAACCGTTATTGTCGATTACGGTAAAGCCGGCAACGGCAAAAAAGTTGCAGCTAAACTGTGCCCTGGCTTTTCTCATGGCCAGATTTCCAATGGTTAGCATAAATGCTGCAGGACGTTTTTTTGTTTTTGAATACACGTCGGTTGTATAACGAAGCGCCTCAAAAGCCTGCGCGCCACGGTAAAGTTTAAGCGTTTCTACATCCGCGTCTTCTTCCGATAAATCAACCGGATCAAATAGCGAGCCATCAAATTCTCTTTTGATGTTTTCGGTGAAATTGGGGAACTGGTTGGTTCCGAGCAGGTTCTCGCGTCGAAAGGCGATATTCAAATCGCGTTTGGCAGCCATTTCCTTTATCTCTTTCTGGATAAAACCTTCTCGGAAAGCGGCTATAAAACCGCCTTTTTCCTGAACATCAAGAAACAGTTTCCAGGCTTCATTTACCAGCGAATCGGTAAGATTTTCGATATAGTACGAACCCGCAGCCGGGTCGGAAACCTTGTCGAAATACGACTCTTCTTTCAATAAAATCTGCTGGTTACGTGCAATCCGCTCTGAAAATTCAGTCGGCTCTTCATAAATTGCGTTGAATGGTAAAACAGAAATGGAATGAGCCCCGCCCAAAGCCGCCGACATGGCCTCGGTTTGGGTGCGGAGCATGTTTACGTTCGGATCGTAGATGGTTAGGTTGTAACGGTTGGTTTCGCAGTGGGCAATTAACCGGGCGGAACAATCACATTCAGGATTGTATGCTTTTACAATTTGTGACCAAAGCAAGCGTGCTGCGCGCAATTTGGCAATTTCCATAAAGTAGTTGTTGCCAATTCCAAAATTAAATTTAATTGATTTTGCTGCCTCGTCAGGATTCATTCCCAGTTCTGTCAGTTGGGTCAGGTATTCGGCCCCTGCGGCAAGCGAGAATGCCAGTTCCTGCACTATTGATGAACCGCTGTTTGCGAAAAACTTGCCGTGTACGCCAATTGCCCTGAATTGAGGTAAAACTTTAGTTTTCTCCACTGTCGATTTCATGTTATGAAATGCATCAGTTGGAAGTATGCCTTTCAGGGTAAATGTTCCGAGAGGGTCGATAGAAGCTGAAGCCACGACATTTTTATTTTCCCAATTACCTTCAGAAACATATTGGGCAAATAATTCGGCACAATTACCTTCATCTCCCGGGCAAACAAGGTTGATTTCTGCAGCTTCAAGGCAAATGTCTTTTAACAAAACCGCCAGATTTTCCTTGGTAATGTTTCTGCAATCGGTGAAATAAAAGCCAAGTGAAGTAACGCCTTTGCCAAGTATTTCAAGCGCTTTTTTATTAGCAGTTTCAAGGTCGGAAACCATTATATCCTGGCGGATCAGCCAGTCGTTGCCTGTTTTGTTGTTTCCGCGTACAAACGGGAATTCCCCCGGCAGCGCATCAAGGTATTTTAAATTTTCCAGGTTTTCCTGGCGGTAATACGGACACACATTAAAACCCTCATATGTTTTCCAGACCAGCGCCCTTTCGTAATCTTTGCCTTTTAAATCGGCATTAATTTTTGCTTCCCATTCTTCGGTGGTTACGGGTGCAAAATCGGTGAAAAGCTTTTGCTCTTTTTCTGTCATGTTGAAAATTATTTTGAAAATCGTGCGGCAAAATTAGTGGTTTTAAAAGATGCGATGACAGAATAAGTCAGGATATTAACTCAATGCAAATAAAAATCATGTTTAAGAAACAATGCCGGAAACAATTAATTAACGTTGAATTATAAAATACAGAACAAACGGTATTATATATGTAATCGACAGGGTTTTGATACTGAACTAAGAGTTTAAAAATACCATGAAAGAAATACCGGCCTTTTTTAAGACCGGTATTTTAATTTGTATTTACTATCATTAAAATTTAACGCCAAACTGTAATCCCACCAATAATTCAGCTTCCGAATCAAAACCGTTTATTCCTGCCACAGACCCTACAAAGAGATTTTCTTTAAACAGGTAATTATAGCTTAGTTTACAATAATAAGGTTCAACCTTCTTGCCAGAATATACACTAACCCAGCTAAGTTCATAGTCGTTCCCGTTTTTTTGAAAAGCTTCTTTTATTATTGTATAACTGTTGTAAGAAATTCCTGCCCCCAGAATAAACTCGTGGTTTTTTAATTTTTCACTTTTCATTAATTCAAAAGGTTTGAAATTAAGAAGCAAACTCAAAGAACTTAGGTTTTTAGCAGATTCACGTTCGGAATTTGGTTTTTCTTCCGGATTATTGTTTGTGAAAGAATTATAGGTTTTATCCCAGATATATGAGATAGTTCTTTCTGGTAGCATTGAAGCATTACTAAATGTAGGTGCTATTTCAAGTGCCTTTAACAATGGAATACCAATGTCAAATGAAAAGTAATATCCGTCGATCACATCGTTACCACTTGCAATTCCGGCATTTGTTCTTAAACTCCATTTATTTTGTCCGGTAACGACTGATTCGGATAAAATAAGTACTATTATTACGATTAACTTTTTTTTCATTTTTAATAAATTATTAATAAACAAATTGCCACTCAAAACCTGACAAATTATAAATTTGATCTTTGTTGTGCCACCACATTACCGAAGTGTTGCCAATTATATCTGCTCCATCATTATCGGAAATGGTTACGCTACCTCCATATTTAATTGTGCCTCCATCCGATTTATCTTCATAATTTCCATCAATTGTAAATGTAACATTATCATCCCAATCTTCTTCGCGCCAATCGAATGTAAAGACTGTTCCATAAGTACTTGTATTCCACGATAAAATTGATACTTCCTGATTCCACCAAACACCATCGATATCACTTCTTCTCCATGGCTCCAGAATACTAGAAGTGAAAGAAGTGGATGCACCTGTTTCGGAACCTTTTACAACCCTTAACCTGATTTCTGGAGCGCCTGATAACCAACTTTCAACTTGCCTAAGTAAAGAACTAGAAAATTTCATTCGCTTTATTTTTAGCCATTCGTTGTCATTTCTTGCAGAAACAGTTGTTGCCATTATAGGAGACCATGATGAATACCCATCATTGTTTAGAGCTCTTACTTTGTACCACACTTTAGCACCTTCTTGAATCCAATTATTAATGTAATTATTATCATTTTGAGTTGTTGTCGCAAATTGCCAGAATTGAGTTTCACCCGGCTGATACATTCTCCATATTTCATATGAAGTCTCGTCTGCAACATCAGACCATTGTAGTATAACTGAATTTGCTCCACCATGAGAGAGCGTGAGACTTGTTGGTCCGGCAGGTGCACTTTTTAATGTCCCCCCAGATTGGTTTTTTACAATAGGGTTTATTGTACTTAACTCTGGTGTTGAATTTTTTATATTACCATTTACATCTAATCTTTCTGAACGACTAATCACAATTACAGGATTTTCAGGCTCATTATCAACGCTTAATTGATGAATATTTCCTTCAGAATCATAAGCTGTTACCTCTTTTACTTTACGTTCATCATAAGCAAAAGATAAATAAGTAACCAATGGAATATAATTGTCAATATCCCAATCTTCGCAATGGACCGGAACTGCTATTTGAAGTGCTTTATTAGTATCACCAAAAGTTGCTAATTTTTTCTTTACTTCATCTTTTGAATTACTTTGATCAATATCTTCAGAGAGAAGCTCAGTCAGTTCCATTTCCCCATTTTCAGTTTTTATTGTTCTGTACTTAAAATTTTTCCAGATAATGTCGTAGTCTCCGGTAACTTTCAACATTGCTTCTTCTTTTATTTCCTTCCGTAGATCTTTGATTTTTAATGATCTTGCTAAAGCTATAGCCATTTTTTGTATGTTTTGATCATACTCCGACTCTTCATTTTCATCAACCAAATAACTTTTTAACTCATTTGGTTGATGAATATTCAAAACTTCTTGTTGACAAGAATTATTGCTAACCATATATGCCAGCAATATAAATACTCCAATAACCTTTTTCATTGTTTTATTTTTAATTTTAGAATATTAATAGCATTCGCCAACTTTTACACTTGCCAGTTTGTAAAAGTCGCTCCCGGATTGTAGTTTTGTACTGGCGGTTTTTCAAAAACTACCTGCCCGACTGAGTCATTCAGGCGGGCCTGCCTCCCCGGGCCGGGAACAAAGTAACGCGTGGACTCATCCCCGGGGAGGCTTATCCAACGAATTTTTTTATATCTGATAGTGTGATTTTTTGCATTTGTTTATTGTAAGTATTGTCGTGATAGGCTAAAACAGAGGATTTATATTGACTATTTGTGTAAATGTAAGAATAAAAGGCAATTTTTTATAATATAAAATTTCGTTTTTTTTTTTTTTGATTTATCAAAATTCAGAAAATCAATGCATTATGTATTTGCCTGTCAAAATGTTTTTAAACATATAAATTAAAAGGTTACCTTTTAAAAAACAGAAAACTTTACCCGGTTTCCGACAAAGGACCGGCATTTTAATTTCGTTTAAGAATCCAAAAAAGATTAAAACCTAAACAAGTCAAACTTATATCCAGATTGTTTTGCAAAAAATTTTAAAAATTGCGTTACCGTTAAAGCAAAAGTAGAAAATGGAAAAGCTGCGGTGGCCGAAAGAATTTTTTTAGTCGAAGTTTTATTATAGCAGGGAGCATAGCGAAATGGAAAGATACAGCGGGAGAATACAAACCAAACCAGTCTTTTTGTAATTATGCAGAAATGATTTTTATTCAATTTGTTTTTTCCAGGGTGGTAAAAGCCAGAGGAAAAAGTACAGTATCCCAAAGGGAAGCAAGAACCAGAATAAAGCCATTAAAAATCCCTCACCCCCGATTAAATTAAGCTTATAACTTGTAAAGCCGAGAAAACTTTTTGAAAATAGCTGGCCGCCGATTACCACATTCCAACGCATAAAAAATATACCCATCAGCACCAACAGGCTGGTTATAAAATAAAGTGGTTTCCTGATTTTTTCATCAGGTTTATACATCCTGAAAAAACCAAGCACCACCAGTGGGATAATTGTCCCGATAAGCACCTGAAAAACAAAAAGTGTAATATCCAGTTTCCCATTGACGAGCAAGTTTATTATTTCGAATGACTCCTCGGCTTCATACATGCGGTGGATCTGGTCGAGCGATTCAAGGGTAAAATCGAAAACAAGAACATAAAACAGGTATTTTCCAACTTCATCAAGGCAAGGCATATCAATTTTCACTTTTCGAATCCACGAAACAACCATGTATAAAAACATGACCAGGGCAATGCCTGAAACCATTGCAGAAAAAAGAAAAATTATTGGCATTAAAACAGTCGACCACCATGGATTTGCTTTTATCGATCCAAAAATAAACCCGACGTAACCGTGCAAAAGGAAGGCCGAAGGAATACCTATTACCGTAACAATGTAGCCCAGTTTTTCGTCCCAGGCTACGGTTTTTTCCGAAATATCGGTTACACCCAGTGTAAGTATTTTATGTAACCTGCTTCGAAAACCTTTTTTTTCTCTCGACCATTGTACAAGGTCGCGTCGGTAATCGAACCAAATTTCAAGCAATAGTACCCCCATTAAATACCACAAATACACAAAACCAAAAATTGCCATCGCTGATTTTGAGTGTGGAGTAGTCATTATTTCGTAAGCCCTGAATGGTTTGCCCAAATGTGTAACCAAAGGAAGAATAGCTACAATTAAAAAGGCAAGTGCTGTTAAAAGTGCCAATTGGTATGTTGGCCTCAATATTCTTACATTAAACACCCGCTCTAGCGAAGCTAAAATAAATGCACCGGCAACCAACCCGGTAATAAACGGATAAAGAACGATTAAGATTCCCCAGTGAAGTTCAATCTCGTTGGGATAAATATATCCGTCAACGTGGTTTAGCATTTCATATAAATGTTCCATATTATCTAACCTCCGCGCTTAATCCGTTATAAAATAATTTCGATTCAGTATTTAAGTTAGGTTTCAACACATGACAGTTATGTTCTTTCAAGAATTTTACAAGTTCGCCTTTTTTATCATTCAGGTTTCCAAATATTCTGGCTTTAGTCGGGCAATTTTCAAAACAAGCCGGCATTAAACCTTTTGTAATTCTATGATAGCATAAGGTACATTTGTCGACGGTTTTTCTTACGGGGTGAATGTAACGGCAACCATAAGGGCATGCCTGTATACAGTACCTGCAACCTATGCAGTATTTATCATCGACCAGCGAAATCCCTTCAGGGCTTTCAAATGTGGCGCCTACCGGGCATACCTGTGTGCATGGCGATTTAGCGCAATGGTTACACATTTTGGGAACAAAAAATGTCTTGAAAATTTCGTCATCGGGAACAGTTTGTGTAAATCCGTCGATGCCTCCGTTCGGAGATACCACTTTAATTGAATGGTCATTTTTAATGGTATAATGTTCGACCCACGACCGGAAAAAGAACGGTTCATGGGGAACGTTGTTTTCAAGTTTACACGATTTGGCGCACAACCCGCATCCAATGCATTTTTCAATATCAATTCCAATTCCATACCACGGTTTTGATGGATCACTGGGTTGGTTTGCAGCTATAATCAATGCATTAAACGGTTTTATTGCCGAAGCTGCAACAATCGCCCCGGTTGCCATAGCCGCCTTTTTTATAAAACTTCGCCTTGTTTTTCTTATTCTTTCATTTCCCATACTGCATGTGGATTATGACAATCGATACAATTTTCCTTTTCCATGTGATGTTCTTTGATGTCAACCTGAATTACCGTTTCCGTTCTCCTGGCTGAATTTAAACTGTGACATCGGCCACATTCCTCCCGGGTCCCGGGTTTCTCAAGTACAACCTCGTGGTTTTCGGCGTGTTTTGCCCCCGGGCCATGGCATGATTCACACGACAGCCCTTTATGCGCATCGGAAGCTATTTTTTCCCTTTCTGTGTCATGGCATTCAATACACGCCGAATTACCGGCATAATTTATCGGGAATACACCGTTCTCTTCAATTGCGTCGGCCCTGTAATGTCCAATTTCGCCAAACGATTCAGGGACCAATAAAGTACGTACAACCAGAAAAAGAATTAAGAGTACAGCAAAAAGAGGAATCAATGTTTTTAGCTGTGGTGGCATAATTACAGGTTTTAGTTAGAATCGTTTAAATATATTCAAAAGTTGATGCGTAATAAATAAACTTCCGGTGATATAAATCAATTAATCAGTGAATATTAAGCATTTATCAGGTTATTAAAGTGTAAGGCAATTGTTTCCGCTAAACTTTAAAACATAAATAATGATTGATAACGGGCAGGGGTAAAATTTTAGAAATTTCAATAGGGTGACTTATTGTAATTCAATATATACAATTGTTTTAGTTTTATTGGCACAGTTTAACATCACTGACAGGAGAACCAAAATGCGCTATAAAAACAGGTAGTTTAATAAACCAGGATTTTGGATTCGTTAAACTTTCTAAAAAAAATAAAACAAGAACAGTTTTGTAAGTAAAATATACCGGCATTGATTAATATTTTTTCATAAATTGCGTTTCCGTTAAAGGAAAACAAAATGGAAAAGCTGCAGTGGACGAAAGAGGTTTTTGGATCGAAGCTTGAGTTAAGACAGGGGTTTGAACAAATTGGTAGTATCCAGTGGGAGAATATGATAAGCTCAAAAGCTCAGGCCATGATTAACGGTAAGCTGTTTATTCTTAACCGCGAATTTTTTCTTTCGAAACTCGAAATATACGACGCCAACGACCAGTCGTTGCTGGCGATGGTTATGGTAAATATTTTTAACCCGCGAAGCGATGTTGTTTTAAACGGCAAACGGTTTGAGTTGGAAATCCAGAATTTCTGGCAGTCGCGGTGGTCGTGGAAATACAATGGCGCCGAAATCGTGACTTTTACCTCGCACGAATTTATTACAAAGGACAAAGGCGAAATCGAACTGTTAACTGCCTGCAACGAGGAAATCGAAATCCTTATCCTGCTTGGACTTTTTGTACGCAACCAGTTTATTCTGTTTATTTTGCTGATTTTGCTGGTGCTTCTGATAGTAATAATTTAACCGGTTTTTCATAAAAGAATCAATTAAGTTTAGTTAGTAAACTTATTCTTAAACCAAACCTTCATTTCTCCCTGGCCACGGCTGCTCCAGGCATAGTAGGGTATCATTTTAAGGCTGTCGGATTCGAGTTTTACTACCCCATGTAAAAGCAGTTCATCATATTTCGGGGTAAAAACGGTTTGCGCAGAAATGTTTTTATTCAAAACACCGTCCGGGTTGTCGGTTTCCTCGGCACAATAAACAATCGGGCCGCGTTCAATGGCAATTTTACCTGCAATTTCCCTAACGTTTTTATTCGGGAGAACTTTCTTAATCTCCATCGGAAGTACCAGTTCAACAACATCTCCCCCGTTCCAGGTAATATTTAAAGAAATGTATCCGTTAGCCGCTGCAAAAGCCATGGGTTCGTTATTAATAAAAAGCCTAATTTCTTTTTCAGGTTTATTTAAATATTCATACAAATCGCCCGGGACAGGTTGGTTTACCGCCCACCCCGGTATCCTGATTTTTAAATTGAATTTCAACGGCTTTTCGGTTTTTATTTTGAATTTGATATTTCCTTCCCATGGATACCTTGTTTCCTGTGCAATTTGAAAAGATTTCTGCCCGACAACAAATCGGGTTGTATTAGCCATGAAGAGGTTCACATAAATTTCTTCCCTTTTCTGGGCATAAATATAATTGGGCACTGCCGGGATAAACCTGGAAAGATTCGATGGGCAGCACGAACAGTCGAACCACGGTTTTCGGCCGGTAGCGCCCTGGTTAAACGGTTCTTTTCCATCAAACTCCAGCACGTTAGGATAGAAAAATGTATTTCCTTCGAACGAAATGCCCGGAAGCACGGCGTTGTATAGCGTACGCTCCAAAACATCGATATACTTGCTGTCGCCGTTCATTAAAAACATGCGGTGGTTCCAGAAAACATTGGCAATGGCAGCGCAGGTTTCGTTGTAAGCATGATTGGGGAGCTCATAGTTTGCGCCAAAAGCCTCGCCCTCATATTTAGCCCCGATACCGCCGGTGATATAGTATTTTTTGCCGACCACATTTTCCCAGATTTTGTTAATGGCATCGATGTATTGCTTATTTCCGGTCAAGGCAGCCACATCGGCCATTCCCGAATACATGTACACCGCCCTCACGGCGTGGCCAACAGCTTCATCCTGTTCAACAACAGGCTTGTGGTCCTGCCAGTACGAACCGTTTTCGAACTGGTTCAGGCTGGCCGGGTCCCTGGTATCCGATTTCCCTCGTTCGTCAAGAAAAAATTGAGCAAGATCGAGGTATTTTTTTTCACCGGTTACGCGGTACAGCTTCGATAACCCGATTTCAATCTCCTGGTGGCCGGGCGCGACGCGCCGTTTCAGGGGGCCGAACACCGAATCGATGAGGTTGGCATTTTTAATGGCAATATCCAGAAAAGTGGTTTTCCCTGTGGCCTGGTAATGTGCCACCGCTGCTTCATACATGTGGCCTACATTGTACAGCTCGTGGCTGTGGTTCCGTTCTTCAACCCAGCGTTCTTTCCCCTCGCGATCGGTCATTGCCGAATCGCCTTTTATGGTGCGGATGGTATACAGGTAGCCGTCGTCTTCCTGGGCTGCGGCGACTTTTGCTATTAAATCATCGAGGTATTTATCGAGTATGGGATCGTTTTTTTGTTGAAGCGCGTAGGCAGCGCCTTCCATAATTTTAAATACATCGGAATCGTTATAACGGATTCCTTCGAAAGTACCCTCAATTAGACCTCCGGCAACTTCAAAATTGGCTATCCGGTGGGTTTCCCCGCATTTTTCGAAACAATACGGGATGGTCACATCGCGGTTGGTTGCAATTCGTTTGCTCCAGAAATTATCGGTAAGTTCCACATTTTGCGAAGAAATGGGTTGGATTGGGTAATCACTTACCTGAGTTAGATTTTGAACACAGCCTGAGAGGAGGATAATGGAAAGAAACATGCTGAACAGCTTATTCATAGCATAAGTTTTGGTTTTTTGTAAAGATATTTATTTTGTTAATTCATAAATGTGTATACAAAAAATAAAACCGCCCCTGCGTACAAGAGCGGTTTATATATTTAGAGTAAGCGCCTACCCGATAAAAACCGGCAAGGGAACTTACAGAAAGGCGCCGGTAACGGCGCTTATATTTTGAAATTACAAAGCCCAAATTCACAAAAGTCCAAAAAAATCAAATCACAAAAAATCAAAAACGGGTTACGCACCTGTGCCAGATTTTTGGAAATTGAATATTCAACATTGAGCATACTCCGAAAAGTCACAAAACCCCTAGCCGATAGCTATCGGGCCCCTAAAGGGGACTTTGAAGAGGTCATTGATTTTCAGCGAGTTCCCCTTTAGGGTTCAGGGGTAAAAGAGTTGAAAATCAATGAACTCGGACTTTTCGGAGTGGACTCAATATTGCTCATTATTTGTGATTTGTATTTTGATTTTTGGAATTTACCTATTTCACCTCTGCACCGTTTTTTACCTTTTTATCAGGCTGCACAACCGATAGCGAACCATCCGCATTTTCGGCACACAGTATCATTCCCTGCGACTCAATACCTTTGAGGTTTTTAGGGGCCAGGTTTACCAGTATCGAAACCTGTTTTCCAATCAGCGATTCGGGTTCGTAATATTCGGCAATGCCCGAAACCACCGTTCGCTGGTCGATTCCTGTATCGATTTTCAGCTTCAGCAGTTTTTTTGTTTTGGCCACTTTCTCTGCTTCAATAATTGTTCCTACGCGAATATCCATTTTACCAAAATCGTTGAATTCAATATTTTCTTTTGCCGGGGCAGCCTTTGCCTGCGCCATTTCGTTTGCCTTTTTTGTATCGAGCAATTTCTGAACCTGGGAATCGATAACTGAGTCTTCAATTTTCTCGAACAGCAGTTCCGGCGCGTTTAATTGATGACCAGCATTCAATAAATTCTGATTGCCCAGTTTGTCCCAATCGAGTTTACTAAGGTTGAGGAAGCCCCGCAATTTATTCATGCTAAACGGGAGAAAGGGCTCAAGACAAATGGTGAGGTTGGCGGTTATCTGCAGACTGACATACAAAATCGTTTTTACGCGTTCCGGATCGGTTTTTACCACTTTCCAGGGCTCCTCGTCGGCCAGGTATTTGTTTCCAAGGCGGGCAAGGTCCATCGCATTTTTCAAGGCTTCGCGAATCCTGAAACTATCAAGGCTTTTTTCAACTTCAGCTTTAATTGTGGTCATTGCTGAAAGTGTATCTTTGTCGGAGCCGCTCAGTTTTCCGCATTCAGGGACCAATCCGTCGAAATACTTTTGAGTTAATACAAGCGCCCGGTTCACAAAATTTCCAAGAATGGCAACCAGTTCGTTGTTGTTGCGGGTCTGGAAATCTATCCAGGTAAAATCGTTGTCTTTTGTTTCGGGAGCGTTTGCTGTTAATACATATTTCAGCACATCTTCCTTGCCGGGAAATTCTTCGAGGTATTCGTGAAGCCATACTGCCCAGTTTCTGGAAGTTGATATTTTGTCGTTTTCGAGGTTCAGGAACTCGTTTGCGGGAACATTTTCGGGCAGATTATAGGTTCCTTCGGCCCTTAACATACTGGGGAAAATGATACAGTGAAAAACAATATTGTCTTTCCCGATAAAATGCAGCATCCTGGTTTCAGGATCTTTCCAGTATTTTTCCCAAAGCCCCTCTCCGTCTCTCCCCGTGGGGGAGAGTGAGTTAAAAAGTTCTTTTGTAGCCGAAATGTAACCGATTGGCGCGTCGAACCAAACATACAATACTTTGCCTTCGGTACCTTCGACCGGTACCGGAACTCCCCAGTCGAGGTCGCGGGTAACGGCACGGGGCTGCAAACCCCCGTCGATCCACGACTTACACTGCCCGTAAACATTTGGTTTCCATTCTTTATGTCCTTCAAGTATCCATTCCTTTAACCAGGGTTCGTACTGGTCGAGAGGCAAATACCAGTGTTTGGTTTCCTTTAGCATAGGGGGATTCCCGCTGATCATCGACACAGGGTTAATCAATTCGGTAGGGCTAAGCGATGTTCCGCAGCTTTCGCACTGGTCGCCGTACGCTTTCTCGAAACCGCATTTGGGGCATGTGCCTGTAATATACCTGTCGGCAAGAAACTGTTTGTTTTCTTCGTCGTAATACTGTTCCGTGGTCTGCTCAATTAATTTGCCTGTGTCGTATAGTTTTCTGAAAATTTCAGAAGCAGTTTCATGGTGAATTTTAGAGCTTGTGCGTGAATACACATCAAAAGAGATCCCAAATTTCTGAAAAGATTCTTTTATGATTTTATGGAACTTGTCAACCACATCCTGTGGGGTTATTCCTTCGTTTTTTGCTTTCAGGGTAATGGGTACGCCATGTTCGTCGGAACCGCCAATCAGCAGGACTTCCTCATTTTTAAGCCTCAGGTAACGTGTATAAATATCGGCAGGCACGTAAACCCCGGCCAGGTGTCCAATGTGGATTGGCCCGTTGGCATAAGGTAAAGCGGTTGTAATCAGCGTACGTTTAAAATCAGTCATTTCAGAAAAATTAAAATTGAAAAATTTGACGGGCAAAGATAGTTAATCCGGTTTTACATTTCTTATTTTTGTTTCTTATTCCTTATCAACTAAAATCGTACAGAGTATTTAACACTCGGTAGGATTGGGAATCCACTTTGCTGATACAATTTTATTGGTTTTGACTTCTGTCCGATTGCATGTCCGTAATAATAAAAAACTGCATTTTGACGGTTATACAAATTGTATACACCTATCGTCCAGGTACGTTCACTTGTTTTGCCAGATGCTTTTTTTCTTTGTTTTCTAAAGTTTACTCCTAAATCAAGTCGGTGGTAATTGCGCATTTTCAACCAATTCTTTCCGGGATAAATATACGCCTGCTCATCTCCAATAATAAAGAAACTACTTTCAGGCGAAAAAATATTCTCTACGACAGGATGATATGCTTCGTAAACGCCATTGTTTAAGGTGATAGGATAACCTGTGCCATAAACCCATGTTGCCGATAAATCAACATTACCATTAATACTATGGTTAACTACAAATTGAAGATCGTTCCTTCGATCGTATTTAAACGGATATGATTTGCCATTGTTTATATTCTGAAAAACACGTTCTGCCTTGGAAAGCGAGTAGCCAATCCAACCCGTGGTTGACCCGGAATTTTTTTGGAAAAGAAACTCAATCCCCCTTGAGTATCCTGTACCGACTGTTTCGACATTATTTTCCCAGTTCTGCGCATGAACTAATGGTACTCCCGCTTTCACTTCGAGCAGATTTTTCATTGTCTTTCTGTATAATTCCACAACCAGTTCGTATTTTCCTTTATTAAGTGTTTTGGCATACTCTATGGAGAATTGTTTTGAATTTCCGGGAGGAATCGTTGAAGTTGAGGGTAGCCAGATATCAGCGGGGAAGCTGCTTCCTGAGTAGGTAAGCATGTGCTTTGGTTGCGTCATTTGAGAAAACCCAAGTTTCAAAAAACCATAATTACCAAAATTTATATTTGAGAAAACTCTTGGTTCAACTGAAAAATAATGTTCATCTTCTACAAGGAAATCAGCAATACGAACTCCGACATTTAAATTCAACCAGTTGACGTGTGAATAATCAGCTTCGGAATACGCAAAAATATTTAAAGCAGATGTATTGTTGTTGTTACCGATTATTGTGTTAGAAATGCCAACTACATTATTGTAGTTTGAACTGATTTGACCGGGAATAAACCAATTGCCAGATAATCCGCCGCCAAACCTTATTTTGACTTTTTCTGACAAGTAAAAACTGTTATCTGTCTTCAATCCACCCTCGTGTACACTTGTTGTATATAAGTTTTGTGCGAAGTCATCTTGACTTTTATAGTAAATAGCATTTTTATACCTGTAACGCGTGTAAAACAATGTATAATCACTGTTAAGTTTTGGGTTTTTTATTCTGTTCCACCGAACTGTTGAAAGAATATTTCCCCAAATGTATTTTGCATAGCTTTTTGATTTTTCGGCAGGTACATTGTAAAAATACCCTAGATGGTCATCACCCCCATAAAAACTAAAATATATTCGGTTATATGGATTAATTTCATGACTTAGCTTGCCATACAAATCATAAAAATTATATCCCATTGATGATTGCTGAAATGTCATCTTTGTAAGCGGCCGCAATAGAACATCGGCCCAAACCCTGCGGGCAGACACAATAAAAGAAGTTTTTTCTGACTTAACAGGTCCTTCGAGTGTAATGTCGCCAGAAATAAGCCCGATACCATAACTCCCACAAAATTTTTTATTATCACCGTCTTTCAGTCGCAAATCGATAATCGAAGAAAGCCTTCCTCCAAATCGGGCCGGAAAACCACCTTTATAAAACTGTATGTTTTTCAGAACATCGGTATTAAATATTGAAACAAATCCACCTAAATGGTTTACATAGTAAAGTGGCGTTCCATCAAACAGGAAAAGATTCTGGTCGGGGCTTCCTCCCCGAACATACAAACCGTTGCGACCTTCGCTTCCTCCCTGAACACCAGGCAGCAACTGCAATGTTTTTATCAAATCGTGTTCTCCGAGTATTGGAATAAGTTTAATTTGTTTGACTGATAATTCCGTCATTCCCGGAACGTCCTTTTGCACAAAACTCTTGCTGGCAGTAACATTGATTTCATCCATTTCCACGCCAGGCTCCAGAAAAATATCCAGTCTCATTATCGGGCCGACTTTTACATTCGTTTTGTAATGTTTATAGCCAATATAGCTTACTGTAATGTTTGTTTGAGTAATATTCTGAATTTCAATTGAATAAAATCCATGTTCGTTTGTTGTTGTACCTTTTCCCAAATCTCCTACTGAAATATTAGCGCCAATTAAAGGTTCTCCTGTTGTTTTATCTTTAACTAATCCACTAATGATAAATTTTTCCTGCGAGCGGGCAAATAACGCGCAGGTTATCATGAATATGAATAGCGTTTTTTTCATGGATTTATAGTAATTACCGAATCGGGGAAAACATTGTACAACCAGGAAGTATAACCTGCAAAAATTCCATGTCCATTCGTTATGTTCGAGTAAAGGGGCAGTGGTTCATATATTTCCCAGAAGTCATAATCCTTTGTGTAATCATGCAGAATCCACGACTTTGTATAACTGAAAGCTTCGGGTGAGAATTTAAAGAATCTTATCCAGTAAGCCGATTTAATTTCTTTATTTACATAAAAAGTAACAGCCTCGTTTTGCCCTTTGAATGCAACATCAGTGAACAATTGAACTGATTTTTCAATATCTTCGGGTAAGCCTTCTGAAATTACTTTAACGTCGGTACTGCCAAAATACCAGCTTAAAATATATTTATCAGGTACTTCGGTAATTTCGGGTTCTCCATCGGGTTTATGGAAGTAGTTAACCTGTTTCTGAATAACCGAAATCCCCATAAAATCATCAAACGCTTTATCATCAAATACATTGAGTTTTATATTCTCTACCGGAATCTGAGGTTTATCACCGGTACCATAAACAGGTGCATTGTTATAACCCGATTTTGATTCGATTGAAACAACCTTTGTATTGCCAGTTGGTATTGAACTGCTCGCAAATACGGTTTCATAACCGGGTATTTCGGCCTGAAGATGATAGATTCTTCCTGCCTGTGGCCTGAATGCCGGCAACGAATATTTCCCTTTTCCCAAATGAGGCAGCTCTGATTTGTTATTCTCATTATCGGAAACAAATACCTTGGCATTGGTAACACTGTAATTGATTGAATCGGTCGGACTTTTTGACAAACTAATATTAACCATCATTGGCTTCTCCGGTTCGAACATGCAATTAATCACCGGTTTAACTTCCATTTCTTCAATATCGATTTCAAGGTTTTTTGTGCACGATAAAAAAGCTAAAGGCCAAAAACACAACAAGAGAATTTTAATGATTGAATGATTCATTGTCTGTCAAAACTTGTACCTTATTCCTGCAAAAATTGTGTTATCATTCCAAATATCAACACTGCCAAAAAGGTGGAGATCTTTATAAACTCTCCGGCTCAGCGCTATATTTGAGGTTGCGAATGTGCTGTTGTTGTTAACTTTGATATTTTCAACTGTTCCCCTTTGCATGTTATAAATTACATTAAGTGCAGCTTCCAACTCCCAGTTTGAAAGCATTTTTGTCTGTTTTTTAAAAATTGATAACGGCAGAAACGCTCCTTTAACACCGAGGTCATTATCAATTAATCCGGTAGAATAAGCGGTGTGGCTATAAAATACGCCGCATTTTATTAAACTTCCAATAGTTCTTGAATAACCAAATTTTGGAATGAAATTTTGAGCAAATTCAAAATTAGTTGTATTGGCTACAAATGCAGCAAATTCAACTTCATTACGTTTTTTACCAGCTTGTTCCTGAGAGGAAACACTTTTAGCAATAATAACCAGGAGTAGAAATGCAATTGTTATTTTCTTCATTTTTAATACGTTTAAAGTTAGGAGACCATAATAAGGTCTCCTAATATTGTTTTTAATTTTAATATGGACATTCAAGAAAATGAGTTGCATAAAATATCTGTCCATTATAATAAGGAGGTAATGCTCCATTATCTATTTTACATGAAAATCTCATATAAGCATGATAAGATTGAACTCTATTAGTTGTACTAAAAAAACGTTCATCTAACCTAGAACCAGTACTACCATATGTTTCTGATTTATTCACAGTTGTTGAATGTGGGTCCTGATTTTTTAAATCCCAAGTTACATTATCCAAACTTGTCATGGTTAATGTAATCCTTGTATTCATTGATGTTTGAAATAGAGTAGGTTCAGTAGAAACAATGAATGTTCTGTAAATACCATAATTCTGATATGATATTTTAGCATTAACTTTTATGTTTATAAATGGTGAAAATCCGTCATTCACCCCACTTTGAAGTATTAAATCACTTTCATCAGTACGATTTACAGTACAATAATCAGCTAAAACACTTTTGGTTATGTTTCCTGAAGATAAAAGCCCGAATACGTCGTCGTAAAAACTAAAAGATTCAAATTTCCCCTTTGTAATTAAAGAACTCTTTAAATCGCAACTACCTTCTTCTATTGCAAAGACATTTACTGTGGATGATGTAAAATCTAATTGGAACAAATAATCTCCAACTTGTATAGTTTTTTCTGGATTTATCAATGTTGCTAAAAGCAAATCTTTAAGGTTGTTATCCCAATCATTGGTATTTACAAATTTCTGTCTGTAACTGATAAATCCAATTTCTTCTTCAAATAATTCAAAGTTCTCATCACCCATCTGTGATAATAGATTTATACATTTTTGAAATTCCTCTTCATTTTCAAACCCCAAACGATTATCCACAATAGAGAATGCAATGTTTTTTAATCCATTAAACAGATAATCATTTTTTGAAATTTGTTCGTCAATTAAGACATGTTCATCTTTCTGGCAACCATTAAAAATGGTTAATGCCACGGCTACCATAGCCAAAACAATTAAATTTTTCATACGTTTGTAACGTTTTATGGAGAGGGAAGCTGTGAACTTCCCGCTCCGGGTTAATAAAACAACTTTTAGTAACCCGGTTCTTTAAAAGGGCTGGGTTACTTTTTGCCCTTTGGTTATATGTTAGGTTAAACATGGCCTCTCCATGCCCAATAATTCCCGTAAAATTTATTTTCCTTCCGATTCTTGCAGTGTATTCGCGACAGGGGTTTCAACCTGGGCGTAACTTTTCAAAGTTAACATATATTTTGTAAAATAAAATAGAAAATTACCCCCCCGTAATTAGAATCAATCTATATTGCCAATCCGGAGTATTCATCCGGTTAATTTGAGTCATTGGATGAATAAAAAAGTTTCAGAAAAATTTAAATCGAAAAATTTGAGGGGCAAAGATAGTTAATTTTAAATATTCACCCGATGGCTCAATGTCATCGGGTGAATAAAGAAAACGGTTTTACATTCTTTATTTTTTGTTTCTTATTCCTTATTTTCTGAGAAGATTGAAGAATTACTGAATATCAAAAGATGGAAGTGGAAATGCTCAACCGGGTTAAATCAGAATTTCCACAACGAATACTCCAGTTTAAGGCTCAATATTCTTCTTTGATACTCAGATACACCATAATTTATTGGATCTTCGCTACCAGTCAATGAACCTCCTGATTCTTTAATCCAAATATCGTGGTTTTTGAATTTTTGCGAATAATTCAGCGAAATCGCCAATTTATTAATACGAAACCCGGTGCCGAGTTCCCATTTCCCCAACGCACCGTCCAACGGTTTGAAGCTGCCCGTTTGCCAGTATCCTGGTTTATTGCTGCCTGTATGCCAGAAAATGGATGTTCCCGCTGTTACATACCAGTTTTTTAAAATATCGCGTTGAAAAATGAATGGCATTTCAATAGTATTTAAGCTTGGCCAAATCGGTGCCGGAGAATAAAACTGTTTATCTGATAATTTTATGTAATAGTAATTTACTCCCAGGCCAAATTTTGTTTTTTGGTTTAAAAAGTAGTACAACTGGCTTCCAGCGCCAAGCTGAAGACAATTTGGAATTTGAAAAAAAGAAACACGTTCCTCAGAAAAATATAATCCCGAATTCACATTTACTGTTAGTTCGAATTTTTGTTGTGACTGAGCATGTTTGAAAAAAAGTGCGAACAGCAGTAAAAAACTGGTTTTTAAATACTTTGTTTTGCTTTCAGAAGTGCAATACTTTGATTTGTTTTTCATAATGATTGAATTGATGTTATTGAATAAAATATTGTCATTACCATTTATATGTAAACGAAACCGATGGAATAATGGGAAACATGGAAACCTGCATCATTTTAACGTCTTTTGGATAATAATACCATGGATTCAAACGGTTGTAAACATTGTATATTGAAAATGCCCAGGTTCGCGTTCGAAATTTTGAAAGTTTACGGGTTGTTTGATAGCCAACGTCAAAATGATGGAAAGCGGGCATCCGGTAGTTATTCGGGGTCTGGTAAGTAATCCTTTGTTTAAACGATTCAAACATTCCAAGCCATGCATCTCCACCTTCTTCGGTAATAATGTTCATTCCATGGTGTTTAATATCGGGAATTGAAACTGCATAGCCCGTATTATAAGTAAATGCATATGTAATAGAGCGGGAGTCGATTCCATCATCTGAGAACTTGTATTCGCCAAGTATCGAAATATCATGCCTTTTATCGTAACGGTAAGGGAAAGGTTTTCCTTTGTTAATTTCATCAAATTGATTGGTTGACTTCGAAAGTGCGTATCCCACCCAGCCGGTTAGATTGCCAATATCCTTTTTAAACAGAAACTCAACACCAAACGCTTCGCCTTTGCCAGAAATCACATTATCCTCCCATGACTGTTGCCGTGAAGCAAGAAAAGAAGCGCCTTCCTCAAGCCGGATAATATTATCCATCCGTTTCAGATATCCGTCCACTGAAAACTCATAACCTGATATTGGTTCGTAAAAAAATCCCAAACTTGTCATCCACGAATTTTGTGGTTTTACTTTTTCAGTTGATGAAACCCATAAATCGGTTGGCAGACCCACTGAGCTATTGGTAATTAAATGAAGGAACTGCGCCATTTTCGAATAGGATGCCTTCAGCGCTAAATTTTTTGTTAGTAAATATCGTGCGGTAATCCGTGGTTGAAAGTAAAAGTAGTTTTTACCACCCGATGAATAATTATCTATTCTTGCTCCAATATTTGCCCCTAACCTGCGAGTAATAACCAAATCATCTTCGGCATAAGCTGAGGTAATAAAGGCATTATAATGAATCCCTTTACCGAAAGTTGTATCAACATCGTTTTCTTCATAAACAATATACTGTGGGCTAAAAGACTGAAACGAGGTTTTAACTCCAAATTTTACCGAGTGGTTAACATTTGGGTAAAAATCAAAATCTGCATTAACTGCAAAATCTTTTAAATTTGAACCAATTTTATAGGTAAACGAATTTTCACCCTTGATTTTGCTGTTTTGCTTGTTTGAAAAGCTGCTGAAATAACCAGTGTAGTTGGCAAACAGTTTATTGTTGACAATTTGGTTCCAACGCAAAACAGCAGTAGCATTTCCCCAATTATATGTATAATCAGATTTAGCCCCATCTTCTTTATATTTAATAAAGTACCTGTCCTGTCCCAAATAAGCGCTCAGATAAACCCTGTTTTTAGGATTTAGTACCCAGTTTGTTTTGGCCGTAACATCAAAGAAATTGTACCCGGCCTGCACTGGTTGTGTGAGCAGAAGACCTAAACGCACCGGAATATCGAGAAAGGTTCGCCGGGCTGAGACTATGAATGATGAAGTATCAGCTTTTATCGGTCCTTCGAGGGTCAAACTTCCTGCAATTGGGTTAATTGCAACTGAACCCAGCGGAATTTGGTTGTTTCCTTCTTTCATTACGATATCAAGCACCGATGAAACTCTTCCTCCGTACCTTGCCGGAATACCGCCTTTGTACATTTTCACATTTCTCAACGCATCACTGTTAAAAACCGATAAAAATCCAAACAGATGGTTCACATTATACACAGGCACACCATCAAGTAAAATCAGGTTTTGGTCCGGGCTCCCGCCCCGCACACTAATGGTGGAGGTACCTTCCTGGCTTTGTTTTATTCCGGGTAAATATTGAAGAGTCTTTAAAACATCAGGTTCACCAGCTAAAGCGGGCATTTTTTTTATGGTTTCAATTTTAATGATGTCAGTTCCTGTTTCGGTCGATTCAGTAAAGTTAACATCTAATCTACGTGCTTTACTGTAACTTCTTCGATTGTTAACACCGATTTCAGGGAAATATTAATAATTGTATCACAGTTTAAATTAATGGAAACGAACTGAATTTCGTATCCCACAAAACTGTATCCAACCGTATATTTTCCGGGCAAAAGGGTTAGGCTGTAAAAACCGTAATTATTGGCTGATACGCCTTTGTTTTGGTTTTCTATTTTAACCGATGCGCCCTGAAGTTTTTCGGTTGTTTGTTTATCGGAAATATAACCGCTCAGTGTTATTTTTTTTTGTGAAAAAAGGCTCAACGGCAGAAGTAATATGATGATAAAGAAATAATATCTCATGTAACGTGGATTATTTTTTTGCTTTAAAAGTGAATTTTGAAACGGCTATCGAACTGAATATTCCAAAACCATTGGTGATGTTGGAGTATAACTGAACAGGTTCAAAAACTGGAAGGTTATCATACCGGTAAGTTAAAAATTGTTTTATACTCGATTTATAATACTTGTCGAAATGAATATCGCCGTTAATAATAAAAAGTGTTAGGGGAGGTAAGCCGCTTAGTGAGAACTGTACTCCATTGTTTAAAATAACTTCATCATCCATCCGTAAAGCGCCAATGTATTCATAATTGGTAAATGGCGGTTCATAATCCTGATCGTAATAACGATTAAACTCATCGAAGAGCAAGTTGTCAGTTTTAAATATTGAAGTGTAACTCCCCCAGGCCTTTCCTCCGGGATAGATTATTACGCCCATTTTAAACCAGTAATAGTCTTTTTTTTGGGTATCTTTTAGATCAACAACAATTTTAGGAACAGTACGATAGCCGTTTATCCAGTTTACATCATAAATAGTGTCTGGTTCATATATTGCATTAGCAATAGGGAATAGAGGTACGCTGGTTTGGGCAGTTAGCGTATTATAACCGTCAACCTCAACGCTTATTTCATATTTTTTACCAATTTCTGGTTTGTGTTTTAACAGATATTTGCCTTTGCCGCGATAAAAAATCCCTTGCAATAATTGTCCGTCTTTTGTAAGTTCAATCCGGGCATTTGCAACAGGCGTAAAAGCTGTGTCGTTTTCAACAGACTGTACTTTTGTAATATATATAGCCACGGAATCGTTACCTGCTTCAAGAATGCAGTTTAAACAGAGCATATCATCAGGTGCTTTAAGGTTAAAGGTGACCTCTTTTTCACACGAAAAAAATATAAAACAAAAAATAAACACTGTTAATCTACATTTAAAGTAATTCCTCATTTGATGAATTTTTAAGATGAAGTGGGTGATTTTTCACCCACTTCTCAACATTTAATTAGTATAAAAAACAGTAAATGGATAATAAGAAAAATCTTCATTTGTAGTGTAACAAGTGAAGTACATTGCAGAAGGAATTGGGATTGGTTGTTGGGTTGACAGGTTCAAATAAACCATAGCACCATACATTTCAATTTGTGTACTTTGCGTTGAAGGGGTGGTAAATGAGCCGGATAAATATGATTTTATTATATTACTCTCTTTATATTCCATATTACCATACCTATATCGAACAGAATAATTCCACCATATACCTAAGACTTTTTTTTGAGCTCTTTGCCATAACCAAATTTTGTAAAAACCGTCATACATTCCTGAATAATTCAAATAAATAATATCTTAAAACTGTAGACCAGTTTTCATTCTTCTTGATGAACTCCAATTGCACCAGTCATCTTCCGGGCTTCCATCGTCGCCATATTGTCCGTCAAAATTTGTTAACCCAACTACTGCTAATGAGCTTTTTGTGTTATTCTTTTTCCCAATTATCTGAATATTTTCAGATTTCTCTTCGGTTAAAGCAGTAGCTAATTTCGAAATATCACCGTCAAAAATTGTAATTCTGTTTTCCTTGTTATATTTAAAGATACTCCTGCCTATTCACAACATCCCATTTTTATTCATTAATGAAATAAAATTGGTATAGTAAAAAGGGTAATCAAATGAGTAATCTGTTAAATCATTTTCATTCCATTTCAGAACATCTTGATATTTCTTCTTAAAAGCCAAAATACTTTCTATGCTGATTGCTTGTTCCGCTTCTTTAAAGATAGGGTCAAAATATGTTTTGGCGGATGTAAATCCCAATTTATTTTCCCATTCCTTAACTTCATCTGATGTCATTTTGCCAAGCAAATGGATTACACTGTCAATGGCTCCAATGTCTTTAAAAGCTAAATATCCGTTTTCGACATACACATCAGGTTTAACCACAGCTAGTGGTTGTTCGTCGGCCAACTGGCCAACAAGTTCATCTTTCTGGCAACCATTAAAAATGGTTAATGCCACGGCTACCATAGCCAAAACAATTAATTTTTTCATACGTTTGTAACGTTTTATGGAGAGGGAAGCTGTGAACTTCCCGCTCCGGGTTAATAAAACAACTTTTTGTAACCCGGTTCTTTAAAAGGGCTGGGTTACTTATTGCCCTTTGGTTATATATTAGGTTTAACATGGCTTCTCCATGCAAAACATTCCCATAAAAATTAATTTCTCCGATTAAATAAACGTGTTCGCAACAAGGGTTTCAACCTGGGCGTAACAGTTTCAAATGTAGCACAATCTTATGTTAAAAGCAACAACTTTTTACCCCCCCCCGTAATTTAGAATCAATCTATATTGCCGCGTTATAACCCCCCGTTTGTAAATTCCTGTTAAAATGAAACCCGGCAAATAAGATTATAGGTTTTATTCAGTATTTCTCATTCTTTCACTTTCTTTTCCTTCTCTTTTGAATATATTTGTAAACAAAAAAATATGGCTCAGTTTACACACATCATTTTCGATCTCGACGGAACCCTGACCAATCCGGTCAGCGGAATACGCAACTCAATTTTATATGCCCTGGAGAAAATGCATTTTGAAGGTTTTTCCGACGATTTACTGATGCGTTTTATCGGGCCATCGTTGCAATGGGGTTTTAGCAACATTATCGGGATGAATGAAAAAGACACGCACCTGGCCGTAAAGTATTTCCGCGAATATTTTGGTGACAAAGGATTATATGAAAACGAACCCTACGCCGGTATTTACGAGTTAATGGAGAGTTTGCAGGCTTCGGGCAGGAAAATGTATATTGCCTCTTCAAAGCTCGAAAAATATGTCCACAGCATTATACAACATTTTGATTTCGAGAAATATATCACCATGGTAAAAGGGGCCGATTATGGAGGCGAAAAAGCATCGAAACAGGAACTGATCTACGACCTGATGGCAATTCAGCAAATCGCACACTCAAAAGAGGTTGTAATGGTTGGCGATACGGTTTACGATATTGAAGGTGGAAAGGCCAACCGAATTTCAACTATTGCGGTTACCTATGGATTTGGGATTAAGCAGGAATTAATTGAAGCAGACCCTGATTATTTTGCCAGCAGTGTCGAAGAGCTGATGTTGATATTAAACTCATGAATTGTAAATAAAACATGCATATTGTAACTTTCCTATTTGCAATAAAATTTAAATGGAAACGCCGCCAACTTTAAAACCGGGTTCAAAAATACGCATTGTATCACCTGCCGGAAAAGTAAGTGAAAAACATGTTCTTCCGGCAGCCGGATGGTTCCAAAAACAGGGATTTAATGTTGAACTGGGCAAGCATGTTTTTTCCAGTCATTTCCAGTTCGCAGGGACCGATAAGGAAAGGCTCACTGATTTGCAAACTGCCCTCGATGACCCTGAAACCGATGCAATCGTATGTTCGCGGGGTGGATATGGTACGGTAAGGATTATCGACAAACTGATTTGCACAAACTTTAAGAAACACCCTAAATGGCTGGTTGGGTTCAGCGATATTACCATATTACATGCTTGTATAAATAATGTGGGTGTGGCTACAATCCATGGTGCGATGCCAAAAGATTTCTTTGAAGGAGATGGAATTCCAAACGAAAACCTGAATTCGTTAATGAAATTGTTAACGGGCGGGAATGTAAGGTATTCATTTTCAGCAAAAAATATCAATAAAACAGGTAAAGCAAGCGGTGCGATTGTTGGCGGAAACCTGTCGATTATATCGAGTTTGCAGGGTACCCGGTATGAAATTGATACGACCGGTAAAATTCTTTTTCTCGAAGATATCGATGAGTTTTTGTATCATACCGACAGGATGGTACACCAGTTAAAACTTTCGGGAAAACTGAATAACCTGGCGGGTTTAATACTGGGCGATTTTACCGATATGAAAGACAACGAATCGCCATTTGGGAAAACTGTTGAAGAGATAGTTATGGAGGCGGTCGGGGAGTTTGAATATCCTGTTTCTTTTGGCTTTCCGGCTGGGCACGATAAGAAAAACCTGGCACTGGCCTTTGGCAGAAAATGGGATTTGGAAGTTACTGAAAATTGCGCAGAACTGGAAATGAGAAATGATGATTAGCGGATGAAGAATCGTGAATTTTTTTGGAACTATAACCCGAAACCCGGAACCCGGAACCCTAAACTTTAAACTCTAAACTAATATGGCTACCAAACAGGAAATAGGCGAAATGGCCGAAGAACTTGCACAGTCCCATTTATTAAAACTCGGATATAAAATACTGGAAACCAATTATTATTATGGCCACCTTGAACTCGACATTATTGCACAGGACGGCGATGAACTTGTAATAACAGAAGTGAAGGCCCGGAGCGGGTTACGTTATGAACACCCATCGGAAGCGGTTACCGATGGTAAAATTAAACGTATCGTTGAAGCCGCCGATGGTTATATTCAGGAGAAAAACTGGCAGGGTGAAACACGTTTTGATATAATAACTGTAATATTTTTTAGCCAGAATTTCGAACTTGAACATTTTAAGGACGCTTTTTACCCCACGTTATAACAAAAACACCGAATTTAAGTGTTTTTCAACACTTATTAATTTGGTGCATTTTTTTCAGAAAAAATGAGGATAATATCCTGAAAAAATTATTTTTACCACTGCTAAACTTTTAACAATGAATATAGAAGAACTCCGCACGTATTGTCTTTCTTTAAAAGGTGTGACCGAAGATTTTCCATTTGACGAAATTACGCTGGTGTTTAAAGTAGTAGGCAAAATTTTTTGCCTTACCAGTCTTGCAGGTGAATTTACGATAAATGTTAAAAATGAACCTGAAAAAAACATTGAACTCAGGGAAGAATACCCGGCAATTACGCCCGGCTACCACATGAACAAAGCACATTGGAACACAATTAATGTCGATGGTTCGGTTTCTGATGATTTTCTGAAAAACCTGATCGACGAGTCGTACGATTTAGTGGTAATGAAATTAACAAAATCGGAACAACAGAAACTGAAAAGCTATTAAAGACTGATGAAGGACAAAGTTTATTTGTAATGGGCAAATTTAAATTAACTTCAGATTATATCGAATTGGTAAAACTCCTTAAACTGCTTGGAATAGCCGAAACTGGAGGCCATGCAAAACTGATTGTTGCCGATGGCGATGTTTATTTAAACGGGGTTCAGGAATTCAGGAAACGTGCAAAACTCAGGGTGGGTGATGAAATTGAGGTCTTTGGTGAAAAAATAACGATTACCGGTTAAGCCGATTTTTCTAAAAAACGGATTGTATTTGTCACATTTTCCAGTTTAACCAGTTCATCGTCGTCAATGGATATATCAAATACTCCTTCCAGATAAAAAGCAAAAATCGACCAGTCTACTTTGTCAAACCTAAGATCGCTGTTAAACGAAGTGGAAAGTTTGATGTCTTGTTTCTGTACGCCGGTTTTTCGGAGTACCCGGTACAGGTTTCTCCGTATTTTCTTGTCTTCCATTTTAACTTGCTGCAATAGTACTTAATTATCGAACAAATAATTCAATCGGTCAAATATATGAATAATTATAATCAGATTAACCATGTTTAACACAATTTAACTTGGTACTCGCCGGAAAATGCTGAAATTCAGAATTGTATGTAATGATTTGCATTATTGTCGCGCGGTTAAACCAATACTTATTTGTAGTCCTCATTTTAAACTCATGGTCCGCCTTATTCTATTAAAACAAAAAACAAACAAATCACAAATAAGGTTTTTAACAAACCGATGCAGGCAGAATTTTCCACAACTTTTTATCTTTACACGAATATTTTATCTTAAATGAAATTATAATGATGAAAAAAATGGCTGTTTATACCAGCGTTGCCTTTCTGATACTTATTGTTTCGTGTGCAGGAAACCCGAAAAAACAAGAAGGATCAATTGTGTTAATTACCACTGATTTTGGAAACATAAAGCTGAAACTGTTTGATGATACGCCAAAACACCGTGATAATTTTGTTAAACTGGTAGCAGAAGGATTCTACAACGATTTGTTGTTTCACCGTGTAATCAACAATTTTATGATACAGGGTGGTGATCCGAATTCGAAAAATGCGGAGCCAAATTCAATGCTGGGGAGCGGGGGGCCCGGTTATACTGTTCCGGCTGAAATAATTTCAACGCATTTTCATAAAAAGGGTGTTATTGCAGCTGCACGTTTAGGTGGACCGCAAAACCCCGCGAAAAATTCAAGTGGCTCACAGTTTTATATCGTAATGGGTAAAGTTTTTCGTCCGGGCGAACTCGATACCATGGAAATGGCAATGAACAAACAAAAGAAAGAGTTAATGTTTCGTACACAGCTTGAGGCTGAAAACGAAAAACTCACAGCTTTCAAAGAGAAAAATGACAAAGCAGGTTTCGATATTTTTATTTCAGAAATCAGGGCAAGGGTTGACAGTGTTTATAGCGCAGGCCCACAATTTTCTTTATCAAAGGAGCAGCGCGATGCCTACCTAACCATTGGGGGTTATCCTTCGCTCGACGGTGAATACACGGTTTTTGGAGAGGTAATCGAAGGAATTGAAGTAATTGATAAAATTGCTGCTGTAAAAACAAACAGTGCCAATCGTCCGCTCGAAAATGTTAAAATGAAAATTGAACTGGTAAAATAAAAAATGACACGTTATTTCCTGGTCTTTGTTTTTTTTGTAATCCATTCATTGTCGTGTTTTTCCCAGACGGTAAGAATTGAAATTACCACAAATTATGGTACAATGAGGTTCAGATTGTACGATGATACACCAAAACACCGCGATGCTTTTATTGAATTGGCCAGCCAGGGATATTACGATGGCACCCTTTTTTACAGGGTAATACAGGACTTTCTAATCCAGGGCGGATCAAAAAGTTCAAAAAATGCTGCTCCGGGAAAACGGATTGGGTACGGCGATCCGGATAAAACGGTTGACGATGAAATACTTTCGCAATATTTTCATAAAAAGGGAGCATTGTGCGCCCCACGTCAGCCCGACCAAATTAATCCATTTAAACAATCCGATATTTCCCAGTTTTATATTGTAAAGGGCCGTGTGCATACCAATGGTGAAATTGATACCATGGAACTGGCTGTTAACCGCCCCATACGAAACAAAATCATTCAGGATATTATGACTCCGGCAGTCCGTGAAGAATTAAAACAGCTGAAAGATGAAAAAAAAGTAGGGGAATTCAGGATGCTTGCGGGTGAAATTCGTGATAAAATTGAAACAGAATACAGTTTAAATCGCGGGGTAATCCAATTCTCAGAAGCCCAACGAGAGGCATATACAACCATTGGCGGGTATCCCGATTTGGATGGTAAATACACAATTTTTGGCGAATGTATTTCAGGTTTCGAGGTAATCGATAAAATTTCTTCACTAAAAACCGACAATAATAACCGTCCGTTTACCGATGTAAAAATAACCGTTACCGTTTTAAAAAATTGAGATGAAAAGATTTGTCCTGGTTTTATTTTCTATGTTAATCCTGTTTTCGTGCTCAAAAAAAGAAAAGCAGAAAAGTGATGCTGAAAATACTGGTAACCAGGAAATAGCAAATGAAAATAATTCAAATGCCGGTTGGGATAAAATCATGCCATCTGTGGTAAAATTCGACTCCTTTGACGGCAACAGGATTCTTGAATCGGGGCAGGGTTTTTTTGTCGGTGAAAATATAATTGCCACAAAGTATTCGCTGGTAAGCCGGGCAAACAAAATTGTTTACACGCCGCTCGATCAAAATAAAAAATATGTAGCTACAAAATTTGTGGCGGTTGATCGTATAAACGATATTATCCTGCTTTGGTGCGACAGTGTAAAATTCAGGCCGGTGGAACTCTTTCGCGGGATAGCGCCCAACGCTTCAAAAACCATGTATATCACAACTGCTTCCAACAAGGCAATCCAGCTTTTTACCGGGCAAATACTGAACCTGGCCACTGTTAAAGGCTCAAAACTATACCGGGTTACAAACCGGGTGCAAAAGTCAAATTTTGGGATGCCGCTGTTTGTTTCAACTAAACAGGCAATCGGAATTGCTTATTCCGATGTGGTAAGTTACAAGATTCAAAGTTTTGCCATTCCCTCAGGTTATATTTCCCAGCTTCTCGAAAAAAGAAATGAGGTTCCTGCTTCCCTTGAATCGCTGCGGTCAAATGTAAACGAAAAAATTTCTGCCGAAAACAGGAGAATAAAAGGAATACTTCTGGACACTGAAGCCGGAGATATTACTATCCGTCTTTTTAATGAAACCGGCGAATACCGCGATAATTTTATCAAACTTGCAAAGGAGGGTTATTTTGATAGTTTGCTCATTCACCGGGTGATTAAAAATTTTGGTATTCAAAGCGGCGCAGCCGATACACGGTACGCCGGGAAGGGCGATTTTGTCGGGTTCAAAGGACCGGGTTATACTATCCCGGCGCACATTGTGCCCGGATTTTTTCATAAACGCGGAATGATTGGCTCGCCACGAAAACCCGACACGCAAAATGAGCGGCTTCGTTCCGATGGATCGCAGTTTTATATTGTTTCGGGCCGTATTTATAACGATATTGAATTAAACGAACTTGAAAAAGAAAATAACTACAAATTTAGTGCAATCCAGCGCGAAACTTACAAAACCATTGGCGGAGCCCCGCACCTCGACGGTTCGTATACTATTTTTGGAGAAGTTATTTCAGGGATGGAAGTGGTTGATAAAATTGTCCAGGTTGAAACCGATAACGAATGGCGCCCTGTAAAAGATATCAGGCTGAAAAAAGTTACTGTTTTAAAATAGATGAAAATCTAAAATATTTCTGTCATTTCCATTCCTTCCTTTAGCCAGAACGTTTTTAAACCTGCCTGCTGTGCCCCAATAATATTCTTTTCCAAATCATCGATAAAAACCGACTCGCCCGGTTTTATCCGGGCCAGTTCAATTACTTTTTTGTACGAGTTTAAATCGGGCTTGCGTTCGTGAATTTCGTGCGAGTAATAGTCTTTTACAAACAGCGATGGAAAATCGATGCCATGTTCCTCCTTAAACTCCCGGTGCAATCTCTCGATATGAATTTTATTGGTATTGCTAAAAAGGTAAACGTTGTAATTTTCACTTAGTTCATTAACCACTTTTACACGGTTTGCCGGTATATTTTTAATCATTGCATACCAGGCTTCTTCAATTTGAAAATCGGTTAATCCCGGATTTTTTAAATGCCTGCGCACCCCATTGTAAAACTCTTTTGGCGATATTTTACCTACTTCCAATTCATAAAAAACAGGGTTCGAATAGGCTTGCTGGTTGTCGAGTACATTCTTGTCGAGCCCAAGTTTTTTGAACGCTTCAATCGATGCAGTAAAATCAAGATTGAGCAAAACTTTGCCCAAATCGAATATGATGTTCCTGATATTCGCGAGGTCTATCTTCATTTTATTTATTTTTGCGTGCGAAAATAATCATTAATACTCAAAATAGAATATAACCGGAAATCAGGAAAACACCAAGTCAGAGTTGTATTAATTCTTACACTTTGTGCTTCGTGTTTCCGGCTTAATACGTTGTATGAAAATTCAAGGAAAACATTATCAAACCATTTGGTTAAAAGAAGGAAATACTGAAATAATAGAGGTAATCGACCAGCGAAGACTCCCGTTTCTGTTCGAAATATTTGAGTTAAAAACGGTGGAGGACGCATTTTTTGCGATAAAGGAAATGGTTGTCCGGGGGGCCCCACTTATAGGTATAACCGCGGCTTATGGAATGTACCTGGCAATTTTGCAATTCGAAAAGGGCGATTTTAAAAAATACATCGTCGAAAAAGCCGATTACCTGAAATCTTCGCGCCCAACAGCCGTAAACCTGGCTTATGCAGTTGATGAAATGACCGGCTTGGTTCAGGGGTATCATCCTGGTACAGGGTTAATTCAAAAGGCCCGGCAAAAAGCTGAAGATTTGAAACAAATGGAAATTGAATCCGGCAGTAAAATCGGAGATTTCGGGTTAAAGTTAATTGAACAGATTTATCAGCAAAAAAAAAGTGCGGTAAATATTTTAACTCATTGCAATGCGGGCTGGCTGGCCTGTATCGACTGGGGAACGGCAACAGCGCCCATTTACAAGGCGCATCGCTGCGGAATACCAGTGCATGTTTGGGTCGATGAAACCCGTCCCAGAAACCAGGGCGCCCGGCTTACGGCGTTTGAGCTTGGAGAAGAAGGCGTGCCAAATACCATAATTCCCGATAATACCGGTGGCCACCTGATGCAACACGGAATGGTGGACCTGGTTATTGTGGGCAGCGACCGCACCACGGCAACGGGTGATGTGGCAAATAAAATAGGCACCTATTTAAAAGCTCTGGCAGCAAAAGACAACAACATTCCGTTTTATGTTGCCCTGCCTTCTTCAACTTTCGATTTTACCCTGAGCGATGGTTTAAAGGAAATTCCCATCGAACAAAGAAATTCGGAAGAGGTAACCCAAATAGAGGGGTGGACGGGCAACGAAATAAAAAGTGTGAGATTGGTACCTGAAAGCAGTAAAGCTGTAAATTACGGGTTCGATGTTACTCCTGCCCGGCTGGTTAACGGTTTAATAACCGAACGTGGAATTTGTAAAGCTGATAAGGAATCGATTCTGAAATTATTCCCGGATTGTAAAAATTACAAATTTCGATACATTAATGTCTATTAAAAAATTAGTCATGTTCTTTGAAATACTTGTAATCTAAGGTTTACAGCACTTTTTTGTTGCGTGACGATTTGAAATGCTAAGTTCAAAGTCTAAAAAATTAGTCTTATGAATAATGGTAAATATGTTTTCGCCCAA
>JBBINB010000034.1:0-38457 GCA_037444065.1 Draconibacterium sp.
TTACAAGAGTTGAGTTCAGTCTCTCATCTCATCTAAAGTTATGATGAATCAATTTCAAAGAACGCACTCCCTGACTTGCAGAAAGTTTTGTATATTTGAAAGTGCCCTGATTCATCGCAGGACACACAGTCGGGTTAACATATTATTCGTTTAGGTTTGCGGAAACAATCTTTAACCCATATTTACCATGAAACAACAACACATCTTCGCATTAGCACTCGCAATCCTGACATTTCAACTTTTTACCAAAACTTTGAAAGCCCAATCGGAATTTGGGATTAAAGGAGGAATCCTGTTTTCCAACATTCATGCAATTGATAACAATTCAAATTTTGAATTTGAAAAGAAAGATGGATTAACAATCGGAGCTGTTTACAAAAAAAGGGATTAGCCCGGTCCTGTTGGTTTTCTATTACCGTTTAAAAGCATTCGACAAATTGAGCAATTACAACTCTACCATACTTAAAAACTATGGAATTGGGATTACTATCCAACAAACAATTTTCAGAAAACAGAAATAGACATTGCCTCAGCCACACTTTGTTCAGAAAGCAGAAGAATTGGGATTCTCCGGAAACGGGGAATCTCTTTTTTTGTGAAAAAACTTTTCAGAATTTCAGATTAACTTAAGCAGGAAACCAGGAACGTGGAACCCGAAAACTGCTGCCCACTTTGAACTTTGAACCCATGACGCTCTCTTCGCTCGGTCAGGGCAGGCTTTTAATTTTGAACCCGAAACTACAATTTCTCCAATTCTTCATTCATCCAGCCGGGGCGATTGGTAGTAATTCCTGCAACACCAATTTCAATGAGCCGTTTGGCTTCGGCTGGTTCATCAACAGTCCAGGTAAGCACCTCAAGGTTATTTTCCATAGCCAGTTTTACAATACCCTCATCTATAATTGAATGTCTCAGGTTTACCCCCGCAAGACCAATTTTGGCTGCCTGTTCAATTTTATTTTCAAGGCCAATCTTAACAGCGCTTAACCAGTAGCACTTATTTTTGGGAAACTGTTTCTGTGTTTCAACAATGGTTTTCCAGTCGAAAGCAATAAAAACCATTTGTGCCGTTTTACCCCCGTTTTCAATATCGCGGGCAAGTGCAGGCAGGATTTCCGGGCCACATTTTATTTCTATAACCAGCTTTTTCCCATCGGGCACTGTGGCAATTATTTCGCTGAGAAAGGGAATTTTTTCTCCTTTAAACTGCTCCCCTTTCCAAATCCCGGCATCGAGGTCGCGCAGCAACACCGATGGAGAATCAGCAATATTCAGGTTTTTTTTCCCTGAACAGGTCCGTTTTGTGTCTTTGTCGTGAATTACCATCACCCGGTTATCTTTGGTCAGATAAACATCAACCTCAACGGCATCGGAGCCAAGTTCCCAGGCCAGTTTTGCAGCTGCCAGTGTATTTTCGGGCGCCAGGTACGATGCTCCCCTGTGTGCAATAAAAGTTACTTGTGCTGTCATTTTTAAGCTTAAGAAAACCAACAAAGCAAGAATTATCTGTCTCATCGTTTCAGATTTTAAATCCCGAAGATAGTCCATTAAAGAATAAATGTACGCTGTTTTACGTTAAAAAATGTAGTTTTGCTTTTCTTAAATTTCATCGATGAAATCGGGTATTTTAACAAGTATTGAAATTTTTTTTATTAAAATCCTGGCTAAACTCCCGTTTGGTTTAATCTTCTGTTTATCCCATATTTTCTACCTTTTAATGTACTATGTTATTGGATATCGGAAAACTACTGTTAGTAAAAATCTGAAGAATGCTTTTCCGGAAAAAAACGAAAACGAAAGAAAAGCAATTTCTAAAAAGTTCTACCGGCATTTTAGCGATTTAATACTCGAAACAGCAAAAATGAGTGGGATAAGCGCCTCCAGTTTCGAGAAGCGGAATAAAGTGGCCAATCCCGGGTTGATAAACAGTTATTTCGACAAAGGTAAAAGTGTAATGGTTTTAACCATGCACTATAACAATTGGGAATGGGGAACCTACCTGACCATCCACTTAAAACATAAAACATTGGCTGTTTACAAGCCATTAAACAACACCCGTTTCGAGAAATTCATGAATCAGACCCGTTCGAGGTTTAATGCCGAACTGATAAAAAATGAACATGTTTTACGGCGCCTTATTCGACACGCAAGGCAAAAGTCGCCTGCGATAATCTGGCTTGCAGGTGACCAATCGCCGGTAGCCGCCCCCGATTACTGGTTCAGGTTTTTAAACCAGGACGCCATGTTTTATCCCGGGCCGGCCATTTTATCGAAACGGTTTAACCTACCGGTTTTCTTTCAGAAAATGGAGAAAACTGGCAGGGGATCTTATGAGACCACCTTTGAACTGCTAATCGAAAATCCGGCGGAAAAAAGCGAAAAAGAAATTTTAGAAATTTATATCGATAAAATGGAAGGGATAATCAGGGAAAAACCTGAATATTACCTTTGGACACATAAACGATGGAAACGCAAACGGCCGAAGGGAATTGCTCTTCAGTACCAATAATATTAAACGTGATAAAACCGACCTATGGATAGAACTCAACTCGAAAAAAGAGATAAACGTTTTCGTGAAAATTCTTTAATAAAAATACTGAATTACATTTTAGTTGGATTCCTGATTGCCTTTTCTTACCTGCCATTTTGGATATTGTACAGCATTTCGAACATATTTTATATTGTTTTACGTTTTGTTTTGAAATATCGCATTAAAGTTATAACCCTTAACCTTCGCTCTGCCTTTCCTGAAAAACCTGAGACGGAAATCGCTGATATCAGGAACAAATTTTATCGTCATTTGAGCGATTTATTTTTTGAATCGATAAAACTGTACAGTATTTCCCAAAAAGAAATGGAAAAACGCGTCCATGTTAAAGGTTTTGAAAAGGCAAATTATCTCTTTGATGAAGGGAGAAATGTAATAGGTTTGGCAATGCATTACAATAACTGGGAATGGACCGGTTTTGGGCAGACTAAATTAAAACATCTTATCCTGCCTGTTTACAATCCCATCAGGGGCAATAATGCAATGGAGAAATTTCTTACCCACAATCGCGAAAAGTGGGGCAGCGAAAGTATACCGGTTCATACCGCAGCCAGGGCTTTAATTGAATATAACTGCAAAAAAAAGTTAACCGGCCTGTATCTGATTGCAGACCAAACCCCGCCTGCAAATTCAAAATTCTGGACAGTTTTTCTGAACCAAGAGACGCCGTTTTTCTCTGGGCCTGAGAAAATTGCTTCAAGGGGCAATTTTCCGGTGTTTTTTTTGCATACAAAAAAAACCGGGAGAGGGAAATACATTATAGAATTATCAATGCTTTTTGAAAACCCGAAAGATGTTGAGCAAAAAGAAATTTTGCTGGCTTACGTTCGTAAATGCGAGGAAATAATTCGCGCAGAACCTGAATATTATTTATGGTCGCATAACAGGTGGAAGCACAAACGGCCTGAAGGCGTAGGGCTTACAATGTAAAAAGAGGCACCGGCAAATTCACATTCTGGTCAAGGGAAAGTGGTAATCAGGTAGGAAAAGAAATCCATTAATTGCCGACAACCTCCAAAACTACGCTGCCTATTTTAGTCTGTTTTTATTTTAATAAAAATCTTTTAAGCGCTTCGTAAAAATTCATCCATATTTCTGGCAGCCACCTTACCTGCTTCTATGGCATGGACTACAAGGCTTGCGCCTTTTTCGGCGTCGCCTGCTGCAAATAATTTAGCTACCGAAGTTTGTTTTTTATCATTTACTTTTATATTTCCGCGCTGATCATAATCCACACCTAAAGAGTCGAGCAAACCAATATGAACAGGTTGCGTAAATCCCATCGACAATAATACCAATTCTGCATCAATTATCTCTGTTGTTTCGGGAATTTCATTCATAACCCAACTTCCTGTGTCATTTTTCATCCATTCGACCCGGACCAGTTCAACCTGTTTTAGTTTTCCGTTTTCACCGGCAAACCTTTTTGTTGAAAGGTTCCACCGGCGCTCGCAACCCTCCTGGTGCGAACTCGATGTACGCAAGGTATTTGGCCAATAGGGCCAGGGATTGTTATCCTCGCGCACTTCAGGCGGCTTTGGCAATATTTCAATCTGGGTTATCGATTTTGCTTTTTGGCGAACCGAAGTACCAACACAATCGGAGCCGGTATCACCACCACCAATAACCAGCACTTTTTTCCCTTTTGCCAGTATCCTGAATTCTTCACCGGTGAGTTTGCCTGCTACTTTTTTGTTTTGCTGCGTCAAAAAATCCATGGCAAAGTATACTCCTTCCAAATCGCGCCCTTCAACAGGCAAGTCGCGGGGTTGTTCGGCGCCAACTGCCAAAAGTACTGCATCAAACTCCGAAAACAGCTCTTCCTTTGATATATTAACACCGACATTTACGTTTGTTTTAAAAATTATCCCTTCGTCGACAAAAAGTTCCAAACGGCGGTCGATAACACTTTTCGACAATTTAAAATCGGGGATTCCGTAACGCAATAAACCGCCAATAGCATCGGCTTTTTCGAAAACAGTAACAAGATGGCCCGCCCTGTTTAACAAATCGGCTGCCGATAAACCGGCTGGCCCTGAACCCACTACGGCTACTTTCTTACCTGTCCGCGCCTGAGGGGGATTGGCCTTTATTAACCCTGCATCAAAAGCCTGCTCAACGGTTGCACATTCGTTTTCGCGAATGGTAACAGCCTCTTCGTGAATTGCAAGAACGCATGATTTTTCGCACGGGGCCGGACAGATACGGCCAGTAATCTCAGGAAAACTATTCGTAGATTGTAAAATCCGATACGCTTCGTCTTTTCTACCGCGATAAATTGCATCCTGCCACTCGGGTATTTTGCTCCCAACCGGACAGCCCCAGTGACAAAACGGAATGCCGCAATCCATACAGCGCGATGCCTGAAGCGCCCTGTCTTTTTCGTTCAATGTCTGCTCAACTTCACCATAATCATGTACCCTATCATTTATCGGACGATAACCGGCATCTTTCCGGGGTACTGTCATAAAACCTTTTGGATCTCCCATATCTTAAATTCCTGTTTTTTTTAACTTTTAAACTGATCACTCGTGACGAGAAGGATCATCTTCGGTTAACTGCAATTTCTTTTGCAACTCTTTAAGTTTCTGCTCTTCCAATACTTTTTTGTATTCGAAAGGAATAACCTTTACAAATTTGGGCAGATATTCGTCCCAGCGTGTAAGTATTTTCGATGCAAGGGAGCTTTGGGTATACAGAAAATGTTTGTTTATCATTTCCTGTAATTCCTTGATGTCGGCTTTTTCGTCGACAGGGTTTAAATCGACCAAACCACGGTTGCAATAATAATCGAAATCGCCGTTATCATCGAGAACATAGGCAATGCCACCACTCATACCGGCAGCAAAGTTTTTACCGGTTTTTCCGAGCACTACCACTCTTCCCCCGGTCATGTATTCGCAACAATGATCGCCTGTTCCTTCGATTACAGCTTTAACTCCCGAGTTTCTCACACAGAACCGTTCGCCTGCTACCCCCCTGATATAGGCCTCTCCGCTTGTTGCCCCATAAAACGAGGTATTCCCGATTATAATATTTTCTTCGGGTTTAAATGTCGATTCGGGTGGTGGTACAACAATAATTTTACCGCCCGACAATCCTTTACCTATGTAATCGTTCGAATCGCCTACCAGTCGGAATGTTACACCTTTAACAAGGAAAGCGCCAAAACTCTGGCCTGCTGTACCGTTGAACATACAGTTAATTGTATCTTTTGCCAACCCGGCTTCGCCATATTTTTTCGAAATTTCTCCGGATAGCATAGCTCCAACCGAACGGTCGACATTTACAATTTTACGCGATATCCAAACCTTCTCGCCACTTTGAATGGCTTTCTTCGACTCCTTAATCAATTCCAAATCGATATGATTACCGCTGAGCTGCGTTACCCCATCGGTATTGTGAATCGCGAATTCATTAGCCTCTTTCGGGACATAAAGTAATTTTGAGAAATCGACATTTTTCATTTTCCAGTTTACCACTTCCTGGTTTACCTCAAGCAAGTCGGTACGGCCAACAATATCGTCGAACCTCGCAAAACCCATTTCGGCAAGGTATTCCCTGATTTCCTGTGCAAGAAAACGGAAAAAATTAATTGTATATTCCGATTTGCCGATAAAACGTTTGCGCAGTTCCTTGTCCTGTGTTGCAATACCCGCAGGACAAGTATTCATATGGCATTTACGCATCATTATGCACCCCAGGACAATTAAGGCAGAGGTTGAAAAACCGAATTCCTCGCCGCCCAGGCAAGCCAGGGTAACTACATCGCGCCCTGTTTTTAGCTGACCATCGACCTGGAGTTTCACCCTTCCGCGAAGGTTGTTTAAAACAAGGGTCTGCTGGGTTTCGGCAATACCCAGTTCAACGGGTAACCCGGCATGTTTAATTGAGCTGGCCGGGCTTGCGCCTGTACCGCCATCGCCACCGGCAATAATAATTACATCGGAGTATGCTTTTGCCACACCTGCTGCAATTGTTCCAACTCCATCTTCGGAAACCAGTTTAACAGAAACGGCTGCACGCGGATTTGTAATCTTCAGGTCGTAAATTAACTGGGCCAAATCTTCTATAGAGTATATATCGTGATGTGGCGGAGGCGAAATCAAGGTAATACCCGGAGTTGAGTGTCTCAGTTTCGCAATGATGTTATTTATTTTGTATCCCGGGAGCTGTCCGCCCTCGCCGGGTTTTGCACCCTGGGCAATTTTTATCTGAAGTTCGTCGGCATTTATCAGGTAATTGTTTGTAACCCCAAAACGGCCCGAAGCAATTTGTTTAATCTTGCTGTTCCTTATGGTTCCGAACCGTTCAGCATCTTCGCCACCTTCGCCTGTATTACTTCGCCCCCCGATGGTGTTCATGGTTACTGCCAATGCTTCGTGTGCTTCCTTGCTAATGGAACCGTACGACATTGCCCCGGTAACAAACCGTTTCATAATTTCCTCAACAGACTCGACATGTTCAATCGGGATTGGGCGCTTTTTCAAATTAAAGCAACCCCTTATAAACGCAGGTTTCTTGTTTTGTTCGTCAACAAGCGCTGTGTATTCCTTGAATTTCGAATAATCGTTTGTACGGGTTGCCCATTGCAGCAATCCAATGTTTTCGGGGTTCCATGCATGATGTTCGCCGTATTTCCTCCATGCGTAAGCGCCCGCATTCTCAAAACGGAAAGGTTCGGGGACTATCTCTTTTTTATATGCCCCTTCATGGAACATAAGCGTTTCCCTGGTAATCTCTTCCATTCCAACACCGCCAATTTTGGAAACAGTGCCAGTAAAATATTTGTCAATCACCTGCTGGCTAATCCCAATTGCTTCAAAAATCTGGGCTCCGTGGTAGCTTCGAAGTGTTGAAATACCCATTTTGGAAATAACCTTTAACAACCCTTTTTCTATTGATTTGATATAGTTTTTACGGGCTTCGTTGTATTCCTTTCCGATTTTACCTTCTTTCACCATGAAATCAATGGCGGCAAAAGCCAGGTATGGATTAATTACACTTGCCCCGTAGCCAAGCAGAAGGGCAAAATGATTTACTTCCCTCACCTCACCGGTTTCGACGATAAGACCAACCTGCATTCGTTTTTTTGTTTTAATAAGGTGGTGATGAACTGCCGCAACCGCCAGCAAGGAAGGAACCGGGGCGTATTCTTCCGATATTCCCCTGTCGGAGAGAATAATATAATTCTTTTTATTGTCGACAGCTTTTTCAGCTTCTTCCAGCATTTTCTCGATACCCGCTTCAAGGCCGTTTTTCCCTTCTTTAACAGGAAAAACCATTGGAATAACCTTATGGGTAAATAGTTCGTCTTTTAAATCCTTTATTTTTCCAAGGTCGGTATTTGTGAGGATGGGGCCCATAAATTTTACCAGACGGCAATGGTCGGTAGATTCCTGAAGTAGGTTTGAACTCAGTGACCCGATATAATTGGTTAAAGCCATTACCAAGCCCTCCCTGATTGAATCGATAGGCGGGTTGGTTACCTGGGCAAACATTTGTTTAAAGTACTCGAATAACCTTTTGGGCTTTTCAGAAAAAACAGCAAGTGGTGCATCATTACCCATCGAACTGGTTGGTTCGGCGCTTGTGTCGCACATGGGCTGAATGATTTCGTACATATCTTCCTTTGTGTAACCGAATACCCTGGCATAGGTCTGGAAGTTATCTATACTCGACGGAACCCTGTTTTTAACCTTTATGTCGTCCATCATCAGGCGGTTTTCCTTTAACCACATTTCGTAGGGATTCCTGCGGCTTAGCTGATCTTTAACCTCCTCATCGGGAATAATAATACCGAGCTGCGTATCGACAAGTAATATTTTTCCGGGGCGTAAACGTCCCTTTACTTTAATTTCTTCGGGATCAAAAGTCTGAACACCAACTTCGGAACCCATCACAATCAAATCGTTTTTGGTAATAACGTATCTCGAAGGGCGCAATCCATTCCTGTCGAGAGTTCCGCCAATATACCTTCCATCGGAAAACACCATCGAAGCCGGGCCATCCCAGGGTTCCATAAGTGTTGAATGGTACTCGTAAAACGCTTTTAGGCTTGCCGGAATCGGGTTTTTCTGGTTGAACGACTCAGGGATCATCATACACAGGGCATGAGGAATAGATCTCCCTGTCATGTGCAGAAATTCGAGTACATTATCAAACGATGCCGAATCTGATTTTCCCGGTTCGAGAATGGGCAGCAGCTTTTGCAGATCTTCACCAAAAACCTCCGATTTCATTAAACCCTCCCTTGCCTGCATCCATAAGCGGTTTCCGCGAATGGTGTTGATTTCGCCGTTATGTGCAATAATCCGGAAAGGTTGAGCCAGGCTCCATGTTGGAAATGTATTGGTGCTAAAACGCGAGTGCACAAGTGCAATAGCGCTTTTAAATTTTTCGTGTTTAAAGTCGAGGTAATAATCGCGCAATTGTGAGGGTGTAAACATCCCCTTGTAAATAATAACTTTTGCCGAAAAGCTTGGCTGATAAAAAGCATCCTTATTTTTAAGGTCCGAGTCGCGAATTTCCTTTTCAACCAGTTTACGCACAATATAGAGTTTCCGCTCCAGCGCATCTTTTTCGAGACGTGCTCTGACAAAAACCTGTTTCACTGCGGGCTCGGTGGTTTTAGCAATTGCACCGGGCGCCGAACTGTCGACAGGCACATCGCGGTATCCAACAAGTGTCAAATCCTCGTCATTTATATATTTAGTCAGAACCTCGATACAAAAATCAGCCTCAGTTTCATCTTTTGGAAGAAAGATAATACCGGTCCCGTATTGTCCTTTCTCACCAACATCCAGTTTTAAAACCTCGGTAATAAATTCATGTGGAATCTGCATCAAAAGACCGGCACCATCACCGGTAGTATTATCGGCGCTTGTAGCACCCCTGTGGTCCATATTTAACAGAACATCAAGACCCCTGAGAACTATTTCGTGTGAAGGCTTACCTTTGATATGGGCAACAAATCCAATCCCGCAATTATCATGTTCATTTTCCGGGTTATATAAACCCTGTGCAACAGGTAATCTCATCTGCATAATTTTTATCAATTTTATTTTTTGCATAAAATTACAGCTAACTTGTTGCCTCTGAACAAGTCGCTGTAAAATTGAAAGCAAATCCCTTATTTCCCTTACAATGTGATACCAAAAATAGTTAAAAAGGAGAAGTATTAATATTATTTCAGTTACATTTCGAGCTTGATAACATATGCTTAACCTTTAATTTAGTTTAGTTTGGATGGTTTTAAAAGTCAATTACCGGGCCAGAAATATGACATTTGTCACGTTTTCAGGTCTTTTAAGGATTCACTTTAACAAATTATTTATAGCTTGTTCAATCTCTCCAAATTGAAAACTTTCAATTTTTTCGTTTTTGAATTTTTTAATCTCATCGATACATAAATTACCGATACTCCCTTCGTGAGTATGTGAGACTAACTTTTCGGGTTCGAATTTCCCTGATTCGATTCTTTCGCCAATAATTTTGTAGGCTTCCCTGAAAGGTATACCGTTTAATACTAATTTATTTACCTCCTCAACACTAAATAAAAAATCGTATTTCGGATCATCGAGAATATTCTCATTAACTTTTATTTTTGCAATGGCCAGTGAAGCAATATTTATGCAATCGTTTAATTCTTTAAACGAAGGCAGAAACACCTCCTTAACTATTTGCAAATCGCGGAAATAACCGCTGGGCAGGTTGTTAATCATTAACGAAACCTGATTGGGAACTCCTTGCAGTTTATTGCATTTAGCCCGTATAAGTTCAAAAACATCAGGGTTTTTTTTGTGGGGCATAATGCTTGAACCAGTGGTATATTCGGCTGGCAAACTCACAAAACTGAAATTCTGGCTTGTAAACAGACATACATCGAAGGCCAGTTTTGAAAGTGTAGCAGCCAGGTTGGCCATTGCAAAAGTTACAATTTTTTCGACTTTGCCCCGCCCCATTTGCGCGTAAACCACGTTATAGTTCATTTTGGCAAAACCCAGCAAATTGGTGGTCAACTGACGGTTTAAAGGGAATGAGGACCCATAACCGGCGGCGGATCCAAGTGGATTTTGATTTGTAATTTTATATGCCGCCAGAAGCAATTCCAAATCGTCGGTCAGGCTTTCGGCATAAGCGCCAAACCAAAGACCAAACGATGAAGGCATTGCAACCTGAAGGTGGGTATAACCGGGCATCAGTACTGCTTTTGTTTCGTCGGCCCGTTTTAGCAATATATCTATCAGCGAAGAAACGCTTTCAACAATTTCTTTGATTGCATCGCGTGTAAATAGTTTTAAATCGAGCAACACCTGGTCGTTTCGCGAACGCCCGCTGTGAATTTTTTTGCCCAGATCGCCAAGTTCTTTAGTAAGCAAAACCTCAACCTGCGAATGCACATCTTCCACTCCTTCTTCAATAACAAATTTACCTTCGATGGCAACCTGGTACAGTTTTTTTAACTCCCTCAACAAAACCGGAAGTTCATTCTTTTCGATTAAACCAATAGATTCGAGCATGGTAATATGCGCCATCGAACCCAAAATGTCGAAGGGTGCAAGATAGAGATCGAGTTCACGATCCCTGCCGATTGTAAAATCTTCGATGGCTTTGTTAACCAGAATTCCCTTTTCCCAGAGTTTCATACGCAATAAGTTTGAATTTCGACAAAGATATTGATTTCAAACCTAATCGCATAAGATACTTTAATATTGAACTATGAGTCCACTCCAAAAAGTCCGAGTTCATTGATTTTCAACTCTTTTACCCTGACCCCTAAAGGGGAACTCGCTGAAAATCAATGAACTCTTCAAAGTCCCCTTTTGGGGCCCGATAGCTATCGGGCTAGGGGTTTTGTGACTTTTCGGAGTAAGCTCAACTATTTAATTCGTGAAACCGACCGATAACCAGGGTTGTAGCTAAATGGTTTTTATGTATTAACTTTCTTTTTTCAATGTCTGAAAAATTTACGATTTTTGCTGACCTGTTTATGATCAGAATAATTCATTTCCAGATGTCGAATAACAAAGTTCTGCGTTTCATTTATATTTTCATTGCGGTTCTGGCGGTGTGGGGTTATATTGCCGGATTGCCGATTGATGTTACGCGTGATGCGGGAAAATACGCCACCGTTTCGAAAGAAATATACCAGAACGGGAATTATATCAACCTGACGGTACATGGAGATGCTTACGACCAAAAACCACCAATGATGTTTTGGTTGGGAGCGCTGGGTTTTTCTGTTGGCGGTATTTCTAATTTCTGGTTTAAGTTGCCCTTTCTTTTATTGGTTTTTGCAGGATTTTACTGGGCATACCGGCTGGGCAAGTCGTTATACAATACCAGAGTTGGTTATCTCACTGCCACCTTTCTTGGGTTTTCTGCAATTTACTCGCTGTACAGCATGGACATTCATGCCGACACTCCGCTACAGGCCTTTGTCACGCTTGCATTATGGCAGCTTTTCGAATTTATCAAAACCCGGAAAAACAAACACTGGATTTTGGGATTTACCGCGATTGGGCTAGCCATGTTAAGTAAAGGCCCCATAGGGGCTGCCATTCCGGGTTTTGCAGTTATAGGCCATATTTTGCTAAAACGCGATTTCAGGTTTTTGTTCGATTATCGCTGGTATCTGGGGATAATGCTGGCGTTTGCCGTTGCCAGCCCTGCATTAATAGGGTTAATGAACCAGTTTGGCTGGGAGGGGATCAGGTTTTTCTTCTGGGAAAATAATGTAGGCCGTATAACCGGTTCGTATGTTCAGGCAGTAAACGACCCCCTTTTTTATGTGCATTCACTGCTTTACCTGTTTTTGCCCTGGAGCCTGGCGTTTTTTATTTCGGCTTTTTCTGAATTCAGGTTTTTAATAAAAAACCGGTTTCAATCCACAGAATATTTCACTTTGGCAGGAATCTGGATTTTCTTCCTGATTCTTAACGCGGCAACCAGCCAGCTACCCAATTATATTTTTTCAATTGTACCCTTAATTGCAGTTTTAACAGCCAAATGGGCCGATATTGCCATTGAAAAAAACAACAAGCTTTTCAAGGTGTTAATTTCAACACAAACCATTGTTGCCGTGTTAATATGGGTTTTAATTTTTGTGCTTGCCTTTTATCTTTTCGCCTCGCCAAAATTTTATTACTGGTTTATTGCAGGCATAGGAATGGGGAGCACATTATACCTTGCAGCAAAGATAAAAGATCCCCTGACACGGTTAATTGCCCCTTCGGTAATTGCAGTTACCAGTTTGTTTTTTCTTTTAAACACCACTGTTTTCCCATATATGTTTGGGTTTCAGGCGCCGCCAAAAGCAGCGCGGTATTTCAACAATAATGCAAAGCCAAACGACAAATTATACAATTATAGTTACAACCAGTACGAATTGTTTTTTTACAGCGAACCACAGGCTATCCAGTTAAAATCGGCTGCTGAACTGAAATCGGCCGCTGAAAAAAAGGGAAGCTGGGTCTTTACCAATCCTGAAGGATTCAATGATTTTGAATCGCTTCAGTTAAAAGCCGATACCATTATAGAGTACAGGCATTTGTACCTCAACCGTGGCGGAAGGTTTATTAATCCCAAAACCAGGGAAAAAGTTTTGCAACCCATGTATTTAATTAAACTTCCAAACTGACGTATTATGAAACTATTTCCTAACCTTACAAAACAACATTACTTCCTTTTAGCTGTATGGCTGCTGGTTAATATCCTGCAATCGGCCTTTACCAACCTGCACGCCGATGAAGCGTATTACTGGATGTATTCGCAAAACCTGGCCTGGGGTTTCTTTGACCACCCGCCAATGGCTGCTTTCCTGGTTTTTCTCGGCGACTCGGTAATGCATAACGAATTGGGGGTCCGCCTGCTTATTATTTTGCTTTCAACAGGCACAATGGCAATTTTAATGAATGAGCTAAACGAGAAAGAAGATCTTTTTTTCATGGCTTTGTTTATTACTTCGTTTCCATTGGTACACACACATATAGGCGGATTTCTGGCGTTGCCCGATACACCGCTGGTTTTTTTCACATTGCTTTTTTATGTCGGGTATAAAAAATTTATACAGCAACCGAACCTGAAAATGTCGATGCTTATGGGTTTAATTGCAGCCGCCATGGTTTACAGCAAATACCATGCTTTTGTCGTTCTTGGGCTTGTTGTTCTGTCGAACCTGAAGCTGTTAAAAAACAAATACTTCTGGGTGACGGTTGGATTTGCGCTGATATTACTGTTGCCACATTTTCTTTGGCAAATCGAAAATCATTTTCCAACCTTTAAATACCATTTAACCGAACGGACCAAGCCAGTGCGTTTCTGGACAGTTCAAAACAATATTACAAGCCAGTTGCTGGTTGCCGGACCGCTTAGCGGGTTGCTGGTATTTTATGGTTTAACCAGGTTCAGGGTAAACAAAGATCCGTTTAAACGGGCAATTCTTTTCAGCATACTGGGTTTTTACACCTTCTTTTTTCTGATGAGCTTTAAAAACCGTATCGAAGCCCATTACACAACTGCAATTACCCCGCTCCTCATCATTGCCACTTATCCGGTTATTTCAACAAACCCATTGCTAAAAAAGTGGTTTAAAAGGCTGGCACTTCCGGTTGTAATCATCTTCGTCCTGTTCCGGTTTTACCTGGCCGCCGATTTTATACGCAATTTCGGGCAAATAAAGTTATCGTTTTACAACCATAATGCTGCAATGGCAGAAATAAAGGAAATGGCAGCAGGGAAAAAAGTGGCTTCATTTAACAATTTCGATTTTCCAGGGACTTACGAATTCTATACCGGCGATAAAGCCCTGCATTTTGCCACTCCTTTCTACAGGTTTTGCCAGTACGATTTATGGAATGATGAAGATGCCGCAGAAGGCGATTCGCTGTTTGTGATAATTCCCAACCGGATGGATACAACAAACCTTGTAAAGCTTGTTAACGGAAGGCAAGTAAAAACAATGGTCATCCCCGAATTCCAGTCATTAAAACATCTTGCCCTGGAAATTACCGATAATAAATTGAACGGAGACAGCCTGACAATGCAGGTTAAATTAATAAACCAATCGATGCGTACCATCCGGTTTAACCATTCCTCAATGCCTATGTTTGGTTTTACCCAGCCCAAAACACCTGAAATTTTATCCACGCCAATATTTAAAATTACAGGCAAAGAAAAGCTTTTGCCCAGCGAACAGGTTTCGTTCGGGTACAGTATTCCGCTCAAAAAGATTAACTCCAGGCAATCGGTAATTTTATTCACACAAACCATCGACAGGAACAGGGGCAACCTTGTTGCAATTGATATTGATGATTAGAGGAAACAGAGAATTTCTTTAAAAGATTATTTCAACAAAAAATCGTTGTGCAAGACCTGCAGGTATGATTTTGCATAATTATAATCGGGCTTAACATTTGCATTGATCTCAAAACTTTTGAAACTTCCTGTATTTTGATCATAAATGTATTCGCCTGCTCCGGAAACATATCCCCAGCCTGTATCCCACATATAAAAGGCATAACCGGGGGTTGAAAGAATGTCGCGGCCAAACCGTGTTGAATCGGGTTGCCACCCCATCTGCCTTACCAATGTGGGAATTAAATCGGGTTGCCCGCAGATATTGCCAATAGTTGCAGGTTTTTTAACCACACCCCCGGTCCAGATTAACGGAATCCTGTAAGTTGAAGGTTCGATGATTTCTGTTGGCCCCGGGTGTAAATGGCCGTGATCGGAAGTGATTACAACCAATGTATTCTCCCAGTATTTTGTTTTTCTGAATTCACTTATAAAATTGCCAAGGCAACTATCGGAATAGGCCACCGAATTAAGGTATTTTTCCTGCACTCCATCGCCCTTTATCAATTGCACCGGAACATCGTATGGAGTGTGGCTGCTTAACGTGTAAGCAACAGTAAAAAAAGGCTGTGGCTTGTCTATTTCATTAAGTACCTTTTCGAATAGAAAACCGTCGGGCGCCCCCCAGTTGCTCAGGTTTCTAACTTCGCCCGGAAAATCCTGCCGGCTGATGATATCCGTAAATTCACCATGGAGTAAAAATGATTTCAGGTTGTAGAAATCGATATCGCCACCGTAATAAAACGAGGTATAGTAACCATTGCTGTTAAAATAATCAGACATCATGGTAAGTTTTTCCGATTTTTCGGGATAATTGATTATGGACTGGGTGAGCAACGAAGGATATGACCCCATCAATGCCGCCATTCCCCTGTCGGAACGGTTGCCACTGGCATAAAACGAAGGAAAGATTATGGCGTTGGCGCAAATCGAGTCGAGGTTTGGGCAAACTGAGTGTTTCCCGCCAAAAGTTGAAATTACTTTATTTGAAAAACTTTCGAGTATAATTAAAACCACATTGGGAGGGTTGTCTTTATCCACGTCAATTATCAAAGAATCAGAACTCAAACGTGCACCTTCAAACAAATTAAAGTTCTTCTGGGCAGTTTCATTGTCGAAATACTGGCACGGATTAACCAGTTTCTTTTTTCTTTCAACAGTTTTGGCAAAATTCCACAAAAAATTGTACGAAGCCTGGTTCACATATAGTTTTGTGCTGAACGAAACTGTGCTTAAATTAATTGGTGCAGTGCCAAGCCCTCCACGAATGGGTATAAAAAGCAAAGCGGTAATAAAAATCAAGACAGGGGCAAAATACCATTTCCCACCAGTTGCCTTGTAAAATTTTGGCCTCAGGAAACGGTTAAAAAGCCAGAGAAAACTTCCGAGATAAAACAAAACAAAAAAAACAGCGGCAAGTCCATCTTTCCAGGTAATACTCGATAAAACCCCCTGCGGATCGCCAAAATAATCGAAAGCCGAAATTCCGACCCTTGTTCCCCAATGTGGGTACAAGCCGAGGTCAAGCAGATTAACAAAGGTGATAATAACAAGTAAAATAATATTGTATATATTAAAAATCCGGAACAGCATTTTTTGAGACATCAGAAATGAAAATGCCAGCACGATTCCGGGTAAGAGCATCAGGTAGCTCACCATCGACAGGTCCATTTTCAAGCCGTGCAAAAAAATTCCCGAAATTTCCGAAAACGATAATGAACTTGTAAGACTATAATTAAACAGCAGAAAAACAACTTTTGATATGATGAAATAAATCAGCCAAAACAAAAAATAGTTTATAAATACAATTATTGTCTTTTTCACTTAAACAAAATTTTTATCCTCTTTTTATAGTCGGGTTCAACAAACAATTTCTACCGATATAAAACCAGTGCATTTCTTAAAATGAAAGTAATCATATAAAAATGGATGATTGTAAATCAATACCACCGAAACGGCATAAAAATAAAAAAATTAAAGAGCCGGTGTGTTTTTTACCGGGTTCGTTGTTTTTTCTAACAGAAACAAACATTTCAAACCGTACGATATCTATTGTATTTATAAAAGAATAAAACCAGGTCTTTTATCCTCAGAAACATTTACACTAATATCTTATTTATTAGATTTCTGATTGTTTTTTCTTAGGTATTATATTATTTTGATACTATTTGTTAATTATTACTGCCATTATGCAACCCAAACACTGTTCTACATTAAAGTTTTGTTAACAGATCATAAAAACAGGTTCGTTTTATACCCTTGTGTTATAAAACATATATATTTTTGACACATACCCTATTTTCTTAGGGGGTAACTATAATTTTATATCGTTTTTTAATCTATTGATACATTTTTTATAGGGTACAAATAATATTATAAACTTTTTTAATTAAAAAATAAAAATTACAGAAATTAACTTTTAAAAATTACGATTATGAAAAAGATTTTAATGATTATAGCGAGTGTGTTTTTGTTATTAACGTTTATTCCTAAAATAAAAGCACAGGAATGGAATACAGGCGTGGATATTTACAGCAGTTATATCTGGCGGGGTATAAAATTTGGCACAGGCGCAGCATTTCAACCTTCGGTTGAGTTTAGCGCCGGTGGATTTGCAATCGGGGCCTGGGGTTCATTTAGCACCGGAGATGACGAGGCTGCCGAAGCTGACCTGTATGCCGGTTATAGTTTTGAGCTTGGCGAGAGCTCTTCTTTGAGTTTAACGCTTACCGATTATTATTTCCCCGGCTCTAATTATTTTAAAAGCACATCGCATTTTATCGAACCAATGGCCACCCTGGGGTTAGGCAATTTTTCGTTTACGGCAGCTTACATGTTTTACGATGGCGCCGGAAACGGCGATGCTTCGGGAGATCTTTACCTACAGGCAAGCCTGTCGGCAGGACCAGTCGATCTGACAATCGGAGGGGGTAATGGACAGTATTCTGTAGAGGATGCCGGGAAAGATGACAAATTCGCGATAAGCAATATTGGAATCGGCACTTCGAAAGAAATCAAAATAACCGACAGTTTCTCGTTGCCCGTTTCAGGTTCGGTTATTTTAAATCCTTCGGCGGAGCAACTTTACGTTGTAATTGGTATTTCTCTTTAAAAATGAAAAAATAGAAAAAATGAAAAAAATTGAAGCGATTATACGCAAAACAAAATTCGATGAGGTGAAAAATGCCCTCTACGACGCAGGCATAGAATTCTTTTCGTTCTGGGATGTGCGCGGTGTCGGACAGGCACGTGAAGGCCGCATGTACCGTGGAGTTATTTACGATACAAGCAGTATCGAGAGGATAAAACTTTCAATTATTGTACGAGATAAAAACGTTGAAAAAACTGTAAAAGCAGTTTTGACTTCAGCCAGGACAGGTGAAATTGGCGATGGGAAAATTTTCATTATCCCAATTGAAGAATCTTACCGGATCAGGACCGGGGAGAAGGGCGACGAATCACTTTTCATAAAAGGAAAAGAAGAATAAAATCTACCATAAACATTAAAAAAGAATATCATGGCAGAAGCTTTAACATTAGATACATTAGCTAAATCAGCCGAAGGTGTTGCAATGTCAATCGACACGCTTTGGGTTTTAATAGCCGCTGCACTCGTATTTTTTATGCAGGCCGGGTTCGCTTTGGTAGAGGCAGGATTTACAAGATCAAAAAATACGGTAAACATACTTACCAAAAATTTAATCGATTTTGCAGTTGGGTCGCTATTATTCTGGATTATTGGTTTCAGTTTTATGTTTGGAAAAGATATTGGCGGTTTTATTGGTGCCCCCGACATCTTTTTCCTGCATGGCTGGGAAGGAGCCATACCGGCTGAAGCATTTCTGATTTTTCAAACAGTTTTTGCTGCAACATCAGCAACTATTGTTTCGGGGGCAATGGCAGAACGAACTGAATTCAAAGCCTATTTTTATTACTCAATTGCAATTTCGGCAATAATATATCCAATTTCAGGTCACTGGGTATGGGGTGGAGGCTGGTTATCGCAGCTCGAAACGCCATTTCACGATTTTGCTGGGTCCACAGTAGTACACGGCGTTGGCGGTGTGGTTGCCCTCACCGGAGCAATGATTTTAGGGCCAAGGCTCGGAAAATATACCAATAAACAGGCAAATGCCATTCCGGGCCATAACATGACTTATGGCGCGTTAGGGGTGTTTATTCTCTGGTTCGGTTGGTTCGGGTTTAATCCCGGCTCGCAGTTGGCCGCATCGGGATCGGGCAATGCCGAAGCCATTTCGCATATTTTTGTAGCAACCAACCTGGCCGCTGCAGCCGGCACAGTTGCCGCATTGTTGGTTAGCTGGTTCAGGTATGGCAAACCCAGTTTAAGTTTTGCATTGAACGGCGCACTTGCGGGACTTGTTGCAATAACTGCAGGCTGTGATTTGGTCAGCGACTCAGGCGCAGTCATTATAGGATTAATGGCCGGAACATTACTGGTGTATTCCGTTACAATCTTCGATAATAAACTGCATATCGACGATCCGGTTGGAGCAATATCAGTTCATGGAATATGTGGCTTATTTGGAACCATTATGGTCGGATTATTTGCAAAAGAAGACGGGTTATTCTATGGCGGTGGCGCTAATCTGCTGGTTTCGCAGACTATAGGCGTTGTGGCAGTTGCCGCCTGGGCTTTTATTTTGGGATTTATACTATTCAAAACATTAAAAGCTACCGTTGGTTTGCGTGTTCCGAAACGTATCGAGGAAGAAGGCCTTGATATTTACGAACACGGAGAAAGTGCTTACAATTAACCTCCCATATCGCTTATGTCTGTAGCTGTCTGTTAAAGCCCGCTGTCTGAGGCGGGCTTTTTACAGAACATTGCGAAAGTATTCAAATCTCCTTAAATGATGCATACTCAAACATTCATTCGGTTATTATAGATATTGTGTTAGTTTAGTTTAGTTTGAAAATCGGAAAAACGGCTCGCTCAGTTGTAGCCGGTTTTTTTGTTTAAAAATTTAACCTGGATAATTCAAAGAATTATTCAAACTTCGTTTTGACGATTGAAAATCAAACTGATATTACTAATAATGAGCATAATCGGATTGATTTTCAATGTCAAGGTTAACCCTGACAAATAATTGAATATCAATTATTTCGTCAGCCCTTCGGGTGATTAATTCATTTTTATGAATTAATCAGGTTAAATAAAAATCTATCGTATCCAATATTTAAAACGAATAACCCTATTTTTGCGCTTCAATTAAATAAATACAAGAATGCAAACCTGGTTCGAAAGCAAAGTAAAATATGTAAAAGTCTCCGGAAGTGGAAACGAGCAGTTGGTAACCGAGAATTTTCTTCTCGATGCGGTTTCATATACCGATGCAGAAACCCGTATCATAAGGCAGATGCAGCAAACAGTCAAAGGTGGCGAGTTTCAGATTGCCGATATCAAAAAATCGCGTATAGCCGGGGTGTTCCCATACGAGGCAGGTGAATGGTGGTTCAAGGCAACCATAAACCTGGTTACGGTTGATGAAGAAGCTGGCAAGGAAAAAAAGCTGCGCGCCTATTATCTTGTTATGGCCGACGATATAAAAGAAGCCCTGGATCGTCTCGATGAAAGCCTTTCGTTTCTTGTAATTCCGTATGTAATTTCTGCTCTTGCCGTAAGCACCATTGTAGATGTATTTCCTTATGTGCCAGCCGAATCGATGATACCTGAAGGATTTGTCCCACTTAAAAGTGTTGAAAAGGAGGGGGATTGAAACAGAAAATCATTTCAAAATAAACCCTACCATTCTATTCCTTTAAAAGACTTTTGTTCATTAGCAAATATGATTATTCTTTCCAGTGATGTCTAAAAATAACCTGCTATTATTAAATCATCTGGTTTTAATATTTATTAAAATCCCAATTATCAAACTTACAGGTTAACCAGTACTTTGTAAAAATTAAACTGGTCTCGTTTTACCGGGTCAAACTGAAAGTATGCCATTGCAATGCGGCTAATATCCTGCACGGTTTCGTAAATTTCCTGGACTTCCTTTTTTCCGTACTGATTAAGATTTGCATCGCCTTCCAACGCTTCGAAGCACTCAGTAAATTTTGTTATTTGTTTTGCACAGTCCAGTATCTTTGAAATTACGGTTTCAGGGGTGTTCCTTGATACAATTTTTTTCCTTGTATTTTCGTCCAGGTTCGTGGCAAATGCAGTTAAGAACTTGTGCAGGCTCAGGTGGTCACCGTTTTTGGCTTCGCTGAAATATTCAACATACCCGTGTTTTAAGAAGAAATCTTTAAGAAAGGCCTTTTCTCCCTTAAAATCTACTTTTAACGAAGCCCTAAGTACTTTAAGCCCCTGCATTCCGGCAATCATAACTTCGTGCCATTCCACAAACCTTGAATAATCAATCGATTCCTTGCTGCCTAAATAGTATTTATCGATAGTGTCGTTTACCCATATATTAATTGAAGTAGCATACCCAGGATCCCAATCATTCCTGATGCGGCTTAATTCGTAAATGTTTTCTTTAAATGTCTTTGCAATTTTCTGACAAGCCAAAATGGTTACAGTACTGGTTGGGCAGGCAGTCATAGTTTCCATATCTTAAGGTTTAAAAGTTTTATTGATATACAAAGCTACCAACTTCGTATTAAAATATCCCATTAAAGCCTTACTAATGTTGAATGTTTTACAGTTATGTTATGAAACTATGTTACAAAACAAGTTTTGACAATACATGACAAAAGGTTATTAAAACCCAGTCGGATGAGTAGTATTTGTAATTCACCTTATAATTGCGAAATTTCTTTTAAAATCCGAAAATGAAACTTCGGATTTTGATTGTAACACCACATTAATGTAACTTTCGCTAAAAGTATTCTGATGGCAACATCACCATTTTTTAAGAATGTCTTTTTTTCAATTCCCTGACGATATCCTCAATCCGGTATCCTTTATGAGAAAGCAGGACGATAAGGTGGTACAATAGATCGCCGGCTTCGTAAATAAAATTCTCATTGTCGTTGGCCATAGCGCCTATTATGGTTTCAACAGCTTCCTCTCCTACTTTCTGGGCAATTTTCGAAGTTCCATTTTCAAATAACGAAGTGGTATATGAACCTTTGGGCATTTCCTGTTTCCGTTTATCAATAAAATCCTGAAGGTAGCCCAGGAATTGCACGTCGCCTTTAGGGTTCACTTCATCAAAACAGGTGTCGCTGCCCGTATGGCAAACCGGGCCTACCGGAATTACCTTAATCAGCAGGGTGTCATTGTCGCAATCAATTAAAACCGAAACCACGTTCAAAAAATTTCCCGATTCCTCACCCTTAATCCACAAGCGGTTTTTTGTGCGGCTGAAAAAAGTAACCTTCCTGGTTTCCTGCGTTTTTAACAAAGCTTCCTCGTTCATAAAGCCAACCATCAGAACTTTCATGGTTTGGCTGTCCTGGATAATTGCAGGAACAAGTCCGCCTGTTTTATTGAAATCGACCTGGGATATATTCTTTAATTCGTTCATTTTTGCAATTTTTATTCGAAGTTTTAAATAATCGGTTTTGTTTTGTTACCTCACAACAATTCCATTTTCCCTGAGGTATTTTTTCAGAACAGGGATTGGGATTTCGTTGTAGTGAAAAATACTGGCTGCCAAACCTGCATCGGCTTTGCCTTTTGTAAAAACATCGAGAAAATGCTCTTTTGCCCCCGCACCTCCCGAAGCAATAACCGGTATTTTCAACGAATCGGCCAGTTGTGCCAGTTGTTCATTGGCAAAACCGTTTTTAGTCCCGTCGTGGTTCATTGATGTAAAGAGAATTTCTCCTGCACCGCGGTCTTCTGCCTCCTTTGCCCATGAAAACAGTTCTTTATCAGTAGGAATACGGCCGCCATTCACTGTAACTGTCCAGTGATTGTTCTCATCGCCCCTGGCATCGATGGCTACTACCACAAACTGGCTCCCGAAATTCAATGCCAGCTCGTCGATCAGTTTGGGGTTCCGCACAGCCGATGAGTTGATGGAAATTTTATCGGCACCGGCGCTCAAAAGTTTCTCGGCATCGCCAATTTCGCTTATTCCGCCGCCAACTGTAAACGGGATATTCAAATGGGCAGCAATTCGTTTTACAAGTTCAACAAAGGTTTTGCGGCCTTCGTGAGTTGCTGTAATGTCAAGAAAAACAAGTTCGTCGGCACCGTCGGCAGCGTATTTGGCACCCAGTTCAACCGGGTCGCCAACTTCCTGGATATTTACAAAATTGATTCCTTTTACGGTTTGACCGTTACGGATATCCAGACATGGTATAATTCGTTTTACAAGCATAAAGAAGCCTCTCCCCAACCCTCCCCTCAGGGGGAGGGAGTTTTTTAATTACAACACAATAACTCTTTTATTTTCAATATTCCCAGTCCGACAATAATTGCCAAAGTGAATGAAAACAGCGTTCCGAGCAAAAAATATTCAGCCCTTTTGTTACCATCTTCGCGGACATCGTTAAACCTGAACACCGATTTTGCAGCAATCAGAAACCCGATAGCCGAAAACTGGCCGACGATGATAAAAATAAAAATCAGAATTCGTTCCAATATCCCAATCCAACCCGACACGTCAATTTTTAATGTTTTATTCTTCTCAGGAATTATGGCGTCCAGAAATTTCCCGGTTAATATTCCTGCAGGTTTGGTAATCAGGATAAATCCAGCAGCGTAAATCCAAAAGATGGCCAGGTTTGCTGAAATTTCAGAATTTGTTCCTAAAAATGAAAGAGCCAATAATATAAGAACGTGCAACAACTGGTCAATGATGAAGGCCTGAATTGTGTCGTTAAATTTTGATTTAAAAAAATCGATAATTATATGCGTGACAAAAATAACCGGAACGAACCACCATAAATTTAACTGAAAAGTAAGAATTACAGGCAAAACCGAAGCAATGGCAACATGCATCATTAACTTTGGTGATTTTATCCCATTCTCTTTTTTATGAACAACCCACGAACCGGGCTGCAGCCAAAAGTCGGCAATTATATGCCCCACAAGCAATGGGAAAAATATCAGGTTCATTTACAGGCTTTTTTAATTGTTTCTTCGTAACCTATAATAAAACTTTCCATCGCTGGCTGGTTACTGGCTTTGATAGCCTTGCTAACTGCAGCTTCAGAAATATTTAGTTTTTCAGCAATTTCCTTTTGAGTTTTAGAAAAGGGTATCTGTGCAATTACTGCCACCTGTCCGGGTTTCCAGCTCCAAATAATACTTTCGGCCAAATGGAAAGCTGCCGAAAAAATAGGTTCATATTCTTTGCTGTTTAAGGCAATCTTTAACATCCGTCCTTCTTCTTTCATTTTATCCATCTGATGTCCTGAAAGCTGAAAGGCTTCACCTTCCGATTGCAAAACATCACCCGGCGAGATTTTGGAAACCGTGCCAATTCCTATGCTCAATCGTGCCCATGTGCCGGTAGTTAAAAAAACAGTTGTTTCGATAATTACAGCAATTTGGGCTGCCTTTTCTTTCTTAACCATCAATTGGAAGCTGTCTCCCCGGTAGAATTGAAGCGGCAACAGGATATCGGGATTGCCGGTAAGGAGACGATTCAGTTCCGACTTAAGGAGATTCTTTTTCTCTTCGTCAACCGATGACGAGTTTATCACATCTCCCGTAATAACCCCAGCTATTGTTTTATTTTTCATGAAACAAAGTTAACCTATTTAAGTTAATTATGCAACTATTAACCTTTTATGGTTAATTAGAAGTAAATAAACCTGAAAAGGTTAATTTATTTAGCTACTTTGAAACCGTTCAATTTCATTCAAAGATATCCGGTTTTCATAAATCGCTTTCCCGACAATAACTCCGGGCACTCCCATATCATTTAACTTCTGGATATTTTCCATGGATGCAATTCCGCCGCTGGCAATAATTTCTACCTGCGGAAGTGTTTTTTGGATTTCAGCATACAGTTCAAAGGCAGGGCCAGTTAACATCCCATCGCGGCTTATATCGGTGGAAATTACTTTTCTGAGTCCCTTTTTGTGAAATTCAGAAATAAAACCGACAACCGGGAGTTCAGTAGTTTCGAGCCAGCCGCTAACCGCAATTTTTCCATCTTTAGCATCTGCCCCGAGGATGATTTTCTCACGCCCATACTTTTCAAACCATCTTAAAAATTTTTCTCTCTCTTTTACAGCGATACTTCCGCCAGTAACCATTTGAGCACCCGAGTTAAACGCAATTTCCAAATCCTTGTCTGACTTCAATCCGCCGCCAAAATCAATCACCAGGTTTGTTTTTGTAGAAATCTGTTCCAGTACTTTATAATTTACAATGTATTTTGCCTTCGCTCCGTCGAGGTCGACCAGGTGCAACCGTCTGATTCCGGACCCTTCAAACATTAATGCCACTTCCAGCGGGTTTTCGTTGTACACGGTTTTTTGGTTGTAATCGCCTTGCGACAGGCGTACACATTTACCGTCGATCAGGTCGATGGCCGGGATGATTTCAATTTTATTCATTAACACAAACTGATCAATTTTTGCCACAGATTCACAGATTTAATAATACAATCGAATGTTGTTTAGTTAAATGTAAAGGACTTCGACTACGCTCAGTCTGACCGTCACCCTGAGCGTAGTCGAAGGGTGTTTGAAATCCAAATTTCTTAAATTCATTTTTAACTAAACAGAATTGAAATACAATCAGTGAATCTGTGGCCATAAATTTTATTTTATCTCTTCCAAAATCATTTTCAATACAGCCTGGGCCGTTACTTCCCTGTTTTTTGCCTGTGGAACTACGATCGAATTTTTGCTGTCGATAACTCCATCGGTAACAATCACGTTCCGGCGAACAGGCAGGCAGTGCATAAATTTAGCATTGTCGGTAAGCGCCATTTTTTCTTCATCTACTGTCCATGCAAAATCTTTCGACAGAATTTGCCCGTAGCTGGTGTACGATGACCAGTTTTTTGCATAAATAAAATCGGCGCCTTCAAACGCTTTTTTCTGATTGTATTCCACTTTTACATCGCCCATAAATTCAGGGGCAAGCTCATAACCTTCGGGGTGCGTAACCACAAGTTCGTAATCGGTTTTGCTCATCCATTCCACAAACGAATTGGCAACTGCCTGCGGCAATGCACGTGGGTGTGGCGCCCATGTCAAAACCACTTTTGGGCGTTCTTTTGTTTTATATTCTTCAATGGTTACCAAATCGGCAAAACTCTGCAAAGGGTGGCGTGTTGCACCTTCCATGCTCACAACCGGAACTCCGGCATATTTTACAAACTGTCTTAGTATTTTTTCTGAATAATCATCCTCTCTGCTTTTGAATTTTGCAAATGCCCTTACCCCAATTATGTCGCAGTATGAGCCTATTACAGGGATTGCTTCAAGCAAATGTTCGGGTTTGTCGCCGTCCATAACCACTCCAAGTTCAGATTCCATTTGCCAGCTTTCTTCGCCAACATTTAAAACCATGGTATTCATTCCCAGGTTCATGGCAGCTTTTTGTGTGCTTAACCTTGTGCGTAAACTCGAGTTAAAAAATATCAGAACCATGGTTTTGTTTTTTCCGAGATGCTGGTATGCAAAAGGATTTTTCTTGACGTCGAAGGCAACGTTTAATGCTTCGCTGATGTTTGGGATATCGTTTACTGATGTGAAATGTCTCATTTTTAAATATTTTGAAATTAGAAAATGGAAGTGTATAGTCTCATATTCTTCCGTTTAAATTATAAATTAAGTTTGAAAAGGTGTTTTAGGAGATGCTCAATTCATTTTATAAAATCAACTTTGTTAAAGTTTCGAATTTTTTCAAAGTCTTTATCCATAGTAGTAATTATCAAGTTATATGACCTGGCAACCGTTGTTTGATAGGCATCATCAAAATCAAGATTAAATTGACTTGCAATAGATGATATTTGAGAATATTGGCCTTTTTGAACCGATAAAACTTCTACCCGGGGTAGTATGTCATTTAAAAATGAGTTAAAAATCTCATTTTTATTAATTCTGAAAAGAATTACACCAATAGAATGCAAGGAGAAATCAGAAATAGCTAAGTGTTCAAACTTGGAATTTAAATATTTCTTGCACAATTCTTTCTTCTCTTGATTTAGAAGTATTTCAAGAAAAATATTTGTATCAATTAAATAATTTATCGCCATTGATTCGCTTTGTGTTGCAAATCGACAGAAGTTTCATTGACATCTTTCAATCCACCCTCCCAATCAAACTTAAATCGTTCTTTTTCCATTTTTTGCTTTTTCCCATAGCGTATGGATAAAAAATCAAGAAAATCCAATAATTCCTTTCGCGCATTCTCTGGCAGGTCATGAAATTTGTTTATTAAAATATCTGCTTCCATAATTCATGATTTTAAACAAATATACATTTTTATCTTTACTATTTTGGGCGTATGTGGCCGTTTCCTTCCACAATCCACTTGTAGCTTGTGAGCTCTTCGAGCGCCATTGGGCCGCGTGCATGAAGTTTTTGGGTGCTGATTCCGATTTCGGCGCCTAGACCAAACTGTGCACCATCGGTAAATGCTGTGGAGGCGTTTGAATACACCGATGCAGCATCGACCATTTTCATAAATTTATCAATATTTCCGGCATTTTCCGAAATGATGGCCTCACTGTGTTTTGAACTGTGTTTTTCGATATGCGCAAGCGCTTCATCGATACTCGCCACAGTTTTAATTGCCATATTCAGCGAAAGAAATTCTGTTCCATACGATTCTTCCGTGGCATGATGAAGCAAATCATAGGGATAGTTTCCGGCAAGCGCTTCAAACGATTTTTGATCGGCAAAAACCGCTACATTTTCATCGGCCAGTTTTTTCCCGAAAAGGGGTAACTCATCCAACCGGCTTTCGTGGATTATCAGGCAGTCGAGCGCATTGCAAACCGATTGACGGCGGGTTTTTGCATTGAATATAATTTCGCTGCCCTTTTCCGCGTTGCCGAATTCATCGAAATAAGTGTGGCAAATACCTGCTCCTGTTTCAATCACGGGAATTGTGGCATTATCACGTACAAAATCGATAAGACCCTGGCTCCCGCGTGGAATAATTAAATCGATATAACCGCGTGCGTGCAACATTTCGTGTGTTTCTTCGCGTCCGGCAGGCAACAGGCAAACCGTATTCTCATCGAGATTAAACTTTTTCAGTACTTTTTTAATCACTGTAACAATTGCAAAGTTGGAATGGATTGCGTCGCTGCCCCCTTTTAAAACACAGGCGTTCCCCGATTTCAGGCTAAGTGCGAAAACGTCGAAAGTCACGTTTGGACGGGCTTCGTAAATTATTCCAACCACGCCAAAAGGCACTGTAACTTTGCTGATTTTTAATCCGTTTGGACGTATCTCTTCTTTAAGAATCCTTCCTGCCGGACTGGGTAAATGTGCAACATTCTCAGTGTCGCCGGCAATTCCTTCGATGCGTTCGGCAGTTAATTTTAACCTGTCGAATTTGGGATCTGCCGGATCCATCAGTTCCAAATCCTTTTTGTTTTCTGAAAGAATAAATTCAGTGTTTGCTCGTGCCTGAACCGCTAATTCTAACAATACATTCTTCACCGTTTCATCATCCACAAGATTTAGTTTTCGTGAAGCAAGAAGCGTATTTTGAAGTTGTTGTTCTATTTTCATTATTTGAGACATTTTTTTAGTACAGTAACCGGTCTTTTATTTTACAACTTACTATTTTTTTAGACGCTGTCAGGTGCGGTGCACGCTGACAGGTCGGGTCGCTATTTCCGGTTTTCGAGGTATAGATAATCGTAATGGACAATTGGTTTTTGTTTTTCCGATTGCTTTTCCGATTCAATTTTATCTGATCCGTAGCTTGCTTTTCCGATACCTACAGTTTTGCCCGATTCATCGACAATTTTTATTAAATCGCCTTTTTTAAATTCGTTGTTAATCCGGGTAATTCCGATTGGCAGCAAACTCACCGCTTTTTCAGAATCGAGGGCTTTTATAGCACCCTGGTTGATAACAACCTGCCCTTTTGCAAAACCATCGGAATAACCAATCCATTTTTTTACGCCGCTCGATGGCTTATTATTAGGTACAAAATAGGTATGGTTCAGATCTTTCCTGGTATCCAGCAAATCAATCAATACATTTTCCAAAGCGCCGTTTGCAACGTGCACGCCAATTCCATCGCCGGCCACTTTTTGGGCAATACGAAATTTGGTTAGCATCCCGCCCCGCCCAAAATCGGAACGCCCGACCGAAATTGCGTTTTCAGGTTCTTTTTCGTTGTATTCAATCCTACGGATAATTTTTGCATTTTTATCTTTCGGATTTGCGTTAAACACCCCGTCGACATTGCTAAGCAGTATCAACGCATCAGAATTCACCATTGAGGCTATTAATCCTGAAAGTTCATCGTTATCGGTAAACATCAGTTCGTTTACCGAAATGGTATCGTTCTCGTTAACAATTGGTATTACTTTATTTTCGAGCAGGGTAGTAAAACAATTCTGCATATTCAGGTAATGCCCGCGGCTGGAGAAGTTTTCCTTGGTGGTTAAAACCTGGGCGCAAATGAGGTTGTGTTCGTTAAAAAAATCGGAATAGCGGCTAATTAGTTTTACCTGTCCTAAAGCGGCCCACAACTGTCGTTGCGAAACGGCATCCATTTTTTTGGCCGGCGTTAGAACTGCCCGTCCGGAGGCCACTGCCCCCGATGAAACGACAACCACTTCCACGCCATTTTTATGCAAAAAAGCCACCTGGTCAACCAGGTGTGCAATCCGCGAAACGTTCAGTGTCCCGTCGTTTTTTGCCAGAACATTGCTGCCAATTTTAACCGTTATTTTTTTATACCTGAAATGCATTGTTTTTATTTTCTCGCAGGCGCTATTTTTTTGTAAGAGGCCATTACCCCCTGGATCAGCGATGAGCTGAATCCCTTGTGTTCCATTTCGTTGAGCCCGGTAATGGTAACTCCCATCGGGGTAGTAACTTTATCGATTTCGCGTTCAGGGTGGTTACCCGATTGCAGAATCAGTTCGGTAGCCCCTTTTACGGTTTGTGCAGTTATAAACTGGGCCATTTCGGCGCCAAAACCAATTTCAATTCCTCCTTGCATTGCAGCCCTGATGTACCTCAGCGCATAGGCTATACCGCATGAAGAAAGGACTGTTGCTGCAGCCATCAGTTCCTCGCCGATTTCGATGGTTTTACCAAGTTTGTCGAACATCTCGATAACATATTTCTTGTGAGGGGCAGTATTTTCGTTTGATGAAATACAGGTCAGCGACTCCTGTAAAGCAATAGCAGTATTTGGCATTACCCTGAAGATAGGCAGGTTTTTCCCGGCCATATCTCCAAGTTCGTCAATTCCCACCCCAGCCACGATAGATATAAAAATTTTTGTGGGGTGAAGAACTGGTTTGATGTCTTCAATGACCTGGGCAATATGATAGGGTTTGACCGCCAACAATACTACTTCCGAGACTTGGGCGGCTTCCCTGTTTTCGGTGGAAACAGATACTCCCAGTATTTTAATTTTTTCGAGAGTTGCCTCTTTTTTATCAGTTACAATAATGTCGGAAGGTTGCATAAATCCCGATTTTATCAATCCAGCAGCAATGGCGCTGCCCATGTTGCCTACCCCAATTATGGCTATTTTTTTGTTTTTCATACCTGTATTTTTAAAGCCCCCTTCTTCCCGATAACTATCGGGACCCCGAGGGGGAAAGACAGAAACTGCTTTTTAATTAATTGACATTTATTAAAATACCTATTCCCTGAATAATAGTTCCGAAATTTCGTTAAAAACTTTTTTAAATGCATCAATAAACATGTCGGCCTCTTCAAAACTTAACGAAAGGGGTGGCAACAACCTCATAATATTCTGTCCCGAAAAACCTGTAAATATTCCATGTTCGAAAAGCAATTTGTTTCTCAGTCCCTTAACAGGAAAATTAAATTCAATCCCGATCATCAATCCCTTTCCACGAATTTCGTATTCAGAACTTATTCCTCCCAACTTTTTCATCAGGTAATTTCCAACCTTTTCAGCATTTTCAACCAGATTTTCCTGTTTAATCACATCGAGCACTGCAATTGAAGCTGCACAGGCCAGGTGGTTCCCGCCAAAGGTAGTTCCAAGCATCCCATGCCATGGCTGAATGCCGGGCCTGATAAGAATTCCGCCAACCGGGAAGCCATTTCCCATTCCTTTTGCAATGGTAATTATATCGGGGTTGACACCTGAATATTGAAATGAAAAAAATCGACCGCTGCGACCGTAACCCGATTGAATTTCATCTAATATCAGCATGCTCCCATACTTCTTTGTGAGCTTTTCCAGGCCATCCAGAAAGTTATTTTCCGGAAGGTTTATTCCGCCGATACCCTGGATACCTTCAACAATAATGGCAGCAACATCGCTATTTTTTAATTCGTTTTCGGTTGCTTCAAGATCATTAAATGGGATAATAACCGCATTTTCGGTTTTATTTACCGGGGCAACAATTTTTGGGTTGTCGGTAAGCGCCGCCGCCGCCGATGTCCGACCGTGAAATCCTTTAGAATAACTGATAAACTTTTTGCGCCCTGTTACAAACGACGCAAGTTTTATTGCATTTTCATTTGCTTCGGCTCCCGAATTACACAGGAAAAGCTGGTAGCCGGGGCAGCCTGAAATTTCGCCCAGCTTTTCGGCAAGTTCGTGTTGCAAGGGATTTTGAATTGAATTGGAGTAAAACCCGATTTCGGAAAGTTGCTTCGTGATCTTTTCAATGTAATGAGGGTGGCTGTGGCCGATTGAGATAACGGCATGCCCTCCGTACAAATCGAGATATTTTTTTCCTTCCGAGTCCCAGACATAACAACCATTGGCCTTTACCGGGGTAATATTGAAGAGTGGATATACGTCAAAAAGTTTCATTTTGAAGAAGCGGGAAGACCGAAGACGGAAGACGGGAGTTTACCTGTGCCAACCGACAATGATTCTTCCTTTTTTAATGTTTATACTTTCTTACCTGCCAAATAAAAAACAGATTTTCAAAGTTTTCAATAGTGAATCTGTGAATCTGTGGCAATCATTAATTTTAAAATGCGACTGGTTTTAAATTCAGTCCTAATCTTTCATCAAGTCCAAACATCAGGTTCATATTCTGAACCGCCTGCCCCGAAGCCCCTTTTATCAGGTTATCAGTAACGCTAATAATAACCAGCTTATTACCATGCTTTTCGAGGTAAATTACTGCCTTGTTTGTATTTACCACCTGTTTAACACCGGGATTTGTTTTTGTAATAAACACAAACGGGTGCAGTTTGTAATAATCTTCAAACAATTGCATAGCTTCTCCGGGCGATCCGACAAAACAGGTATAGGCCGAAACAAAAATGCCCCGTGTATGATTCCCGCGAATGGGCACAAAGTTGAAATCCTTGTCAAATCCGGGTTGCAGTTGTTTCAGGCTTTGAAGTATCTCGCCCTCGTGCTGGTGTTCGAAAATTTTGTATGCCGAAACATTGCTGCTACGCCAGCTAAAATGTGTTGATTCGGTAGGTTTTTGTCCTGCGCCGGTAGAACCCGTAATGGCCTGAACATGGACCTCATCGGTTAACAATCCTGCGGCAGCCAACGGTAACAGCGCCAGTTGAATGCCAGTGGCAAAACAGCCCGGGTTGGCAATGTATTGAGCTTCTTTAATTGATTCGCGGTTGAGCTCGGGCAAGCCGTATACAAAATTGTTTCCAGCCCTTTTCAACCTGAAATCGTGGCTCAAATCAATCACTTTTAAAGTGGTGGGCAAATTATTCCTTTCCATAAATTCAACCGATTTTCCATGCCCCGTGCACAGAAAAACCACATCTGCATCCTCAAGCTGCAGTTTATCGGTAAATTTCAAATCGCATTCGCCCAGTAAATCTTCATGCACGCCAGAAACCAGGTTTCCTGCATTGCTCGAGCTTTGAACAAAGTTTATCCCAACCTCAGGATGATTCAGCAAAATCCGGAGCAATTCTCCGGCTGTGTACCCTGCGCCACCTATGATTCCAACTTTAATCATTCTTTCTTATTCACCGTATGATAAATTTTCAGCGAATTCGACAGGATTTTTGTAAACCCTTTCACATCGTCGGCAGTCCAGGCCTTAACCGTTTCACCGTATTCGCCAAAAGCAGAATTCATTAAATCGTGTTCCGATTCAATCCCAACCAGTTCAAAATGATAGGGTTTTAGTTTTACAAAAACTTTTCCTGTCACGGTTTCCTGGCTCGATTCGAGGAATGTTTCGATATTGCGCATAACTGGTTCGTGGTACATGGCTTCGTGCAGGAACATCCCGTACCAGTTGCTTAATTGTTCTTTCCAGTAACTCTGCCATTTTGTAAGCGTGTGTTTTTCAAGCAAATGATGGGCTTTAATAATAATAAGCGGCGCCGCTGCCTCGAAACCCACGCGTCCTTTAATACCGATAATTGTATCGCCAACATGGGTGTCGCGCCCGATGGCGTATTTCGAAGCCATTTCTTCGAGGGCAAAAATTACTGCTGGCCCGTTTTTATAGGTCTTTCCATCGATTGAATTCAATTCGCCTTTCTCAAAACCAAGTTCAACAACTTTTTCGCCTGTAGCTTCCAGCTGGCTTGGATATGCTTCTCCGGGCAGGTTGGTTTTCGATTTCAGGGTTTCTTTTCCCCCGACACTTGTACCCCACAAACCCTGGTTGATTGAATATTCCATCTTTTTATAGTCTTCCTCCACCCCGTGTTTTTTCAGGTATTCTATTTCTTCCTGGCGGCTTAACATCAGGTCGCGGATAGGTGTAACGATTTCGATTTCGGGGGCCAGAACCTGGAAAGTAAGGTCGAACCGAACCTGGTCGTTGCCTGCACCGGTACTTCCGTGGGCTATATAACCGGCACCAATTTCCTTTGCATAGTTTATACTGGCAATGGCCTGGAAAACGCGCTCCGAACTGACAGATACCGGATAAGTGTTGTTTCGTAAAACATTGCCGAAAACCATGTAACGGATACATTTTTCGTAATATTCGTTGGTTACATCAAGTGTTACATGCCTTACAGCTCCAAGGCGGTAGGCCCGCTCCTCAATTTTTTTCAGTTCACTATCAGTAAAGCCACCAGTATTGGCTATTGCAGTGTAAACTTCAAATCCTTTTTCTTCTTTCAAGTATTTAACGCAAAACGAGGTATCCAATCCGCCGCTAAACGCCAAAACCAATTTCCTGTTCATTCTATTTTATTCTTTCAAAAAATGATATCATATTTCTTTTGCACAGGCGATTTTATAAACTGCCTTAAATGCTGTTTGGTTAGTGAAAACAGACTTCCCTGCCTGTCGGCAGACAGGGACTTCGCTCAGTCTGACTGTCACCCTGAGCGTAGCCGAAGGGTGAGTAATTTAACTTTCCATTAATTTCATCCTTTACTATACGACATTATATTGCATTAAAAAAACGCGACATTATTTTTTTTTTACTTTTTTTTTCCTCTTTGTTGTTGTTTTTCAGGCTGAATTTTGTTGGATTCAGTTTTTTAATGATGTCCATCAGGCTGCGTTTTTTGATTTCAGGTTCGGGACCGGCTGTCTTATTTTCCCAGGCGGGGTCGTAAAGCATACCAGTACACAAACATTTCGTGCGTTCGGTCCGCGTTAAAATATCGTAATTCACACAGCTTTTACAGCCATTCCAGAACTGATCGTCCATGGTCAGTTCCGAAAAAGTAACCGGCCGGTAACCCAGTTCATGATTAATCTTCATTACAGCCAACCCGGTTGTTAACCCGAAAATTTTAGAATTGGGGTATCTTTGGCGCGACAGGTTGAACGCCTTTCTTTTAATTTCCTTTGCCAGGCCAATCCCGCGGTATTCATCAACAACAATTAAACCCGAGTTGGCAACAAAACCCTTATCCTGCCATGCTTCAATGTAACAAAACCCAACAAACTTATCCCCATCGAGGGCAATAATTGCTTTCCTTTCGTTCATTTTTCCTGAAAGATATTCAAATGTCCTTCTCGCAATACCCGTCCCACGCTGCTTCGAGGCCATATCAATCGCATCGTTTATGTCGTCAACATATTTGATATGCCCGCTGGTTGCAACTTCAATTTTAATATTTTTCAATTCTTTCATTCAGTCCGTCAATTATATTTTCCCTTTTAAATTTGGCATTACCGAAACCAATGCATTAACTAAGTCCATTTTCGAAATTCCTTCCTTGATAATAACAAGAATCGTATCGTCGCCGGCAATTGTGCCCAGTATTTCCCAGGGGTTTGCCCTGTCGATAACCGCTGCAATGCTGCTGGCATACCCCGGTTCTGTCTTCACCACCACCAGGTTTCCTGAAAAACGCAAATCCCTGAAACCATCGGCAAGATAATTTACCTGGTTTTGCCCGTTTCTGCTGCTGTTGGTATTGTTTTCAGGAATCACATATACATAACCTAAGGCAGGATGTGGAACTTTGGCAATTTGCAACTCCTTGATATCGCGCGACAAAGTGGCCTGTGTTAAATCGAAACCTTTAGCTTTCAATTCAACCAATAATTCATCCTGGCTACGTACATTCCCATCCTGAATTATCTTTACAATTTCAACCTGCCTTTTTAAACGATCCTTCACTTTGCATATTTATACATTCCGGATGCAAATTTATTCAAATTGTTGTATACTGCACAAAAAGCCACCTTTTTTATCGGCAGCTTACAATTTTTTTATCCGCCGGAATTTTTTTGTTTCCAATCAAAGCAATTCAGGGACAATAAGGATACCGGAATATTTTTATTTTAAAAAGGGAAAAAATCAGAAACCACGGAGAAACCTGAACACCCATTTGCTCTATTCCATCTGCAAAAACTCCGGTTATACAAATAACACCACAACCAGAAAGTTGTTATTTTGTATACCCCAGATATTTTCTTAAAATTTGCAAAGATTTGGTTAACCCCGGTTCAACTCCTGGCGAACCTGGGCTTCCAATTCACTTTTAAGGGCCGGGTCGATTCTTAGCTGACGCGCCAACTCTGCCAGATATGACCTTTCCATAAAGTTTTCCTCGTCAACCATTAAAACACTTGCTATATACATTTCTGCCGCCATTTCAGGTGTTTTTGCCGCCCAGGCGACATCAGCCGGATCTAGCGGTTTATTCAGTTCAGAATCGAACCAGCGCCTCAATTCAATATCGTTTGTAAGTTTACTTAATTCCTGATCCAACAACTGACGTTCTTTTACATCGACATGACCATCGGCTTTGGAGGCGGCAACAAGCGCCTTAAGAATTGCAAGGCTATGATCTTCTACTTGTTGCGCCGGCAAACGATCTATAGTTTGCGGTTCGCTGTATGCATTTTTTACATTTTGGGCCTGCCAGTTGTTGTATGCCTTATAGGCAATTACGCCAAGCGCTGCAAGTCCTCCATATAATGCCACCTTTCCTCCTACCTTACGCGCTTTTTTGTTGCCAAGCAATAAACCAAGAGCGCCACCAGTAGCAACTCCGCCACCAAAACCAGAAAGCAAGCTACCCAATCCACTGCCCGAAAGCAGGTTTCCAAGTCCGCCACCCGGTGAATTTACATTATTCGATTGGCCACTATTGAACTGCCCCGTTCCCTGGCCCGATTTTAGTAACTGATCGAGTATATTGGTAATATTCATAAATAAACTTCCTATTTAGTTTTTAAATTCTGCATTAACCTGCAGACACATTCAATGTATTTTCCTGACGGCAATATTATATATATTTTTAACTGCCGCAACGTGTTAAATATATTTTAACAAACTTTTGCTTTATGATATTGATTTGTATTGCCGGTGTTGCAATAGAAAATGAACTAATCCTGGCGACCAACAACGAAAAACATTTTTCCAGAATTCCAGGTTTAAAAATTGAAAACTGGAAGAAAAACTTATCCTGACTTGTGGCAGCACCCGGGATTCATAACCGCACGAACATCGGCCTGCGGAAAATAACAACAAAAAGAAGCATCTGCCTGAATTGGAAATCGACGAAGTCAAAGGCAGGACAAGTGTTTAAACTAAACAAGCATTACAAGCATAAAAAAGAAGGCTAGTAGCTAACTTTACCTGCAGGAAATATTTTTGTAAATTTACAGCAAAAATTCATGTCATGAATATTCAGGCACAGAAAGCAATTATCATTGAGCAGGTTAAAAAGGTAGATGACATTAACCTGATAAATGCCATAAAAAATATACTCGACTACGCCAGGGAAAAAGAAATGGAAATTTTTGATATTCCTGAATCTCAACAAAAATTAGTACTGGAAAGGTTTGATAAAGTGCGCAAGAACCCTGAAAGGCTTTTAGATTGGCACGAAGCAAAAAAAAAGCGCAAAGATTAATTCGCTCGGCAAAGACCCTCAGATTTATGCAGTCCGTTATCGCGAAATCAGATGTGTTTTAATTAAGAAATTCCCTTATCTCATTCATTTTACGATAAATGAGGTAGATAAAACCGTTGAAGTTTTGGCGATAATCAGCACAAACCGAAACCCAAAAATCTGGCTTGAAAAAACCGGGAGACACTAATAATTCGAAAAAGGATTTAAAATAAGTCCTTTCAGGACAAGTTGCCGGATTGACATGAAAAGTCTGACTTTCATAACCGTACGGTCATTGACCTGCGGAAAATAACATCAAAAAAAAGCGACTGCCTGAATTGAAAATCGACGAAGTCAAAGGCAGGACAAGTTAAAAAATACCGGTTCTACCCTGTACTCGTATGAACAACCATTAGTTATTTGCAAAAAAGATTGCTGGGTTTTGGAATGGCATGGATTATACGCGGCCAATACAATTCCAAAGAGGATTTTTAATAAAAATTAGCTTTCGGGTTACAACAAGTTAGCCGGTAGTTAAAATTAATATGAACATTTAAAATTTTACAATTATGGAAAAAACATTAGATTTGAAACTGAGTGGTGTAAAAGAACTGTCTAAGGTAGAATTAAAGAACATGGAGGCCGGTTCTTTTCTACTTGCAATAGTTGCGGGGGCAGTTGTTATCGGTGCATTGTTTGCTGGTAAATGGTTGGCAGACCAACTATGTAATTGTGACGAAGTTTAAGGTAGAAAAATTAAAAAATACAAATCATGGAATCATTAAGAAAAACCAATATTGAAGAATTATCTATCTCAGAATTGAAATCTATTGAAGGTGGTAGCTTTTTAGTTCTTTTAGGTGTTTTTGCTTTGGCTGCTTTAGTAGTAACGTTTATATCGGAATGTTGCTTACTTGATTAGGTTTTTGTTTAGTCTCAAGTCCATTTGAAATCATAAAACTTTTATTGAAATAGGCATTTTGTCAATAACGTAAAAATGAGTAAATTCAGGCCATTCAATAATTAGAGTATGGAGCAACAATTTCAAAGCCTAACGATTTTTGATTTTCAGGCCAGGTTTCCTGATGATCGCGCCTGTATGCAGTATTTGTCAGAACTTAAATGGGCCGATGGCTATCTCTGCCCCAAATGTGGGAACACCAAATATTGTGCAGGGGACAAGGAATTTAGTCGTCAATGTACCAAATGTCGCCACATTAGTT
>JBBINB010000035.1:0-37877 GCA_037444065.1 Draconibacterium sp.
TTTGCTAATGACTTCTTTCAGATTTGCAGTCGCCTGCAACACCCTTGTCAATCGCTAATGTTTCCTATCAACTCGGCACATACAGGAACTTGCATCCTGTTAGCTTAATATCATGCCCGACATACAAAAAAGAGGAATCAGAATTTGATTCCTCTTATAAAATCTTAAAATTAGCTTAAGCCTGGGCTGCAGGACCGCCAAATCCAAGGGGCGGCATCATAGGATCTGATCCCGGCTTGACATTTTTAATTGGCCCATTAACAGCTTCAAATTTTTTAATGTTATCCTGCAAAGCAAATAATAGCCTTTTTGCATGTTCCGGCGTGAGAATAATTCGGGATTTTACATTCGCTTTTGGAATCCCAGGCATTATACGAACAAAATCGACAACAAACTCTGAACTTGAATGAGTTATAACTGCCAGGTTTGAATAAATTCCCTGTGCAATTTCCTCGCTGAGTTCAATATTCAGTTGTTGGGGCGCCTGATTCTTTTCATCCATAACATATCTTATTTATTGTTATTAATCTTTTGAATCAATTAATTGATCGTACTCCGATTTTGAACCTACTACAAGGTTTTTGTATTCTTTCAAACCAGTACCCGCAGGAATCAAATGGCCACAAATCACGTTTTCCTTTAATCCGTCGAGATAATCAGTTTTACCATTGATGGCTGCTTCGTTCAGTACCTTAGTAGTTTCCTGGAAAGAAGCCGCCGATAACCAGCTACGTGTCTGCAATGCTGCCCTGGTAATACCCTGAAGCACCTGGCTTGAAGTTGCAGGAATTGCATCCCTTGCATCAATAAGCTTTTTATCCCTCCTTCTTAACTGCGAGTTTTCGTCCCTAAGTTTTCTGGCAGAAATAATCTGTCCGGCTTTAATCCCTTCACCATCCCCTGGATCGATGACAACCTTTTTATTGTAAATCCAATCGTTTTCCGAGAAGAATTCATTTTTGTCGACTACTTGTTTTTCAAGGAAACGAGTATCGCCCGGGTCTTCGATTTCTACTTTCCGCATCATTTGGCGAATAATGATTTCGTAATGCTTATCATTAATTTTCACACCCTGCATGCGGTACACGTCCTGTACTTCGTTAAGGATATACTCCTGAACCGCAGTCGGGCCTTTAATGGCCAGGATATCGGAAGGAGTGATTGCACCGTCTGATAGCGGTGTACCAGCCCTGATATAATCGTTTTCCTGGACAAGGATCTGTTTTGACAGCGGCACCATGTACTTTTTGACCTCGCCGGATTTTGTGGTGACAACAATTTCGCGGTTGCCCCGTTTAATCTTACCCATTGAAACTTCGCCATCAATTTCAGACACTACTGCCGGATTTGAAGGGTTACGCGCTTCGAAAAGTTCGGTGACGCGGGGCAAACCACCGGTGATGTCGCCGGCTTTACCGGCAGCACGCGGTATTTTTACCAATACCATACCTGCCTTTACTTTTTGCTTGTTTTCGACAGAAATATGGCCGCCAACCGGCAGGTTGTATGAACGGATCGTATTCCCTTCCTTATCGATAACTTTCAGGGTCGGGTTTTTGGTTTTATCCCTGGTTTCAATTATTACCCTTTCGCTGTAACCGGTCTGTTCGTCCGATTCTTCCCTGAAAGTAACACCGTCAATCAGGTTTTCAAACTCAACAGCGCCGTCGAATTCGGTTATAATTACACCGTTAAACGGGTCCCACTCGCAAATTAGTTTTCCTTTGCGGATTTCCTGCCCATTTTTCACGTACAATTTTGAGCCATACGGGATTGGATGGGTTGAAAGGGTAATATTTGTATTCTTGTCAACAATTTTCAATTCGGCCAAACGGCTTACAACAACATCGATTTCGGTTTTGTCTTCGGTAACAAATTTTACCGAACGAAGTTCTTCAATTTCAACGTATCCGTCGTATTTCGATTCAACAGCAGACTGGGCAGAAATATTACCTGCAATACCCCCCACGTGGAATGTACGAAGCGTAAGCTGGGTTCCCGGCTCGCCAATCGACTGGGCAGCGATAACACCTGTTGCTTCGCCTTTCTGCACTTTCTTGCCAGTAGCCAGGTTTCTTCCGTAACACTTGGCACAAATACCTACTTTTGATTCGCAGGTCAGTACTGAACGGATTTCAACACTTTCAATCGGTGAATTTTCAATTATTGTCGCAATATCTTCAGTCAGTTCATCTCCCGAAGCAACAATCAACTCGCCGCTTAGCGGGTGGAAAATATCGTGTACTGAAGTCCGGCCAACAATTCGCTCGTACAATGAGGCTACCACTTCCTCGTTGTTTTTAACCGTAGTTGCAACAAGGCCGCGTAATGTTCCGCAGTCGTCTTCAGAAATAATTACATCCTGCGCCACATCGACCAGCCTGCGCGTAAGATAACCGGCATCGGCAGTTTTTAACGCTGTATCGGCCAAACCTTTACGCGCACCGTGAGTTGAAATAAAGTATTCGAGTACCGAAAGGCCTTCTTTAAAGTTGGCAAGAATCGGGTTTTCGATAATCTGTGAACCAGTAGAACCCGACTTTTGCGGTTTCGCCATCAGTCCCCTCATACCGCTCAACTGCCTGATCTGCTCTTTGGAACCACGGGCCCCGGAATCGAGCATCATGTAAATAGAGTTGAAACCCTGTTTGTCGGAACTCAGTGTCTGCATTACCGAGTTGGTAAGTTTCGAGTTGGCATGTGTCCAGATATCTATAACCTGGTTGTACCTTTCGTTGTTTGTGATGAAACCCATGTTGTAGTTGTTCATTACTTCTTCAACATCGGCATAACCATCGGCAACGATTTTCTCTTTCGTATCAGGAATTATCACATCATCGAGGTTGAACGACAGCCCACCACGGTACGCCATATCGTAACCAAGGTCTTTAATATCATCGAGGAAAGCAACAGTAGTTGCATTTCCGCTGCGGATAAACACATCGGTAATGATTGTCCTTAACGACTTCTTGGTCAGCAACTGGTTAATATAACCTGCCTGCCGCGGTACTTTCTCGTTAAACAGCACACGTCCAACCGTAGTTTCAATAATATGTTTGAAATATTTGCCGTTTTCATCGACATCTTCAACTTTAACTTTTACAATTGCGTGAAGATCGATAACCTTTTCTGAAAAAGCTATAATAACTTCTTCGGGAGAATAGAACACCATTCCTTCACCCCTTGCGCCTTTTCTTGCCTTGGTCATGTAATAAAGACCAAGAACCATGTCCTGCGAAGGTACCTGGATTGGCGCCCCGTTTGCAGGATTGAGCAGGTTGTGCGATGCAAGCATCAGAAGCTGGGCTTCCAAAACGGCAGCATTTCCAAGCGGCAGATGAACAGCCATCTGGTCGCCGTCGAAGTCGGCATTAAACCCGGTACATACCAGCGGGTGCAGCTGAATTGCCTTTCCTTCGATCAAAACCGGCTGAAAAGCCTGAATTGACAGACGGTGCAGGGTGGGCGCACGGTTTAATAATACCGGGTGTCCCTTCAATACATTTTCGAGTATCTCCCAAACGACCGGATCCTTACGATCAACTATTTTCTTGGCCGATTTTACTGTTTTTACAATTCCGCGCTCAATCAGTTTCCTGATAACAAACGGTTTGTAAAGTTCGGCAGCCATCTCTTTTGGAATCCCGCATTCGTGGATTTTCAGTTTTGGCCCCACAACAATTACCGAACGGGCTGAATAATCGACACGTTTTCCGAGCAAATTCTGCCGGAAACGTCCCTGTTTGCCTTTCAAACTATCGGAAAGGGATTTTAATGCCCTGTTGTTTTCGGTTTTTACCGCATTCGATTTTCTTGAATTGTCGAACAGCGAGTCGACGGCTTCCTGAAGCATGCGTTTTTCGTTACGAAGAATTACTTCGGGAGCTTTAATTTCAATCAATCGTTTTAAGCGGTTGTTCCTGATGATTACCCTGCGGTAAAGATCGTTCAAATCTGATGTTGCAAACCGGCCGCCATCGAGTGGCACCAATGGCCGCAAGTCGGGCGGTATTACGGGTACAACACGCACAATCATCCATTCGGGGCGGTTTATATTTTTACTTGCCCTGAAAGCTTCAACAACCTGAAGCCTTTTTAAAGCTTCGTTTTTACGTTGCTGGGAGGTTTCGGTGTTTGCTTTATGACGCAAGGTAAAGGACAAATCATCGAGGTCGATTTTGCTGAGGATCTGGAACAGGGCTTCAGCACCCATTTTTGCCACAAATTTATTTGGATCGTCATCATCGAGAAGATGGTTTTCTTTAGGAAGTGTGTCCAGAATATCGAGATATTCCTCCTCTGTGAGAAAATCGAGTTCCTTAACTCCGTCGGCATATTTCACTCCCGGATTAATTACTACATAACGTTCGTAATAAATAATCGTATCGAGTTTTTTGGTAGGCAAACCAAGCAAATATCCGATTTTATTGGGCAGCGATTTAAAATACCAAATGTGTGCAACGGGAACAACCAGCGAAATATGGCCCATCCTTTCGCGACGTACTTTTTTCTCGGTCACTTCAACACCGCACCTGTCGCAGACAATTCCCTTGTACCTGATCCTTTTGTATTTGCCGCAATGGCATTCATAATCTTTTACAGGACCAAATATCCGTTCACAAAACAATCCGTCGCGTTCAGGTTTGTATGTTCTGTAGTTTATTGTTTCGGGTTTTAATACTTCACCAAACGACCGTTCAAGAACCTCCTCCGGAGAAGCAAGACTGATCGAAACTTTTGAAAAACTGATTTTCGCTTTATTATCTTTTCTGAATGCCATAATACTAATTAAAATAATTAAAACAGAACCTGTTCAATATAGCATGGTCTTTTATTCCATCCTAACACTGAGGCCAAGGCCCCTGAGTTCGTGAAGCAATACGTTGAGCGATTCGGGAATTCCTGCCTGCGGCATTGGCTCGCCTTTAACAATCGATTCGTACGCTTTCGCCCTTCCCATAACATCGTCGGACTTAACTGTAAGAATTTCCTGCAAAATATGAGAAGCACCAAAAGCTTCAAGCGCCCAAACTTCCATTTCCCCAAAACGCTGTCCACCGAATTGTGCTTTTCCACCCAGGGGTTGCTGGGTAATGAGAGAGTATGGCCCGATTGAACGTGCATGCATTTTATCTTCGACCATGTGGCCCAGTTTCATCATGTAAATAACTCCAACTGTGGCAGGCTGGTCGAAACGTTCGCCGGTTTCACCGTCAATCAGACGGGTTACCCCGAAACGCGGAACACCAGCTTTATCGGTATATTTGCAAATTTCGTCGAGTGTTGCACCATCAAAAATGGGTGTTGCAAATTTCAACCCAAGATTTTTTCCGGCCCAACCCAAAACGGTTTCGTAAATCTGCCCCAGGTTCATACGCGAAGGCACGCCCAGCGGGTTAAGAACAATATCAACAGGAGTACCGTCGGCAAGGAAGGGCATATCTTCCTGGCGGACAACGCGGGACACTATCCCTTTGTTTCCATGTCGCCCGGCCATTTTATCGCCAATTTGCAATTTCCGCTTTTTGGCCACATATACTTTTGCAAGCTGAATGATACCTGCAGGAAGTTCGTCGCCGATGGTAATGTTGTACCTTTCGCGACGGGTAAGGGCTTCTGCTTCCTTGTATTTTAAAATGAAGTTATTGATAACATTGAACACCATGTCGTTCTTCTGTTTATCTGTCGTCCATTTTCCAGGGTTAATGTTCAGGTAATCTATTTCTTGTAACTGTTTCAGCGTAAATTTAACCCCTTTGGGAATTATTTCGGTACCGTAATAATCTTTCACACCCTGTGAAGTTTTACCCGAAATTAAGGTGAACACCTTATCTTCAAGTTTGGCCCTAAGGGCAGAAATTTCGCGATCAAATTTTTCGTCAATCTGGTCGAGCAGCTTTTTGGTTGCCGTACCTTTTTTGTCTTTTGTAACCCGCGAAAATAATTTTTTATCGATAACAACACCCGTTAACGAAGGAGAAGCTTTTAAAGAGGCGTCTTTAACATCGCCAGCTTTATCGCCGAAAATTGCGCGCAACAGTTTTTCTTCGGGCGAAGGATCGGATTCTCCTTTTGGAGTAATCTTTCCGATAAGGATATCGCCGGGTTTAATTTCGGCCCCAATTCTAATCAAACCGTTCTCGTCGAGGTTGCGGGTAGCTTCTTCGCTCACGTTAGGGATATCTGAAGTAAATTCTTCGACTCCGCGCTTTGTGTCGCGCACCTCAAGGCTGTACTCATCGACATGCACAGAGGTGAACACATCTTCGCGGACAATACGTTCTGAAATTACAATTGCATCCTCGTAATTATAACCCTGCCATGGCATAAAGGCTACCATGAGGTTACGTCCCAGGGCTAGTTCTCCGCTTTCGGTAGCATAGCCTTCGGTAAGGATCTGACCTTTTTTAATGCGGTCGCCTTTACGAACAATAGGCTTCAGGTCGACGGTGGTTCCCTGGTTTGTTTTTGTATATTTTTGCAATTTGTAGGTAACAACTTCAGGATCGAAACTAACAAACCTGTCGTCTTCAGAAATATCGTAACGAACGATAATCTGATTTGCGTCTACATACTCTACAACTCCATCAAATTGAGCTTTTATCAGGATTTCGGAATCGGAAGCAGCCCTGGCTTCCAGGCCTGTTCCCACAATAGGGGCTTCGGGGCGGAGCAGCGGCACTGCCTGGCGCATCATGTTCGAGCCCATTAAAGCACGGTTTGCATCGTCGTGTTCAAGAAACGAAATCAGCGAAGCTGCAACAGAAGCAATCTGGTTAGGACCAACGTCCATGAGCTGGACTTTTTCCCTTTCGACAACCGGATAATCGCCTTCAAGCCGTGCTTTTACTTTAGGTTTGAGGAAATTTCCTTCCTCATCAATCGGGGCATTTGCCTGGGCAATAATCTGGCCTTCTTCTTCTTCGGCAGTTAAATAAATTACGCCGTCTTCCGAAAGATCAACTTTCCCGTTGCTGGCTTTCCTGTATGGAGTAGCAATAAAACCAAGATCATTGATTTTTGCGAAAACACAAAGCGATGAAATAAGACCGATGTTTGGGCCCTCGGGAGTTTCAATCGGACAAAGTCTGCCATAGTGGGTAAAGTGAACGTCGCGAACCTCGAACCCCGCGCGTTCGCGGGATAAACCACCTGGCCCCAAAGCCGACATTCGCCGTTTATGAGTCATCTCGGCTAATGGATTGGTTTGATCCATGAACTGCGACAACGCATTTGTCCCGAAAAATGAATTAATTACCGAGGATAAGGTTTTTGAATTTATCAAATCGATTGGTGTAAATACCTCGTTGTCGCGAACGTTCATTCTTTCGCGAATGGTACGGGCCATTCGGGCCAACCCAACGCCAAACTGGTTGTACATTTGTTCGCCAACGGTACGTACCCTCCGGTTGCTTAAATGGTCGATATCATCGACATCGGTTTTGGCATTTACCAACTGAATGAGATGTTTGATAATCTCGATAATATCTTCCTTGGTAAGTACCCTGTTATCTGAATCGACGGTAAGACCTAATTTTTTATTGATCCTGTACCGGCCAACTTCGCCAAGATCGTAACGTTTATCGGAAAAGAAAAGCTTGTCGATCACGTCGCGGGCAGTAGCTTCATCGGGCGGTTCTGCATTCCTTAGCTGACGGTAAATATGAAGTACCGCTTCTTTTTCGGAGTTACACGGGTCTTTCTGGAGCGTATTGTAGATAATTGCAAAATCCTGTTGATTCTGGTCTTCTTTGTGAAGAAGTATGGTTTTAACCCCCGACTCAACAATCTCGTCGATATGATCTTCTTCGATATCAATTTCGCGATCGATAATAACTTCGTTACGTTCAATAGAAACAACCTCGCCAGTATCCTCGTCGACAAAATCCTCGACCCACGATTTCAGTACACGTGCTGCCAATCTGCGCCCAACAACCTTTTTAAGAGAAGCTTTTGATACTTTAATCTCGTCGGCAAGGTTAAATATTTCAAGAATATCTTTATCGCTCTCAAACCCTATTGCACGTAGCAAAGTGGTAACGGGTAGTTTCTTTTTTCTGTCGATGTAAGCAAACATAACACTGTTAATGTCGGTTGCAAACTCGATCCAAGATCCTTTAAAGGGGATAATACGTGCTGAATAAAGTTTTGTACCGTTTGCATGCAGACTTTGGCCAAAGAACACACCGGGCGACCTGTGTAGCTGCGATACAATCACCCTTTCGGCGCCATTTATAATAAAAGTACCCCTTTCGGTCATATAGGGTACGGTACCTAAATAAACATCCTGAACCACGGTGTCGAAATCTTCGTGTTCAGCATCGGTACAGTATAACTTCAATTTTGCCTTTAAAGGCACACTGAAGGTTAAGCCACGTTCGATACATTCCTGTACCGAATATCTGGGTGGATCGACCTGATAATCGATAAATTCCAATACAAAGTTGTTACGCGTATCGGTAATAGGAAAGTTTTCCTCAAACACGCGGAACAGACCTTCTGATTTCCGGTTATCGGCGGTGGTTTTTAACTGAAAAAAATCTTTAAATGATTTAACTTGTACTTCCAAGAAGTCAGGGTAATCAAACCTGGTTTTTGTGGAGGAGAAATTTATTCTCTCGTTTATTGTTTGCACGGACATGTATTTATACAAGTTAATTATGAAAAATGCAAATACACAAAAAGGTTTAGAAGCTTACGAAACGCAAGCTTCTAAACCAAATAACCTTTTAAAAAGGTCTTAATGCATTATTTAACCTCAACTTCGGCTCCAGCTTCGATAAGCTGGCTTTTGAGAGCTTCAGCTTCGTCTTTTGATACTTTTTCTTTGATTGCCTTAGGAGCGGCATCAACTAATTCTTTAGCTTCTTTTAAACCAAGTCCGGTTAATTCTTTTACAAGTTTAACAACACCAAGTTTTGCCTGGCCTGCCGCCTTTAAAATTACATCGAATTCTGTTTGTTCTGCGGCTGCAACTTCTTCGCCGCCAGCAGCAACTGGTCCAGCAACTGCAACAGCAGCTGCTGCTGGTTCGATTCCATATTCATCTTTCAGAATTCCAGCTAATTCGTTAACTTCTTTTACAGTAAGATTAACTAATGCTTCTGCAAGCTGTTTTAAATCTGCCATTTTATTACTTTTATTTAATTATTTCAAAAAATTATTCTTTTTCCCCAAGTGTTTTCAAAACACCATGAATGATATTTCCACCCGACTGAAGCTGTCCGAGGACAGTTTTAATTGGTGATTGTAACAATGCAACAACATCAGCGATAAGCTCGTTTTTCGATTTAACCGCAATGAGGGCTTCCAACTGATCTGCACCCATATAAACCGATTCTTCGACATAAGCTGCCTTTAATACAGGCTTTTTATGTTTTTTACTGAAATCTTTAATCAGTTTTGCAGGCACGTTTGCATTCTCGGAAAACATAACCGAGGTGTTACCTTTAAGCGCACCGTAAATTTCTTCAATATTCTTGTTCGAACTTTCAAGAGCTTTACGTAAGAGAGTATTCTTAACAACTACCAGTTTTACATTCTGGTTAAAACACAGCCTTCTTAAATTACCGGTATTTTCAGCATTTAAACCGCTAATGTCAGTAAGATAAAAATGGCTGTAAGAATCAATTTGTTCCTGTAAATTATTGATAATAACTTTTTTATCTGAACTCTTCATTTTTACACATTTTTAGTCAACAACTGACTTAGGTTCGACTTGAATACCGGGGCTCATAGTACTGGAAAGGTAAATACTTTTAATGTAGGTACCTTTGGCTGCCGTTGGTTTGAGTTTTACAATGGTATTAACAAATTCCAATGCATTTTCCTTAATCTTTACGGGAGTAAATGATACTTTTCCGATTGATGTATGAACAATACCAAATTTGTCGACTTTAAAGTCGATTTTACCTTGTTTTACTTCGCTGACAGCTTTACCAACTTCCATGGTTACGGTACCGCTTTTAGGGTTTGGCATTAAGCCACGGGGCCCTAAAATACGTCCGAGTGCACCAACTTTTCCCATTACAGGGGGCATGGTAATTATAACGTCAACATCTGTCCAACCGCCTTTAATTTTCTCGATATATTCATCGAGACCAGCAAAGTCGGCGCCTGCATCGAGTGCTTCCTGGGTTTTATCAGGAGTTACAAGTGCTAAAACGCGAACTTCTTTTCCAGTTCCATGGGGTAAAGAAACTACGCCTCTAACCATCTGGTTGGCTTTTCTTGGGTCTACTCCAAGTCTTACATCAATATCAACTGATGCATCGAATTTGGTAAAAGTAATTTCTTTTACCAGCTCAACAGCTTCATCTAAAGTGTAAGTTTTTCCCTTTTCGAGCTTTTCAAGAGAAGCTTTTTTATTTTTCGTAATTCTGCCCATCGTATAAGATATTTTTAGTTTTTGAATGGTGAAGTACCTTTTACAGTAATTCCCATACTTCTGGCAGTACCAGCGACCATTTTCATAGCCGATTCAATAGTAAAGCAATTCAGGTCGGCCATTTTGCTTTCTGCAATTTGTTTAACCTGATCCCAGTTAACCGAACCCACTTTATTGAGGTGTGGTTCGGAAGAACCTTTTTTTAGCTTTGCCAATTCGAGCAATTGAATAGCAACAGGAGGTTGTTTTATAATGAAATCGAACGATTTGTCTGCATACACAGTAATAATAACGGGCAACACTTTACCAGCCTGGTCTTGTGTACGTCCGTTAAACTGTTTGCAGAACTGCATTATATTTACCCCTTTGGAGCCCAATGCTGGTCCCACCGGTGGTGAAGGATTAGCAGCACCACCTTTAATCTGTAATTTAATTAATCCAGCAATTTCTTTAGCCATAATACATATTTAACGTGTTTTTACTCCTTTTCGACCTGCATAAAGCTGAGTTCGAGAGGAGTTTTACGTCCAAAAATCTTCACCATAACCTGCAGCTTTTTCTTTTCTTCATTGATTTCTTCAATGGTTCCGTTAAAGCCGTTGAATGGTCCATCGATTACTTTTACAGTCTCTCCGATAACAAAAGGAATATTAATTTCCTCATCAGTTTCAGCAAGTTCGTCAACTCTTCCAAGAATTCTATTGACTTCGTTTTGCCGCATTGGTACGGGATCTCCACCTTTGGTGTCGCCTAAGAACCCAATTACGTTAGGAAAATTCCTTAGTGTGTGTGCAACTTCACCCACTAATGCAGCTTCAATTAAAACGTAGCCCGGAAAAAAGTTTCGTTCCTTACTGATTTTTTTACCGTTTCGGATTTGGTATACCTTTTCTGTTGGTATAAGTACCTGTTCAACAAAACCTTTTAAATCTCCATTAGCGATTTCGTTCTCGATATATTCCTTTACCTTCTTTTCTTTTCCGCCTATAGCACGCAGAACATACCATTTTTTACTATTTTCGCTCATCCTGATCTAAAGATTTAGATTAATAAAATAATCCATAAATAAATTCCATTACGTTCCTAAAAGACAGGTCCATAACAAAAATTAATAGCGATATTATTAAGGAAGCAACCATTACAACCAAAGCGCTACTTTGTAGCTCTTTCCAGGTAGGCCATGTTACTTTATGAATAAGCTCATCGTAAGCCTCCTGAAAGTATAGTTTTATTTTCATTCTGATAATCGTATTTGTACGGAAGGCAAGAGTTGAACCTGCTGTTTACCAAACCACTCCACTTTATCGAGTTTCATCCGTAAAATTGTCCCGGGCTTAAAAAGCCCAGGACAATATGTTATGTGTATTTCTTACTAAAAATTACAGAATTTCTGTAACCTGGCCTGCACCAACGGTACGGCCACCTTCGCGAATAGCAAAGCGCAAACCGATGTTTAGAGCAACCGGGTAAATCAATTCAACCTCAACCGATACGTTATCGCCTGGCATAACCATTTCGCGACCTTCCTGTAAATGGATTTCACCGGTTACGTCGAGTGTACGGATGTAAAACTGAGGACGATACTTGTTGTGGAATGGAGTGTGGCGTCCACCTTCTTCTTTTTTCAAAACATAAACCTCAGCTTTGAATCTTTTGTGAGGAGTGATTGAACCAGGTTTTGCAAGGATCTGTCCACGTTTGATTTCTTTTTTATCGACACCGCGAAGCAATAAACCTACGTTATCGCCGGCCTGACCGTCATCAAGAATTTTACGGAACATTTCAACTCCTGTACAAACTGTTTTACGCCCTTCTGCACCCAATCCAATTAACTGGAGTTCGTCACCAGTATGGATTTTACCAGTTTCGATACGGCCTGTTGCAACTGTACCGCGACCAGTGATAGAGAAAACGTCTTCTACCGGCATAAGGAATGGTTTGTCAACATCACGCGGAGGAATTGGAATCCATGTATCAACTGCATCCATTAACTCCATTACTTTTTCTTCCCATTGTGGTTCACCGTTCATAGCACCTAAAGCTGAACCTCTGATAACAGGTGTGTTATCTCCGTCAAATTCATAGAATTCCAACAATTCACGGATTTCCATTTCAACGAGTTCCAGAATCTCTTCGTCGTCAACCATATCGACCTTGTTCATAAAAACAACCAGTTTTGGTACGTTTACCTGACGGGCTAAAAGGATATGTTCGCGAGTTTGTGGCATGGGACCATCGGTAGCGGCTACAACAATGATAGCGCCGTCCATTTGGGCTGCACCTGTAACCATGTTTTTAACATAGTCGGCGTGACCAGGACAGTCAACGTGGGCATAGTGCCTTTTTTCAGTTTGATATTCAACGTGGGCTGTGTTAATTGTAATACCCCTTTCTTTTTCTTCCGGAGCATTATCAATCGAATCAAAAGATTTAATTTCTGATAAACCTTTTTTAGCCAATACCATAGTAATGGCAGCTGTCAGGGTTGTTTTTCCATGGTCAACGTGGCCGATAGTGCCAATATTGACATGCTCTTTGTCCCTGTTAAAATGTGCTTTTGCCATAATTTTAAATTTTAATTTATTATTTTATTAAATCATTTGAGCCGAAGACGAGAATTGAACTCGTGACCTCATCCTTACCAAGGATGCGCTCTACCCCTGAGCTACTCCGGCATTAATACATGATGAAACAAGAGTTTTCAAGTGTTACCTACTTAAAACCCTTGTCTCATTTAAATGAGCGGGAGACGGGATTCAAACCCGCGACCCTTAGCTTGGAAGGCTAATGCTCTATCGACTGAGCTACTCCCGCATACATTATCTTTGCAAAAATGCCGCGCAAAAATACAAAATTTCTTTAAACAGCAACCAAAACTGAATTTTATTCATTCATTCAAAGAGAATTGATTTGATTTTTCCGGAGTTTTGTATGAGCCTAGAAAACTCACCAAATGCCTCATATTCTGGTCAATTAACTTTAAGATCAACTGTTTTCTGAACGCCCCCAAAAAGGGTTTGCAAATGTAAAAATATTATTTTAAAAAACTAAAAATAAAAGTGGCTAATTTAAATTTTATTTGTTTTTTAGTTTGTTTTTATACTTATCAAGTTGTTTGCGCACTGCATCAATTGCCAAATCCGTTGCTTCTTCAAAAGTATCGGCCTGCTTTTTTGCGAACAAATAACCGCTTGCCGGAATAGAAACTTTCAACTCGGATACCTTGTTATTGGCGGTTTCTGGTTTTAACACCTTGAGTGTAACTTCGGCATTAATAATACCCTCAAAAAAAGTATCGAGTTTACTCACTTTTTTATTTACAAAATCCACCAGCTTTTGGTCGGCGGTGAAATGCACTGAATTCAGTTTTACTTCCATATTCTCTTTTTTTTATCCCCTGGGATGGGCTTGTTTATAAATATCATGCAGCTTCTCGAAAGTAGTATGGGTATAAATCTGGGTGGCGGCCAGATTTGAATGTCCCAATAATTCCTTAACCGCATTTAGATCGGCTCCTTTATTTAGTAAATGAGTTGCATACGTATGCCTAAGTACGTGCGGACTCTTTTTTTCAAGCAATGTTACTTTTGACAAATTATTCTTTACTACCCTGTAAATTAATTTTTCGTAGACTGGTTTTCCATTTTCAGTAACGAGTAATTGTTCTGTTGCGAATCCCAATATTTCGTTCTTTGCCCTGATGTACTCTTCCAACAAAGGATTGATTGACAAAGGATACGGAATGATTCTTTCTTTCTTTCTTTTCCCTAATACTTTCACCACACCCAATTTTGAGTCAAAATCATTGCATTTTAACAACAACAATTCAGACAGCCTGATTCCTGCACCGTATAAGAGTGTTATTATCAGTTTATCGCGTAATCCAACAAAATCGTTTGAAAAGAAACCGTCATCAAGCAAATGATTTAGATTTTGTTCTTCAACAAAATTGGGTAATTTCTTGCGGATTTTTGGTAAAGCGAGATAAGTTGCGGGATTAGAACCAACTGTTTGTTCCTTCATTAGGTATTTGAAAAATGATTTAACTGCAGTAATTTTCCGGTTTACTGTTCGCGCTGACATTTTATTTTCCATCAGCAGAACAATCCAGTTCCTGATTAATTTCGCATCTACCTTTTTAACATTAAATTCCCCGACCATTTCTGAACAAAACTGTTCAAACTGATCGAGGTCATTACTGTACGCTATAACTGTGTGAGAAGAACATCTCTTCTCAAACTTCAAATAATTGATAAACGACTCCTGATAACCCATTTATTTCAAATAAATCCAGGAATCACTAAATTCAATTAGTCTTCCTGTCGTTGCAATCCCTGAACGTAAATCGCCTTTTTCTTTTCTTCCCTTTTAATAACGGAAGGCTTTGTGAATTTTTGCCGTTCGCGTAACTCTTTGATTACCCCTGTTTTCTCGAATTTTCTCTTGAACCTTTTCAGGGCCCTTTCAATATTTTCGCCCTCTTTTACCGGAATAACTATCATCTTTTGCCGTTTAATTTTAAAAATTGAGGCGCAAATTTAGAAAAAATTCGATTCAAATCAAATTTAATCGAAAAATATTATAATTACAATGAACCTAAATTGTTTTAATTTTATTTAACGGCATGTCAGGTAGGGTTGAATTCGCGAAAATGTTTCAGAATCGACCAGACCATTGGTTTTAATCTGTACTATTTCATTGAAAGCCCCGTTCCTTTGTCTGTATTTCAAAATAGCCTCTACCTGTTGTTTGCTTAAATAAGGATGCCGTATCAGTTCAGGAAACTCCGCAAAATTCAAACGTATCTTTTTTATCAGCAGTGTATCGACCGTAATGCCGGGCATAATATTCCGGTAAGTTTCCAACGGGAAATTATACACTTCGAGCAACTGTCCGGTTGTATGAAAACCACCCAATCTGTCGCGGTATTTGAGTATTCGATTGGCAAAAACGGGGCCTACACCATTCAGCTTTAGCATTTCGGCTGAATCGGCTTTGTTTAATTCAACCGTAAAAAATGTCCTGACAGGTTTTGAACCTGCAGGCACATCTTTAAAAGCAATATCAAGTTGAATATGATTTTGAATGGTTTTGTAAAATACCGAGTCAATTCCATAAATACGCATCAAATCTTCCCCCGATTTGAAGACTCCCCCTTTCTTTCTGTATTCAACCACGTTACGGGCTTGAAATTGATTAAAACCAAATAGCGTTAATTCTTCTAAAGCGGCTTTATTCGGATCAAAAAAACCTGTTAGTGTTTTTGTTTTCTCAGGAATTCCATTTGTTAATGGTTTTATATCTTCAGAAATAACAATGTATTCCTTTATTACCGAATAAATACTGTCATTCATCCCATAAATTTTTCTGACATGTTCCAAAGTCATAAATTTACCTCCCGCTTTTCGATAGTTTAACATGTTTTGTTTAACAAATCCGGGAATATCAAGCGAGTCCAGCCTTTCTTTACTTATTGTATTTGGATTGAATACAAAAAGGTTTTTTACGCCATCACCGTTTTTGCGGTTGGGATTTTCCAAATCTTTAATGAACTGCCTGTATTCTGAGTAATTATATTTTGAAGCAGGATTTAAATTTTGAACAATAATATTGGCAATAACAGATAACAATATTAATGTACCCAGTATGATTATTGCATTCCGGTCGCTGCTTGAATAGTTATTGTATGTTTTTAACCATTTCCATTTAATTCGGTCCATGGGCTACGAAAGTTGATTTTATTGATGCAAAAGGCGAAGAATTCAAATTTATGAATTTAGAAACAACCTCCGTATCAGGATAGAAGAAAAAAAAGGGAATTCTTCGAAAAAAAATTAAACGATCCCTTTAATAAAGTATGTTGCCACAGCAATAGCTCCTATTGCCACGGGCGCAATATAGCGAATGATAAAAAATATAGATCTGAAAAATATGGATTTAACAGCGCCCTGATTACTGATTTCATCCATAAAGTCGGATTTCCCCATTCTCCATCCTACAAAAATAACTATAAGCAGTGCCCCAATAGTTAACATGATATTTGCCGATGCATAATCGAGTAATCCGAATATGGTTTTACCTAAAAAGGTAAATTCGCTGAGCAAACCAAATGACAACGTTGCAAAAATACCCAAAACCGTAATTGATAAAGTAGCAACAACCGTGGCAATTTTACGCGACATTTTTAACTCTTCCTTTAAATATGCAACCACAACCTCAAGCACCGAAATGGTTGAAGTGAGCGCAGCAACACCCAACAGGAAGAAGAATATTGCAGATATTACAATTCCTCCCGGAATGGCTTTAAAAACATTTGGCAAAACTTCAAATACCAGCCCTGGCCCTGGTGACAACTCATTAATATTGCTTCCGGAAAATGCAAAAATTGCAGGAATAACCATTATGCTCGATAAAATTGCAATGCTGGTGTCGATAAAGGCAACTTGAGCTGATGTTTTTAACAAACTGTTGTCACGCTGAATATATGAACCATAAGTTATTAATGCTCCCATTCCAATGCTAAGCGAAAAAGCTGCCTGCCCCAGAGCCATTAAAACCGTTTTAAAACTAATTGCCGACCAATTGGGCACAAACAAGTATTTTACACCCTCAAAGGCTCCGTCAAGGGTTACAGAACGGATGGCAACCATTAAAATTAACAAAGCCAGAACTGGCATCAATATTTTTGTAAACCTTTCAATTCCTTTTTTAATGCCTGCATAAACCACTATTGCAGTAACAAGCATCACAACAAATTGCCAGAAAATCGGCCTGTAAGTCCCCGAGCTAAAGTCAGAGAAATTTTGCTCCATGTTTTCAACAATCAGAAGTTTTCCGGTAATTGCCTGGTAGAGGTATTCCAAAGTCCACCCTGCCACGGTACTGTAAAATGCAAGTATGGCAAAGGCAGTTAATATTCCTAAAAACCCAACTAAATACCATGAAGTATTCGGGGCCAGTTTTTTAAATGACCCAAACGCATTAAGCTGGGCCCTTCTTCCAATAGAAAACTCTGAAAGCATCACCGGGATACCTATTAATAAAACGAAACCAACATAAATTATCAGAAATGCCCCGCCCCCATTTTGAGTTGTTACCAAAGGAAACCTCCAGATATTTCCTAAACCAACTGCAGAACCGGCTGCAGCAGCAATAACACCAAATTTTGAACTAAAGGTATCGCGTGAAGGATCGAATTCCTGCATAAATCAAATGTATTAAATTGAAACAAGAAACTTGTTTTTAATGAAGAACTAAAATTTTCATGACCTCAAAAATGCAAAAAAATAATTGACAATGAAAAAAGCCGTACATGAAAATGAAAATTGTCTAAAACGGATAGCCAATTGCAAATGTCAGGTTAAAATCGTTACTGGTATACGACCTGTTTCCCAAAATCCAACCGCTTTTTTCAGGCACAGACGGATCCCTCAGTTTCATACCTAAATCGAGCCTGAGGATAAAATAACTCATATCGAAACGCAAACCGGCGCCAGTGCCTATTGCCAATTGCCTGTAAAACTCATTAAGTTTAAACAATGCTCCCTTTCGATTATCTTTCTCATTTATTGCCCATATATTTCCGCCGTCTAAAAACAAGGCCCCTTCTATTAAACTTATCAGTTTAAACCTGTATTCGATGTTGGCCTCCAGTTTGATATCGGCGGTTTGGTTTGGGTATTCGTCAGGAGAAGCTTTGTAAGTTCCGGGGCCCAGCGAGCGTACCGGCCACGCTCTTATCCCGTTTGCACCACCCGTAAAATACTTCTTTTCAAACGGAAGTACATCAAAATTTCCATACGGCAGACCCAGCCCCAGGAATGCCCTGCTGGCTATAGAGTTGTATTCATCGATTTTGAAACCCCTTCTTAATTCGATATCCGATTTAATGTATTGGGCAAAGCGCGTGTCAAAAATCTTGTAATATTGTGCATTTACATTTCCGAGCGAATCTAAAGATTGAAACTTTGAGCGATTGGTTAGTCTTGAAAGCCCCTGTAAAATATTACCCGACGATTCGATATTAAACCTTAAATAAGTATAATCCTTTATACTACTCATCTGCTGGTTATTGTAAATTAACGAGTAATTCATTGCAAAAATCAGGTGATTTGTAAAACTGCTTTTAATGTATAAATCTTTAATTCGTTCGATAAATGCCGGGTCATAATCAAAAACATTGACCTTATTATAATCGAAAAGGTTCCAGACATGTCGCACATATTCAGTCGATTTCCAATCGTAACCGAACTTCAAGTTAGTAATTGTTCTTGTATATTCCGGCCTTCTCTGATAATTGTACCCCAGGGTAACAACTGTTTTGGGCAGAAATCGTTCAAAATCTTTTAAGTAATTACCCGGGCCTAACAGTTTTGGAATAATCAGGCTCGATTCTATACCAAACCGTGTAGTATTGAAATAATCTGAAACACCGTTGTCCAACCGTTCAATTCGCTCAATACCAGCCAGAAAACTAACCTGAAAAACCTCAGCACCCCGAAACAGATTACGATGCATATAGGTAACATTTCCGGCAACACCAAAATTACCCGCGGTATTTGTCCCTTCAATATCGAATGAAGTTGATTGTTTGTTCAGTGGCGCCAGCCGTATGTTGCAATCGAGTAAATTAGTATCATTAACCGAAACAACTTCGTTAAACTGAATATCAACAAACCTGAACTGGCGTAACCTGTTAAAAGCGTTAAAAGCGCTTTCTACTTCCGAATTGTTGAATAAATCGCCTTTTTTTAACCTCAATGTCCTGTTAAATAATGAAGGCGGATATTTGACTTCCTTGTTTTGGAAAAGTGTGCAGTTATCCCACCGGATTGTATCAGAAAAAACCCCAACAGAATCCCTGCTTATGGTTACAGGTGAATTACCAGGTAAAACCGAAAAAAAGAAGTTATTGAGATAAAAAGGTTGAAATACTTTTGTTGAATCAATCAAGGTATTTCTGGAAGGCCTGATTAGTAAATCGACAATTACCTGTTGTGGGTAAACCGAACTGTCGGCCACAAATTTTATATCGTCTTTTGAAAAGTAATAATATCCATTATTTCTAAAGAGTTTAACAATCTCCATTTGATGTTTCTCCAGTATATCGATATCAAAAGGATCGCCGACCTTGATTTCAGATTTTTCCTTGCTGTTAAAATAGATTGCCTGCAGCAATGAATCCCGAATTTGGTAATTGATCTTGTTAATAACATACTGTTCACCGGTTATCAGCTTATAATTTAATAAAACCTTTTGCTTTTTTTCCCTGAATTCAGCATTGCTGCTTACAATTGCCCTGAAATATCCTTTGCTGTTAGCATATTGCTTTAACTGTTCTTCAGATTTAATTGATAATCCTTGGTCATAAATCTGAGGGGGTTCTCCAATCCGCTTTAACCAGTCTTCGGTTTTTTTCTTCGACGAAAGGTTATACAGCATTAAATGAAACTTAAAAAACCCCAGGATTTTATAATTTTCCTTCTCCTTAATCAGTGTTTTTGCACTTTCTTTATTTATGTCGGGGTTGTCGACTTCGATCTGGACATTGCTAATTAAGTAATTGTTTTCGGGGACAAACCTCACCGGCGAACATGAAAATAATATCGTTACACCCAAAAGCGCAACCAGTTTTAATAAGTTTTGTTTTCCGATATCAAATTTTCCGGCCAAGGCTAATACTTTTAAATTACAAAAATAACGATGTGTTGAATGAAGAAACTGTAACTTTACCTAAATTTTAATTTTGGTTGCATATTTAGCAAATGATAAGTAAAAATACTATAAAACTTATAAAATCTCTCGCGCTTAAAAAAAACAGGATAAAGGAAAAGTTATTTCTTGTTGAAGGAGATAAAAATGTTTGCGAAGTACTTGAATCTGGCTTTATTGTTGAAAACTTAATCGCCACAAGTTCTTTTCTTGAAAATATCAGTCTGTTGCATAAAAACAGCAGGGTTACAACGGAAGTATCAAAACAGGAAATTGAACAGGCCAGTTTATTAAAAAATCCTCAGAACAGCATTGCTCTTTGTTCGCTACCGGAAACAAAAGAATTACCCGGTGAATTAGGTCAAAACCTGCATGTTTTCCTTGATGAAATACAGGATCCCGGGAACCTTGGCACAATTATACGGATTTGCGACTGGTTTGGAATTGAAAACCTTTTTTGTTCGCCAAAAACGGCCGATTTATATAATCCAAAAGTAATTCAGGCCAGTATGGGCTCATTTTGCAGGGTCAATGTATTTTATACATCTTTTGAAACGGTGGCCAGGATAGCGGAGAAATCGTCAGTAGCGGTGTTTGGGGCATTTCTTGAGGGTGAAAATATTTATGAAAAAAAGCTTCCAACCCGGGCATTGCTGGTTATGGGGAACGAAGGCAATGGAATTAGCAGGGAAACAGAGGCCAGGATTGAGCGAAAAATTAAAATCCCCGGGTTTAATAAAAACGCCACATCTGCTGAATCGCTTAATGTTTCGGTTGCAACAGCATTAATTTGCTCAGAGTTTAAACGGCAGGAATTTTTTTACAACTATTCAAAATGAAAGGATAAGGTAAATACATTCGATCGCAGATTTTTTATCGATTGCGAATAATACAACCGCTGATTTTGAGAAGGTATTTGATTTAGCTGGTTATTAAGTCCAAAACTGAATTTCCCTTCAACAGTAAAACGGAAAAAAGGAAAATAATGATCCCAGCCTCCCCCAACTTCAGCATAAAATCCGCCGTTTTTTAACTTCACCAAATCCTCAAGGGCTGTTCTTGAAATATCCTGCTTGTAAGCTCCGCCAAATATTACAAAAGGCCGGTCGTTGTTTATCCGTTTGGCTTTGTATTTAACAAGTAGCGGAAAATCGAGAAAAGTCGATTTAATTGAAAAGAATTTCAAGGGTTCGATCCCGCTATTTATATCATAAATGGGAATGTTATAAGTTAATTTCCGCTCGCCAAACGACATGCCGGGCAAGAACCTGAGATCTAAATAGTTGGTCATTCTTAAACTGGAGACAATCCCAACTGTAAACCCAGGGACCAAACTTCCCAAATCGCTTCTCACAATGCTCGATTCAGTGATTTGCACAGGGTCGTTTGGCCACAAAACCGATTCAAAATCAGGGTTCTCGCCAATAGGGTTATAATTCAGCACATTAAAATCGAGATAGTTAAAACCAAGCGTAAATCCAAAATGAATAAGTTTATCGTCAAAGGTAGTCAGATAATTTACCCTTTGTTTTTGAGCAAAAACATTCAAAAAAGCAAATAAAAATACTATGACAATTAAACTCTTTTTCACTATAAATTAATTACCCTGTCTATCAAAAACATTGATTTGCCAGGTTTATTGTATTACCGCGCTAAATTTCGGGTTTAAAGGCTTCGTAAATTGTAGCCACTCCGAAAGTTTGCCTGAACTCTTTATTTTTTACAAATCCTGTGTCTGCTAAAATAGCTAAAAATTTGGCTCCATCGGGAAACTCGTTTACCGAATCGGGCAAATACGAGTAGGCATTGTTGTTTTTTGAAACCATACGCCCGACTAATGGGAGAATTTTTGTGAAATAGAACTGGTAAATTTGCTTAAACGGTGGTTTTACCGGCTTCGAAAACTCTAAGCAATAAAAAACACCCCCCGGTTTTAACACCCGCAGAATTTCAGAAAGCCCGTTACTTAACGATTGAAAATTGCGTACACCAAAACCAACAATTGCAGCATCGAATGAGTCGTTTTCAAAAGGCAGATTTTCCGAATCGGCTTTAACCAGTTCAATGCGGTTTTCGAGTCCCCATTTTTTAACCTTTTTTCGCCCAACACTCAACATTCCCTCGGAAATATCGATGCCAATAATTTTCGCAGTTTGCACCCGGGTTGCTGCAATAGCAAAATCGGCTGTTCCGGTTGCAACATCTAAAATCAATTTTGGTTGCTTTTTTTCAAGCAACTTAATAGTTTTTTTTCTCCAGCTTTTATCAATATTTGCCGAAAGCAAATGGTTCAACAGGTCGTATTTCGGGGAAATACTGTTGAACATTTCCTCAACCTGATTTTTTTTAGATTGTTTGCTTTGTTTGTCGGGAAGTGCAGCCATTAAACGCCAGCCGTCATTTTATCAATGTAACCCATTGAACGATCGTCGATGCGAATCTCGCCTTTTGTAATGTGCCCAAGGGTAAAAAACGGAACTTTCAGCTCGGTCATTGCATCAACAAATTCATCTTCGCTTTCCGATTTTACTTCAACAAGCACTCGTCCCATCCCTTCGCCAAACAAAAATGCGTCAATACGTGTTTCGGCTGCAGTAGTAATATCAAAACCCAGTTCGTTCGGTATTGCTGCCCGAAGCAATGTAAAAAACAATCCGCCTTTGCCAACCGGGCTGGCGCTTTCGATTAGCCGCAAAGAGTTCAGTTTTCGCAATGCCCCCTGAATTTTAATTTCGTTGTTAATATCAAATTCAGGTAGCGGTGAGTCTGTTATTTCATGAAAAAATTCGAGATATTCCGAAGATCCAAGATCATCGGAGGCGCGTCCAATTAAAAAAATATTGTTTCCTTTTCTTTTGAATGAATGTGTTGTAATATTTTCAACATCATCAATTATTCCCATCAAACTAACAATAATTGTTGGCGGAACCGGACCGTGCTGCGAAAAATGGTCGAACCTGATTTTTCTATCGGTAATTTTTAAACCAAATTTACCTGCAGCGTTTTCCAGTCCCTTTTTTGCTCCCGAGGCAATAAATTGCCCATTGGGGTCGGCAAAATTTATATGGTATAAAAATGCGCTGATTACAACCGGTCTTGATCCCGAACAAATCATTTTACGAACTGCCCTGGAAACTAAAATTTCAGTTGCCTTTTGCGGGTCGCTTTCCAGGTGATGGTGAAAAGCATGGGTGCTCATGGTTATTTTGCTCCCGTTTGCATCTATATCGAAGAAACCGGCTTCATCCGAATCAGAATCTCCAATGGAATCGGGAGAAATGTTTATTTCACCAAAGTCGTTAAAATAATTGATACTCGATAAATTCGGATTTACCATCAACGAGAAAATAACATCTTCCAGATTTTCAGGTTCTGCAATAGAATCAATTGTGAAACTTTTCTCTTCCTGAATAACGTCGCTCATAGCTCGAAAATTTGTAAATTATCAGAAAGCAAAGGTAATTAAGTAGCTCGTTATTCCATAAATTTTGCTGTTTTTTTTAATTTCGGGATAAAAAACGAAAAACAAAAAACATGAATCAAATCGCATTGGTTACTGGCGCTACCTCCGGAATAGGCCAAGCAACAGCACTGCTTTTGGCCAAAAATAACTACGATATAATAATTACCGGCCGGCGAATGGAAAGGCTAAATAAATTGCGCGATAAGATATTGTCTGAATCAAATTCAAAGGTTTTAATCCTGAACTTCGATATAAGAAATTTACCCGGGAACGAAGCTGCAATTAACAGCTTACCTGAGGAATGGCAGAATATTGATGTTTTGATAAATAACGCCGGGTTAGCGGCGGGTTTGAATACACTGCAGGAAGGGGATATTGATGACTGGGAACGAATGATTGATACCAATATTAAAGGATTACTGTATATAACAAGACTGATTTCGCCAAAAATGGTGGCACGGGGAACCGGGCATATCGTTAATATTTCGTCGATTGCCGGGAAGGAAACCTATCCTATGGGAAATGTGTATTGCGCTACAAAACATGCCGTGCAATCGCTAACAAAAGCAATGCGCCTTGATTTACTCAGGCACGGGATAAAAGTAAGTTCGGTTAGCCCGGGAGCTGTTGAAACAGAATTTTCACTTGTGCGTTTCCATGGCGATGAGAACAAGGCCAACCATGTTTATAAGGGTTTTACCCCACTTTTTGCCCATGACATTGCCGAGGCTATTCTTTTCGTATTAACACGGCCAAAACACGTTAATATCGACGACATATTAATTATGCCAACTGATCAGGCATATTCACGTGATTTTAACCGCAGAGAAATCGATTGAATTTGCCTAAATTTGTAACTTATAAAAACGAAAATGCCGGAAGCAATTGTAATTACGCCAGTAAAGGATTCGTTATTTACCACAAAACTTACCATTGAAGCTGTTTCGAGGGCTAATGGGAACTTTGAACATAATATTTTCAACGATTTCAGCCAGCCCGAAACCAGGCAGTTTCTGGAAAAAGCAAAATCAGAATACGGGATACGCCTTATTAACCTCGAAGACATAACTACTTCGCCTTCGCCAAATTATAAACTTGTACTTCGAATAGCCCAGGAAATGGCACTCGAAAAAAAATGCTCGCTAATTATTGTTGAATCGGATGTTGTAATAAAACCAGACACTCTTACTGGATTGGTAAAAATAGCAAACACCAAACCAGATACAGGTTTGGTGGGTGCAATAACAGTAGATCAAAAAGGCAATTACAATTTCCCGTATACATTCGAAACTGTAAAAAACAACGAGGTAAAAAAAACATCGCACAGTTTGAGCTTTTGTTGTACGCTTATTTCGACTGATTTTATGATGCAGTTTGATTTTAAAACCCTTTCACAAAACAAAGACTGGTTTGATATTTACATCAGCCGGCAATCGAAAAAACTGGGATTTAATAACTACCTGGCTAAAAATCTTGAGGTTTTACATCTTCCACATTCGAGCCGTCCCTGGAAAAATCTGAAATATTCAAAACCAGTCTTATATTATTTTAAAAATTGCTGTATAAACGGCGACCGCATTTAAATGACCAAAAGCGCCTTATATAATAATATTAAAATTGCCGGGCATTTTCTTTTCTGGGCATTAAGTATAACGTTGCTTACCCTGCTTTTTTATGTTTACGACGCAAAATTCACTATCGACCTTATTTGGAAATCGCTTATTACCAACCTGCTTTTTGCAATAGCGGTTTATGTTAATCTATATGTGCTAATACCCAGGTTTTTAAAACTTAAAAATTACATTTTTTATATTTTCTGGCTTATTGTTTTACTAACTTCAGTCAGCGTAATGGCCCAGTTTCTCTTTTTATATCCGGCGAGCAAGCTTCTGGGAATGAAAGTTGGTATTAGTTCGTTTAACACAAATCTACATTCAGCATATTTCTTTTCTACTTTGTTTTATGTTGCAATTACATCATTCCTGAAACTTATAAACGATTGGTTATCGCTGCAGGATATTAATTTAAAATTGGTAAAAATTGAACAACAGAAACTCGAAGCTGAATTAAAAACACTGAAGGGCCAATTAAATCCTCATTTTCTTTTCAACTCGTTGAATAATATATACTCGCTTTCGTTGATAAAATCGGACAAAGTCCCTGAATTGATACTGAAACTTTCAGGTTTAATGCGCCATATCATTTACGAATCGAAGGAAAACTATATATCGTTGGAAAAAGAGCTTGAATTTGTGAAAAATTTTGTTGAACTGCAGAAAATCAGGACATCCGAAAAAACAAAAATTGATTTTAACCTTTTGGGGCCCATCTCTTCAGCCCGTCTGGCTCCTTTACTTTTCGAACCATTTATCGACAACGCATTTAAACATGGATTGCCTGGTGCAAAAACTTCAGATTTTATAAACATCTCATTTAACTTTGAAACACCGGGATTTCTGGTTTTTATATTGGAAAACAATTTTGAAGAGCATTTAACACTTAACAAAAACAATTCCGGAATTGGCCTTGAAAATGTAAAACAACGTTTAAAATTACTTTATCAACCCAACGAGTATAACCTTGAAATCAACAGGGAAAACAACATTCATAAAGTAAAGCTGGAACTTAAACTCAAATAAGTATGGAAATTAACGGTCTCATTATCGATGACGAACCTCTTGCCAGGAATATAATTGTTGAATATGCTAAAAAAATTCCATCATTAACCATTGTTGGTGAATGTGGAGATGCCATTTATGCCCACGAAATTATTCAATCCCGGCAAATTGATTTATTATTTTTAGATATAAACATGCCAAAACTGTCTGGGATTGAATTTATTAAAAGTTTAAAAAACCCGCCGCTGGTAATTTTTACAACTGCGTATTCAGAATATGCACTTGATGGTTTTGAATTAAAAGCAATCGACTATTTAAAAAAGCCATTTTCGTTTGAGAGGTTTTGCAATGCCTATTTTCGTGCCGAAGAGCTATTATTATTAAAACAATCTTCAATCAGAAAAGAGGTAAACGAGAAAATTCAGGAATATTTGTTTATTAAATCAGACAAAAAAACAATTAAGGTTAAAATTTCTGATATAAACTATATTGAAGGCCTGGGCGATTATATTAAGTTGTATACCAACGATAAAAAAATTGTTACCAATTTATCGATGAAAAAAATAGAAGCACTGCTTCCCGAAAATAAATTTTACCGCATACACAAATCATTTATCATTGCGCTTGATAAAATAGATTCGATTGAGGGGAACTTAGTTAAATTAACTAATATAAGATTACCCGTAGGAAATAGTTATCGGCAGAACTTCATGCTGTATATCAAGGATTTTTTAGTTGAATAAAGTTTAAACCAAAAAACCCTGCTCTTTAATTACTTCCATCATTTTTTCCGAGAAAGATTCGTTGTCGGCCCTTGTATATCTGATATCAGTAAACACCTGTGCCAACGTTTCTTTATTATTCCCGCTGACAAACTTTTTTGAAAGTTCAAGATTTTCTTTGGAAGAATATAATTTCTTAAGGTCGTTGTCTGTATACTTTTTATACTTCTCTTTATGAATAACTCCGTTTAAAGGGATTCTATCAGTCAAATCCGGCATTTCATCGGGATAACCGATTGCTAAAGTTGTAACCGGAAAAGTTAATTTAGGTAATTCGAGGATTTGAATTATCTCCCTCGCATTATAAATTGTCGTACCCAGATAGCATATTCCAAGTCCGTAATTTTCAGCAGCAATACATACATTCTGTGCAACCAAAAAGGCGTCGGCCGATGCAGTAAAAAACGATAAAAAATTATTAAAACCGGGTTTAGCATTACTTATTTCGCACCAGTTGGAAAAGCGGTTAAAATCGGCAATAAAAGTTATTAAAACTGGCGCGCTTCGTGCAACAGCCTGGTTAAAATGAAGTGGGATCAATTTATTCTTTTGTTCTTCGGTTTCGTTAATAATTATGCTGTACAATTGCATATTTCCGGTTGTTGAAGCTTTTGTGCCGGAATAAATTATTGATTCGATAACAGAATCTATAATCGGTATCTTTTTAAATTTTCTGATTGAAACATGTTGATTTAGTACTTCCATAATTTTACAATTCATTTAAAAAAAAAGGGAAGCATAAAGCTTCCCTTCTTAATCAATCAATTCGGTATTACCTTTTAATCATCCTTTCTGTTTTGGCAATTCCGTTTTCAGTGTAAAGACTGATTACGTAAATGCCACTTACCAGATTAGCAGTACGGATTCCTTCTCTAGATGGACTATCAACATCGATTACCCTTTGGCCGGCAACGTTAGTTACAACAACCCTGGTTAATTTATCGATATTTTCAATCTTAATAATATCGCTGAATGGATTTGGATATACTTTGAAAGTATTTTTCAATTCAGCGCTATTTGGTGTAATTTTCAAGTCAACAACATCGGTCTCAATCCTTGGTTCGAGTTTGTAGTTGTCAAGCCTTGCATTTACTATACCAGTTACATCATAATAACGGTCTTTAACAATCATTTTGTAATATAACCAGTCGTTTACCACACCGTTGTTTGATGTCTGATAGTACATTGTCCATTCGCCTGTTCCGGCATCCTGCGATGTTGCGCGGGCACCATCAACTCTAACCAGAACGCTTTCATATTTCTCGTCTTTTATATCAGCCGGATTAGCTAACATAATTGGAGTAATACTTACAATTGGAGGAACAAATTCTATAGTAGCGTTAACAATCGATGTAACATTTGCAACTTCAGCTACCTGACCTATTACAGATACCCCATTTCCAATTTGAATTCCCTGGTATGTTGCCTGACTGTATTCTACCCAGATACCACTCCATACAGCATTTGCATCCTGAATAAAGAAGCCTTCACCCGGAGCCACCGCTGTTACGGTAGCAACCACTTTAACTTTTTTGCCAATTAGCGGAGAGTTTTCCACCTGGCCCTGAATTTCAGCGATCTTCGGAGTCCTCATCTTTTCAGTAACAGTTACTTTCAAGGTCCTAACACAAGTATTGAATGTATAAGTATAAGTATAAACCCCGACTCCTAACATTTTATCGATACCTGCTTCTGCGTCAACAACCTGAACTGTTTCTCCGAGGAAAGCCTCAACAGTTCTCTCTCTTACAACCGGCGCACTGCCAACAGTAAATGTTCTTGTATTGCTGCAATCACCATCAATATTGTATGCAATAGCAGTATAATTTCCTGCTGCAAGTGTAGTATCGCCAGGAGTCATAGTTTTGCCATTGAGTTTAAGGACATAACCACCAGTTGCCTGCGCCGTGATATTAACTCTAGCAGAACATTCCATTTGTTGTTTTACAGCGACTACAACAGAAATCGGGTCACAAACCAGTTTTTCAACTTTAAAGTTCCATCCCTGGGTAGTTGTAATACCTGCATAAGGTTTGTTTTCCGAAGAAGTACCAGTAAACGCTCCTAAATCAACAATTACATAATAATTTGTTTCATACTCTAACCAGTTTTTCAACTTAATAGTAGCAACCTTTTCAATAATTGTAACAGAAGCCGAGGTTGGATCGATTGTTTCAATTAATGTACCAAGTTGTCCTGGCTGAGATTCTTTGTATAACTTAATTTTACCAGCTGCATTTGCAACAATGCTACGGTCAAATGTCATTACAAGATTAGCTTTGTTATCCACCGCGGTTGCATCATCAGCAGGGCTTAAAGATACAATTGCAGGCGCTTTGTCGTCTTCAGTTGTGAAAAACCATGAATCATCCATTATTCCACCAAACAAATTAGCTGGAGTAGCCAGGTCAATTACAGAACCAGGCATTACCCTTACAAAGTATTTTTTGCTTGGCTGTAAGTCATTATGCTTAACAGAGAATATACGGTTTGGTTTATAAACCGGAGTAGTCAACGGTTTTAACTCAGTGGTACCAGCGCCAACAGGAATGACCTGGAACGGTGTCCAGTCTTCGTTGTAAATTACAACCCAACGGGTTACCATATCAGTATTCAGTTTAATTTCCTTGTCGAAAGTAATCTGAATTGCAGTATTCAATGCAACATTAGTAGCGCCAGCTGCAGGATACAATCCATTCTGCGGTAAAATTCCAGGAGCCACAGCATCAGCAGTACTGAACTTCCACGTATTGATAGCATCAATTGCAATACCTGCCCATTTATTCGAATTCGAAGAAATATCTGTAAATGTTCCTGCATCAGCAGTTGCATACAAATTCATTGCATCCGGGAAATCTTTATGTTTAATTGTGGCTTTTGTACCAGCAGCATCAATTGTTACATTAGCACTGTTTACAACAATGGTTTCCACAACTTCACCATTTACATAATTACGGACATAAACATTTCCGGTACCAAGTTTAACTTTTTCACTGAATGTGATAGTCATAGCCGCATCTTTTGCGGTAGCGCCCACCGGGGTATAAGCTGTAGCTGTTGGTACCACAGTATCCTCTATTCTGAAGATTGTTTCATCGGCAGCATTTGCGTTATCTGCAATATCTTCAACAACACCAGGTTTTAACTGTACCCTGTACCATGCTTCAGATGCCAATGGCACAGCAGATGCAGCCGGGGTCAATGTAATTACTCTTCTATCGGCAGAAATTGCACCCGTGAAGGAAACAGCCGTGCCAGCAGTAAAGGAATTAATTTTGTTATCACCACCCCTGGTAATTGTTCCAACATTATAAGTGAAGAACGAAGGTATATTGGCTGCAATTATTTCAACTACAGTTGGATTATTTTCTGAGGTAACCGTAACCTCATCATAAATAGCTTCACTGAAAGTAACTGTTACCACACCTGTTCTTGGATTGACCTGGGTGTCGTATGCCGGATTCCATGTAGCCACTCTTGGTGCAGTCATATCTTTTGTTGTGAATGCACTAGTTAACGTGCCGCTTACATTTTTCAGCACATCAACAACAGGATTAATGGTTATAGTGAATTTAGTTTCACTTCTCAGATCAGCCGTTGGATCTAATGTTACCTGAACAACACCATTATCTAAATTTACTGTATTTAAAATGGCAGTATAGGCAACCGAAGCACCGGCCGGATCTTTAAGAGCAATAACATCTTTAATTGTTGTAGTATTGAACGCAGTAGCATCAGGCGCTCTAAAAACACCTTCTGTAAATGTAATTACCACGTTTGTGCCTATAACGATACCTGTAGCGTTATTAGCAGGAACAATAGTAGCAATTGCCGGAGGGGTCTGGTCTCTTATAATGAAATTCCAGTTAGTCCCTACAGTGTTTAGCCATGTATTGTCAGCCAGGTCTTTCAAACCAAGATCATTTAAATCAACATAGAATTCAACCTGCTCAACCGGTACATTAGTCATTACAAAGCTGAGCGTTTTTTTGTCGGCGCTCATAGTTAATGCACTGCCGTTAATTACCTCAAATACATTACCGCCAGAAGCGTACCTTACATAAAGCACCCCTGTTGGAACTTTCATTGCTTCGTCGAATTCCATTGAAATAGTAGAACCTTTAATAATTAGTGGTATGGCCGGATCCGGCGCTACCGGGGTTACCAGAGGCACGGTTTTGACCCACAACGGCGCATCAGTGTCTTTCGTAGTGAAAGACCATGCAGCAGAACTTGTAATAGCAGCCATTGAATTACCTGCTAAATCTTTAAAAGCGCCAGCATCAACTTCAACATAATATTGTTTTTTGCTAGACAATACAACGCCCCTTGTAATTGTGGCAACAGTTTTTCCACCGGTAGTTACCAATGAAGCAACACCTGGTCCGGAAATATTCAGTATTTCAACAATAATATCTGTTGCAACTTCGCGGATAACCACCGCTCCTGAACCAACTACTACTTGTTCGTTAAACCAAAGTTTAAGCGTTGTATTTGCGGTAACATCCGTTGCCACGTTAGCCGGCTCAATAGCAGTTACAACAGGTGCAACAACATCTATGGTTGTAAACTGCGCAGGAGCAAAAATTGTACTCTGGTTAGCGTTAACCGAAGCGTCAACAGCAACAAGATACGCTCTGTATGCAACTCCTGAAATAAGCCCGCTAACAGTTCTGGCTGAGCTGGTTCCGGCAGCGGCAAAATCGATAACGTTTCCGGTTGCCATTATAGCAGCTGCATTAGGCGCAGCATCAACCGCTGGTTGTACTATAAAATAAACCTTACCTTTTTCGTCGAAAGTAACAGTAAACTTAATTTCAGTTCCCTTTGTATTTTCAGTAACAGTGAACGCTGTTGGCTGGTTACAAGTAACATCTCTTGTTGTAAACGAGAAGCTATGATCAGCCAACTGGGTTTTATTACCTCCATCTTTTACTGCTGTTTGTTTAACAACAACCGGTACCACAACGTTTTCTGCAAACGGGGCATCCATGGTTAAAGTCCAAACTAATCCGTTAATTGATGCAGTATATGCATTTGTGCCATTCACTAATACAAGAGAATTGGCCGCTGAAGTCCCTTTAATTTTGGCCGCAGTTATACCAGAACCATCTGAAAACATTAATGGAGTCTCATCCCAGGTAATAACCACAGTGCTGCTTGCCAATACATTGGTTGCATCTTTGGCAGGTGTTGTGCTAACCACCTTCGGCCCATTATTATCAAATGTGTAGAATGTGATTGTTTTAGCAGTATTTGGAGTATTCCAGTTGTCTGTTACAATACCACCATCAATAGTTAAAGTATAAGTTTTGTTTGCTAAAACATCCGTTCTTGCATCGATAGACAGTATATCGCCGCTGTAAGAGAAACGGCCTGTATTAGCGGCATCAGAAATAACGATCTGACCGGTCCCTACGTCAGTTAAAGTAATTTTGTTAGTATTAGAAGCTGAACCAACTTTAACATCGCGGTTGAATTTAACAGTAATCGGGTTGACACCGGCTGCAATTTTATCGGCGTTATCAGCCGGAACGGTTGACGCCACAGTAAATGCCCCCGGATTAACCGCTGCAGTAAAATTCCATGAATTACCCGTAATGGCGGCAGCTTTGTTCCCGTTCAAATCTTCAACAAGACCTTCTGTAATTACCACATAGTATTGTTTGCCGTAAACCAATGCAGCCACCGGGGTAATTTCAAGTTCATTGTTGTTTTTAACTTCACAGTTAACTTCCGACAATGATTGAACAGTAACATCGTTGGCATAATCTTTAATCGAAATGTTACCTATTTTTTTGGTAATATTTTCGCTGAAAGTTAATTTAAGCTTGGTATTAAGGGCAACCCCTGTAGCGCCTACACCCGGTGAGTATGCAGTAATAACAGGTTTAACTGTTTCGTTAGTTTTAAATGTCCAGGAAATAGCAGGAGCATTAATATTATTAACCCCTTTAACAAAACCGGCAGGAATATTTACTGTAACCGTTTGATCGAATACAAATGGCGTATGGCCAATAGTTACCAAATCTCCGCTAATTGTAACCGTTCCAACCGTTGCACTTGTGCCAGAAAAAGTAACCGTACCTGCACCAGCAACGACCGGTTGGTCGAATTTAACTGAAACCACTACGTTGTTAACCTGTTGAACAGCATTGTTTGCCGGAGATAAAGTTACAACTGAAGGGGCAGTAGTTGACCATGTTGCAAACGAAGTTGAAATTCCCATAAAAGCATTGTCAGCAACATCCTGCAACGATTTACCAACAGAAATGGTATATGAACTGCTCGGATTGAAAATTGCAGTAATTACGATTTTTGGAGCAGCAGGATTAGTTACATCCCAGGCTGCTGTAAATGCCTTATTACTGCCATTTTCCTTAATATTAACAAGGCTTGTTGCATCGCCTGTAACAAGAGCGCCTCCTAAAGTTTCCATCGCTTCGCTGAAAGTAATAACAGGAGCTACAACCGCAGGATTAACCGGTGAAGTTCCGATACCAGAGAAAGCTGCTGTAGGAGCAATAAAATCTTTAACTACAACAACCTGTTCTTTTAAAGCGCTGGCATTGCCAGCTGCATCTTTAACTGCGCCGGCTCCCAAACGTACATAGTACGAATCACCGGGAGTAGTGAAATCATTTGCTGGATTGATTATAAATGATTTAGCATCGGCTGCTACAGAATAAGTTGCTGATACCAAAGCCCAGGTAGCAGGATTCAAGTCACCTTTGCGGAAAATCACCATACCAGCCACATCGGCATCAGTAATAACCGAACCGTTTGCGTTAAATACCGGTTCGTTGAATTTTACAAGAATATTATCGGTTGCACCAGGGCTTGCAGGTTCTACAGTAACGACAGGCGCCTGGAAGTCTCTCATTGTGAATGTTACTTTATCCTCAGTTGTGCCAACATTACCCGATGCATCAAAAATCTTTTTGGTATTTACTGTCAGTTCAAAAGCATCCATGCTGGCAATAGTTGTTATTGTAATATTTACAACATTGCCAACCAGTGTTGCAGTATAAGCTGCTGTATTGGTACCTTTTTTCAATATAAGGGCGGAAGCCGTAAAATCACTTAAATTGGCGCTTGTAACAGCTACTACCGGAGTTGCCGTGTTATTGTCATCATCCCAGAAAATAGGTTCGTTGAAAGTAATTTTCACCTGTGGGGCAGCCTGGCTAACTCCGGTTGCGCCATTGGCGGGTACAATTGTATAAGTAGGGGCAAGGAAATCTTTAACAGTAAATTTCCAGTCTTCGGTAGTAGTTTTTCCAGCAAGTTTATTACCTGCAAGGTCGGTCAAAATACCTTCGTTGTATTTTACAAAGTATGGTGTTGCACTAGACCATAAAGTTTTAGTAACAGGGATAAACAATGTATCGGGATTAGTTGCATGATTTTTAACAACACACGATGCTGCAGGAACAGAAACCAAAAGAGTGTGGTTTAATGTGCTGCTCCATGTGTACACTTCAACTGCACCGGTTCCAATTTTAATATCTTCGTTAACTAAAATATACAGATTGTTTTTTGTATTAATATCGGCAGCAGGAGCCAAATGTGCCGGATACCATGCTGTAGCCATTGGAGCTGTTACATCGACTGTTTTAACATCAAGCCTTTTAACCGGGGCGCTTACGGTTGGCGCTACAGTTTCGGCATTTTCGGTTATCACCCATACATCATATTCAACTCCTTCAGCAATTGAAGCAACACCAGTACCTACATTAAAAAACTGATTCAGGCTTACGTTAACTGTAGCAGAGGCATCTGTGACTGTAACAACTTTCATTCCATTGCCAGCAGTAAAGTCACCAGCAACCGGAGTTTGATTGTTGCCAACTGCCATAATATAAACTTTTCCTTTTTTATCCAGTTTTGTAAAAACAGAAAAAGAAGTTGCGCCAATATTGTCGGCCATAATGCTCACAGTAACAGGAGCTGTGTTGTCGCGTGTAGTAAATGCCCAGCTTGTTGTTCCCAACCAACCTGCAAATTTGTTTTTATTATCAGTTAACGGAGCTGCATTATAGTCAACAATAGCTCCCTCTGGAATAGTAACATAATATTTTTGTAACTGAGTAAAATCCTTATTTGGATTGATAACAAGTGTATTGCTCATGCTACCGGAGATAGCGGAAGCATCGATAACATCGTACAAATCGCCATGAGGTGTGCCGTTGTCTTTATATATATATAACATTGCACCAGCAGCAACCTGAACATCTTCATTAAATTTAATGGTTAAGTTAGCGTCAAGCTGAATAGCTGTTGATGCACCGTTTGCCGGAGTTAATGCCCCTGTGGCAGCCAACATTGGCGCTGTAAAATCACCTGCAATAACATTCCATGATTTTGCAGTGTTTGCTACCCCACCGTCATCTTTAACAAAATTAGCATCAACATCCAAAGTGTAAGATTTCTCTTCCACAAGGAAACTTGAAAAATTGACTGCTATTTCATACGTGCCACCAGTTTTTGCAGTAATTGTAACATTTGGACTGGTAGCCTGGTATGCAGCCAGAGTGGCAGCACCCTCTTTAAGACGAATAACACCGGTACCCGCTACTACTTTCTTGGAAGCAGTCAGCACAAATACATCGGATTTTTTATGATTGGTAAAATCGTTACTTGGCCCAAGCGCAGGGAATTGCGCAAAGCCTTGTAAAACGAATACCATAATTAGTATAAAAATACTAATAAGCCGAGTAAATAATTTTCTCATAGCATTTGTTTTTAAATTGTACTTAATTGATTGATTGTTTTTTAATTTATTTAATTCTTTAATCATACTTTCAGTCTAATTATTCTCTCCATCATTGGTAAATATTACAAACGTATAAAATTTTGCAACAATGTACAAAATATATGCCTTATAAAATATTTTCTTTTTTACTAATGTTTTCAACAGGACTGTACAGCAAACCAATTCTTAAATCTTAATAACTTTTAAAATTTACCTGGTTAACGATACTAGTACTATTCATCTTCAAAATTGACGCAATTTTAAACTTAATTTTTCAAATATCGCAATATTTGTTCTATTTTTTCGCTTAATAATAGTGTTTAACATGCATTTAATACAATGTTAAGACTTAAAACCATGCTAAAAAGGGATATTTTGTTTCAAAAAAATGTAAAATTCAAATTCCAAACTGTTAAGCTGTTGAATAACATATTTAATATTAAGTCACACCACCATGTTCGGTGGTTTGCAATGGTACTATTACTTTTCATTTTTCAGATACTTATCTTCCCGTCGTGCAAAACCTGCAAATGTCCTGCTTATTCCCAAACAGTAATTCAAAATACATCAGGAACTATTGATAATAAGCTCAACCGGGCTTTTTTACCTATTTTGACTGAAATCAGTTAAGCTAAAAACCGCGATAATGCAATAAATAAAAGCCAGTTACACCGGTTTAACCCCCCCGAGAATTCAATATTTCCTTTTGTGCCGGATGATTCCGGGGAATAATTGAAGTTTTCAGCATAAACACTTTTAAATTAATATTAAGGTTAAACAATAATTAATCGAAAATAAAAATTGGATTTGATTCAAAACAATTTAAGTATTTACTTTGTATTGCAAAAACAAAAATATTCAACTATTTGCTGAATATTAATGTATTAAGTATATTTTTAAAATAATTAAAACTATCACACTATGTCGAAAATTAAAATAGGTATTAACGGTTTTGGCCGCATTGGTCGTTTTGTATTCCGCATTGCTGCAGCCAATAAAAACGTTGAGGTTGTTGGTATTAACGATCTAATTGACGTTGATTACATGGCTTACATGTTAAAATACGATTCAACTCATGGTAGATTTAACGGTACAGTTGAAGTTGAAAACGGATATCTGGTAGTTAACGGTAAAAAAATCAGGGTTACTGCTGAGAAAAATCCCGCAGATCTGAAATGGGGAGAAATAGGTGCAGAATATGTAGTAGAATCGACCGGGTTATTTTTATCGAAAGACAAAGCCCAGGGCCATATCGATGCAGGTGCGAAAAAAGTGATTATGTCGGCGCCTTCAAAAGATGATACCCCGATGTTTGTAATGGGTGTTAACCACACTTCATATACCAATGATATGACATTTGTATCGAATGCTTCCTGTACAACAAACTGTTTAGCCCCGGTTGCAAAAGTTTTAAATGATAATTTCGGAATTGTTGACGGTTTAATGACTACAGTACACGCAACAACTGCAACCCAAAAAACTGTTGACGGGCCATCGGCAAAGGACTGGAGAGGTGGAAGAGGGGCAAGTCAAAACATTATTCCTTCTTCAACAGGCGCAGCAAAAGCCGTTGGAAAAGTAATCCCATCGTTAAATGGTAAATTAACGGGAATGGCGTTCCGTGTCCCAACACCAAATGTTTCAGTTGTTGATTTAACAGTAAATCTTGCTAAACCAGCATCTTATAAAGAAATTTGCGCAGCAATGAAACTTGCTTCCGAAACAACTATGAAAGGGGTTTTGGGTTATACCGAAGATGCTGTTGTTTCCAATGATTTTCTTGGCGAAACACAAACTTCAGTTTTCGATGCAAACGCAGGAATTGCATTAACCGATACTTTTGTAAAAGTAGTTTCGTGGTACGATAACGAAATGGGTTATTCGGCAAAAGTGGTTGAACTTATTGAATACATGGATTTAGTAAAATAACCATTCATTTTATAAAAAAAAAGGATGCCGGCCGGCATCCTTTTTTTTTATTCACAAATGTTTCGCACCAATAGATATGGTTGATAATTAACAAATTAAAGTTGAAAAAAGCAGCATGGTTTTTAAGTTAATATCCTAATTTTTAATAAATTAGGGTTGAATACAAAAACAAAAAAACATGCTGCAGAGTAAAGATATTAAAAACATTTGGGAATTAAAAAACGGTTTTACC
>JBBINB010000036.1:0-36647 GCA_037444065.1 Draconibacterium sp.
TTTGCTAATGACTTCTTTCAGATTTGCAGTCGCCTGCAACACCCTTGTCAATCGCTAATGTTTCCTATCAACTCGGCACATACAGGAACTTGCATCCTGTTAGCTTAATATCATGCCCGACATACAAAAAAAGAGGCCATCATTTACCGATGGTCTCTTTTCCAATATCTCCTTGACTATTTTAACGAAAGAAAACGTCAAAACAATTTGTTTGTATTGCCCACAATTAGATTAAATGTTTCAGGCAATAAAACACCGTTTAATTCAAGAGATCGCTGCACGAAAAACTGTTGAAATATCAGTTTGGATGATTACACACATTGAAGTGCCGCGCCCTTAAACAGCTATTTTGTATCTCTGCTAGTAGCGTTCCCTGCGCTGAAAGCCGCCACCGCCACGACGATCGCCACCGCCACGGCGTTCACCACCGCCACTGCGTTCACCACCGCCACTGCGACCACCTGATTCGCGAGGTAATGATTCGTTTACTTTGATGTTCCTTCCGCTAACTTCTGCGTTGTTCAGTTCTTTAATGGCGTTGTTTGCTTCTGCATCGTTAGCCATTTCAACAAAACCAAAACCTTTGCTTCTTCCTGAAAATTTATCAGCAATAATTTTAGTGGAAGTTACTTCACCATACTCTTCGAAAATTTCTCTTAAATCTTCCTCTCCTAAGTTAAACGGAAGATTTCCAACATAAATGTTCATTTGTTACTCTTTAAAATTAATAAATCCAATTTTTTATATTTATACAGCTGCACCAAATCTGGGTTACTCTTCCAGGATTTATGCATATTCTAAAATCAAAAAACCTGATTTATTAATAAATACCGCGAAGAAAACAAGAAAGGAGGACTGTCCGACTATCTTAAAAAATTCACTAAAAAAAGACCATCTTATTAAAAATCAGACAGAAGACAGATGCAAACCCATTACTATCATTAATTTAACACGGCAAATGTAATGTATTATTCCGATAAACAAATAGGATTGGAAAATAATTTAACTTAACCTGCTCATTAAACCATTTAATTACAGACAGATAAGCCATCAGGAGATTAAATCGCGAATAACAATGCTGCTGATATAACAGCCAAAAACCGGGGGCATATAAGAAATAGTGCCAGCAGTTGATTTTTTGTTCCGGCTTGATTCGGCCCTAACCGTATTCTTTTTGATTTCCTCGGGCGAGAATACCACGTGAATTCCTTTGCTAATTCCTAACTTTGATAAGCGCTGGCGGAAAACTTTTGCCAACTTGCATCCATAGGTTTTCGAAATATCGGTAATCTGAACCATTTGCGGATCGGTTTTCCCCCCCGCTCCCATCGAACTCGCAACTTTTAAACCCATTTGAACCGCATGATAAACAAGAAAAACCTTGGGCGATAAGGTGTCAATGGCATCGACAACATTATCGAACTTCTGGCTTTTTAGCAATTCAATAGTTATTTCATCGCTGATATAATTGTTTACGACGGTTATTTCAATTTCCGGATTGATATCGCGAAACCTGGCAGCCAGAATTTCAGCCTTGGGTTCGCCTGTACTGCTTATTAAAGCCGGAAGCTGGCGGTTACGGTTGGTTGTATCCACCACATCACCATCTACGATGGTCATTTTTCCAACCCCGGCCCTGCAAATCTGTTCAGCCGCATAGGCGCCCACTCCTCCCAAACCCACAACCAAAACATTTGCGTTTTTTAGTTTTTCAAGGTTTTCATGACCTAAAAGTAAGCGTGTTCTATCTAATCAATCCAAGGCAGTTTTTTTATGTTGCAGGTTTCAGGTACAATGTTGCAGGTTCCAGGATTCAGGTTTCAGGTTAAGAAACCTGTTAAGCCATTAAATCCTTAATGCAACATGCATCCTTCAACCCGTAACCCGTAACCCGTAACCGTAACCGTAACCAATTATTTATATGCTTTTAACCTCCAATACGCTAAAACCTGCTAATCAGCGAGTTTTCTATCCGGTTAAAATTATTCCAGACTTCCGATTTCAGAACATCAAGCGAAACATTTTTTAGTTTTGCTGCCTGTTTATAAATAGTTTCCACTTCTACATCGAATTCATCGGTTTCAAAAAATATTTTTTCCATTGGCAGGCTTATGAGCGATTCTATCGATTTTGAATTGTTCGCAAATAAACTTCTACCAAACGAAAACAGAAAGCCCCGTTTTCCCATTTGCCTTGTTATTTCTACACCTCCGTGGTAACCATGTAAAATCCAGGGCATTTCGGGATGTAATTTTTTATGAATTTCAAGTATTTCGTTGCATGCTTTTACACAATGAATTATAAGCGGCCTTTTATACTCCTCGGCAAGAAAAGCATGTGCCCTGAAAACCCGGATTTGTTCCCTGAAGTTTATATCCACTTTTTTATCGAGACCCGCTTCGCCGACAAAACAAACATGGTCGGATTCCAATGCTTCGGCTACAATATGTAACCGTTCATTGTTCTCATTTTCATCTTTTAAATGCCATGGGTGCAGTCCGACTGAATAAAAATTCCGCCCCGAAAATTCCGCAAAATCATCTCCCGGGAAAATATTTTGAACGATAATCGTATCCGATTCAACGTGGTTTGGATGTGTGTGTACATCGACAAATGGAATTGCAGCCATAATTCCCCGGAGGCAAAATGTTTAAGTAAGTTCAAGAATCTTCCGCACCACATTTTCTGCCCCATCGGCTATCTGGTCGATAGTTGCATCGAGCATATAACAGGGAGTTGTAACCACCTTATATTTCTTATCATAAACAACCTCGCCGTGTGTTGTTATTTTATGACTTGCCCCCAGCGATTCAACTGCATCGGCTGTCCCCTTATCACTGCCGATTGTAATTTCCACATCGCCAAGCACTTTTGCAATCAGTACCGGCGAAATACAAAGGGCCCCAACCGGTTTATCCTCACTAACAGTATTTCTTATTGCTTTTTCAACATCTTTGTTTACAGTACAATTAACTCCATCAAAAGCAAAAGTGCAAAGGTTTTTTGCAGCCCCAAACCCACCCGGAAAAACAATGGCATCAAATTCAGATGCTTTGTAATCAGACAATGGTTTTATTTTACCACGGGCAATCCTGGCAGCTTCTACCAGGACATTTCTTGTTTCGGGCATTTCGTTGCCGGTTAAATGGTTAATTACGTGAGCCTGGTCAATATCGGGTGCAAAACACTGGTATTGAGCCCCATTCCGGGCTATCGCAAGCAAAGTTAAAGTAGCTTCATGAATTTCTGCTCCATCAAAAACACCGTTTCCAGAGAGTACAACTGCTATTTTTTTCATTTTATTGCCGGATTTTAAAAGTGAAAAATTATGATTAAAAAATACTTATTTAACTTGAAACTATTTCTTTCCCTTTTGGGGTAATAATCCCGATAATTCTTAGTCACAAAATTACAGCATATGGTTTAAACGAAAAAATCAGGGTTGAAAATTTACAATCAAAAAGGAACAATTTTACTGAATTTCATTTAAATCGTACGGGGTCTCCTGGTAAACATAGTAATTCAGCCAATTCGAAAACAATAAATTAGCGGTTGATTTCCAGCGCATCACTGGCATTTTTCTGGGATTATCGCCCGGATAATAATTTACAGGGATTTCAATGGGCAGATTTTTGGCTTTATCGCGTTTGTATTCGCTGTCGAGCGTGTGCCGCGAATATTCGGAATGGCCGGTAATAAAAAGCTGCCTTCCATTTTTTGCTTTTACTATTGAAACACCGGCAATTTCGGAGGATGCAATAATTTCGAGCGAATCGTGTTTTTCAATATCCGCGGCCCTGATTTCGGTATGACGTGAATGCGGAATATAAAACACATCGTCGAAACCCCTGAAAATGGGAAGTTTATCGTTTTTATTGGTATGCTCAAAAACGCCAAACATTTTTTTCTTAAGCGGATACTTTGGCACTCCGTAAAAGTGAAACAGTGCAGCCTGTGCAGCCCAGCAGATGAAAAGCGACGAGGTAACATGATGCCCGGCCCAGTCGAGTATCTGCTTCATTTCGTCCCAGTAGGTTACCTCTTCAAATGGCAACTGTTCAACCGGTGCGCCTGTAATAATCATACCATCATACTTTTTATCGTTAAGCTGGTCAAAATCGCGATAGAATTCTTTCATGTGCCCCGATGGCGTATTTTTGGGCTGGTGCCCCTTTATTTTCATAAAATCGATTTCGATTTGCAGCGGGGAGTTCGATAACAACCGAAGCAAATCGGTTTCAGTAGTAATTTTTAACGGCATCAGGTTCAGGATAATAATTTTTAAGGGACGAATGTCCTGGTGGGTAGCACGCGATTCATTCATCACAAAAATATTCTCCTCTTCAAGGATTTTTATCGCGGGTAATTTATCAGGGATATTGAGTGGCATAATAAAAAATCAAGCCCCCTCCATCTCCCCCGAAGGGGGAGGGAGAGGAATGTTTAAATGTTTATTCTAAATTTACTTTACATGTAGTTTTTGTTTTCCCGTTTTGCGGGAATCAAAGGCGGCTTTTAAATTTTTTCCAGCGCTTGTTCAAAGTCAGCAATTATATCGACGATATGTTCCAGTCCAACGCTGACGCGTAATTGGGCCGGGTAAACCCCTGCCGCTATCTGGGCAGCTTCGGGCAACTGCTGGTGTGTTGTGGCCGCCGGTTGTATTATCAGCGTTTTTGCATCGCCGACATTTGCCAGGTGGCTAACCAGTTCAAGGTTGTTGACCAGCTTGTTAGCCGTTTCCTTGTCACCCTTTACATTAAACGACAATACCCCGCCGGCGCCTTTCTGCAGGTATTTTTTTGCATTTTTATACGATGGGTGGCTTTCAAGCCCCGGGTAATTCACGCTTTCGACCTTTGGATGATTTTCGAGCCAATTTGCCAAAGCCAAGGTGTTGGAAACGTGCCTGTCCATACGCAACGAAAGGGTTTCAAGTCCCTGTAGCAACAAAAACGAGTTAAAAGGGCTGATAGCCGGGCCGATATCGCGTAAACCTTCCACACGGGCTTTTATAATAAAACCAATGTTTCCAAACGGGCTATTGAAATTAAACACATCCCAGAATTTCAACCCGTGGTATCCATCGGAAGGTTCGGTAAAACCGGGGAATTTACCGTTTCCCCAGTTGTAGGTACCCGCATCGATAATTACCCCGCCAATGCTTGTACCATGGCCGCCAATCCATTTTGTTGCCGACTCGACTACTATATTTGCGCCGTGTTCGATTGGCCTGAACAGGTAACCTGCACCGGCAAACGTGTTGTCGACAATTAACGGAATATCATATTTTTGGGCAAGCGCTGCAACCGCATCGAAGTCGGGAACATTAAACCCCGGGTTACCAATGGTTTCAACAAAAATGGCCTTTGTTTTATCATCGATTAGCTTTTCGAACGAAGCCGGCTCCAAATCGGCCGCAAAACGGGCTTCAATTCCCAGTCGCTTTAATGTTACTTTTAGCTGATTGTAACTTCCGCCATATAAATAAGGCGAAGTTACAAGATTATCGCCCAAATCGAGTATTGTGGTAAAAACCAGGAACTGGGCTGCATGGCCCGATGCTACCGACAAGGCAGCAACCCCGCCTTCGAGGGCGGCAATACGTTGTTCGAAAACATCGGATGTTGGGTTCATAATACGTGTGTAAATATTACCAAACTCTTTTAAAGCAAAAAGATTGGCTGCATGCCCGGCATTGTTAAACACGTACGAAGTGGTTTGATAGATTGGAACTGCCCGTGAATTTGTACTTGAATCGGGCTTTTGTCCTGCGTGTAATTGCAGTGTCTCGAAATTTAATTTTTTTGTTGTCATTGTAAAACTTTTTTTAGCCCCCTAAATCCCCCGAAGGGGGACTTTGGCTGAAGCATGTTACTAATTTTTTATTTAAGCATTTTTTGTGGATTTAATCCCTACCCTTTCGGGGAGGTTAGGAGGGGCTAAAGAACGCGTTATATATAGCGCGGACACTTTTTACTTTATCCGAACTTTTTACCACCAGATAACTAACCAAATCGGAAGCCCCGGAACCGCTCAGAACTACGTTGATTTTATTTTCGGCAACGGCTGTAAAAATCCGTGCAGAAACGCCATAATTCTGCTGCATCCCGTGTCCAACAACCCCTATGAGCGATACATCCTTTACAAGATGGATTTCTTTTACCGAGTTGAACCCAAGTTTCTGAATCAGGCGCAATGCCTTATCCCCGGTATTTCGCTCCAGAATTAAATTGATTGAAATCTGCGAAGTGATAACCGATTTGATATTAATCCCGGCTTCATTCAACACCGTGGTAACTTTTGCCAGGATTCCCGGTTTTAAACCCACTCCCGGACCATCCAGCTTCAGAAGCGAAATGTCGTCGGTACAGGCCACGCTTTTTACTATTTTATCATCGACAAAGGTTTCGGTATTTATGGTTGTATCCACTTTCCCTTCTTTGGTTGAAGTGCTTAATACAAACACCGGAATGTGCTTATGTTCAAGCGGTTCAACTGTTCTTGGATGAAAAGAGTAATGATCGAAATAAGCCAGTTCGCTGGCCTCTGAATAAGTAAGCCGCTTAATAACAGGCGGATCGGGTACAATATCCGGGTCGGCTTTTTGAAAATTAAAATCGAGGCCCCACAATTCAAGTTTTTCCGCACCTAAAAAAGCTGTCAAAGCCGCAGCGGTGTAATCGGCGGCAGTTTTTTCGGCCCGCACAATTTTACCGGTTTTGGTAATCGCGTATGATCCCGGAATGAGATATACCGATTCAGCCAGGGCTGAAATTTTTGCTTTGCCAACCGAAAGAAAAGTTGCATTACCGTAGTCGGCCGAGGCTTTTAACTCAATATCTTCGGGTTGGATTACAGCCACTTTTTCGCCAAGCAACTCCCATTGCGACCTTAAAATCTCAACCGAAAGTTTTTCGCCAAAGCTGATAACCTGGTCCTTAAGCGCTGCCGAATAATCGCCAATTAAAGCTATGCCTTTAAGAAAATTACCAAACTGCCGGGAAAGCTGAATGTATTCAGCCGTTGGCCGATGACCTGTTTTCGATGTATAAAATGAATATATTTTCGAATTCAGTTCCTCAGTATCCGGTTGATGTTGAAAAATATTCTCGATTGTATTTTCAATCCATGCATGCAACTCCGGAATCGCTGAAACAACTACCAGGTTCAATTTCTTCGTTTGTTTAATATTTTCGATTAAATTACGAACTGAAAAATTGTTGCCAATATCACTGCCTGTAAACCGAATTATCCGATTTGACATAAAAAAGTAATTCTAAATAAAAATTTGATTTATATAACGCCTGGAATAAATGTGCCTTCAATCCGGTTTAAATGGACGAAGGCCTGCGCATATACATAAAACACGACGACATAATGAACACCCTGCAATTGCCATTTGCAACTGAAGAGATACTGCTATGTTTTGTAACCGTGTTCATTTATTGCCGATTTTGAATGAGACAAAAATAATTTTATTTTTAAAAAGAACAAACTTATGTGGAATTAGTTCAGATAAAGATAACATTTCATTTTGATTGTTTACGCATTGAGGGTAGTAGCTTTTGAAACTGCTATCATACAGAAATATCATTTTTAGCTTTTCCAAAATTCAGAACTTTGGAAAAGCTAAAAAATGATATCGTACTACCTTTTCATTTTTATATCAATACCACCGGGAGCTTCGCCAAATTTATTCAACCTGTAAGTAAACGACAGCATTACATACCTGCCAATACTGTTGGAACGGATTTCGCGCAGGTAATTCAACTCGCTGAAACGTTGCATGATTTTATTCCGGTTTAACAAATCGAAACCGCGCAGGGTTAATGTGCCCCGTTTGTTTTTCAGGAAATACCGGCTGATTTCGGCGCCCAGTAACGGAATATCGACCGACTCACCAAAGCTTTTATCGGTGTAACGCGCCACATCGGCATTAACTTCCATGTTCCACTTGTCGTTGGGAGTAAAACGTATTTCGCCAAACCACGACAAATCGAAGTAGGTGTTGTTTAAGGATTTTTGAACCGAATATTCAGATGTCGTCAGCCTGGCTTCCACACCGGTGTTTACGTCCCATTTTTCTTTTTTCCGGTTATCGACACTGATTGAAGCCCTGTGACTTTGGTTGGTGTAAACGTTTTCTCCGGCGTTTATCAGACTGGTTCCGCGGTTCCATGTCTCTTCCAGATCAAGGTTTATTTTAACACCCAACCGGCGTAAAGGAGTTGAAAAATCGATATTTCCCTTTAAATTGTAATCGGCATCTACGTTGGCCAATGTGTTAACCATGGTTAAACCGGGATTAATCGTGCGATCCCAGTTAATTTTATCGCGGGTATAAGTTCCGTTTAATGCTGCCATAACCGAAGTAAAAGAGAATTGATCGAAATGTATCCAGTGCAGATTAACATTGTTTGCTTTTTCGGGTTTTAAACCCGGATTGCCGTAATACAGCGACAGTGGGTTGAGGTTGTTAACGACTGGCAGCAGCTGGGTGACATTGGGTAAATTTACGGATGAGTTATACCTGACCATGACCCGTTTGCCCGTGCCGATTTCATATTCGTACCAAAGCGAAGGCAAGAATACACTGATATCGGAATTGCTTTCGGTTTGGTTATTTAAACTGTTTTCAAACTTCCCGGTTTCCATTTGCACGGCAACGGAAAAACCGGCTTTTTGCGTAGTTTTTTTCAACTCAAGTTTTGGCCGAAACCAGGTGTATGTTTTTAAGAAATCGGGGCTAAGCAATACGTCCAAATCACTTCTATCAAAACCGGTCCCCTGTTTGCGTTCGAGTCCTTCCATAGAAGCGCCGCCACGTATTTCGGGAATTATATACCATAGTCTGCTGATTTTCTGAGTAACAGATGCGTTGACAGCAAAACTCACGTTATCTGTCGAATTATCCTGAAATTTCGAAATAACTTCTGATATGTTGCCTTCAAAAAAGCCGATTCCGGAGGTAACAAGATTTTCGGCAAGGCCAGTTGAAAAATTTACATTTCCACCCGAATTAAAAACCGATTTGCCTTGTTTTAACTTTTTCAGGTAGGTTGCGTTTGCATTTCCCGAAATACGGTCGGAATTTCGGGTCGAAAAGTTTTCGAGCTGATTGATAAGTTTCGAATTGGAAAAACTCTGGCTGAATGTCCGATTCCGGTTCTCACCGTTACCCAGGGTAAAAGTCCCGTCGACCACTATGTTTTGAGTTGAATCGATGCGGCTCCTCAAGCCAAAATTAAAATTGTGTGCATTGTTTATATCGGTTTCATTTACCTTCTGATTTTGAAAAAATTCATTGTTTTGCAAATAATTCCAGGTTTTGGTTGTTTCGTCAAGTTCCTTTTTTGCCCCGCTTCCAAGATAACTCATAAAAACGCGGTTGTTCGGATTTTTGGAGTACGAAAAATTGGCCCCTCCGGCTTTTGCCACGTTCAAACCCGAAACCGGCTGGCCAAAGTTAATCGGGAAGCTCCCGTCGCTGGTAATCCTGATTTGCGCCGAACCGCCGCCATGAATCATGTTGCCAACCCCCCCGCTGAAATTAAGGTAGTCGCTAAACGAAAAACCAAACTGGTTGATATTGTTGGCATTTCCGAGGGCCGCCACCTGTATTTTGTCGGTAAAACGATAAGCTTTTGCATTGCCCTGCCAGTGTTCGCCGGTCCCTCCCCCGGCTGTTAAATCCCCAAACAAAGCGCTTTTCTTGTCTTCTTTTAGCTGGAGGTTGATGGCTTTATCGCGGCTGCCATCGTCAATTCCGGTAAACATTGCCTCTTCCGATTTCCGGTTGTAGACCTGCACTTTATCCACCGCGTTTGCCGGGACATTTTTTGTCGCCACTTTCGGGTCGTTGCCAAAAAACTCCTTGCCATCAACAAACAGCTTCTTAACATCCTCTCCCATTGCTTTAATATTCCCTGCCCTGTCGACTTCAATTCCGGGGAGTTTTTTCAGGAGGTCTTCAGTTACCGCATCGGATTTTAATTTGAAAGCTGCCGCATTATATTCCACGGTGTCTTTTTTAATCCTTAACGGGATATATTCACCTACTACATTCACTTCATCGACATTTTGCGGTTTTTCTTTCAGAACAAGGGTTCCCAAATCATTATCACTTACAGGAATGGCAAGCTGCCGATAATATGTTTCGTAACCCAGAAAGGAAACCTGCAAAAGGTAATCGCCTGTTTTTATGTTTTTTATATCGAAGTTTCCATCCTTCGCGGTTATTCCAAAAGCCTGCATGGTTGAATCTGTGGGATTCAGCAAAACCACCGAACTGTACAAAAGTGGCGACCCGTCGCTTGAAAAAACGTGGCCACGAAGTGAATTCTGTGCAAAACAACTCCATGCAACGCTCAAAAAGATTGCGGTAAATAAAATTCTCATGCTGTGGAAATCTATCGTTGAATGCGTATCATCATGTGGCGTCCGCCTTCTCCTTCAGCGCCCATTTCTTTCATTTTCTCGTCGACTATTTGCTTAAATTCCTCGCGGGTTACTTTTTTACCTTTATCTGGTTTTTTTAGAAGGTCTTTGGAAACTTTTTCAAATTCAACTGAAACGGCAGTTGTCACTTGTTTTTGGTTACCGGTTTCCACCGAAAGAATCAGTCCTGGCAAGCCTCCGTAACTTTCTGGCCCACCCGAAACAGGGATTGCAGGTGTGAACCATGCAGTAATTTTTTTATCGCCATCTTCAAGGGTTGCTTCCTGGCAGGGAAAATCAAGGATCATCTTCTGGTTCCCGGTAATTTTCCATGTATGCTTAACCTCGCCATCGATAAGGAATGTTCGTGTCATAAACTCGCGCTGTTCAACCTGTTTTTTATCTTCCAGATTTGTGAATACTTTGTTCTCGGGCTCGGCCATCCGAATCATTACATTTGATCCCCCCGAATTCAATGATACATCATCCTGAGCTGCACTCTTATCGTTTTCGTACAGGGTTGCCGCCGGACTGAAATACAATATTTTTTTAGATTTTCTTTCTTTTGGGAGCATGTGTGCAAACTGCGATGCATCGCCTTCGAGTTTAATCTCAAGTTTTACAACCTGTTCGTAAACCACTTTGCCCGAAATGTTTTCCTGCGACTTAAGCGAAAACGAAAGTAGAAATACGGCTATAAAAATCAGGTGAATCTTCATTTTTATTGTTTTAAGATTTCAGGCAAAAATAGATTTTCGCCCTCAATTAAAATGTTAAGACTATGTTAAATGCAATTTGCGAAAAGTTAAAACTGTCAGAGATCGAAATAGTCAATTAAATAAATGAACGAGGCAATGGCCGCGCTTCCCATCTGAAACTCGTTAAAATCAATCTGTTCAAATGTATCCAGCCCGGAGTGATGTAAATCGAAATAATGCTCCATTTCGGGAATGTAGGATGACAGTGGCGTGCCAAATTGTGCCAGCGGCCCGATATCAACACCCCCTCCGCCTTTGGCAAAATGCGTAATTTCATAAGGCTCAAAATACTTTTGCAGATTTTTGATTTTTTCAAACCTGTCATCAGAAATTGATATTCCGAAACCCTTCGGTTTAAATGCGCCCCTGTCGGCTTCGAGCGCAAAATAATGGTTTTCTTTTTTAAGAAGTGCCTGTTTGGCGTATTCCTTTCCCCCGGTTTGCCCCACTTCCTCGTCCATAAACATCACTGCCCTGATAGTTCTTTTAGGCTGTATTCCGAGTTTTTGAAAGAGGCGCAAAACCTCGATGCTCTGCATACACCCCGCCCCATCGTCGTGGGCGCCTTCGCCAAGATCCCAGGTATCAAGATGCCCGCCAACGGTAATAATCTGTTCAGGATATACCGAGCCTTTTATTTCGCTAATAACATTATACGAAATTACATTGGGCTCAGTGGAGGATGTTGTTTTGAAATAAAAATCCAGATTGGGGTCTTCCTTAAGTGTAGCGCTCAACAAATTGGCCCCAATGGTACTGATTGCCACTGCCGGAATTTTTGGAATAGTATCGACATAACGCAATACACCGGTATGAGGATAGTCGTTTTCAACAGTGGTTAACGACCGTACTACAACACCATTAGCGCCATATTTTGCAGCTTCGGCAGCCCCAAGCGTACGTTGGTTTGAAGCGCTGCCATACGCAGCAAAAGTATTTACCATATTTGGATCCATCGGGCGGTTGAAAAAAACAATTTTGCCTTTTAGGTTTTTACTTCCCAATTTATTGAGTTCCTCAAAACTGTGTACCTCAACAACTTTTGCTTTTAATCCGCGCCTGCCCGTTCCAATCGACATTCCCAATGCAGTAACCTCAACAGGTACCGTTCCTTTTGCTTTCGATTGTATACTTGCAACCTCTTTTTGGCCCCTTACCCAGCGCGGGACCAAAACAGGTTGCTTTTCCACGCGATCCATATCCATATCTTTCATCAGCCCAAAAGTAAAATCGACCGCTGCATTGGCCCGTTCCGATCCGGTAACCCTTCCGTTGTATTTCTTACACAAGGTCTCCAGGTTATTATATGCGGTTTTGCTATTCAGTGCTTCATCGAAAATCGATTTTATTATGACTTCTGTTTCCTGGCCTTTTAAAAGCAAAACAGAACCGATAAAAACCGATACAAAAACTGATAATGTTTTCACCATATAAAAAATTTTAAAAACCGAATGTACAAACTTTGTCAACATCTGCAAATTGTTTTTTTCCCAGTGAATCACACAAATTTTCGAACCGATCGAACATTTTTTTAATTAAAAAGTTAACTTAAGGGGTTTATTGGGTGAATTCGACCCTACCATTTTAATTTTATTTAAACTCAATTAACTTTGCACTTCGAAATTTTTCATAATAATTAATCATGAGCAATAACCTGTTGAAAGGCAAAAAAGGTATTATTTTCGGGGCATTGAACCCCGATTCAATTGCCTGGAAAGTTGCCGAAAGAGCTTACGAAGAAGGGGCAACTTTGATAATCACAAACACACCGGTTGCCCTAAGAATGGGTGAAACCAATGCTTTGGCTGAAAAACTGAATACTGTGGTGATTGGCGCCGATGCCACCAATGTTGACGACCTGAATAACCTTTTTATCCAGTCGATGGAGAGATTAGGGGGTAAAATCGATTTTGTGCTCCATTCAATCGGCATGTCGCCAAATGTTAGAAAAGAGAGACATTACAGCGACCTCGACTACAATTACCTGGACAAAACGCTCGATGTTTCGGCTGTTTCGTTTCACAAAGTCCTGCAAACCGCACGTAAACTTGATGCAATAAACGAATGGGGGTCGGTGGTTGCCTTATCGTATGTTGCGGCGCAACGCACTTTTTTCGGGTACAACGACATGGCCGATGCAAAAGCGCTGCTTGAGTCGATAGCCCGCAGTTTTGGATATATTTACGGCCGCGAGCGCAGGGTCCGTATTAACACCATTTCGCAATCGCCTACAATTACCACAGCCGGAAGCGGTGTAAAAGGTTTTGACCGGCTGCTCGATTTTTCGGAAAGAATGTCGCCGCTTGGAAATGCCACAGCCGAAGAATGTGCCGATTATTGTATTACACTTTTTTCAGATCTTACACGGAAAGTGACGATGCAAAATCTTTTCCACGACGGGGGCTTTTCGAACATGGGAATGAGTTTGCGGGCGCTTCAGCAATACGAAAAAGGTTTGTACACCGATGAAGCTACAGGTAAAAAAGACAAAAATCACAGCTACGATTAATCGGATAAAACAATATTTTTCAAAACGCCTGGTTACCGGGCGTTTTTTTTGCATTCAGGTTAACTCCTTTTAATACTTTATTAGAATTTCATTACCAACTGTTTATTTAATTTTGCTGAAAAATTAACAGCCATGAAAAAAATCATCGTTTTAACTTTTTTCTGCTTAGTTGCAATGCAGTTTGTCTTTGGTCAGGATTATAAACATCAAAAAAGTCCTGACGAAAAGATCATCATCAATAAAGAATATGATGAAAATGGTAATATAATTTCGTACGACTCGACTTACATTCACCAGTGGTCATCCGATTCAACATTACAGTTCCCGTTTGACGACCAGTTTCACTTTGGAAATTTTGGGGATATGAATGAATTGATGAAACGGTTTTTTGGAGATTCAACGCGAATGCCTATGAACAGATTTCATTTTTCTCCTTTTGACGACGACGATTTTATGCACGATTTTGGAAGCGCTTTTAACGACTCAATTTTTTTCAGGAATTTTTTGTATAACAGCGATTCATCCTTTACGTTTCCTCACAGGTTTAACCGACATTTCCCCGATTTGGATGAATTTTTCAGGGATTTCAATTCAAATTCGCACCCACAACCCCGTTTTAATACCGACGGACAAAGGGAAGAATGGGAAAAACTGATGAAGAAACAGCAAAAAGAGCAAGAAGAACTGCTTAAAAAATGGGGAAAAAACAGGGAATGATTTTCTATTGAATCGGAATTAAACCGATTTATAATTACTTGTACCCATCGTTCTGTACCATTTTCGGATTGGCATTTAATTCGGCAGTTGGAATCGGAAAAGCAAAATTGTAACTGCCGTATTTTGGCCCTCCGTGTGTTTGTTTGAACTTATCAACCAATGGTATATCGCTACCGGTACGTGCAAGGTCGTCGAAACGGAACCCTTCGAAACAAAGCTCTTTTCTTCTTTCGAGAAGCAAATTTGCTTTAGACGCCTGTGCATAAACAGGGGCTCCCCGCTTTGCAGGAACGCTGTTCAGCAAGGGCAAAGCATCCGTTTCACCGAGCTCGATTTTTGATTCTGCAAGAATTAAGACTACTTCTTCGTAACGAATCAATGCAACATTATCGGAATTATCAGCAGAAGGGTATTTACCCAGGTTTCGGAGCTTCTGTTTTCCGGCAACGGTTTCATAACCGATCATTGCCGGTGATTTTCTTACATCATTTTTGCTGAAAATTGCAGCCAGATCATCTAAAACCTCAACATCGCCATAGGTAGCACCCCGGTATATAGTCTGCAAACCGTTAATACCGTTGTTGTCGGTACTGCTGAAAGCCAGTTCGAAAATTGAATTGACAGCATTCCTGGTTTTCCATGAACTGACAAAACCTGCCGAATCCACAACTGTAAATTTTCCTGAATCAACAATTATTTTAGCCGCTGTTTTTGCCTTTTCCCATTCCTTAAAATAAAGTGCAACCCTCGCTTTTAAAGCATAAGCCGCATAAGTTGAAATAAATTGTTTTGTTTTTGGGTTATTGGATTCAGTCATTAGCGCGAGGCCCGATTCAATATCCCCAAAAATATCGTTTTTATTTTCTTCAACCGTTTTTCGGGGAAGGGCAGTTTCATTTCCCCGGTAACTTTTAACATAGGGAATTCCGAGTGTACCTTTTGCATTTTGCTGACCGTAAAGGCGTAACAAGTCGAAATGCGCCATTGCCCGAACGATATAAGCCTGCCCCAAAATCTGGTTCAGTTTCTTCAAATCGCCTGAAATTTTACTCAAATCCTGTTGGATTATAATATTTGCCAATGCTATTACAGCATACATTGCCTCCCAGGGCCCGTTTGAATTATCGGGATTTACCGCCATTTGCGCTTCGGGAATAAACCTGCCCGATGTTCCGTTTGCAAAACAATTATCGGAACGAACTTCGCCAAATATCTGCATATTGCGCCCGTAATATGTTGTAACTGTCATCCTGTCGTACATACCGTTTGCTACACCCTGTATATCTTCTAGGTTATTAATTACAAGGGCTAAATCCTTTTCATTTGAAAGGGTTGGTTCCAAATCCATATCTCCGCAAGCTGTAAAAAACAATGCGATAACCAATGCCAGGTAAAAAATGTTTATCCTCATCTTTTTAAAAATTCAGATTAATACAAAAAACAACTGATTTAACAGGTGGGGTGGTTAACCGTGTTAACCCGTCGGCTGCAACCTCGGGATCAAATTTAAGACCGGGGCTTTTTGTAAAAGTAAACAGGTTAGTTCCCCTGGCCGAAAGCACGATATCGCGGCAACCTGCTTTTTCGGTTAATTTATGGGGTAAATTATATCCAATTACCAAATCCTTAACCCGCAAATAATCGCCGTCGAATAAAAACCGTGTCGATTCGCGCGAGTCGTCCCTTATGCCGTACCATACCTTTGGAACGTTTGTTATATCGCCCGGATTCTGCCAACGATCCATTATTGCATCGACCCCGTTAAATACAGCAAAAGAATATATTCCGTTGTTATGTGTTAAAAACGAAAAATCCTCATAAACTTTCAATCCGCCAACATAGTATAAATTTACTTCGGCAAAAAATCCTTTATAATCAATTTGGGTTGACAAGCCTGAAGTAAATTTTGGAATGGCGCTTTCTCCCTGCCAGTCTTTTTTGGCTGCAAGGTAGCTTTCTGTAACTTCCCCATCCTTTCCGTTAATGTACCACCGCCCGTTTCCGTTATTGGGATTGACACCGGCCCATTTACGCATGTACCAGCCGTATACCGGATGCCCGACAGCCACCCTTTTCAACCTGTCCTCAATGTTTATTTCAGAGCCTTCGGTATCGCGGGCAAGAGCGGTAACAATGTTATTTACTGTTGCCAGGTTAAAACCAACATTGATATTAAAATCGGTTGAACGAACAATATCGCCCTGAATTACAGTTTCTACCCCCTTGTTTACCATGCTCCCGACATTCATCATCATTGACTTGTGCCCGCTGGTTAGCGATACCGGAACAGATTGAAGCAAATCGAAAGTCTTTCTTTGGTACCAGTCAAAGGATCCTTTTATCCGTCCTTCAAAAAACGAATAATCAAAACCAAAGTCAATATTTTTGTTTTTTTCCCATGTAAGATCAGGATTTCCAATCTGCCGTGGGTAAAGCGCGCCCTCGCCTGCATAACTTATATCGTAGGCAAACAATGCCTGGTACTGATTTAATCCAATTGCAGAACTGCCCGACAAACCATAAGATCCGCGAATCCTAAGGTTCTCGGGATAATTAATATCTTTAAAAAAATCTTCTTCATGGATATTCCATGCTGTAGCTGCTGCCCAGAAATTACCAAAACGTTTGCCTTCAGCAAACAACGAAGAGCCCTCGAAACGATAAGTCAAATCGGCAATATATTTACCCGAGTAATTATAATTTATCATTCCGAGGTACGACATATTCACCCAGTCATTAAAACCGGCATCGGCATCGAGTTTCGAACTTGCCGAAGACAGATAAACCAGCCCGTCGGCCGGAAACTTCTCGCCATACCCCGACAGCAAATTGTTGTTGTTTTGCTGGTATTCGGTTAAAACTTTAAAATTTAAATTGTGTTTACCAAAATTTTGCCTGTATTCCAACGAATTCTGCGATACCCAATTGTAATTTCTTGTTACCGACTGAAAAGCCATCCCGCCTGTTGCCTTTCCATCGCCGTGAATACGGTTCTGGTAGGTATGAAATGCTGCGAGGTTGTAATCTCCGGCATATAAAGTTTTAAATAACAAGTTGCCTGTAATTTTCCATTCCAAAAACGAATTTACCATTCCACGGGTTAAATCATTTTTAAACAGGTCGTTTTGCAAAGTGTACAGGGTATTGTGCACCGATGTAGTAAGCGAAGTGTTCAAAGTAACCCCGTCAGAAAGGAACGGTTGTTCCCAGGGACTCATTAAAAATCTGGTCACATTCGGATTTCCGAAATAGGCGCTTTGTTCAAGTAAGGCATCCTGCCCGGTATTCGAAAGCATTACATTTAAGCCAAAATTTAACTTTTCTGTTAAATGGCGCTGATAGTTAAATTTACCCGAAACTCTTTGAAATTCACCGCCAACAATTGTGTTTTCGGTTTTATTGTAACCTAATGAAGCAAAAAAAGATGAAACATTATCGCCCCCGGAAGCAGAAACATCGTAATTCCCGACCGTTGCATTTTTATTTTGTAACAACCTGTTCCAGTTTCCTTCCTTTCGGTTGTAAGTTTCGTTCCAGACTTTTAAACTTGTAGTAATGTTATTTCTAACCAGATAATCATATGCCTCATTTACCGGCACTTTAAATGTATTGTGCACAGCCTCCAGCATTAGTTCTTCACGTTGGCTGCCAGTTAAAACGTTATAGCCTTTTGATGCATCGTTTTGAAAACCAACCGAAGAACTTACGTTAAATCGTGTTTTGCCTGTTGTTCCCTTTTTAGTATTGATTACAATAACACCATTTGACCCCCTGGCGCCATAGGCCGATGTTGCAGAAGCATCTTTTAAAATACTGATGCTTTCGATATCGCCGGTATTTAAACCCGATAATGAACCCAAAGTGCTACGGACTGGTTGACCGCTAAAGTTAGAATTGATTACTGGCACACCATCGATAACGAACAACGGATTATTAGAAGCTGTAATCGATCCTACTCCCCTGATCCTGATATCCTGCATAGTGCCTGGTGTCCCTGAGGGTGCAGAAACAACAAGCCCCGGCACTTTACCATGCAAAGCCTGGTCGAACGACGTAACCGGAACATTAGCAATTTCATTTCCCTTTATCTGATAAGTTGATCCGGTAATTTCGCTTTTCTCCCGGCTGTAATAACCAATTGCCACGATTTCGCTTAACCCTATTAAATCGGGTTGCAGCGTAATGTTTATGTTGTTCGAAGAAAGCAGTACTTCCTGTGTTTTCATTCCGACAAAGGAAAAAACCAGCGTTTGCAAATGGCTTGGAACTGTAAGTTGAAATTCGCCGTCCTGATTTGTAACTGTACCTTTTATAGTACCTTTTACTACAACCGATACGCCTGAAATAGCAGATCCGTCTTCAGAATTTAAGACTTTCCCGGTGATTAAATTTTGACCATTAACATTAAAACAGAAATGAACTATAGTAAATAAAAAAAGAATTAAATGATATTTCATTGGTTTAAAAAATTTAGTCAGGCCAAGTTTTTCTAAAAATAATAAATATTCTAAATAAACAACATTTACTAAGCCGCTGTATATATGATGATTACAACAAACAAGAAAACCATTGGCATCAGTAAAACGAAAGTTTTTTAATGAAATACGATACAAATAATATTGCAGGCTAAAATTGTTACTCTATATGTTTTGAACTACAACTGTTAATTGAAGGCTAAAATCAAATTTTTTAATTATACCGAAAATTATTTGGGGCGATAGATTTATCTTGTTTTAAAATGCTATTTTTAAATCCTGAGAACCTGAAATTAATAATTATGAAAAAAATTTTCCTTTCTGCTTTACTTCTTTTTGCAGTAATTTTCTGTTATTCCCAGTCAAAGATAAACGTTGTTGTAATTGGCGCCCACCCGGATGATTGTGACATTGACGCTGGCGGAACGGCCATTTTATATGCAAAAGCCGGACACAATGTACTTTTTGTGTCGGTTACCAACGGCGATGCAGGCCATCATGAAAAAGGCGGCGGGGCATTAGCCAAATTAAGAAGGGCTGAAGCCCAGGAAGCCGGCAAACGGTTTGGCGTTAAATATGTTGTTCTCGACAATCACGATGGGGAATTGATGCCAACTCTCGATATTAGATTAAATATCATCAGGTTAATAAGGCAATGGAATGCCGACCTGGTAATTGGCCCCAGGCCAAATGATTATCATCCCGACCACCGGAATACGGCTATTCTGGTGCAGGACGCTGCATATATGGTTATTGTACCAAATGTAGCGCCTGATACCCCGCCTTTAAAAAGAAACCCGGTATTTTTATATTCTGAAGATGGCTTTCAGAAACCAACACCTTTTGAACCCGACATTGCAGTGGATATAACATCGGTATTCGATCAGAAAATTTACGCGATGGCAGCCCATGAATCGCAGTTTTTTGAGTGGTTGCCCTGGACTTCAGGAAAACTGGATCAAGTTCCAAAAACTGAAGCGGAACGGTTAAAATGGCTGGCAGAGTGGAGAAATCCGAAGATAAATGACAAGGTGAAAAAGTCTTTGGAGAAGTGGTATGGCGTTGAAAAAGCCGGTAAAGTAAAAAATGCCGAAGCCTTTGAAATATGTGAATACGGAAGAAGACCGACGGATGAAGAGATTAGGAAATTGTTTCCGATACTTCAATGATAAAAGAAAAAATCCCGGGAAACCGGGACTTTTCATCGCCTTACATGTATTCTGAACATTGATTGAAATCAGTAAGTGATAGCTTTATCAATGTTACTTTTCAACGTTTTTCATCAGTTGTTTGGTTCTTGTTAAATATTCACCGTTAATTGCAAGGTTATCGGTGTTTGTTCCAATACCGTTTCTTTGTGCCAATATTTCGGCTCTTTCCCAATCTTTTTCAGCTTCATTTATTTTTCCCATCAAATATTTACAATATCCACGAATTGAAATAACATTCTCATTACCTGGCAGATAGTTTACAGCTAAATTAAAAAATCTTATTGCTTTTTCGGGTTTATTTTTAGTGAAACACAACTCATTTCCTATTGCCATGTACAATTTTGCCTTTTCAGTAAAATCGCTGGACGGATTGATTACAAATGCAATGGAAATTTCCTTTTCCATCGAAACCGGTTTACCATTATTGGTTCCCGGAATCCACTTTTTATCGGTAAACTTTAGCAAACGGATTATTTCATTGTCAATTTCCTTCGAAACACTGTTAATCAGTTCGAAATCCTTAACCTCACCATCGCTTGTTACAGTAAATTGAACAACTTCAGTCCCTTCCACTCCCCGTTTGTAAGCATCAGCCGGATAAACCACGTTTGCCTTAATAAACTCTTCCACCGATTCGGGTGAATTAAACTTTGGAGGAGTAACTTCAATTGTCAATACCTCTTTATTTTGTCCGGTTGTAATAGCTGCTATCAACATCCAGGCTGCAATGAATAATTTTGTTTTCATGATACTTAACTTTTAAATTGTTTCTAAATTCAAATCAAAATTATGGCAGTTTGAATTTTTCAGTTTTTCTTAAAAGTTCAATTTCTTTACTTTTTAGATTCAATCTAAATAAAAATTTCATTTATATTAAACTGGATGACAATATGTTAAAAAAGAAAATCCCATTTCCTCAGATTGTAACTGATGAAACGGGAATTTAAATTCCAATGCGTATTTTCTTACAAATGGAAGGCTTTTAAATGTTCCTTTTAATTGTAAGCCTGAAACAATCACTAATCCTGAAAGAACTGAATATTGTTATTCATTCCATACCGAATCAAGCAAATCCCAAAGTTCGGATCGGAATAAAATGCTCGATTGAATTGTCTGTTCCATAAGTTCTTCCGGATTTTTACCTGAATAAACTTTTCCAAATGCACTTTCATAATCAGCCATTGATACCGATGATTTTTGAATATTGTTAAATTTGCTTTCCATAATTGAGCCCAATCCGAAAAGTCCGAGTTCATTGATTTTCAACTCTTTTACCCCTGACCCCTAAAGGGGAACTCGCTGAAAATCAATGAACTCTTCAAAATCCCTTTTAGGGGCCCGACAGCTAACGGGCTAGGGATTTTTGACTTTTCAGAGTTAGCTCATTATTTTAATTTATAAAGATTAATACCCCTATGAATTCTTAAATTTTACAATTTGCTTGTTTTATCAATTCCTTTCGGGGAGATACTATTTCAGACTTTCAGCGGAAACTGTATTTTTATAATCCCAGAATGCTGTCATATTTGCAATTTTCCAGATTCCTCCATGTTTTTCCATGATCCTGGTTTCCTTACTAAGCCAGTAATTTTTCATTTCCTGGTCGCTATTATATTGATCCCATGTAACAAAAGCCACATCAGCGTAAAAAAATTTGAAAATTATATTGCGCTTTTCTACTTTTGGATGACTGGAGGAACCTTGAGGCACCGGATTATCTTTTATATAATTTTTATACCTTTCGTTGATTGCCGGCCAGCCAACTTTAGCGCTAAATGTTCCATCTCCGTTATTCCACGCATGAAAAGTATAATCAGTATGCACAAAATACTTTATTACCGCTTCGTAATCGCGTTTATAAAAGGCCTCTGTTTCGGCGTTAATCGATTCAATTATGGCCTTTTTTTCTTTCTCCTCATCAAAATCGGCCAAACCGGAAACTGCGTTGTTTTTACCAAAACCAGCCAGGGTAAAAAACCCCAGCAACAAAATTAAAACTGTTGTTTTCATTTGATTTATGTTTTATGATTACCCTCTTAAAGGGCTGGCATCGAAATGATTTTCCTGTTCGGTGATATTGCCTTCTTCGATAACTAAAAACATATCTGCAACCCTCAGAGTAATGCCAGGCCCTGCCAAAGTAATATCTGCCTTGGCGATAACTCCCGTAAGTGAATTATTGTAAAACAGATCAACAGTTTTTATGCTTAACCCTTCAAGAGCAGGTTCCAAAGGTTGCCACCATTTAGTATACAATTCATTTTTGCTTTTTAGTGGGCTATGCACACCTCCGGGCGCTATTGGCGCCCTTAACACAACATCTTCGCTGTATGGGATTGTTGCAAAGGATTTTGTTCTCAACGATTCAAAATAATCCTCATCAACTTTTCTCAGTTGTTCTTTACGCTTACCGTTTGTCATTTCATTTTGTATTTTAATGTTGAAAGAGTGACATTTTATTTTGAACCTTTTACTTCCACAGCATAAAATTTAGCTGGTTGCTTTCCTGTATTAACCACCGAGTGTGTTTCAGTACCGCCCCAAAATGCAGTACCTGCCTTTAAATCGAGATTCTGCGTTTTTCCGTCTTCCGTGGTCATCTGAATTGATGCATCGGTAATCGCAATTACCAGCCTTTCATTGTGACTGTGTTTGCCTTTTCCACAAGCATCTGCTCCCGGAACACTCACAAATTCTGTTACTTTCACTTTGTCGTTTTCAAGAATTACGTTCGGCGCATCTTTTCCTGAGCCACCGGAGTGACTTTGACTTTTACCTGCTAATGCAAAGCATACAACAAACAGTGTAGTAATAAATAACTTTTTCATAATTTTTCTTTTTAAATTGATAACTAATAATTTTATCCCAAACTTAGGCAGAATCAAAGGGTGTCTGTTTTTCTAATTAGCTCAATTTTTTTGTTTTTTAGACTCAATCCAAATAAAAATTGTAAAAACTATACCTTTGAATATGAATGATTTGAAAAAATAAATTTCCCATTTCATCAAAATGGTCTTTGATAAAATGGGAAATTTGTAACTCAATTGGCAGGTTTCTAATCCAAACTATTATGCCATTGCCATAACCGGGTTATTCTGACGGTATTGCAGTGGCGACAAACCGTAATTCTCTTTAAAAACCCTGCTGAAATGCGATACATTTTCAAAACCACAATCGTAAATTATTTCGCCTATGGTTTTTTTGCTTGTGATTAAATACAGTTTTGCCTGTTCAAGTCTTTTGTGTGTTAGCCATTTGCCCGGGGATGTGCCGTAGTGTTCATTAAACTCTCTTTTAAACGAAGCCATACTCCGTCCTGCAATTCTTGCAAATTCTTCAATAGTTAAATTGAACATGTAATTCGCTTCCATCACTTCCCAAATCGGGGTTTTCTGCTGATCAACAATGCTGTGGACATACGATAGTAAACCCGCATTTTCGGGATTGGATAGTATTACAAAAATGATTTCCTTGAATTTAAGCTCAAGCAAACTTTCGGATGGCGGTACTTTTTGTTTGAAGTAAGGCACAATACTAAGACAAAAAGCCCTCATTGTTTCGTTCACATTAATGGGAATAAACATTTCCTTTGGCGGGGCGGGAAGATTTTTTAATGGCAAATACTCCCTGTACTCATTGTACACTTGCCGCAAAAATGCATCCTTAAAGAAAAATGCCAGTGTTTCCCAACCAACCATTTCATGTTTTTCGGTAGTGTAGGCAGTTTTTTTTATAAATACCGACTGCTCATCGGTAACCGGATAAGCTTTTCCATTATGATGCATTGTTTTTTTACCTGTAAGTGTAAAAACCAACTCGTTGTAATGGTTGAAAAGTTTAAGGTGCTTGTCAACCTGTGGGCAGATCCAATACAAAAAAATGAGGTCTTTTGCTGAAAAAACTTTAAAAATATCAGGCGCTGAAAGCGTGAAATCGTACTTGTTTAACATTGTGATTATTTTAAAGGATTAAATTATTCATAGTCAGGTTTATTGTGCGACAACCCGTTCAATCACTTCCCAAAGTTCCGATTTTACAAGTGTCCGCGAGGCATTTGTTTTTTCACCTACTTCATTCATGTCTTTTCCGGGATGTGCTTTGCTAAACGCATCATTATAATAAGCTGCTCCAATTTTTGACCAATCGGAAAAATAATTTGCGGTGAGATACTGGAAATCCAGACCTGATCCTGCAGGAAAGACCCTACCCCACAGCGACCAGCCAACACGTGAACCGGCTTTAATAAATTCATTATGAATTGGTTTCCAAAAAGTATTTTCCACTTCAAAATATTCCCCATCCTTTCCCTGTGGTACTTTCATATAATCAATCTGAAGGTATTTAAAATCACCCGGACCGTTTGGAGGATAAATAAATGCTTGTCGGTTCAGAAGCGTACTTGATACTATGGTACGCATTGTATTTGCTTCTGCCAATACTTTGTTAAGGTCTTTCCCTGGCAGAATTTTCCCTACATCCAAACCTTTAAAGGGATTTTCAATGTTTGCCGGATTATCAAACAAATTTACAACCACATAGTTATAATTATCGCTGGCCCCGGTAAACCTTACTTTATACAAATACCACATTACTATCGAACCTTGTTTTATCCTCTCCTTTTGTATTGGAACTACCGTGTTTTTAATAAAATCAAGATACTTTGCTTCATTTTCGAATGGAATTTTAAGACAATCTACCAGAACAAATGCCTGAGATTCGTTTTGCTGTGCCTGTACATTTAAAGGAAATTTAACCAATGCAACAGAAAGCAGAACCGCTGCTGCTGCAATTTTTAAATAATTGTCGTACCTGTTTTTCATAATGTTGATTTTATAAATTAATAATCAACAATTTACAACAATTATTTATAATACAATACTAAATAGTATTTTATTTTTTATTACAATTTTAACCTGATTCCAATCTTTGAAAGCAATGCAGCAAAACCGACCATTGCAAAAGCCCAAACCACCGAACCTAAAACCACTACCCATTGTAATTCTGATTGTTTATAAAAAAGAACCGGAATACTTATCATCCAAATAAGGTAATATAAAATATCTGGCGCGAGATAAGTAGTAAGCGAATTTTGTCCGGCGGGTTTAAAAACCAAGGCCCATTTGGTTTTACCCAGAACATCGATGATAAAATAAAGTACCATAAAAACAAGAATGCTTATTCCATTACAAATCATTGCCCAACTGGGAGTTGCCTTGATTTTTGAAATGATAAACCAGTTACGAAGCACAAAACCCAAAATCAAAACTACAACTCCAATTACAATTCCCGCGATGATAAACTTTTTGATATCCCGTTTTTCGAGGTTCCGAAGTACAAGACTAAAAAACAGGCCGGTAAGCACAATTGATGGGACATTCCCCGATAAAATCACTCCAAAGACAGGTTTAACCGGGTTTAAAAAATCCAGAAGTTTTAATTGTGTTAAAATGTTCAATACCAAAAACAGGACCCAAAAGAAACCCGTTTTTAATATACTATCCCTGGAAATCAAATAAACAATGGCAGTTACAAAATATCCCCATCCAATTAATCCTAAAATTCCCCAATAATTTGTTTTCAGCCATAAAATATTTTCGGCAGTGCCACTTTTAAAAATCGCCACAAGCGCAATTATGCCGAGCATTCCTGTTCCTTTCAAAAAAAGAACAAGTTTTCGGTTCAGGTTTTTATACTGGTTCCAAATCAAAAAAACTGAAACATACATTAAAATAGCCCATAATTTCTTGCTTATACCAGCCAAATCGGGATTCAATTGCGAAATATTTACTACCAGAATCCCAATAATCAGGAGACTGATAGTACGGATGGCAATATGATTTAAAATAAAAAGAACACTATCCCCATTTTTTAATCGGGCCTGAAAAGCAAACGGTACGGCCATTCCAACCATAAACAGAAATCCTGGAAATACCCAATCTGCCAATCCCATCCCGTCAAAATCTGCTTTTGTATGGGTAAGCCAGGAAGGAACCCCGGGAGAGTATAAATCATTGACAAAGAGCATTAAAAAAAGGGTAAGCCCACGCATTATATCGATCGATAAAATCCTGTCTTCTTTTGGCATAATCCTGGTTTTAGAGCGGCCTAAGATAATAAAATGATTGTCTGGTAAAATTCAATCCGCGAATTTGCAAAAAAAGGTTTTTCACTGAACAAAAAACCCAAAACAACTTCTCACGTTGTCAATTTCTTAATTTTCAGGTTATCTGCAATTTTTAAACCCGCAAACTTCTTTAGTATAATAACCTGAATTTTGGCATTTCATAAACCTTAATTTTAACAATGTTACCCCCAAATTAGATTTATACGCCTATTGATAAACCTAACAGAATTCCTTAACTTTATTAAAAATTCAACTGTCATGAAAAATTATTATTACCTTGTCATTACACCCGAATCCTTGATAGCTTCGCATTTGGCGCCCCACGAATTTGGTAATTATCTTTCGGTCGGCACGCATAAACAAATCAGGGGTCAGAATATTTATTTTGAACTGGGCCCCGAAAAACTGCAGGATCTGCCCTTAGGCCACATCGAAAAAAAACTGGTGCCGTATCCTAACGGGGAACCAAAGCGATCGGTTTTTTTTGGTATTTACAGGTGCCTTGAAAAAACCCCGCTGGCCGCCCTGAAAAATTTATACCTTGCAACCGACGACGGGAAAGTCCTTGAACTTGAGTCTTCAGGGTTTGAGGAAACCGAAACCGACGACAAACACTTGTACCAACAATTTAACCCAATAACCACGCGTGTAGCAAGCAATCTTAATCCTGGAAAGTTCATTCAGTTTTTAACCGATACTTCAAAACCTGTTTCTGCCCCAAAAATTGTTTTTGCCGAGTTGCTTTTAAACGAACTTGCCATTAACCCCAGTGCGCCTTTGAACAACCTGCCATACTCAAATCCCGATCATTTGCGCGAATGCCTGATTAAACTGGATGAAATGAAAGGTAAAAGCACAAAAACTGTTTTGCGTTATTTGAAAGGAGATTTTAATTACCGCACTATTAAAACCGGTATTTTCATTGGCGAAAAAGAAAGGTTCCTGTTTTACAAATTTCCATCGATTTCCGAACTGGAAGGTAAATACTATACGTGGTGGAGGTCGGCGCTAACCCAACACTATTTTCAATAATATCATTTTTTGCCTGAGTTTTTGTAATTACTTTTGCGTTCAATGTAATTTAAAAATTGAAGGCAGCCTTTTATGCCTTCTCAAAAGAGGAATATTAAAATACCGGTAATTTTATTGCTAAAACTAACATATAATTAAAGATGAAAATGCTTGTTTTTTCAGTTGTTGTTTTTATTATTCTTTCGTGCGCAACAAATAATGCAGCCGACGATACCCCTGAACAAAGCAACCTTGCCTACGGTGGCGATTTTTCGATAATTAAGAAAATGGAAGATTTTGGGGCTGTTTATAAAGTAAGCGGTGTCGCAAAAGAAGGTCTCCGGATTTTTAAGGAGAATGGTTATACCTGGGCACGATTGCGCATTTTTCATACTCCAGACAATGTCGGGCCGGTATGCAACAACCTGGAATACACAATTCAACTTGCAAAAAGAGCAAAAGCGCTGGGATATAAACTTTTACTCAATTTTCATTATTCCGATACGTGGGCAGATCCGGGCAAACAATTTACCCCAGCAGCATGGCAAAACCTTTCGTTTAACGTGCTTGCCGACAGCTTACGGATTTACACCACAAAAGTACTCGACAACATGCAAAATGCAGGAGTGCTTCCCGAAATGGTACAGGTTGGAAACGAAATTAACAACGGCATGCTCTGGCCCCAGGGAAAATTATGGCCCGATGGCGGGGGCGAAAACTGGCAGGGCCTTGCAACCCTTATAAAAGCAGGTATTACAGGGGTAAAAAACACAAAAAATTCATCGTCCATAAAAATTATGATCCATGCAGCCACCGGTGGCAACGTTCAGGAATCAAAAACGTTTTACCAGAATATGATTCGGTATGGAGTGGAATTCGATGTTATCGGCCTAAGTTATTATCCCTGGTGGCATGGAACTTTTGCCCAATTGGAAGCCAATATCGAAAACCTTTCGAACAGTTTTAACCTCGATATTTCCCTGGTAGAAACAGCCTACTATTCAAATAACTGGTATCCCGAACCGGGCAACGGGGTCTTAAATATAAAACCTTATCCGCCTACAGAACAGGGACAATATGATTTTATGGTAGAATTGGCTACCCGTCTGAAAAAATTCCCAAAAGTAAAATCCGTATATTACTGGGAACCTGAAGCCCTTGATATACCCGGATCAAAGATTTTCTATCTCGGAAGAAGTCTTTTCGATAAACAAGGAAATGCTTTTAAAGGAATATCGGCATGGAAAAACACACCGTAAGAAGTACAGAAGTTATGCGGATTACCATCGTAATTATTGTTTTTTCATTTTTATTTTCATATCATGCCAAAAGCCAGGCCAACAGAATTTTATTCTGGAACCAGCAACAAAAAGGGGCCAATTATTTTAACGCGGTCCCAACGCGTGAATGGTTTGAGTCGGCTGCCGCAGCAAACATTCGGTTTGTACGTTTGACCTACGAAAAATGGAAAGGGGCGGAACGCGATTTTCTGCTTGGCAATGCCGATGATTACGGGGGGATTGTGGACGCTGATTTTCAAAAACTGACAAGTGTGCTCGATATAGCCGACTCGTTGAAAATAAAAGTTGTGGTTACTCCTGTCAGCATGCCCGGCGCCCGCTGGGTACAAAGCAACAACGGTGTTCGCGACGGACGATTATGGCAGGAGGAAAAGTTCCAGCGGCAAGCTGCTTCCTTTTGGTGCGAGCTTGCCAAAAGATTGAAAAACCACCCGGCAGTTGTTGGCTATAACATTCAGAATGAGCCTAATCCGGAGGTTTTCTTCGGACGGCCGTCGTTCTGGAGGAACGAACTTCCTGAATGGTACCGTACAGTTAAAGGAACTTGCGCCGACCTGAACCTTTACTATTCAAAAGTTGTTGCTGCAATCCGCGAAGCCGACAAAGAAACTCCGGTAATACTGGAACCCGGAATGTATGCAACTACCTGGGCCATAGAATATCTTGAAAAAATGGATGACCCAAACATTATCTATTCGTTTCACATTTACGAACCCTATCATTACACCACGCAGCGAATCAATAACAACAGGTACAGGTATCCAGGAACAATCAGGATTGAAGACACGGGAAAAGATTTCGATATGAATAAAAATTCGATGAAGGAATTTCTGAATCCGGTTGTCAATTGGGCTGCCAAAAATAACGTACCTGCCAACCGTATCTGGGTTGGAGAATTTGGCTGTTCGCGAAAAGTTGCGGGAGTAGAGAAATATCTGGCTGATCTCATTGAAATCTTTAACGGGTACCAGTGGCACTGGTCGTTTTACTCTTACCGCGAGGATGTCTGGGACAACATGGATTACGAACTGGGAACGGGTAATTTGCCGGAAAAATATTGGGAATATGCAAATTCAAAAACATTAAACAAACACTATCCGGAAATTTATAAACAGGGGTCATACAACCCTGTCTGGCAGGTTTTTGAAAAAGAATTCAGAAAGAACCCCTAAAAATGTAAATTCATTTTATCTTAGCCAGCCAAATCTTAAACCAAATAATCTAATAGAAATGAAATCAGTTTCAAGAAGAAATTTTTTGCACACTGCAGGTGCAATTACCGCTGCGCGGTTTTTATCCCGAACCTAATCAGTTGCTCGCCCTCCAATAAAATTAACATTGCGGTTATTGGTGTTGGCGGACGCGGACAGGAAAACTGGAAACAGTGTGCAGGAGAAAATATCGTTGCCTTGTGCGATGTCGACGACAACCGCGCCGCAGAAGGATTTAAGGCTTTCCCAAATGCCAAACGTTTTAGGGATTTCAGAAAAATGTTCGCCGAAATGGCTTCACAAATCGATGCTGTACTGGTTTCGACACCCGACCACACCCATTTTGCCGCAACAATGGCAGCCATGCAGCTTGGCAAACATGTGTATGTCGAAAAACCACTGGCACATAATATCTGGCAGCTGCGGACACTGCAAAAAGCAGCCCATCGCTACAAGGTAATTACACAGATGGGCAACCAGGGACATACCACCGACGGAATAAGAAGGGTGAAAGAGTGGGTTGATGCCGGTATTATCGGCGAAGTAAAAGAAGTACTTGCCTGGTTTAACGGGCCCGAATTTGGCCCCGATAAATATTTTAATAAACCTGCTCAGTTTCCACCGGCCGAAGAAACTATTCCCGATGGATTTGACTGGAATTTATGGTTGGGGCCTGCTTCAGAAAGGCCTTACAATTCAGTTTACCATCCGAAAACCTGGCGTGGTTTTTACGATTTTGGAAATGCAGAATTGGGCGACTGGGCCTGTCATACGCTCGATGCGCCCTTCTGGTCGCTCGATTTGGGAATGCCAACTGCTGCAGAAACGACTTTCAGTTCAGGGGCGCCCGATGGGTTTTTGCCCGACCAATCAATTATTAAATTCGAATTTCCGGCCCGCGGAAACAAACCTCCCGTAACACTTTTATGGCATGAAGGAGGGTTAAAACCCGAAAACCGCCCCGAATGGAAACTGGACGAACTTCCCGGTTCGGGAATGATTATGGTTGGCGAAAAACAAAATATCATCACTGGTGGACGGCCAAACAATGCCCAGCTAATGATGCCAAAAGATGAATGGGAAGACTGGAAAACCAACCAAATGCCGGCACCAACTATTCCGCGTATTGACGGCGGTCCGCAAAAAGAATTCCTCGATGCAATTAAAGGGGGGCCAATGCCGGGTTCAAATTTCGATTATGCAACCCAATTAACCGAAATGTCGCTGGTTGGCGTGTTGGCCCAACGTTTTAACACCCGCCTTGAATATGATGCCCGGAACATGAAGGTTACCAACCTCGAAGGCCTGGAAAATTATATAAAGGAACCTGTCCGCGAAGGATGGAGTTACGGTGAAGAAGTTTGGTAACAAGCTTTATTTCAGCATTTTCTTTATTTCCCGTTTTGACATTTCCAAGGCCCTGGTTGTATTGGGGTGAACAACCTGTATATTCATTGAAGAATTTACAATTTCAGTTTTATCGGGGGCTGTAACAAAAAGCGGGATAATAAACTTCAGGTCCGATGAATTAAGAATGTTGTGATAAACCATTAATACCACTTCCGATGAATTTGGCGCTACTTCACCAAGTATTTCCCCGGCATGTATTTTTTGGTTCAGTTGCAGTTTATTATTCACGTCAACTACATTTTTATAAGTAATCAACGATCCATCGTTTTGTAAAAGTGTAATCGAATTTGGCCAGGTGTTGTACCATTGCAATGGATCTGTTTCGCGCGAACCGCCTGCAATTTCAACAAGCTGCCCCTGGCGCGATGCGTACACTTTCTCTCCAGGTTCGGCAATAAAACCTGTAGCCCTCCAATCCTTTGGGGTTTCGTTGCCCCAAAATCCATCAATATTTTTCACATCGAAAGGTTTTACCGTTCTTTCCGGGGCAAACGGTACGAGGTAAGGGAAATCGAGGTTAACATCGGCCAGCGGGTTGGAACGATAGGTTTTTATATCGAAAATAAAACGCGGTGGTTCCTCCACTTCGCGCATAAGGGTAAACAGGCTGTTAAATCCCGGTTCCAGTTGTTTGACATAAGGAACGGATTCGGTAAACGAAGTGTTTTCGATGCTTGTAAAATACAGGTTTAGGTAAACAGGTGTTTTCGACCGGTTTGTTGCCCTGAAAATATAATCGCCAACATTGTTGTAATCAAACTGAACATCAACAAGTTGAGCTTTGCTTGACAAAAAGGAAAGCAAAACGGCCATAAAAACGGATAATCTTAACATCGGATACGTTGTTTTATTTGCTTTGATATAAATCTTACAATCTGCTCAAATGTAAATAAATTTGTTAAATCAGGCAGTTTAAGAAAAACATGAGTTGTCGTCAGCATCAAATGGTTTTAGAGTTTTAGCTGCGAAGTTTCTGCGATTCTCATCCCAGGCTTTGTGAAAAATTGAATCTTGCACCGAGGCTTCAGCCAGGTGAATAATAAATATCTATTTGAGTTGAGCCTTTAGCCGTTAAGCCATTGGTAATTAATGGCTAAAGCCAGATTCAGATTCAATGTAAAATCACCAGGTTGAAACCCGGTGTAAAATTTTGAAAACTGTTCCTACTTTTGTAAAGCTTAATTAAAGAACGATTTAGCATAAATCAATACAAGTTTTACTCTGAAATTATGTATTCGAAAGAGGAAATAAAAGAACTGAACCTGAAATTCTGGCAAAATTTCAAAAATTATTCCGAAACCCAGGCCATTCTTGATTTTAAAAAGAAACGATGGACTCTGAACCAAACCCAGATAAGCGGGGTTGCCCTTCGGTTTGATATCGACCGGAAAAATGCCAAAGTAATCCTCGAACTGCAAAATAAAAACGAAGACAGGCGCCTGCAGATTTTTGAAATCCTCGAACGGTACAAGGTTGTTATGGAAGAGGGTTTTGAAAACGGATTGATTTGGGAGTTTTACCACAAACGCGAAGACAACGGGCAGGAAGTTTGCAGGATTTACACCGAACTTAACCATGTAGACTGGCACCGGCAAAACCAGTGGACAGCGATTTTTGATTTCTTTATAAAAAACATGTTACAAATGGAGGAGAATTTTCTGATGGTGAAGGAGATGGTAAAGGAAGAGCTAAGGATTGTCTAATAACTCTGCTTCCACATTTATTTCAGTCAGTTTTTACAGGTAAATATACTTTATAATTCTCCTACTTTGAATAAAATAAATTCTTATAAATGTCCTTTCCGTTAATATTAATCCTTAAAACATAAGGCCCTGATGAAACTTGCTGATTACTTGAATTGGTCCCATTCCACTCACATTTGTTCAATCCATTTATCATCATTTGGTCGGATTTAATAATTTTCACTAGCTGACCCAATTGGTTAATAACCTCAATAAAAACCTGGGCGTTATCTGTCAATTGTACTTCAATATTTATCCTGTCATTGAATGGATTTGGGTAACAATTTATTTCGGGTATTACTTTGCCTTTTTCCTGATTAAAACCTGTTACAGCATATTTCCCGAGGTTGACGACTGTTGTTTCATTTTTAATAAAGGTAGAGGTACCTTTTACAATTTCAGGTTCAAGGTGGGACTCCTCGTTTTTCTGTGAGTTCTATAGTTTCAGAATTATCGGATTACCTTCATTAAAACCTGTCATTCCCTCGTTATCTGTTGCTGAGGCTACAATTGAAATTCTTTTACTTTCCAATTGAGGTGTCATTATCTTTACCGCACCAACACAGGCAGTTCCATCAAAAATCGCAAGTTCATCGCCTGCTTTCAATAAATTAATCGGTAAATCAACCACGTTTATGTTCATGTGATCGGTACCATTCCCTTTATAATCGGGAATAAAATGAGTTGTAGGTACAATTTCATGTAATATGGTTTTTGATTTCAGATAATCATCGTAAATCAATAAAGTATCCCTTGCGCTAACCTTAATCTTATAGCCTTTGCCCGGAATAAAATCTCCAATATTATTCGTCCATCCACCAAAAACTCCCCAATTTTCAATTGAATTACCATTTTCATCCTGCACTTTTAAAAATGTCCCCCTGTCTATCAGTTGCTTGACAATATTATTCATCCCATCAAAAGCTGATAACTGCGGATAACCAATAATATTCCAACCGCTTTTTAAATGAATTGAAAAAGGGTACTCCACAAGGGAACCACAGAATTCTAACGAATCACTTTTAGTAACTTTTATTTTATATCCTTTCCCGGGATTGATATCACCAATGCCATTTGTCCATCCACCAAAGATTCCCCAGTCTTCAAGAGAATTGCCATCATCATCCTGAATTTTTACCAGAGATTTACTATCAATTAATGATTTAAAATTTGACTTCATGTCCATTGCTTCCAATTGAATTGGAAATGAAAAAATACTCCAACTATTACTGAATTTTAATTCCCAACAGTTACCTATTGCCACAGTATTCGATGCATCTGATATACAATCCTCATTAATGACTTTTAAACTATAAATTCCTTCCTTTTTTATCTCTAATTTACTTTGTGTCTCATTATTTATAACTTTTCCATTCATCAACCAAATATTTCCCATCGCCACATTTGATTCCAATGTATCTCCAATAAGTTTTATGATTGGAGTTATGGGTTTTGGTTTTACCCAAATTTTTACATTGTATGATGCTGTTGCGTTATTGGCATCAGTAACAGTAAAACTGTAATTTGTAGTAGATAACGGATAAGTATTAATAGAAGCAGTTTTACTTCCATCGCTCCAGTTGTATTTATATGGTAGTTTGCCTCCAATAACATGAGCCTTTAATCTAACAATTTGTCCTTCACAAACAATTGTATTGCTTACATCAATACTTTTCACTGAAAGTGTAATTGGTAATTCATTTAATGGTCTTTGCCAAATTGCTCCGCCAAATGTTCCCAGGTAAACAAGACTATCATCCTCTGTAATAGCGTTAATTTTATAATCGTAAAGTCCTGTATTGTACGAATACCAATCTGTCCCGTTATTTGGGGAAATGAAAAAACCTTTACCTTCTACCCCAGCAAATATATTAACACCATATGTATATAAACATAATATCTTTGAATTTGAAAATTCGTTTTGAAGTTGAATCCAATTTTCTCCGTTATCATTGGATTTGAATATACCTTTGCTATTGGAACCAGCATAAACATTATTTCTATAATGAGATAGGCAAGTTATATTTGTATCAAGTATTCCATTATTAATGCTACTCCAGTTTAATCCAAAATCAGTTGATCTATAAATTCCATTATTTTCAGATGCCGCAAAGACTGTCGAATCAACCAATGTAATTGCCTTTAATTTATAGCTTGTTATTCCATTATTTTTTTCTGACCAGTTCCAGCCAAAATCATCAGAAAAATAAATCCCATGATTATAAAGACTAGCAAAAACCGCCGATCCTGAGGCTTCAATATCTGTAACCCTTGGGTATTCAGGTATTCCATTAATGCCATGCCAAATCAAATTTCTACCATAGTAATCAGACCGAAATAAACCATTCTTACCGCCAAGGTACATAACTGTGTTTACCGTTTCAAAAATGTTTAAATCAATTCCATTTCGTTCCCATGTCAAACCGTTATCATTAGTAGTATATAGACCATTATTGCTTGCTGCTATTAAATACGGACCTGCCTTTGTAATTGAACTTATACTCCAATTAAGTCCACTTCTTTCTTTCTTCCATGTAGCGCCATTGTCAGTAGAGATTGCGAATCCATTTAGAAATCCGGTTAATATCATATTTCCTTTAACCGAAATAACATTAACAGAATTACTTGAATTTTCTTCAATTATTTTTGTCCAATTCTTGCCTCGATCGCTTGAGCAATATGCTCCAGCATAACCAGCAGCAGCATAAATATATTTGTCAGTAACCAACAAAGAGGATACACTACTATTTTTTATCTCTTTCCAATTTGAACCTTTATCTTCAGTTAAATAAATTCTCCCATTTGAATTTGAGCCACCTGCTACAATAATACTATCATTTCCATCAATGGTATTAATTCCTTTATCTGATAAACCAATATTACTCCAACTCCTACCGTTGTTTTCCGATAGATATACTCCATAAATTGTACCTGCATAAATTTTGTTTTCTATAACTTTAAAACATTTTACAAATTTTAGTGATAATCCTTCAGATTTATACCAATTATCACCTTTGTCAAAAGAAAAATACACTTCATTTCTAAATTCAGAATGATAAGATATTACTGAAACCAATAATACACTATCTGTTACTAAAAGAGCTGATACTTCATTAAATTCCGGCAGATTATTTTTTATTGAATGATATGTTGCTCCATAATCGTTAGACCTATATATTCCACCTCCATTTCCAATATATATACTTGAACCCGTACATGACATTTTGTGAGCATCAATATAACTTGTTCCAAATGCAAACATCCAATTCTGTCCATTATTGTATGACATACAAACGGCATTGTTTATAATTGCATAAAGTACTTCTTTTTCAACAACTAATTCTCTAAAATCCATAATCCCGTATGGCGACCAAGAATTTGAAAATGGATCTGGTAAAGCCTTCCATTGTCCACTAGTTTTAAAAAAAATCAATAAAAATACTGTGCTCAGATAAATGTATTTCATTTTCTAAAAGATTAATTGAAATAGGCATTTTGTCAATAACGTAAAAATGAGTAAATTCAGGCCATTCAATAATTAGAGTATGGAGCAACAATTTCAAAGCCTAACGATTTTTGATTTTCAGGCCAGGTTTCCTGATGATCGCGCCTGTATGCAGTATTTGTCAGAACTTAAATGGGCCGATGGCTATCTCTGCCCCAAATGTGGGAACACCAAATATTGTGCAGGGGACAAGGAATTTAGTCGTCAATGTACCAAATGTCGCCACATTAGTT
>JBBINB010000037.1:0-36096 GCA_037444065.1 Draconibacterium sp.
GTTCAAAATCGCATGAACTTATAAAATAGAATCGAATTTAGACCCAAATCAATAAAAAATCCCTCCCGATAAAAGACCCGAAAGGAAAAATCATTTTTTTAGCGAAATTGCCTGATTATGAACCGCTAAGAATTTAATTAGCGTGCCAAAAAATAGTGACTCAGTATTGTTTGGAACTGGCTAATATTGGTTTTATTTTTTAATTACCTGGTTTTTTTTCTGTCAGTTCCCAAAAGGCAATCCAATAGTTTTTCAGAAGGTTTTTCCTTACTTTCTACTGAATTTGGTAACAATTTTGTCTTCCGAATTTGGGCGTTGCAAGGTAAAAACAATAGCATCTCCAAGAACGATATATGTATAATTAATGCTGCTTTTAACCGTATCTATCTGTAATTCAATAAACAAACTATCATGGTTTGTATTCCATTTGCCAATTTCGGTTTCCATCTTCATATCGGGGGTGCGCATATTAAATTCCTGTTTGAAACTGCCGTCCTGGTTAAAGTACATATTCCAAATCGCACCAGCATCGCGCAATGTTTTTTCATCGCTTTTTGTTGATTTTCCTTTTTGAACCAAAGTAAATTCAACTATTTCCCATATCCCGAAAAGTCTTTTATTGTTTGCAGCATACAAACCAAGACCGAATATCAGCAAAACAACTATACCGAGTTTTAATTTCATCACATTTTTTTTTAATGACGGAAACAAAAATAGAAGATTTTTTGAAAGTCGTTCAGGATATCCTGTTAAAGAATCCAAAGAATTCAATACTTCCTTTTTCATCTTTTTTCAGGAGCCGCAATTGCCCTTTATCTATGGCAAACTGGAACTCAACATGCATTTTGAGGTCTTCAAGGGAATACAAAGTGATAAAGTTTCTGGAAATTTGCCAACTTCCGTTTTTTATTCCCGAAATTAACGAAACAGGCAAATTGCATTGATGGGAAAAACTATTTTTATCGTTGAAATCGATATCCCAATTCCTTTTTTCAGCTTTTAACTGAGCTTCGGAGATATTTTGCAATACTTCTCCGGTTTCAAGGTAATACTCTACTAATTGCCATTTACCCGGTATTTGCTTCGATGGCCGTGCAAACATCTCGGTAGATTTCAGCCAGTTAATTATTGTAAAAATGAATTTGTTTTTCATAGTGTGAAATACGACTGCAATTTGACTTCCCCGGAGGTATAAAGTTTAACGGCCCTTTTTTTTATCATTTCATTTTAGAGGGAGATTAAATAGTTAAATGCAACAAGTTCTTTTTAAATTATTCTGCAGGTTTCGCGTTTTCCGAACCAGCGATAGCGGTTTTTTGCAATCCAGTCGTACAACTTATCCCGCGACCTTTCTGGTATAATTTTAAAACAAACCAATATTTTCCACGGAAACGGAAGAATTCGGATAATTTTAATAGCTGCATCCGATTTAAAAAAGGAAACCCCGGACTGAATTACAATAACAGAATCAATATCATTCTGAATATTGAATTTCTTTTTCCACATTTTGCCGGTTTCCGATTGCAGGGGAACAAAACAAAATTTTTTGTGGCGGTCTTTTTTAAGCAAAAAATCAACAGCGCCATTACACAAGTTGCACACTCCATCGAATAGTATTATTGTTTGTTTACCCTGCATATTGCTGTAACATCTGAAAGTAGAAAAGGCTCAGAATTTTTATCAAAAATTTTGGAACTATCAGTCTATTTGATATGTTTGTGTTACTAAATTCAAAAAAGTAACACGATTTTTATTGAAACGAAGTTCTGATGCACAATCTGGATAATGAATTAAAAGAAAAATTAAATACACTTGAGAAGTGGTTTCGTGAGAAAAAGGGTTCTATTGTGGCCTTTTCCGGAGGGATTGACTCGTCGCTGGTGCTGTTTTTAGCCCGCAGGTTTCAGGGGAAGGAGAACGTGGTTGGAGTGATTTCAAATTCCGAAAGCCTGAAACAAAAAGATTTCCAACTGGCAAAAGATTTTTGCAGGCAGTTCGATATTAACCTTGAAGTGATAAAAACAAACGAGCTGGATGATGAGCGTTACAACGAAAATCCCATAAACCGCTGTTTTTTTTGCAAAGAACACCTGTTTACCGATTTAAGGGATTTCAGGAAGAAATACCCCGGATTTGACGTGTTGAGCGGGACCAACTACGATGATTTGGGCGATTACCGGCCGGGAATCGAAGCCGCGAAAAAATTGGATGTGGTTTCTCCAATGGTCGACTGTAAAATAAACAAGGAAGAATTAAGGCAAATTGCACATTCTTTCGATTTGCCTAACTGGGATAAGCCGGCAAGTCCGTGTTTAAGTTCGCGCATGCCTTACGGGCAAAAAGTGACCCGCGAAAAACTGTACCAGGTTGAGGAAGCAGAAAACATATTGAATGAGTATGGATTTGCCGATGTAAGGGTCCGGCATTTTGAAACTTACGGAAAAATAGAAGTGTCGAAAAAAGATTTGGCCGGTTTAAGGATGGTCGAGAATGAGGTGATTGAAAAAATCAGAAAACTCGGGTTCCGGTCGGTGGAAATTGACGAGGAAGGATTGGTTTCGGGGAAAATGAACAGGGCAATCGGGAAAAAGCAGGATTGAATTTTGTTTTCACAATTGAGTTTTCTGAATTAAGGTTTTATAAACTGATTGATTGGCTTTTAGCACGATTTGTTTGTGCTTTTTTAAGAGACAGATAAAAATTTCAATCCACGAAAATAAAAACAAAAATTATGCGCGTACTTTATTACGACTGTTTTGCCGGAATTAGCGGAGACATGAATATAGGGGCCCTGGTCGATTTAGGTGTCGATCCCGGATATCTTAGAGAGGAACTATCGAAATTAAACATTGAAGGGTTTGGGTTAAAACTTGAAAAAGCGGTACGCAGGGGGATTGCAGGTACTTTGGCAACGGTATTTGTAAACGATCACCACAACCATCACCATCGGCATTTGCGCCATATTCAGGAAATTGTTAATGAAAGTGCATTATCGGATACAGTTAAATCCAATTCGCTGAGAATTTTTCAATTTATTGCCGAAGCTGAAGCCAGGGTTCACAACATCGACATTCAGAAAGTCCATTTTCACGAGGTGGGCGCACTCGATTCCATTGCCGATATTGTTGGGGCAGCCATCTGCCTTGAATACCTGAAAGTGGATAAAGTACAGTCGTCGGCGATACAATTAGGCGGAGGAATGGTAAAATGTGCACACGGTGTAATGCCCGTTCCGGCCCCGGCAACAGCCTTAATCGTCGAAAATATCCCTGTTAAAACAGGTTTGGTCCAGCACGAGGCAACTACGCCAACAGGGGCGGCAATCCTGGCGGCAACTGTCGATGAGTTTACCGGAAATATTTCGCTCCCGATTGTTAAAACTGCTTATGGTATCGGGCAGCGCGATGTTTCCGAAGTCCCTAACGTTTTGAGGGTTTTTTTACTTGAGGAAAAAGATGAAACTGAAGATGTTTCGAAGGAAAACAACGTTTTGCTTGAGTGCAATATCGACGATATGAACCCCGAGCGTTTCGATTTTTTATTTGAAAAACTTTTTGAGAACGGCGCCTACGATGCCTGGTTATCGCCAATAATTATGAAAAAGTCGAGGCCCGCAAATATTGTTTCTGTATTATGTCCGGAAGAAAAGGCAGGAATAATGAAATCAATACTGTTTGAACACAGCACCACGCTTGGCATTCGCGAAGGGCTAGCAGTAAAGAACAAACTCAGGCGCCAGGAAAAAACTATCGAAACCGTTTATGGTAAAGTCAGGGTGAAAACCTGTTATTACAAGGGCAGTAAACTTAGGGTTAAACCTGAGTATGACGACTGTAAAGAACTTGCTTTAATGCATAATGTTAGAGTATCAGATATTGAAATGGAAGTTTTAAAAATTGTTGATTATGAAAATTAAAGGTATTTTAAAACAATACAAATCGGGTGAGATTAACCTGAATGAGGCATTGCAGGGCCTGTCGAACCGTGGCATTGAAGAAATGGGTTTTGCTACTATCGACACCGACAGGCTGAGGAGGACCGGTATGCCCGAGGTTATTTACGCCCAGGGAAAAACCGTTGAGCAGGTAGTTCAGATTGCATTGCGGATGTACAACAATGGAATAGATATTTTAGCTACAAAAGCTACACACGAAATGTATGAAGCTGTAAATAAGGTTATTCCCAATGTCGCTTACAACTCAATGGCAAAAACCATAATGTTTAAACACAAAGAATTGCCGGTAAATAAAGGCTATATTGCGGTGGTTGCCGCCGGTACTTCCGATCTACCAGTGGCTGAAGAGGCAGCAATTACGGCCCGTTTTCTCAACAACAGGGTCGAAACCATTTACGACGTGGGAGTGGCCGGAATTCACCGTTTGTTTAACAAACTGGAAATTATTCAGAATGCAAATGTAATTATTGCCGTTGCCGGGATGGAAGGCGCTTTGGGAAGCGTGATTGGCGGTTTGGTCGATAAACCGGTAATCGGGGTGCCCACAAGCATCGGCTACGGGGCAAATTTCGGCGGAGTTTCGGCGTTGCTGACCATGCTAAACAGCTGTTCCAGCGGTATCAGCGTTGTAAATATCGATAATGGATTTGGCGCTGCATGCCAGGCCAATTTAATAAACCGTTTGTAAAACTTAAGTATGGACCAATTGATTATTCTTATCACGTCGGCTGCCTTTCTGGGTTTTATTCATACCCTGCTGGGCCCCGACCATTATTTGCCATTTATTGTTTTGAGCAAAGCCCTTAAATGGAGTCAATCAAAAACACTTTGGATTACTTTTATTTCGGGTATTGGTCATGTGGCAGGTTCGGTAATTCTTGGAATTATCGGTATTGCCCTGGGTATCAGCCTTTCGAAGCTCGAAGCCATAGAGGCGCAACGAGGGAACGTTGTAGTTTGGATGATTATTGCCTTTGGTTTCCTTTACACTTTGTATGGGGTTAGGATGTTTCTGAAAAACGGAGGCCATTTTCATCTCCCTGATTTTATGGTACCAAAAAAAATCAGGAATCTGCACCACCTGTCCATGCACAATCACGAATTGCCGCATAAACACAGTCATAATCATTCAGAGGGGCATCGACATGAACACAATCATGAAAATGGCCAAATCGGAAACCATGCCCATATCCACTCCCATCAGCCCGAGAATATAACGAATGTCACCCCCTGGATTTTATTCCTTATTTTTGTGTTTGGCCCATGCGAGGTGCTGATCCCCCTTTTAATGTTTCCTGCCGCAGAACACAGTGCATTGGGGATTTTCTTGGTTAGCATGGTTTTTGGAATCGCCACTGTTGCAACCATGCTGGCTACGGTATATTTGGGATATAAGGGGACATCGCTGGTAAAATTTAAAAATGGCGACAGGTATTTTCACCTCATTGCAGGAATGGTAATCCTTTCTGCTGGTTTGGGGATGCAGTTTTTTGGATTGTAAAAAAAGTTTAAATTGATTTGCCCTGAAACGATGATTTGTATCAGAAATGAATGAACCGGATTTCCCGAATTGCATTTATATGGTGAATTTTAAACTGAGAATTATTGAAAAATGACTGTAAAACGATTTGGAGTTTCACTTGAAGAAGAGCTGCTCGAAGATTTGGACCGGATTGTCAAAACGCGGCGTTTTCCAAACCGGTCGAGGGCTTTGCGTTATTTAATTCAACACCATAAATCTGAAAAAAACATTGAAGATAATGAGAAGGTAACAGGCGCCATTGTTCTGGTTTACGACCACCGGATAGCGCGCCTGCATAGCGAAATAACCACTTTGCAACACGAGTACAATTGCATGGTTTTGTCCAGTCAACACATTCACCTCGACGAAAAAAGCTGTATTGAAACCATTGCGGTACACGGAACTGCTGTAAATGTTGCCAAGTTGAGCGATAAATTGCTGGCAATCAAAGGAATCAGGCATGGCAACCTGTTAATATCGGCAATTGAATGATTTTCAATCAGTTTCTATACAGCCTGTTTGAAAATATTTTTTTTGACTAACCCTGGCATTTACAGGCTGTATGAAACCCGGAGTTTGTCAATTTTCACTTAGTCTCTAAAATTCATATTCAAAAAAAATTCCGGCAAATGTTCTGTTTATTTGTTGTTCCTGTAATCGGTAATTAATCCCAAAGTCAGCCAGTTGGCCACAGCCTGCCGGTTATCGGCAATAATAAGCCTTTTAATGTCGCGTTGGTGATTAATGTTCCCCAATTCAATAAAAACTCCTGCCGGATAAGTATTTTTTAGCACGTACAGGTTGCGCGAAGAAACGGTTCCCTGGTATCCTCTGCCTGGTTGGACTTCATTGTATTTACTGATAAATGTTCGCTGCAATATAGTTGCCGCATTTTTTCCCGTTTTGCTTTTACTGTCGTGATAAAAAAAGATATCGATATTTTCTCCTTTGCTTCTCGAATCGACATGTATTATAATTACCCGCTGAAAGGCATTCCGGTTTATTTTGTATAGCGAGTTAACCGCCTCAACGCTCTGGCGTAAGCGTTTCACCTGGTTTAACGGGATGGGCAGGTTTGGGTAGCACACTTCATCTTTATCGGCTTTCAGGAAACTTTCGTCGCGGATGCCGTCATTTTTATCGATGGTAATCATATATACCGCAGCCCCTTTGGAAATCAGGTTTCTGGCCATTCGCAAAGTTACGTCGTATGCATATTCGTCTTCGCAAAGCTGCCGGTTTTCATAAATTGCCACAGCTCCCGGATCTGGGCCGCCGTGGCCGGCAACAAGGTAGTAGGCTGCCCCACTGAGCTCATTGCTGGTTATTTCAACATCGGCGTATTTTGGCCCGAAAATATCATATCGCAATACCTGCCCCGGTGTTTTAGCCGGATTTTCCGAAACGGCTGCCGTCCCTGATGATTTGGCCGTATCAACCGAGTCCGGTTTTGAAGCCGCTGAGCCTCCCTCTCCAACAGGAAGTTTGTATGTCACTCCCTTAAACAAAATGTTGTCCTTCCCAATCCGGCTTTTGTTCAGCTCAATAAAAGCATTGGTGTAAATTGTGGGATCGAGTTTATTTCGTTTTAGAAGGCTGTGAATCCCATCACCGTTTTTTGCTACTACCTCCTTGTTTTGTGCATTTACACAAAAGTGAAAAAAACCAAAAGTCAAAAAAAAGGTTAAAATAAATGATGAAACTAATTTTATATGTATGTTTGAACCGCGCATAATCAATGCAAATTCTATTTGTTTTTGCCAAGTTTGGCTAAAAATAGGTTGAATAATTTTAAAACTTCAATTGAAATGGCCCGATCTTTCAGCTTCACGTTGTTGATAACTTCCTTTTTCATTATTCTTTCGTGCAAACCGTCGTACTTGTTAACAGATTACAATACGAAAAATGTCGAAGTAACAGGAAATAGTAACGTACTTGACAGCCAGTTGGTTCAGATGTACCTTCCGTTTAAAAACTCCCTTGAAAAAGATATGAACCGTGTTATATCTTTCTCTGAAATTGAAATGGTAAAAAACAAGCCCGAAAGCGGCTTAACCAATTTACTGGCCGACTTGCTTTTAATTGAAGGCAGAAAAGAGGCTACTCGAAAAAATTTGCAGATTGATCCGGAAATTTCTTTTTTCAATTATGGCGGAATAAGGACTTCTTTGCCCAAAGGGGAAATTAAAGTGGGTAATATATTCGAACTGATGCCATTCGAAAATGAAATGGTAATGCTTCAGCTTTCTGGTTCACAGGTTCAGCAATTTTTAAACCAGGTTGCAGGCAAGGGAGGCGACAGTGTTGGTGGTGTAAGGTTTACCATTTCAGACAAATCGGCCATAAAAGTTTTAATTGACGGTAAAAGCCTTGAAGCCGAAAAGAAATACTGGCTGGTTACCAACGACTATGTCGCGAATGGCGGCGATAACCTGTCGGTTTTTACGCAACGTTCGGAGATGGTACCAATAGGGAAAAAAATCAGGGATGTGATTATTTCAAATCTGGAAGAGAGACAAAACAGGGGAGAGGTGTTAACAGTGAAACTCGACGGGAGGATAACAAATGAATAGGCGACATTTTATTAGAAACGGCCTGGCTGGGGTTGCGGGCCTGAGCTTAAGCACAACTCCTTTTAATGTGCTGGCAGGCGACGATTTTGTTACCCTTTCGGTACTTCATACAAACGACCTGCACTGCCAGATCGAACCGTTTTCGGGGAGTAACGAAAACACGGCAGGGAAAGGGGGTTTGGCCCGTATTTCTGAAATGGTGAAGCAGGTAAAAACACAAAATAAGAATACCCTGCTTTTCGATGCAGGGGATATGTTCCAGGGGACTCCTTATTACAACTATTTTAAAGGTGGCCTGATGTTAAAACTGATGAGCGCCATGGGTTATGATGCCGGCGCCATTGGGAACCACGAATTTGACGATGGAATGGAAGGTCTGCTCGCTGCTTTGCCCGAAGCACAATTCCCGATAATTAATTCGAACTACGATTTTTCGGGGACCATACTCGCCGGGAAATTTCCGCGATGGAAAATATTTAAAAAAGATGGCGTAAAAGCAGGTGTTTACGGACTGGGAATTAAATTGGAAGGTTTGGTTGCCGCAAAACATTTCGAGAATACCGTGTACAACGATCCGCTTAAAACAGCCCTCGAAATGGAATCGTTCCTGAAAAACGATAAAAAATGCGACCTGGTTATCTGTTTGTCGCACCTTGGTTTGCGCTACCGTGAAAACCTGGTTAGCGACGTGGTCGTGGCTTCAGAGACCTTTCACACCGACCTGATTATCGGTGGGCATACACATTCTTTCCTGCAAGATCCAATTATTTCGAAAAATAAATCAGGAAACCAGGTTATTGTAAACCAGGCTTGGTGGGGAGGCCTGGTTTTGGGAAAAATCGATTTTGTTTTTGAACGTACCGGGAATAAAAAACAAGTGGCTTGCGCAGGTAATATGGTCATAAAAAATGAAGCGTAGTACAAGAATTCTACTTTCTATATTATCGGGGACTTTACTTAGCCTGGCTTGGCTGGGATTTCCGGGTTGGGTACTTTTCGTTGCCTTTTTGCCGCTTCTGTATCTCGATCGTTTTTTTGCTGAAAGAAAACAGGAGTTCAGGAGCGTTTCAATGTGGGGGCACGCTTTTCTATCCTTTTTTACCTGGAATATATTAACTACCTGGTGGATTGTACACGCCACTGCCGAAGGCGCCATCCTGGCAAATGTGGCAAACTCATTCCTGATGTCGCTTGTCTGGTGGCTTGCGCATATTGCACGGCGGAATTTCAAATCGAACCTGGGCTACATCGCATTGGTTGTTTTCTGGCTTTCGTTTGAATATTTTCATTTTCACTGGGATATCGAATGGCCCTGGCTTACCCTTGGGAATGGTTTTGCAAACAATGTGAAAATGGTTCAGTGGTACGAATACACGGGTTACCTGGGGGGTTCGTTGTGGGTACTGGTAATGAATATACTGATTTTTAAACTGGGAATCAACCTGATACAAAAACTTCCACTTCGGCAATCCGTTTACCCTTTTGTGGCATTTTCGTTTTTGTTAATTTTTCCTGTCGGCGTTTCGTTATTCAGGTACTATTCGTATGTTGAAACCGAAAATCCAAAAAACATCGTTATAGTTCAGCCCAATATCGACCCGTATTCAGAACAATATGATGCTGAAGCAGAAAATGCAAAACTGGAGAAATTTGTAAACCTGGCTGTTGAAAAAGCCGACATGGAAACCGATTATATAATTGGCCCCGAAACGTTATTTGAGAACCCGGGATTTTGGAACGAAGACAAACTTAACACAAATACACAATTGATGAAATTATCTGGATTTTTACAGAGTTATCCCAAAGCCGAAATGGTTTTTGGCGTTTCGTCGTACAAAACCTACCCCGACAAAAAAAGCGCAACACCCACCGCCCGCGTAAGGAACGATATGATTTACGACATGTTTAATACGGCCATTTTTCTCGACAATAACGGCCAGACCCAGATCTACCATAAATCAATCCTTGTTGTAGGGGTTGAAAAGATGCCGTTCGCCAAATACCTGGGCTTTCTTGGCGATATTATTATCGATATTGGCGGAACGTCAAACAGCCTTGGAAGGCAGGAGGAACCAACCAATTTCGTATCGGGTGATAAAACTGGTATTGCCCCGGTTATTTGTTATGAGTCGGTTTTTGGCGAATTTGTGACAAAATATGTTAACAAGGGCGCTGAGATGATTTTTATTCTCACCAACGACGGGTGGTGGAAAAACACGCCCGGCTACCGCCAGCACCTTTCATTTGCCCGGCTGCGCGCCATCGAAACCCGCCGTAGTATTGCCCGTTGCGCTAATACAGGCATTTCATGTTTTATCAACCAGCGGGGCGATGTTTCGCAGGCTACCGAATGGTGGGTACCCGCGTCAATAAAGGGGACAATTAACAAAAACGATAAAATTACCTTCTATGTCAGGTACGGCGATTACATTGCCCGTATATCGCTTTTTGTAAGTGTATTGCTTGTATTAAAACTAATTGCCGAAGGGTTTCTGAGGAGGAAAAACCGGTTTATCGAAGTTTAAATCACGGTTAATTTGGTAATGAACTGACATACCTCATCTATTTATAATATTTCAGGTTGTTCTTTTGCGCGCTTAAATCTGAAAATAATTAATTTGCAATGTTTTTTAATCCAGCTTCTTATGAAACACAAATATGCCGGCGAAATTAAGGATTATGCCATAATTACATTCGGGTTGCTTCTGTTTGTTTTAGGGTGGGTATTTTTTATTATCCCAGCCGAAATTACCGGGGGAGGGGTGAGCGGTATTGCAGCAGTAGTTTATTTTGCTACCAAAATCCCCGTCAGCATTACATTTCTGGTAATTAATGCCATTTTGGTTTTAATTGCCATTAAAATACTTGGGGCAAGTTTTGGGGTAAAAACGATTTACAGCATTGGGGTATTGACCGTATTTTTTGCCGTTTTTCAGAATGTGTTGAAAGCGCCGCTGGTCGACGATACTTTCCTCTCGGCAGTTTTGGGGGGTATGGCTGGAGGAATCGGACTCGGTATTGTTTTTTCGCGTGGCGGGAGTACGGGGGGAACCGACATTTTCGCCATGATTATTATGAAGTACCGCAACGTAAGCCCTGGTAAAATCATAATGCTTTGCGATGTTATCATAATCGCTTCGTCGTACATGGTATTTCAATCGCCGGCAAAACTTGTTTACGGCTATGTGTCGATGTGGGTGGTAAGCTACGCACTCGACTCCTTTCTGAGCGGCTCCAACAGATCGGCGCAAATGTTTATCATTTCAAAAAAATACGATGCAATTGCCGATTATATTAACAACGAAGCCATACGCGGGGTTACCATCCTTAACGGGACAGGCTGGTACACCAAGGAAGAGCAGAAAGTGGTAATGTCGGTGGTGAAAAAGCGCGAAACCAGCGCCATTTTCAGGAAAATAAAGGAAATCGACCCCGAAGCATTTATTACCATGGGCAGCGTAATGGGAGTTTACGGTCAGGGATTTGAACAGTTGAAGTTTTGATTTATTCTAAAATTCTGTTTTTTAAGTCCATTTGCTAGTGCAAAATTCTTGTAATCTTAACGTTTACCTGCTTTTAATAATCCGAGGTGCTTTTTTGGGTCAAAATCATTGGCAATTCCACTTTCAATTCCTTCCTGAATGGCATTTTTTAATGCTATCACTTTGCTTTCCTCTTCTTCTAAAAGCCGTAATCCTGCACGAATTACCTCGCTCACATTATTGTATCGTCCCCTGGAAATACTTTCCTGGACAAATGTGTCAAAATAGTTTCCAAGTGATATGGATGTATTCTTGTTCATTTGTTTTAATTTTTTCAAAACAAAATATCCACCAGTTGGCGGACAGGCCTTGCCCCAGACAAAACACCAATGCGCTTAACGGATCAAACCGCTTAGCGCGTATCAGGGGAATGTAAGCATCGCTATCGGGAGAACTCACTTACTAAATAGCCTTTCAAAACTGAAATCACCGAATAGTTTTCTGGGATTATCTTTTAATGGCATACTATTGTTTATCAAATGAGTTTGTATTCTGTTCTGATGGGCCTTTAAAATTTTTTCATCGAACATGGAATCCAATTCATTCCATGTTACTTCTACTGCATATCCCGATTCAATATTTACCTTAAGCCTTTCAGGAACATTATGAGTTGTTACGGGGAGATATATTGCCAGTAATCCCTTTGGTTTAAATCTTCTTCTGGCAATTTTTGCATCTCGATAGTTTTGTAGTGAATACCAAATCTCCCAATCAATCCAGGAACTTTCTCCTGTAAATTCTCCTACTAATACAATAGTAATTGAACTGCTCCATAATCGAGACTGGATTTTATGTGATATTGAACGTTTAGAAGATTCACCCAGATCTTCTTCTTTAAATCCATAATCTGCAAATCTTTTACCCTGCAATTTTTCGCGAAGTATCTTAAGAAATTTAAAATCTGAGCTATGATGATAACTCATAAAATAATTTTTCATTTTTGAGACTTTTAAATCGCTTTCCACCAATGAGATAATTGCGCATTTTCATTTATTTAAAACACGAATAGTTAAAATTTTTGTCACCATGAGCGACAGAAATTCTTACTTTGTCAGTTTTTCAAACATATCCTTAAAAATTGCATCGCGGTTTAACGAGGTGGCCATGCGGATAAAATGCCGCGAATGATCGGCGCTGAAAGTTTTCTGATCGGTAAGTATCGGGCTATGGACCAAATCGGTAGCAACCCAGGCAGGGTTTACCAGCCAGGCAACTGCCGAAACATCCCAGATTACTTTCGACCATACCGTTTTTCCTTCACTGTATTCCTCAACGATATTGTATAAATAATCCGAGAGTTCGTTTTTCCCCTTAAGATAATACCTCAGCTCTGGAATTGTGGTGTGAAGATGCGATACCACATTCTGGCATGGTAAGGCTACCAGCGGAACCCCCGAGTTAAAAACCACCTGCGCTGCCAAAACATCCTGCTGTAAATTAAATTCATTTTGATGAGGCCAGTACAGGCTGTTTCCACCCAGCCAGACCACAACTATTTTCTCAATAATTCTGGGTTCGGTTAAAATAGCCGATGCAATGTTGGTTATGCAACCAACCGGGACCACATAAAGCGGGTCGTCGGGGCTGGCAGCCATTGCTTTTTTAATAAGATCGGTTACAGCATCGTTTTTTACCGGGCTTTTTATATCACCCAGGTACCTGTCGGAGCCCCTGAATGCAAAATTATCAGGCGATTTTCCCAGGAATTTCAATAACCTTAAAATCTCTTCGTAACTTTTTTCCATTCCGTCGCCGGCATTATCTGAACGGTTATTGTGAAACGGCGCCGCGTATACCGCCTGCAAATCAATTTTATCGGGCGATAGAAGTGCATAAACCAGGGCGAATTGGTCATCAATTTCGTTATAGGTATCGGTATCTAGTACCATTTTAACTTTGCCTTTGGGTGGTTTTAATTTATTTATCCTGACAGCTTCATCCATTTTTGGAAAGTTTTGGGCATTTCCGGTCAGGAGTAAGAATATTAATGAAAGGGAAATTATTGATTTCATTTTGAATTAGTTTTTGCAATTAAAATTGTTTCATGTATTCAAGGAATATTCTTGCAGTTTTATCCAGGTTCTCAACTGAGCCGCCACCTTCAAGAACCTCGCACATTTCGTACACAACCCAGCCCCGGTATCCGATTTCTTTTAAAGCGCCAAACCAGGTTTTGTAGTCGATAATCCCCTGTCCCATTGGAACAGCCCTCATAACAGGTTGTTCGGCTTTATAGTTGGTTAGTTCGTTTACATAAGTATAACGCGGATGCGCAACATAATCGGCGGCAATGGTATTTGCAATAAAGGGCTTCATTTTCATTATTGATTCGCGTTGCTGTTCAGTGGTCAGTCCCTCAAGCGCAGGCGACCATGCATCCCAGCCGGCGAGTACATTTGGCATATTTACTTCTTTAAGCAGCCAGTACATAGCATCGTGGTGAAGGGCAATGTCATGATGGTTTTGTACTACCAACGTTACACCGAGTTGGGCTGCCAGCTTGCCTGCCATTTTCAATCCCGAAGCCACTTCGGCGTATTGTTTGTCATACGGGATTCCAGGGCGTTCGTACCCTGTAAAAATCCGCACCATGTCGGTTCCAAGGTCTTTTGCCAGCTCGGCAATTTCGCCAACCCAGGTTGCCTGGATTTCGGCATTTGGAATTCCCGGTTTGTCAATACCGGCTGTAAAATCGGTATATCCGGCCAATCCAACAAGGGTCAGGCCGAGTGATTCAATCCTGGCTTTTAAACGTGCCCGGGCAGCTTTGTCGTAATCGTGTGGCGACACATGTGGCCGTTTGGCGACAAGCATCACACCTTCGTAACCCAGTTCTTTGGCCTTAACCAAAAACTCATCGACCGAAAGAGGGGTTTGTCCGCGCCAGATTCCGAGGTAACTTACCGAATGCAGGCAGGTTTTTACTTTAAAATCAGCCGGGTTTCCAGTTGGGAGCTTTTGAGCATACGACAAAACTGTACCTGTTAAAGCAATTAATAAAATGAGCGCTGTTTTTTTCATAATTGATATTTTTTTTATTGGTTTTTCTTTAGAGTCTCACTTTCGGGGAGATTTAAAGGGGCTTTATTTCGTTTAAAACATATTGCTGTTTTTCCTGTGTATTGATTATCAAAGGATTAAGTATCAGAAATATCCCAAAAAAAATGGCAAATGGTTTCATTGCAATTGATTTAAACTATATCGATTTAGCTTTGCACCAAATATAACAAAAGCTTTGTTAATCGCATAGGACAACAGAAATCATAGCGAATTATTAAATAATCGGCATGTAGCAAATGATTGCAGTATGTTTTAGGTAAGTGAAATATCAATACTGCCCTAAAGCAAATGCTGTGTGGGCAATTGCAGGTCAGGTATTGGCTATGTTTCCGGGAATTATCGCCGGTACTTTACTGATTACCCGGGGAAGTGTTTAATAGGTTGTCGTTAAACAAAACGGCTTAAAAAAATTACAGCTACTCTCGAATACTTTTATTAAATAAAATGTAGTTTTATACAGTTTTTTAAAGGAAAAATTGTTATGGATTCAAAGAAAAACCTGCTTGTTTTTGTGGTTGAGGATAATCTGATGTACAATAAAATAATTTGTGAATATCTTAAAAAAGAGAATTACTCAAATGTAAAGTCTTTTGGTTCGGGTAAGGATTGTTTGAAATCGATAAAGAATGGTGATTACCCTGATATTGTTATCCAGGATTATTATCTTCAGGATTCAACCGGAATCGATGTTTTGACGGCGGTTAAAAAACACAGAAATAATGCTGAGTTTATCTTTCTGACAGCAAATGAAAATGTGGAAGTTGCGGTAAACTCGATTAAATACGGAGCATACGACTACATAATTAAAAACGATGAAATGGCGTTGCAAAAAGTAGTGGATAAGATTGGAAAAATTGCTAAGGTAATTGACATAAAACACCGCGAAAAAATTACCAGGCTTATTATGGTTATTGCATTGTTTGTATTGGCGCTAATTATTATTACCGGCTTGATTTTGTATTCGGCAGGAGTTATACAAACCAGTTAAAACTGTGAAAAAATCTTTTGTAACTATTTTGATTTTATGTAATTTATTGTTGAACGAAAATTATTTCTTCAGGTTGTGCAGTAGGCATTAAATATGTATAGACAATTGTTTAATTAAATAAACGGAGGCTGCCCTTGTTTTCGGACAGCCTCTTAAACTTTGGTATTTGAAAATTTATACGTTCTTATTTCGCTACCCTTTCGAGCCATCTTAGCATAAACAACATTGTAAACATAGAGATAATACAAGCAACAACAAAAACTGTCCATGTTACCCACATTGGCATGCTTTCGTAAAAAATCGCCCCGATAAATAACAGTTGATTTCCAAGAGCTGTAGCTCCAAGCCAACCTCCCTGCATAACACCCTGGTATTGAGGAGGAGCTACCTTTGACACAAACGAAATACCAAGTGGACTGATAAATAACTCGGCAACTGTTAAAATAAAATAGGTACCAAGTAAGAGGTATGGTGTAACCTTTGCTGCTTCATTGAGGGGGGTACCTCCTTTTTCCGGACTAATTTCAGAAAGCAATGGTAAATTGAAAGACCCAAGGGCCATTACAACAAAACCTAAAGCAGCGATAAACATACCGATTGCTATTTTTTTAGGAGTTGACGGCTCGACTCCTTTAGTGCGTAACCAACCGAATAATGCAACAATTATTGGAGTAAGGAATACTACGAAGAATGGATTTATAGACTGGAATAATTCGGCAGAAAATTCCCAGCTACCAATTTTAAGAAGAGTATAATCTTTGGCAAAAAACGTTAAGGTAAGACCATTTTGGTGGAATGAAAACCAGAAGAAAATAACAATAGCAAATACTGCAAATAATGCATAAAGGCGCTGTTTAACTTCTTTAACGTCCATTTCAATATCGTCAGACGAAGCCGAAGCAGTTTTAGCTTTTGGTTTTGGAAACATGCTCTTGTTTTTAAGGAAAATTCCTAACGAAATTAACATCGCAACAATAGCGGTAGCAAAAGCATAATGAAAACCGGTTGAAAATACATTTAAGTATTGATTGGCAAAAACAGCCAAATCTGTAACTTGTGTGCCGCTAACCTGGTTAGCAAGGTTTTGAAAGCTTTCTGTTGCTTCAGGAGTAATTGTATCATTATTGAAAGAATGGCACAATGCAGGAAGTTCAGCTTTATATGCAAAACCATTACGGGTTAACCACCAGCTGCGAACACCAACGGCAGCCATAGGTGCAAAAATAGCGCCTACATTAATAAACATGTAAAAAATAGAAAAACCGTTATCGCGGGCAGCTTTGTATTCAGGGTTATCGTACATTTGGCCTACCAAAGCCTGTAAATTGCCTTTAAACAGGCCATTACCAAATGCAATCACAAACAAAGCGCCACATGCCAAAACCAGGTTAGCGGTAGTTGGGGCAGTCGGAATTGCAAGTAATAAATAACCAATAGCCATAATAACAATTCCGGCAGTTATTGTCCCCTTATAATTCCTTAGTTTGTCGGCTATTAAACCTCCAACCAAAGCCAAAAGATAAATTGAGGCATAAAAAGTACCGTAAATGTATCCGGTATTTTTTCCATCAAGACCAAACTTGGCCTGAATAAAAAGGGCAAGAATTGCCATCATGATGTAAAAGCCGAATCGCTCCCCCATGTTAGCTAGCGCGGCAGGAATTAATCCTTTAGGTTGTCCTTTAAACATGTTTTTTAAGTTTTGATTAATTAATAATTTTGTTTTTCTCTACGAAGGCAAATATAGAAATCTTTTGATTTAATGAAACTTGACAAAGGTCAGTATAAAACGGTTAAACCGAAAAAAGGGATGAAGGATTTCTATAGTCATGTTTTCGTTTACTTTGGCAGTACGAATAGTATATCCAATAAAAGAATGGCTAAAAAATCGTAATTTTAACATCGCAGGTTTAACAGCTTCATCGATCTGTAATCGAATGGTATAACTTCAAAAAGTCTGAAAAATGAAACTCTTTACCACAAAACAGATAGCCGGACTCGATAAATACACCATCGAAAATGAACCAGTTGCCGATATCGATTTAATGGAGAGGGCTTCGCTACAAATTTCGCAATGGCTGACCAGGCATATTTCAACCAAAAGGAAACTGGTATTTTTTGCCGGCCCGGGAAATAATGGGGGAGATGCTTTGGCTGTCGCACGCCTGATGGCAGATCAGGGTTTTATTTGCGAGGTTTTTTTGGCCGGTTTAGGTAGGGAGTTAAGCAGTTCCCCGGCAATTAACCGTCACCGGCTCGAACTTCAGCAAAAAGTAAAAATAAATGTCCTTAATTCAATTATCGGTTTCCCCGATATTAAAGAAACCGACCTCGTTATCGATGGTTTGTTTGGTTTGGGTTTAACCCGGCCGCTGGACGGATTGCCTTCAGAAATAGTCCGGAAGATTAATAGCATTAAAAGTTTTCATCGCGAAAAGCAATGCCCCGATTGGCAAATTCGGGTTATTTCAATTGATATTCCAAGTGGTTTAATGGGCGAAAATAACTCGGGGAATATTCCGGAAAACATCATCCAGGCCGATGTTACCCTGACATTTCAGTTTCCCAAAATCAGTTTTTTATTTGCCGAAAACGAAAAATATGTTGGGCGCTGGGAAGTCCTGCCCATCGGTTTACACCACAAAGGTATTTCTCAAACACAAACCAATTTTTATTTTGTTGAAAAAGAAGACATTAAGCATATTATCCAAAAACGTTCGCGTTTCGGGCATAAGGGAAACTATGGGCATGCGTTGCTGATTTCGGGTAGTTTTGGTAAAATGGGTGCAGCAGTGCTGGCATCGAAAGCCTGTTTGCGTGCCGGGGCCGGTTTGCTTACCACGCATGTTCCGCATTTGGGTTATCAGGTTATCCAGACGGCTGTACCGGAGGCAATGGCAAGTGTCGACCAACACGATTATTTTTTTACCGAAATCCCCAACCTTTCGCCCTATTCAGCTATAGGTGTTGGCCCGGGCATTGGGGTAAAATCGAATACAAAACAGGCTTTGCTTGAATTAATAATAAAATCAAATGTGCCTATTGTTATAGATGCCGATGCCCTTAATATTTTAGCCGACAATAAAACCTGGATTGAAAAACTTCCCGAAAACTCGGTTTTAACACCTCATCCCGGGGAGTTTAAACGTTTGGCCGGGGAATCTTCCAATTCATGGGAAAACATTAAAAAGCAGCTTGAGTTTTCGACAAAACACCATGTTTTTGTTGTTTTGAAGGGCGCATTTACTTCTGTTTCAACTCCCGGCGGAAGCTTATTTTTTAACTCAACCGGCAATCCCGGAATGGCAACTGCCGGGAGCGGCGATGTACTGACCGGGATAATCCTTGGCCTGCTTGCACAGGGTATTCCGCCTGAAAAAGCTGCAATGGCAGGAGTATATTTACACGGTTTGGCGGGCGATTTGGCAATAAACCAGATATCCGGTTTTTCTCTTTTGGCGGGCGATATTACCGATTTTATAGGGCAGGCTTTTCTTTCGCTTAATCCGGGCCCGGAAAAATAATTTTAATACATTTGAGTTTTAATTGAAAACAGAAAACACTATGAAGTATTTTGCATTAATTATTGGAATTATTTTGATTTTGCCGGTTTACGGCCAGCGCAAGAAAGAAGATGTTGTGGTGCCAACATTTGTTGAAGGTGTGGTTTATTCCCTTCCGCGCACCGGTATAAGAGTTAAAGTTAAAGCAGTTAAAGAAACATTCCGCCCCGGGCCTTATGCGGCTTATGCCGACCAGTTGCTTGGAATAAAAAATGTAAAAACAAAAGCATCTGTAACCTGGTCGGTTGAAGATGTGGAAATCGGGGTGTTTTCAGAACCCGATCCTGAACAGACGTTTAAGGCCATGGGAATTTTTTCGAGCATGGTAAGCCTTTCGTCCGATGGTTGCCTGGCAGGGATTAATTTAAAATCAAACCCCGATAAAAATGAGAAAGTAGTAACCAACAAAACAGGGCAGATCACCAAAGTTAAAGGTTCAAATCTTTTTGGATTTTATACCGATTCGCCACTTTATATTGCCGGGGATTCATCGAACAATTTCAGGCCCATAAAACTTGCCGACGAGCAGAAAATAAGCAAAGCCGCCCAACGGGTGTTCGAATGCCGCCGTATCAGGTACGAAATTGCCGCCGGTTTGGTCGACGAGTTTCATCCCGATGGCCAGGCATACAAGGTTAGTCTTGCCGAATTGAAAACAATTGAAGAGGAATACCTTAGCTTGTTTACCGGGAAGACGGTTTACGAAAAAGAGACTTTTGGTTTCGATTATGTTCCGAAAAGCCATGGTAAAAGCGAAGCCATTTTCAGGATTTCGGAAGAAAACGGAATTGTGCCTTCTTACGACTTATCTGGAAAACCTGTTATGGCAGAATTTGAAATAGAAAAAGAACTTGCCCAAAAGCAGTCGTCGCTGGCAAAATCTGCCAATCCGTCTGCCGGTCGCGATGGCGTATATTACAGAATGCCCGGAATGGCAACTGTTAAATTAATTAAAGACATGAATGTAATTGCAACTGCCCGTGTAACCGTTGCGCAGTTTGGCACAGTTGCGCCTTTGCCCGAAGAGCTCCTGGCGGGCGACATTTCTGTTGAGATTAACTCAGAAACAGGCGCAATAAAAAGCATTCAAAAGAAATAGTTTAAATTTAATACCATTAATAAAACCGAATGAAAACTTTGAAAAGAACGTTGCACAATTCACCGGTTGCCCGGTGGATTGCCCTTTTTCTAATTTCGGCAACCATGTTTTTTGCCTATTTTTTTATTGATGTGGTCGCACCCCTCCAAAAAATGATGTTGACTAATTACAATTGGTCGCCCGAAGTTTTCGGATATCTTGGGGGCTCTGAATTCGTATTGAACGTATTTGTCGGCTTCCTCATCCTGTCGGGGATTATTCTCGATAAAATGGGGATCCGATTTACATTGTTACTATCGGCTTCGACCATGGTGGCGGGTGCGGCCATCAAATTTTATGCGCTAAAATATGTCGACCATTCGCTGGCGATGCATATTTTCGGGTGGCAGCTGCCAACCACCGCATTTATTGCCTATTGCGGGTTTGCCATTTTTGGCGTTGGCGTCGAAATGGCCGGGATCACGGTCTCAAAAACAATCGTAAAATGGTTTAAAGGGCGCGAAATGGCAATGGCGATGGGCCTCGAAATGGCAGTGGCCCGGTTGGGCGTTTTTGCAGTTTTCAGGTTATCGCCCCTGTTTGCCAATGCAGGTTCCGAAAATCCTGCCGATTGGGATGCTGCCAATTCGGTTTTTATGGGGCTTACCTTTCTATGTATAGGTTTCCTTACCTTCCTGATTTATGTTTTTATGGATGTCAGATACGACAAAGAATTGGGTGATGCTGCAAAAGTGGCCCCCGAAGATGAATTCAGGATACATGACCTGGTAAAGATCTTTACCAACCCCGGATTTATTGCCATTGCCGGGCTGTGTGTTTTGTTTTATTCGGCCATTTTTCCGTTTCAGAAATTTGCCACCGACATGCTTTCGTCGAAACTAAATATTCCGGTTGACAAGGCGGCTAACCTGTTTTCGTTTTTCCCGATTGGGGCAATGATCCTTACCCCGTTTATCGGACTATACCTCGATGTAAAAGGGAAAGGAGCGTCCATCATGCTTTACGGCGCGCTTTTAATGACCGTTTCGCATTTGATTTTTGCGCTTTCGCCAAACGAAAATTTCAATTATTTTGTTGCTCTTGGTACCATTATTATTCTTGGAACAGCGTTTTCCCTAGTCCCCGCGTCGATGTGGCCCTCGTTGCCAAAAATTGTGGAAGACCGATACCTGGGCACAGCATACGGAAGTATTTTCTGGGTGCAGAATATCGGGTTGATGTTGGTTCCAGGGTTAATCGGAATGGCTTTGTCGAAATCGAACCCCGGTGTGGCCGAACAAATTGCAGCCAATGTTCCCGGCGCAGCATATAATTATATGGTCCCCGAACTTATTTTCTCAGGCTTTGGCGTTGCTGCAATAATTCTCGCCCTTTATTTACGGCGCGTGGACTCGAAATATGGTTATGGCCTGGAACTTCCAAACAAAAAGAAATCATAACGTTTTTAAAAATAAATTAAATTCATAAAGCTATGGTAAATAATATTTCAGGATTGGAACCAAAAGAATTATGGGGCATATTCGTTCAAATGTTAAAGATTCCCCGTCCGTCGCGTCACGAAGAAGAAATCAGAAACTGGGCGGTAAAATTTGGCGAAAACCTTGGTCTCGAAACTTATAGGGACGAAGTTGGGAATGTAATTATCAGAAAACCGGCAACTCCGGGAATGGAAAACCGAAAAGGCATTATCATCCAGGGCCACCTCGATATGGTCCCGCAGAAAAACAGCGATAAGCAACATGATTTTGTTAAAGATCCCATTGAAGCTTATATCGATGGCGAGTGGGTAACTGCGAAAGGTACAACGCTCGGGGCCGACAATGGCATCGGCGTTTCATCGGCATTGGCAGTTCTGGCATCAAAAACCATTAAACACGGGCCCATTGAGGTACTGCTTACAGCAACCGAAGAGACCGGGATGGATGGCGCAAAAGGGTTAAAAGCGGGTATTTTGCGGGGCGATATCCTTCTGAATACCGATACCGAAGACGAAGGCACATTCAGCATCGGGTGCGCTGGGGGAATCGATGTGATTGCCACGTTTAAAAACAAGGCTTCAAAAAAAACAGCAAAAAAAATATCGGCATTTAACCTGAAAGTTACCGGCCTCAAAGGGGGCCATTCGGGTGTAGATATTCACCTGGGGCGCGGCAATGCCAACAAAGTGTTTTTCAGGATTTTAAAGGAAATAGGAGAAAAACTTGGGGTCAGGTTAGCAGATATCCAGGGCGGAAACTTACGAAATGCCATTCCGAGGGAAGCTTTTGGGTTGATTGTTGTAAAATCGAAAAAAGCCGGGGATATGATGGCAATGGTTACCGAACTGGGTACTGCAATAAAGATTGAACTTGAAAATGTTGACCCTGGTTTATCAATTGAACTGCAAGAGGCAGCTCTGCCCGAAAAAGTGATGTCGAAATCGCTCCAGAAAAAACTAACCAATGCGGTTTGGGCGGCGCCCAACGATGTGGTAAGGATGAGCGATACAATGCCCGGAACTGTTGAAACATCATCGAACCTGGCCATTGTAAAATCGACAAAAAAAACCATTGAGGTAAATTGTCTGGTGCGTAGTTTTTCAGAATCGGCTAAACTTGCGCTGGCTACGCGGCTTGAATCTGTATTTGCCCTTGCAGGCGCCGGCGTAATTATGGAAGGAAGTTATCCGGGGTGGAAACCCAATGTAAATTCCGAAATTCTGGAAGTAATGAAGGAACTCTATGTAAAGAAATATAAAAAGGACCCTGAATTATTGGCAATGCATGCAGGCCTTGAATGCGGAATCCTGGGGGCCACTTATACCAATTGGGACATGGTTTCGATTGGCCCGACTATAAAATACCCGCATTCTCCCGATGAAAAAGTAAATATTGGAACGGTTCAAAAGTATTGGGATTTTCTGGTTGCTACACTCGAAAATATTCCGGAAAAATAAGGGTGCGGCGGTTTCCGAACCGCAAATGAAAAACCGGCGGTTTGGAAACCGTCGCACCCACAATATTTGACTAATACTTTGGCATCATCTCAATCAATTCTCCATCGGCAGAAAGGTAACGCCCCATTAAATTAGCGGTGAGGCAGGAGTGCACAGGTATTATCTCAACCAAATCGCCAACATTGAAATGTTTAAACTGGCTTTGTGCTACCTTTATAATACCATGTTCCTGCGACAGCCTTGCAAGGTAATTCATCGGGTCAAGCATAATTTTTTCTTCTCCTTTTTTAATGATAATACGGCCATACATGCTTTTCCCGTCAATATTTGAAATCTCATCTTTCGAAAAATGCACTGCGCCCCCATGAATTACAACCTCATTTCGCGAACTATGTTTCGCGACAACCGGGCAAACCATTTTAACGGCAATATCATCGAACGAACATACGCCAAGATTTTGCTGCATTAAGTCGTAGAAGACAAAATTGCCGGGACGGAGTTCATCCACCCCGTTAAAATTGGTGCATAAAGTGGAAGAAGGTGTATCGCCCATGCTTATTTCAACATTCGGAAATTCATTTTTGAATTTTTGTTTTAATGAATTTAGTTTTAGAAGGGAGTCAAAATGACGGCTGAAAATTTCATCTGTCGATCCTGCGCTGTAAGTATTCCCAGTATGAGTTAAAAATCCTTTGAATTTAAGGTGTTTCCCGGTTTTTATAACATTTACAACCGATTCGATATATCTTGTGTCCGAATCGGTTATTCCTGTTCGGTTGTCGCCTGTATTGATTTTTATCCAAACGCATAGTGGATACAGAATCTTCCCAGCCAGTACTTTAGCAGCTTCGGTATTTTCTGCCAGAACACTGAGTTTTATCTTCGAGGCCAGTTGGTTAATATTTTCGGTTTCAAGAATATTGACAGGGAAAGCAACAGTAATATCTTTCCAACCGTTGGCGGCAAAATACTCTGCCATTTGCACCGAAGAAACAGTAATGGTTTCAACCCCAAAAGGTTTAAACCATTCGCCGATTTTTGCCGACTGGTGGGTTTTAAAATGAGGCCTGAACCGAATATGGTGTTTGGCTGCTTTAGTGGCCATTCTTTCAATATTTTGCAAACAAATTTGTTTGTCGACAACCAATGTTGGACGTATAATTTCGATCATCTCTGCCAGTTTTAATGTGGTTTTTTAATGTTTTTTGAAAGATTGTTCCGGGTTTCCATAAGTTTTTGCGAAATACCTGTTTTATAAATATGCGGACTAATAAAACGTTTGTGTTCATCGGGCAACAATCCCGATCTGCTTTCAAGGTACACATGGATTTCCTGTGGTGATTTTTTTTCAAGAACTGTTTTGCCCTGTATTACTGCATCAATCATTAGTTTTTCGCTTTTTAATCCCTTTATCTCAGTAAGTAATCCGGGATAAACCGGATGGTAAATGGTTTCTAGTTCATCTGGTTTTTCATGGTCAAGTAAAATTGCATCGCGGTAGAATTTGCCATAAGCATCATAAAACCTGTACAGTTGTTTTTTGCCGGGCAGGGTATTTTTTTCGATGTTATCAGAAAGTTTCATTTTTGGCAAGCCATTAATTTCCGCTAATTTGTACACACCATCGAGGGCAGCGTCGCTTTTGCCGGTAACGAGTTCGGTGCCTATTCCAAAGGCATCAATTGCCGCATCCTGATCCTTAAGCAAAGTTTTAATAACAAACTCATTTAATTGGTTCGAAGCAATTATTTTCACATAATCAAGTCCGGCATCATCCAGCATTTTACGGGCCTGCTTGCTAAGGTAGGCCAAATCGCCGCTGTCTAATCGAATTGCCTTTAATTTGTATCCTTTTATTTCAAGTTCTTTAGCAATGGTAATTGCATTCGGGACTCCCGATTTTAGCGTGTCGAAAGTATCAACCAACAAAATGGTATTTTCGGGGTGGGCTTGTGAATAAGTCCGAAAGGCTTCCAGTTCGTTGTCGAAACACTGGATCCAGCTGTGTGCCTGCGTGCCGGTAACAGAAATTCCAAAATGTTTACCTGCCAATACATTCGAAGTTGATGAAGCGCCGCCGATACAGGCAGCCCGGCTGGCATGAATGGCACCAAAACCCTGGGCACGCCTTAAACCAAAGTCCGAAAAAGCTTTCGTTCCAGAAACCAGCTTTATACGGTAAGCTTTTGTGGCGATTAGCGATTCGAAATTTATTATGTTGAGCAAAAGGCTTTCAATTAGCTGGCATTCAATAATATTTCCTTCAATCCGTAATATCGGTTCGTTGGGAAAAACAATTTCGCCTTCCCTTACGCTTTGAATATTACCTGAAAAGCGGAACTTTCTCAGGAAATCGAGAAATCCGGATTGAAACCCATGTTTTTTTAAATAACTGATATCGGAATTGCTGTAAGTAAAGTCATTAAGCAAATCCAGAAAATCGGAAAGACCTGCAAAAACAGTAAATCCGCCTTTATATGGGTTATTTCTGAAGAAATAATCGAAGGTGGCTACGTCATCTTTCTTCCCCGAAGTAAAATAGCCCTGGGCCATTGTCAGCTCATAAAAGTCGGTGTAAAGCCCTAATTGATTGAATAATACAGACACGGGATACTTTTTTTATTTTTTTTAAATATACTTAAGAATCGGTTAAAGGCTGCAATGATTTTTGATAAATAAATTCAGGGGTGCGAAACTTACTTTAACTGGGACTGAAAAATTGAAAAAACTATTTTTTTTGACCTTTAATTTTAAAAGTTGTTTCCGGTAATTAAATATTAAATTGAAAACAAAAAAGCCGGCTTAATATTTTAAACCGGCTTTTTTGCAATATACCATTCAAACTAATTTGCTGAATCTTCTTCCAGTACGTTGATTTGCGGATCAACCAGGATCCGGCCGCAATACTCGCAAACAATAATTTTTTTGCGGTTGGCAATATCCATTTGGCGCTGTGGCGGGATTTTGTTAAAACAACCCCCGCATGCATCGCGTTGGATGGTAACCACTGCCAGTCCGTTACGTGCGTTTTTCCTGATACGTTTAAAAGCTGTAAGTAAGCGGGTCTCAATAAAGGCTTCAATTTTTTCCGATTTTGCCTTTAACCTTTCTTCCTCAATTTTTGTTTCTTCCTGGATTTCCTGAAGTTCCTGTTTTTTCCTTTCCAAATCCTCCTGTCTTTCAGCCAGTAGCTGTTTTGAAGATGTAACACTTTCTTCTTTGTCTTTCATATCGGAAGTAAACTCGCGGATTCTTTTTTCGGAGAGTTCAATTTCGAGGTTTTGGAATTCAATTTCTTTCGAAAGCGAATCGAACTCGCGGTTATTGCGGACATTGTTTTGTTGTTCGGTGTATTTTGCAATTAAAGCCTGCGAATCCTTGATTGCTATTTTTTTGTTATTTATTGCAGTGTCAAGGTTTTTTATTTCACTGTCGAGGTTAACCAACCTGGTTTTTAAACCTGCAATTTCATCTTCCAAATCCTGAACTTCCAACGGTAGTTCTCCCCTGAGCACTTTAATTTTATCGACTTCGGAAACTACGGTTTGCAGTTCGTGCAAGGCCCGGAGCTTAACTTCAACTGAGATATCTTTCTCGTCATGCTTTGAAAAAGTTGTATTCATCGCTTATATTGTTTAATTTTTTTCATAATACTTTTCAGAAGTAATAAACCGGGTTGGTAACCACCTCTGATAAATGGACTGCAAAAGTAGGGAATTTTTTTGTAAGTAATTCATAAAAAAGTTCTTTAGTGAATTGTTCGCTTTCAAAATGTCCGATATCGGCAATCACAATTTTATTTTCAGCATCGAAAAACTGGTGGTATTTAAAATCTCCCGATACAAAAAAGTCGGCGCCGGCAGAAATAGCCTTGTTAAGCAAAAATGAACCAGAACCACCGCAAACCGCAACAGTTACAACAGGTTTATCCCTTAAAGTGGTGTGTTTTATTATACCCGAATGAAATGTTGATTTTAAAAATTGAAGGAATTCAAACTCGGACAATGGTTTTTCCAAAGCGCCAATCATGCCCATTCCAATTTTATCAAACTGGTTATCAAGCGAATAGATATCGTAAGCAACTTCTTCGTAGGGGTGCGATTTTAACAGGGCATCAATTACTTTTCCCTGAAAGTAAGCAGGAAAAATGGTTTCAAAACGGATTTCCTTTTCGGTGTGTATTTCGCCTTTTGTACCTGTGTAGGGGTTCGAATCTTCGTTTCCCCTGAAACTTCCCAACCCTTCGGTAGTAAACCCGCAACTGTCGTAATTCCCGATATTTCCGGCCCCGGCATTAAAAACTGCCTCGCGAACCCTGTCTAAATGTTCAACCGGTATAAAAGTCACCAGCTTTTTTAGTTGTCCTGAAGCTGGTTGTAGTATCCTGCAATTTTGCAGCCCCATTTTTTCGCAGATATTACGGTTCACTCCCTGGTACACGCTGTCGAGATTAGTGTGCGAAGCGTAGATGGCAATATCGTTTTTAATGGCTTTAATTAAAGTTCGTTCAACATAATTTTTGCCCGTTAATTTTTTCAAACCCGAAAAAACCAATGGGTGGTGGGCAACTATCAGTTGAGCTTTTTTATCGAGGGCTTCTTCAACCACCTGTTCATTTACATCGAGCGCAATTAATAATGAAGTTATTTCAGAATTAACATCGCCCGTTATAAGCCCGGCGTTGTCATACGATTCCTGTAAGCTAAGCGGGGCAAAGCTTTCCAGAAAATTGGTAATATCTTTTAAAGTGGGCATAATTAAATTCAAATTAATCCTTGTTTGACTTTGTCAGGAGCTGAACACGCTGACAAGTCAGATATGTCGCCCTAAAACCTGACAGACAGTGTCTTAAGACCTGTCAGCGTTTAAAAATTTTAAAATTAATCCTGCATTTCATCCCTGATTTCGATGAGTTGTTGGCGGATTTCCTGCAGCCGGTTAACAATCTCAAAATTATCAATGGTTTCGCTTCTGTTTTCTTTTAATTTTTGCCGGGCCCCTTTTAAAGTTAATCCACGTTCTTTTACCAAATGATGTATTAGCTTAACAGTTTCAATATCTTCTTTGGTAAACAAGCGGGTCCCTTTTTTGTTTTTGTGCGGTTTTAACGAATCGAACTGATTTTCCCAATAACGAATTAACGACTGGTTCTCGCCAATGATTTCTGCTACTTCGCCAATTGAGTAAAAAATTTTCTCTATTTTGGGTTTTTTATAAGGCATCGAATATTAATCGAGAGTTTGACCGATATTCGTTGAAATAGCAATCATTTTATCAAATTCTTCGGCAGTAAGATCCTTAAAATAGTACATTGCCGGATTAACCCTCCGTCCGTCCTTGTGCACTTCGTAGTGTAAATGGGGCGCAGTTGAAGCGCCGGAATTCCCTACATATCCTATTATATCTCCGCGTTTAACTTTTTGTCCAAGGGCAACATTAAATCCGTTTAAATGGCCATACACGGTCTGGTAACCAAAGCCATGGTCGATTACTATGCTCATACCCAAATCGGACCTGCTTGATCTCGATCCGGCCAGTTCCTGGACCTGGCCGTTTCCGGTTGCGTAAACAGGGGTTCCTACCGGGGCTGTAAAATCCATTCCCCAGTGCATTTTGCGGACCTTGTAAATGGGGTGTATCCTGTAACCCCAGCCGCTGGCGGTCCTTTTTAAATCGCGGTTGGTTAAAGGCTGAATGGCCGGAATGCTGGCAAGCATCTCTTCCTTGTTCAAAGCAAGTTTCATTACCTCGTCGTACGATTTCGACTGAATGTAGGCTTCTTTTGAAAGTATGTCAAGTTTCCGTGCGGTTTCAATTACAAGCGCCGAATTACTCAGGCTTTCGAGATGTGAATATTTGTTTGTACCGCCAAAACCGGCTTTCCTGACAGCGGGAGAAATTGGGTCGGTTTCAAAAATTACCCTGTAAATGTTATCGTCCCTTTGCTGAAGATCGGAAAGAACATTTTCAATCTTCTCCAAATCTTTAAGCATTAGTTCGTATTGCGACAAAAGTTCCTGGTTTTCGCGCATAAGCGCTTTTGTTCCTGGGCTTTCGCTGAAATAAAGTATAATCACAACAAAAACCAACGAAAAGGCAAGGCTGCTGGAAAAGTAAGCCAGTAATTTTGTTAGTTTCTCCTTTATCGATATTCCTATTCTTTCGTAATTAAGTGTGTCTGGATTAAATCTGTATCTTTTTTTCGCCATACCAGAAGGCATTTTTATTTTGTGGCTTTATCAAAATTAATTAAAACATATAACTTTGCAGCCGTTTGTTTATTGTCAAATCAAGGCGACAAAAATAACCAAATAACTGACAGATAGTATATATTGTTTGTCGAAGTTTACAAATTTTAACAATATTTAGAAAGTATCATACCCGAATGATCATGACATCAAAAGAAATTCGCAAAGCATTTCTCGACTTCTTTCAGGAGAAAAATCACCAGATTGTAACATCGGCGCCGATGGTGGTAAAAGGCGATCCAACGCTTATGTTTACCAATGCCGGGATGAACCAGTTTAAAGATTTGTTCCTTGGGAACGAGCCGGTTAAATGGCCGCGTATTGCCGATACCCAGAAATGTTTGCGTGTTTCGGGAAAACACAACGATTTGGAGGAAGTCGGGCTGGATACCTATCACCACACCATGTTCGAAATGCTTGGCAACTGGTCGTTTGGCGATTATTTTAAAAAGGAAGCCATCGACTGGGCATGGGAATTTTTGGTTAACCGGATGGGACTGAACCCCGACAGGTTGTACGCTACAGTTTTTGAAGGGAGCAATGACGATAAGCTTGAACGCGATGATGAAGCTGCTGAATACTGGGCAAAATATTTACCTGCCAACAGGATTTTGAATGGCAGTAAAAAAGATAATTTCTGGGAAATGGGCGATTCGGGCCCGTGCGGTCCCTGCTCCGAAATTCATGTCGATATCAGGAACGAAGCCGAAATAGCCAAAATTCCGGGTGTGGAACTCGTAAATAAAAGCCACCCGCAGGTTATCGAAATCTGGAACCTCGTTTTTATACAGTTTAACCGCAAGTCAAACGGACAACTGGAGGAACTGCCTGCAAAACATGTCGACACAGGTATGGGTTTCGAACGCCTTTGTATGGCTATACAAGGTGTTACTTCAAACTACGACACCGATATTTTTCAGGATACAATTGCCGAAATTGGCAAATTGTGCAAAATAAAATATGGCGAATCGGAAAAGGGCGACATCGCCATGCGTGTAATTGCCGACCATTTGCGGGCAGTGGCATTTGCCATTGCCGACGGGCAACTTCCGTCAAACAATAAAGCCGGTTATGTAATTCGCCGTATTTTGAGACGCGCAGTCCGTTACGGATACACTTTCCTGAATTTCCGCGAGGCCTTTATTTACAGGCTGGTTGAGGTATTAAAGGAAACCATGGGCGAGGCATTCGCAGAACTGAAAAGCCAGCAGGTTTTAATCGAAAAAGTGATAAAGGAGGAGGAAGAGTCTTTTCTGCGTACACTTTCGACAGGGATTAAATTGCTCGATGAAATTATTTCGAAAGCAAAACAGGAAAACCGCACTGGAATCCAGGGTAAGGATGCTTTTGTGCTTTACGATACCTTTGGGTTCCCGCTTGATTTAACCGAACTGATTGCCCGCGAAAATGAATTAACTGTCGATGAGGCAGGTTTTAAAACTGAAATGGAAGCCCAGAAAAACCGTTCGCGGAATGCCGCAGCCCAGGAAACCGACGACTGGGTGGAAATCCGCAAAATTGAGCAGACCGATTTTTTGGGTTACGACAAACTCGAAGCCGAGATACGAATAGCCCGTTACCGGAAAGTTACCCAGCAAAAGAAAACTTTTTACCAGCTGGTTTTCGACCAGACACCCTTTTACGGTGAGTCGGGGGGCCAGGCAGGCGACTCGGGGACCATAGAATTTGAAGGGGTAAAAACAATAATCTTCGATACGCAAAAAGAAAATAACCTGGTTGTACATTTAACCGATAAACTTCCGGCAAACCCCGACGAAACGTTTATTGCAAAGGTAAACGGACAGAAACGGAAAGACATTGCCAATAACCACACGGCAACACATCTTCTGCATGCAGCGCTCCGCCAGGTTTTGGGAACTCATGTCGAACAGAAAGGCTCGCTGGTAAATGCCGACCACCTTCGCTTCGACTTCTCCCATTTCCAGAAGATGACTGATGAAGAAATTGAACGGGTGGAAGAGATTGTTAATGCAAAAATCAGGGAGAACGCGGTTCGCGAAGAAAACCGGGCCATGCCCATTGAGGATGCAAAGCAGTCGGGGGCGATGATGCTTTTTGGCGAGAAATACGGCGAAGCGGTCCGGGTTATCAGATTTGGCGATTCGGTTGAATTGTGCGGGGGCACGCATGTCGAGGCAACTGGGAATATCGGTATGCTGAAAATTGTTTCGGAAAGCGCCATTGCAGCCGGTGTACGCCGTATTGAAGCAATCACAGCCGCCCATGCCGAAAAGTTTGTAAACGACCAGATAAAAACCCTGAAAAGCATCCAGGAAACCATAAAAGGTTCGAAAGATATTTTAGGGAGCGTGATGAACCTGTTAAAGGAAAACAGCGAACTTTCGAAGCGGATTGAGGAGTTTAACCGCGAAAGGCTGAAAATTGTAAAAGCCAGCCTTAAAAGCAAGGTTTTGCAGGAAAGGGGGGTAAATATCATCTCGGGGAAAGTGGATGTTGATAACGCCGGAATGATAAAGGACCTGGCGTTTCAGCTAAAGGGCGAAGTGGAAAACCTGTTTTTGGCGCTTGGCGCCGAATTCGACGGCAAGCCGAATCTGACAATTATGATTTCGGAGAATATTGTAGCCGAAAAGGGATTGGATGCCGGAAAAATAGTTCGCGAAGCCGGCCGCGAAATACAGGGCGGCGGCGGCGGACAGGCGTTTTATGCTACCGCAGGCGGTAAAAATGCTGACGGACTGGAAGCCGCCATCGAAAAAGCGCTTTCGTTCTTACAGTAAGGTACAACGGGAGCCCGGCTTTCCCAAGCCGGACAAAAAATACCGTACTTATAAAATTAACTCTTCACTACCAGTTTTTCCTGCAACACTTCCTCCTTGTATTTTACCCGCACGAAATAAACACCTTCTTTCCACCCTGCTGTATTTATTTTGTATTCCTGGCCTTTGAGTTTTGTGTTTTTCGCCTTTAGCATTTGTAGCTGGTCAAACACCTCCAGTTGCCATTCGGCCTTTTCATCGAACTCAGTATCCTCCGTTATTGTTTCAATAGAAAGTGTTGTTTCGCCGATGGTCGGATTGGGTGATAAAACCAGGGAATACATTCCCCCACAATAACCACTTCCAAAATAATCAATTACTACTTTCGAATTAACCCCGTTACAAGCATCGGCATAAACTTCGACCATCCCGCCGGGGGTGGAGCCCGTGTAAACTGAAACCATGTTGTTCCAGGTGTAATTTTCTGTCCATCCTGCCGGTATCGACCAGTCGTAGTTGGAAAGGGAACAACCACCGCTGTTGTTCAGGTAGATATGATAATGCGTATCCGGGCACATATAGGAAACCGGGGAACCGCCTGATGTACAAAGGGCAAGCTCTAAATCATCGTAATGCGGCATATTTACAGCGATTTGTTTTGTAATTGAGCGGGTTTCGTTGATCGGGGAACCAATCGTCAGCGTTAGTGTTACCCAAGCCAGGCCTGAAGTTGATGAATATTTGGGCGTAACTGTGAACGATTTTGTCCCCTGCCCCGAAACATAATTCAACAGGTTTGTGTTGTAAGTCCAGTTAAAAGTGCAATTGACATAATCAGGAGTAAATAATGTTAGGTTATTACCATAACATACATAATTATTAAGTGCATCAACTTTAAAGGAAGAATAATAACGTCTACTAACGTAAGAATCGCAATAATCAACATCCGCGGCTGCATGCCTGACCAAAGGATATTGACCCCATTTGGACTGGTACATTCCGTTAGATAATCTTATTGCTGAATGATCTCCTCTATAATAATGTACTTTTTCAGCATCCGATTCACTGGCTACTTGTATAATACATGCATCTTCCCAATACTGATCAATGTTGTAGGAAAGTGGAGCATCGCAAAAAGCACTTGAAGTAACATTATTTATCCATACTTTGTTTCCCCCTTCCGAAACATGATAAGCATAAGCATGGCAATTGTATGTATTGGAAGCATCATCTATGATGTTGTCTTGTGTGAAGCCAAACATTGGCCCGTATATTTGTAAAAACTGATTATTTGCAGCTTGAATGTCTTGAAGTTCATCCCTGAGTGTTGCATAAACAGGATTATTCTCACAAGTATAAACTGTTGATTGGGAAAACCCGATTATGGTGCATAACATAAGCACTATAACAATAGTATATTTTTTCATAATATTTTTTTGTTAATTTGTAAATTGTTTGGCATGGTTTAAAATTTCATTCACCGTAGTTTCTTTGCCATATTCTGCGAGGTATGTTGAATATTGTTCGAAAAAGCTCAGGTACTCATGTGTATTGTATGCTTTTAAATAAGGCGCATATTCAGCATATCTCATAACAACAGACATAGCTGTTAAAGATGTAACAACATTGTAATCACCACCTTCATAATAAAGGGTGGTCTTGTATTCGTTATAGTACCGAAGTGTTTCCGATACCAATTTTTTTAGCTTAACCAGAGTCGCTTTTGACAGTACTTTTTCCTGAAACGCAAGTCTCTGTATAAATTCTAACTTGACAAAGTAAAAGATAAATTTTGGTGATACTGATGTAGAATTATCTTCCTTAATTTCATCGACACAGCAAGGCCCGGTATGTTGAACCCAGTCCAAAACAACATCGAATATGTCATCTCTGTCTTCCAATTCCCGAACTGCATTCAGTTTTGAACGAACCACCAGATATCCTGCTATAACCTCAGAACGTAAATGCATCCGGGCCACGCATCCATCAAGGTTGATTACGGATTGTAGCAAACCGGCTGTAGATATCCCTTTTAACACAGAAAGAGGCATCTGACAGGCTGAATCTTGTCCATACTCTGCCCACTCCGGCGATGATGGAGTGATAGGATAATCATACGCGTCAGAGACAGGAAATTCGTAGCAATTACAATTATTCATCTTTTTCTCTATCTCTTCTTTACTACAAGAGAATGAGATAAAAACAATGCCTGTTAAAAACAATAAATGGAGTCTATTCCGCATTTTTTTCAATTTGGGCATAAAGTTTTGTGAATAGTTCTTTATCGATAATTTCTCCGGATGACAAGAAAGTATCTAAATTTCTCTCCGTTTGTACATTGACTTTCCCTTCTTTTTCAAGACATTTTGATGCAGCCCAAATAAGGCACTTAAAATAAAAAAAACCAAACTTTTCATTTTTCTCCATTATTTTGTGTTTTCTTACCGTTTCAGCATATAGTTGCTTACACTCTGATTCTGTTAGTTTATTAATAACTTCGTCTTGTGCCAACAACATTGTTAGGAAAGAAACTCTAAATCCAAATGAATTTCCTGGATTAGGTTCTTCTAATATCCAGTTGGAATCCGTTGTTTTAAACATTTTAATCATAACACTTGCAGCATCGGGTCTATCAAGAAGTTCCAACATCCCATTAAACTTATTTTTCATGTAATTGAATCCTGTTTGGATACTGTTATGCGCTAAAACAGTACCAAATAAAGGATAATCAACACATAATTTAGCTAACTTTTCTGTCGAAATTTTTTGCAGAATACCTTCTGGTATTTGCATTGCATTGTACATCTTTTCTGATGAATTTAGAGTTTTCCACTCCTCGCTCCCCGGCTTTACCGGGAAGTCCCAGGTTCCTTCTTCCTGGGCAAACAAACCTATTGGGAATGTCAATAGTATCATAAGGATAATTTTTTTCATCGTCATTAATTTTTGATTTTTAGATAAATGGTAAAAAAAAATTTTGAAATCGCCCTGTTCACGGGTGAAATATCCCTGCCGCCTCCCCGGTCGGGGAATACCTGGGAGGCAGCTAAACCAGTTTCATTGTATTTGTAATAAAAAACCGCCTCATAGCATTGGTTTCTTTACGCCGGATTCTGAAAATATGTTACAAATAATATCGATTTACAATAAGCAGATGCAGGTGATTACGTTAGGGTTGTGTGGGCAAAACATGTTTTTGGGCATACGGTTGTTTTACAGGAAGGTCCGGTTTTGTTGTAACGGGTGTTGCGCCCGCCTCCCGGAGGGCAGGATTTTTAATCGCATAAATTCCTGCGATTAAAAATCGCCAATCCCGGCGTGAACGAACAGATTTAAACCCGTCAGGTTGAGGAAACCTGGCGGGGTTAAGAACAATACATTATTTTACTGCCAGTTTTCCCTGCAACACTTCCTCCTTGTATTTTACCCGCACGAAATAAACACCTTCTTTCCACCCTGCTATATTTATTTTGTATTCCTGGCCTTTGAGTTTTGACTTTTTCTCTTTTAATGAATGCGACTGGTCGTAAACAGCCAATTCCCATTCGGCTTTTTCATCAAATTTTTCTTCACCCGAAGTTTGTTCAATGGTTAGAAGGGTTTCGGCAGCGGCCGGGTTAGGGGTAAAGGAAAGAAAATAATCGCCACAATTATATGCAGAGCCCATGTAGGCTGAAATAACAGTTGCATTGTTGCCGCAACATGTGGTTGCAGTTACCGAAACAGGGCCTCCGGGACTTTCATTTGTATTTACCGAAACCATGTTCTGCCATGTATAATATTGGGTCCATGCTGAGGGAACCGTCCAGTTGTAGTTTGATGTTGTACAGGTGGTATTGTTATTATTGACATAAACATGGTAAGTTGTAT
>JBBINB010000038.1:0-35816 GCA_037444065.1 Draconibacterium sp.
ATACCAAATGCCTGATTTCTCGCTTTCTAAAAGATATATGAAATACAATTCGTCCATAAACAAAAAAAGGAAGCTAAAACTTCCTTCCCTTTCTGAGCGGGAAACGAGACTCCTCGTCTGACTGGCCATAGCCGGGCAGGGAACTCGCGACCCCGACCTTGGCAAGGTCGTGCTCTACCAACTGAGCTATTCCCGCAATGGTACCCGGGGGGGGACTTCCCGCCTGACCGCTTCAGTCGGGCAGGGAACCCGCAAGAACATAATGTTCATTGGATTTTAAGTCCTTTGATTTAATTTCATTTGTCTCTTCCCAATATTTTTTTCAACTTTCGCTTACCTGCCGCTGATTTGTAATACTTTTCAAGTTTCCGGGCGTTTTTTAAATCGCCTGCTTTTTCAGTGTAAAGCAATTTCCATGGAATATGTCCGCTTGTAAATTTCGATTTTCCCAGGTTATGTTGCATTAACCGTGCATGGGGGCCTGAGGATAATCCGACATACCAAATGCCTGATTTCTCGCTTTCTAAAAGATATATGAAATACAATTCGTCCATAAACAAAAAAAGGAAGCTAAAACTTCCTTCCCTTTCTGAGCGGGAAACGAGACTCCTCGTCTGACTGGCCATAGCCGGGCAGGGAACTCGCGACCCCGACCTTGGCAAGGTCGTGCTCTACCAACTGAGCTATTCCCGCAATGGTACCCGGGGGGGGACTTCCCGCCTGACCGCTTCAGTCGGGCAGGGAACCCGCAAGAACATAATGTTCATTGGATTTTAAGTCCTTTGATTTAATTTCATTTGTCTCTTCCCAATATTTTTTTCAACTTTCGCTTACCTGCCGCTGATTTGTAATACTTTTCAAGTTTCCGGGCGTTTTTTAAATCGCCTGCTTTTTCAGTGTAAAGCAATTTCCATGGAATATGTCCGCTTGTAAATTTCGATTTTCCCAGGTTATGTTGCATTAACCGTGCATGGGGGCCTGAGGATAATCCGACATACCAAATGCCTGATTTCTCGCTTTCTAAAAGATATATGAAATACTATTCGTCCATAAACAAAAAAAGGAAGCTAAAACTTCCTTCCCTTTCTGAGCGGGAAACGAGACTCGAACTCGCGACCCCGACCTTGGCAAGGTCGTGCTCTACCAACTGAGCTATTCCCGCAATGGTACCCGGGGGGGGACTTGAACCCCCACGAACATAATGTTCATTGGATTTTAAGTCCAACGTGTCTACCATTCCACCACCTGGGCATCCTTATGTTTTCTTCTGAGCGGGAAACGAGACTCGAATGCTGACGCTTTAGTCAGCATCCTGATTTTCCTTTTTAGGAAACATCAGGGCTCGCGACTGCTACCCCACTTATTTCTGAGCGGGAAACGAGACTCGAACTCGCGACCCCGACCTTGGCAAGGTCGTGCTCTACCAACTGAGCTATTCCCGCGTATATTAAAGAACCCTTTTTTTTAAGTGGTGCAAATATATTGCTATTTTTTTATCCGGCAAAATTATGAAAATAAAATTGCCCTTATTATTTCAACCCGGTGAGTTTCTTAATTTCGTTGAGTTTATTAAGCGCTTCTATGGGAGTAAGGTTATTGATATCCATCCCTGCAATTTCGTCCCTTATCTGTTTTAGCACAGGATCGTCGAGTTGAAAAAAGCTAAGTTGCAGCCCTTCGCGTTTTCCTTTGATTTCTTCCAGAGGTTTTGCAATACTGCCCTTTTCCCTTCCCCCTTCAAGCTTAACAAGAATTTGCTCTGCACGTTTGATCACCGATTTTGGCATCCCTGCCATTCCTGCCACATGAATTCCAAAACTGTGATTGCTCCCTCCACGCACAAGTTTCCGAAGAAAAAGAACCTTGTTCCCGACTTCCTTAATCGATACATTATAATTTTTTACCCTCGGGAATGCGCCTTCCATTTCGTTTAACTCGTGGTAGTGTGTGGCAAACAGGGTTTTGGCCTTTGCCCGCGGGTGTTCGTGTAAATATTCAATTACCGACCAGGCTATCGAAATCCCGTCGTAAGTCGATGTACCGCGGCCAAGTTCATCAAACAAAATCAAACTCCTGTCGGATACGTTGTTAAGGATACTTGCCGCTTCGTTCATTTCGACCATAAAAGTCGATTCGCCAAGCGAGATATTGTCGGAAGCCCCTACCCTTGTAAATATTTTATCGACAATTCCGATTTCGGCTTTTTCGGCCGGAACAAATGAACCCATCTGAGCAAGTAATACAATTAGCGCAGTTTGCCGGAGCAGGGCCGACTTACCTGCCATATTTGGTCCGGTGATGACAATAATCTGCTGTTCATCCTGATCGAGAAAAACATCGTTTGTGATATACGATTCTCCGATTGGGAGCTGGTGTTCGATAACCGGGTGGCGCCCGTTTTTTATGACGATGGATGTTGAATCGTTAATTTGCGGACGAAAATAACTGTAAGCGTTTGCGCAAACCGAAAATGACAAAAGGCAGTCGATTTGGGCAAGAATGTTTGAATTGAGTTGAATGGCTGAAATATATTCCGAAAGGGCAAAAACCAAATCGCTGAAGATCTTTGTCTCCAGCGTTTCTATTTTTTCTTCGGCGCCCAGTATTTTCGATTCATATTCTTTTAATTCCTCGGTAATGTAACGTTCGGCACTAACAAGGGTCTGCTTTCTGATCCAGTCGGCAGGTACTTTGTCCTTATGAGTGTTTCTGACTTCGATGTAATATCCAAAAACATTGTTAAAGCTGATTTTTAATGAAGGAATCCCGCATTTTTCACTTTCGCGTTTTTGTATTTTTGCGAGGTAATCTTTTCCCGAGTAGGCGATTTCCCTCAAATCATCGAGCTCCTGCGAAATACCGTTTGCGATAACCCTTCCTTTGTTAAGCGCAACCGGCGGATCAGCAACAATTTCGCGTTGAATTTTATCGCGTATTAAATCGCAGGTGTTTAGTTGCTCCGAAAACCGGTTTAAAGCTGCATTGTCAACCGCGGCACACGCATGCTTGACAGGTATAATTGCGTTAAGCGCATGTTTAAGCTGTACCACCTCTCGCGGGTTAATCCTGCCAACAGCCACTTTCGAAATCAGGCGTTCCAAATCGCCAACCTGACGCAGGTTTTCCCCGATTAACTCTTTCACTTCGGGTTTTTTCAGGAACAATTCAACAACACCGAGCCTTTTGTTTATGGGTTCGATATCCTTCAGAGGCAGCGCCATCCAGCGTTTTAACAAGCGCGACCCCATGGGCGAAACAGCCTTGTCGATGACATCGATCAACGATTTTCCGTTTTCCTGAATAGGAGAAAAAAGTTCGAGGTTTCGAATGGTAAACCGATCGAGCCAAACATAATGGTCTTCGTCAATCCTGCTTAAATTGTTAATATGGCTAAGCCGGTTGTGTTGCGTAACATCCAGGTAGTGCAAAATCGCCCCTGCCGAAATAATTGCAAACTGCATCTCCTGTACACCAAATCCTTTCAACGAAGTAGTTTCGAAATGCCTTTTTAAGCGGTCTGTGGCCGCATCGTTGGTGTAGACCCAGTCGTCGAGGTTAAATGTGTAATATTTCGAGCCAAAAATTTCGTTGAACTCTTTCCCTTTCCCCCGTTGAAACAAAACTTCCTTGGGTTGAAACGAGTTTAAGAGCTTGTCGATGTACTCAAATTTTCCTTCAGATGTTAAAAACTCACCGGTTGAAATATCGAGAAAAGCCACACCCGCCATTTTCTTGTCGAAATGTACCGAAGCCAAAAAATTGTTTTCCCGGTTTTCGAGGATGTTGTCGTTAATGGAAACTCCCGGAGTTACCAATTCGGTAATCCCTCTTTTAACAATGGTTTTGGTGAGCTTCGGATCCTCAAGCTGTTCGCAAATGGCAACTCTCTGCCCGGCGCGGACCAGCTTTGGCAGGTAAGTGTCGAGCGCATGATGCGGAAAACCGGCAAGTTCGACATAACAGGCTGCCCCGTTTGCACGCCTTGTTAATGTAATGCCCAGAATGCCTGCTGTTTTAATGGCATCCTCGCCAAAAGTTTCGTAGAAATCGCCTACCCTGAAAAGCAAAACCGCATCAGGATGTTTTTCTTTGATGTTGTAATACTGCTTCATCAAAGGGGTTTCCACGTATTTTTTCGAATTTGTCATTGGTGAGCAAAGATAATTTTTTGAGGGTTGATGGGGAAAAATAATAATGGAAATATGCATATAATATTGCCAAACTACCAGATTATTCAGAAAAAAATCTCCTGCTTATTAACGACATTTTAATCTTTTATTCCAATATTTGTATCGAATTATTTAAATAAGCGAAGTAATGAGTTGCACAGGATGTACATTTAATAATTCAACAGGTGCTGCAGTTATTGACAGTTACGGTTGGCTTGACGAACTTCCCGACACTGCCGATAAGTCTGATATTGTTGAAGTTAGGTTTAAAACAACCCGAAAGGAATATTTTTCAAATTCAGAAGGCATACCCCTTAAAAGAGGTGACACGATTGTGGTTGCCACCTCGCCGGGGCACGATATCGGTGTTGTTACGCTTACAGGTTATCTTGCTGAAAAACAGTTTCAAAGAAAAGTCAGAAACCCATCGAGATACAAACTAAACCCGGTCTACAGAAAAGCATCGGCTAATGATTTGGATATCCTAAGTCAGGCAAGGGAACGGGAAAAGCCCACTATGATCAGCGCCCGGCAGATTGTAAACGAACTGGGGCTGGAAATGAAAATCGGCGATGTTGAATTCCGTGGCGACAATAAAAAGGCTATTTTCTATTATATAGCCGATGGCCGTGTTGATTTCAGGGAACTGATAAAGCGCTATTCACGCGAATTTGGGATCGGTATTGAAATGAAGCAAATCGGCACCCGGCAGGAAGCTGGTATAGTTGGCGGTATCGGGTCGTGTGGCAGGGAGCTTTGCTGTTCGAGCTGGCTTACCAATTTTAAAAGCATTGCCACAACTGCGGCGGTAAGACAGGGCCTGTCGCCATCGGCACTTAAACTGGCCGGGGCCTGCGGAAAACTGAAATGTTGCCTTCTGTACGAACTGGATGCGTATGTTGAGGCTCAAAACGATTTCCCGGAAGAATTGCTCAACCTTGAACTCTCCAACGGAATTGCCAAACCTTTTAAAACCGATTATCTGAAAAAAGAAATCTGGTATATGCTGGAGGGTATTGGAAACACTGCAATTAACCTAACTGTAGGCCAGGTTAAAGATACCATCCAAAAAAATAAACGGGGTATTTACCCGCAATTAAGTTCAATAGCAGAACCCAACAGGGAAGAAAACAAAATGGAAGTTAAACTTGAGGGGAAAATCGACCGTTTTGATAAAAACAGGAAGAATTTTAACCGGAAAAGGAAATCGAAATTTAAAGGAAAAAATCTGAGTAACCCAGTGTAGTCTGTAGTGAAGAAATTATTTTGAATTAAGGGAATTCCAGTGCAAATAGGAACAGCGGATCGGAATCCGCTGCACCCGTAACTATTATTTTTTCCGGATTATGGTCATCCCGTCACGAAGCGGCAGAATCACCTTTTCAACCCGGATATCGTTTTTAATTAATGTGTTAAACTCAATAATACCGCGGGTTTGAAAATCATCGGGTGCCGGAACCGATAGTACTTTTCCACTCCACAGGGTGTTGTCGGCAATGATAAAACCACCGCTTTTCACTTTATCAAAAACAGCCTCGTAGTAGGCGGGGTATTCCGGTTTGTGGGCATCGATAAAAACCAGGTCGAACGTTTCTTTTAGCTTTGGAATTATTTCAAGCGCCGGGCCAATATGTTGAATGATTTTATTTTCGAAACCGGCTTTTGCAAAATACTTTTTGGCTATGCTTTCCAGCTCATCATCTATTTCAATGGTCACCAGCCTGCCATCATCCGGTAATCCCTTTGCCAGGCAAATTGCAGAGTATCCCGTAAACGTGCCCAATTCAAGAATACATTTGGGGTTGATCATTTTAGACAACATTGTAAGTACCTGCCCCTGTAAATGCCCCGAAATCATTCGCGCACCCAGTACTTTCAGATGTGTTTCGCGGTCCAGTTCCTTCAGGATTTCGTCTTCGGGTCCGATATGGTCAAGAATATATTTGTCGATTTCTTTTAAACGGTTCATTTTATTAAGAACTTTATTTAATTGCTTATTTTGATATTCATTTGAACCAGGAACTGGCATTTTGAAACTATTAATTTTCAGACATCCGGTTGATAATCTTTTCCAAAGTTTAGAACTTTGGAAAAGTAAACGTTTAATTTGCAATCAAAACATTCCATTCTCGATTTGTTTTATTCAATCAAATTTTACAACCGGATTTCCTAAAAAACATTCCTGTTTCCAACCTAATCAAAAAAATTTATTTATCGCCTTCGAGCCAGCTTTTAAAATCCCTGACCTTTTCGCGGGCTACAAGAAAATCGTCTTCGTTTTGCAGCCTGACCTTGAGTTTCAGCCTCGAATTGCTGTACGCAATAGCATCGGTAATACTTTTAAGCGAGACAAGGTATTTACGGTTGATTCGAAAAAACAAATCAGGATCAACCAGTTCTTCCACCTGTTCAAGACTGTTTTCGAGAAGGTAATCCTTGCCATCGTTCAACTTCAGATAAGTGCCTTTTTGGAGGCTGTAAAAATAAAGAATATCGGGCGTTTCGGCAACCCGCAAATGGGTCCCGACTTTTACAAGAAACCTTTCTTTATAATTTTTTGATTTGAGCGACCAGATAATTTCTTCGATAACATTTTGTGAAATTAATGCAGGTTTGGTTTGCGAAAGATTTTCGTACTTGGCAAGGGCCCGTTCCAGTTCGTTTCTGTCGACAGGTTTAAGTAAATAATCGATGCTATTGACTTTAAACGCCTGGATTGCATATTGATTAAACGCCGTAACAAAAATTACCGGTTGATTAAACTTTGCTTTTTCGAAAATTTCAAAACTCAACCCATCGCCCAGTTGGATATCAAAAAACGAAAGGTCGGGGGCCGGATTATGCTGCAACCAGGTTACGGCGCTATTTACCGTGTCACAAACAGCAAGAATCCTGGAATCGGGTCTTAATGCGGCAATATTTGCAGCTAATTGTGCAGCGGCCAGGGGTTCGTCTTCAACAATTAAAATATTCATTTACAAATCGATTTGAATAAGAGGCAAGCTCACCCTGAAATAATTGTCGTTTTTAGTAATTATCATTTCTTTCCCGGTTAAAAACCGATAGCGATCGGCCAGATTTTTCAATCCCGTCTTTCCCGATTCCTCCAACGGTTTTTTTGGCTGATAGTTATTTTCTACAACCAGTTCATGATTATCGGATATGGCAATAACAATTTGCAGTGGGTTTGCCATCGAAATTTCGTTGTGTTTAATTGCATTTTCAACAAGTGATTGCAAGGTAAGCGGAATTACTTTACCGGCTATTCTTTCATTGGCAATGAAATCAACCTGCAGCGCTTCGCCATACCGTATTTGCTGAAGATAGACATACCGTTTCACAAAATCCGTTTCTTCTTTTAGCGATATTATGTCGGTGTCTTTTAACATCAGCAAATCGCTGTAAAACAACGAAAGCTCGCGATTGAATTTTTTAGCTTTCGAAACATCGAGATCAATGAGGCTTCCCAACACATTCAAACAGTTAAACAGAAAATGCGGATTTACCTGGTTTTGCAACACCTGGTAATGCAACGACTGGGCCTGCAGTTTTATCTTTTCCGTTTCGCGCACCTGGTTGACCCACGATTTAAAAAACTCCGAAGCATAAATTATTGAGGCAATTACTACAAATACAATAATCTCGATGTAAAAAATTGCCTGGTTGGAAGTCCAGAAGCTTTCCCAGCTTTGTTTTAAAAGTAAAATTTGCCAAAACCAATTGACCAAAAGTATTATCACGAACGAATAGCCCAGATTAAGAATTACAGAAATAACAACACTTTTAACGGGCTTTTTTATCCAGTCGATCAACCTGCATGCAAACCATTCGTAAAAAAAACCGGTTGAAAAAAGGGGGAGCCCCAGGGAAAGAGAATAGCCGGCGTTCCAAAGATATGCCGAAACCGGATGTTTCAACGTTCCTGACATTATTAAGGAGATGATAATTCCAATCATCACCGATATAGCCGATGCCAAAACAATACCTTTTATTCTCTTTCTTAGCATGATTTCAATTTGGCTTAAATGTACGTTTTGTTTAAAAACCGCCAAAGTTCCGGGGCCATATTTCCATTATTATTCCTGAGAATTGCACATGGCCAGCATTTGAGAATTATGTGCACTTCCCCAACCGGGTGAAATTGTGTTTGCAGGTTTTTGACTATCGAATAACCCTGCAGCCTTTTCAAATAACGGTTTTGCCTTATCCTTCCCGCCGCCAAAGGCTTTTGGGGTATTGAATATGTTAGTGCCCCGGAGATAATACACCCGTGGATTCCCTGGATTTAGTCTTTCGGCTTCATCGAGGGATTCATTTGCCAGACTTGAGTATTTAAAACCTTTACTTATATCGGTAATCCGCAACAGGTAAGTAAAAGCCTGCAATACAGAGATTTCTGATTCGTTTTTAAACGATTTTACCAATATGTCGATTTGTGCCTGCGCCAGGTCGAGTAAACCGTGTTTTTCGCTTGCAGGTATATCATTTGCAGCAGTAGCCCAAACAAAACAGTAAGCGGCATAATAACGCGGTTGCCATTTACTGCTTTCGGCATTGGCGATGCGCTCAAACTGGTTGGCTAAACTTTTAAGCTCTGTAACACTTGTAGTCGCATTCAGTTTCTGAATATTGGCCGTCATAATTTCTTTGTAATTCGAAGAGAACACATTCGCTTTACAAGCGATTAGTAAAACTGATACAATTAAAATTCTTTTCATGACTATATGTTTTAAATTATTAATTAAAGATGCAACGTAAACAGGTGGTTTGAAACTATTTGCTACCGAACTGTTGAATTTTGAAGATGAAATGATACGAAGTATATGGCTTCTTTACGGAGACTAAACCATATTGCATGTTGAAGGGAGAAAGGATTTTGCGTTACCTTATTTTTATCCAGTTATATCCAAACTCTGGCGAACGGAGAAAGGATTCTCCGTTTCCTGTTAAAAATTCAGAAACAACCCTACAAATACAAACCTTTTTAAATCGCGTTTTACAGGAATGAGTGAATAACTACCCTGTGCATCGGCAATTCCCGACGGGCGATAACTTAATACATTGTCGTTGCCAAGCACATTGTTTACCGAACAGTACAATACCGAATACTGATTCCCGATGTAAAAAACATGGCTGAAATTCACACTTAAATCGGTGTAGGGTTTTGTCTTGCCGTTCATAAAACCTGGTAATTCAGGATTGTTATATGGACGCCCGCTTGCCCCGGTAAACGACATTCCGACCTGTGTATTAATAAAATGCAGCCAGTATTTGCCAACCATTGAAAAAGTGTGGTTAGAAATAAAATCAGGTGTAGCCTGTTCAGGATAATACATATATTTTCTCTTCGTGTCGATATATGAATACGTTAACCAGTAATCGAAACCTTTTATGCTTTTCTGGTCGCGCCAAAACAGGTCGAGCCCGCCAGCATAACCAAAACCGGTGTTTTGCAGGTTCGATGGCTGGCCAAACTGTCCGGGCTGCCAGGTAATTAAATTGTTGTAGGTTTTGTAATATCCCTCGGCCCTGAACAGCCGTTTCGACACTTCGCCAAACTGATAACTGAGAATATAATGTTTTGCCTCTTCGAACTGAAGTTGCGACGCAATTTTAAGGTAATCGGCCTGCGGTGTTTGATGGTAAATTCCCCAGGCTGCGGAAAGCTGGGCTTCCTTACCGGTTTTTACCGCGACAGCAAAACGGGGAGCAAAATTCCACTTTTTTAGTATGGTAGTATATTCAGAACGTAACCCGGGCCGGATTGCCAGGTTTTTTGTGAACTTGATTTCACTTTCAACAAAACCTGCAAAAAGATGGTCATTAAAATTAGCAGCATATAAAATACCGTTTGCCGAATTGAATTTTTCCTCGAAACGGTTGAAGGTTTCGTTTATTCCCCAACTTAATTTTACTCCTTCCGAAACATCGTGAACCACTGAAAATCGGGTTTCAACCGACAGCTCTTCATTTTCAATTTTACTGTCTGCCAACCCGAGCCGATTGTTTTGGTTTGTTGCCGAAACACCAATTTTGTAACACGATTTTTCCGAAAAACAATCCCGGTACGAGAAATTGGAATACGAGGTCAATCCGCGGTTCGAAATAAGCATCATCGAATTTGAGCCTGCCGTTGGCACAAAATAAGATAAATCTCCGTAATCGGCTGTGACATATCCTTTAAACATGCCGTTATCCCTGGTTTTATAGCGGTAAATTGCAGTACCGTTAAACGCTTCAACGGGTTTTTTCCAATCAACAATACTGTTGAAAAGTTTATCGTAACCAGCAAGGTTTGTATAACTACCCGAAAAGCTTAGCGACGAATTTTTCATACGCCGGGCAGTGTTTGCCTCGCCTCCAATTGTCAGGATTGAAACACCGGTTACATCTTCGGCGGCCAAATCGTTTGAATTCAAAACCAATACCGAAGAAAGCGCCTGTCCGTATTCTGCCGAGTACCCCCCCGAATTGAACATTACCCCACTGAACAGCGATGGTGCAAACCTTCCCCTTGTAGCAATATCGGGTGTTTTAGAGTAATAGGGCTTCGCAGCTATCAACCCGTCGATATACGTTTTTGTTTCGTACGCATCGCCACCGCGGACCATTAAACGTCCATCATCAGCTGCAGCCTGTGTGCCCGGCATAGTGCGCATGGCTGCCATAACATCGCCATTGGCGCTGGGCGTGGTATAAATATCGAGTGGCTTCATAATTGAAGCGCGCGACTCATCGCCGGCTGCAAAACTACCCGCAGTTATGGTTACTGCATCGAGTGTGTTCACGCTTTCCGACATTTCAATTACTAATGAAATGGCCCCTTTAAGTTCTACCTCTTGTTGCCAGCTTTTATATCCGATAAAGGTTGCCTTTAGAAAATTTTTACCCGTCATATCAGTTTTAAAACTAAAGTTGCCATCATTGTCCGAACTTGCGCCATCGTAAGTTCCTTCAATAAAAATATTTACACCGGGAAGCGGTTCGCCGTTTTTTGTTGTGACTTTTCCGTTTATAATTGTATTTTGGGCTAAAGTTACAAACGAAATAATCAGGATACTGACTGTTAAAATTGTTTTCATGGCTATAATTATTTGAACCTGAACTTTTTTTATTCACAATTCAAATTTCCGATGAAAAACCAGTTGCAGAAAAAATAGCTGACCGAACTGTTGCTATTTTGGGATGAAATGTAATTAATCAATCGTAATTTCTGTTTCCGACCTGAAACTTCCAATCCAAATCCGGCCATCAGGCTTTTTCCATTCCTTTGAACCCAAACGCGATGCACCCGGAAAATAAAACGATGCTTTCACCTTACCGGTTGGTAAATTGGTGTAACCTTCCATTGCTATTGTCCGGGTAATTGATTCTCCGGGTTTTAATCCATAATACCAGTTTTGGCTGAATTTGCCGGGTTCGGTATAATGAAAATTTTGTGGCCAGTAATATTTGTCGTTTTGCTGTAAACCCACTCCATTTGTATAGTAATGAAAATGCGCAGCTCCCATCCTGTCGGGATCGGCCACATAAATTTTCCTGGTTTCGAGATTGGTTACCGTAAAGGTGTAATCAAGCGTGGATGAATTTATTTTTCTCAACCTGATTATCTTTACTTTTATTCCTTCACGAAGTAAACCCGCTATAATCAGCTCTCGCTTAAATTCCTCATTTTCATCCAGGTTACCAGGGAAATGCCAGCCAAATGCATTAAAAAGCACAACATCCCTGGGGCCCCGCCAGTCTTCTTCAGGCAAAATAGCCGGAATCATGGGGATGGATGACATGTACCAAGGCCAGAAAACACCTATAAACAATCGTTTCCTGCCACTCGAAACTACAAAATTGCGTGTTGAGTACTTGCTTTTTTCCACGTCCTTTTTCAGGTAAAATGCATGGGCCGACCAGTCGTAAAATTCAATATCCCCGCTTTTCACCCAGGGCTCGCTTTCCAAATTCAGCGATTCAAGGTCAACCACCTCACGAATCATCTGTTTATCGTCTGGTTTTACCAGGTAAATGTTGAAGTTATTGTTAGCCCCGTTATAATCCCGGGCAATTTCGTCGGAACAGGAAGCAAGTGCCAATAATAGAAATATTAAATAAACAGATTTCATATCCCGTAAATCAACAAAAGTAAAATGTTTCATACGTCGATTAATTTGACTATCACCGAATTTGCCATAAAGTTATTTTTTTTGAACTGAAGTTCACAACCTGGTTCATTTAAAAATTGGTAAAAACAGTTTTCCTGAAGATGAGAACTGAGATAATATGGTTGCGTGAAATATTTTAACACCCAAAGCACAAAAATTTGTTAAATCCTTATGAACAACTTTATTGATATTTCCTTAATGACTTAAAAAAGGATACTTTTGTCCGTCTAATTTCGAAAATAATAAAAAACAAAAATACGATGGCAAAAATTCAGAAAGCATTATTAATGATCCTCGATGGATGGGGAATCGGCGATGGTTCTAAAGGCGATATTATTGCAACCGCCCCAACGCCTTTTATGGATTCGGTAACGAAAAAATATCCACACTCGCAGCTACTTGCCAGTGGCGAAAACGTGGGATTACCCGACGGGCAGATGGGTAACTCAGAAGTAGGTCACCTTAGCATTGGTTCGGGCCGGGTACTTTACCAGGATATGGTTAAAATCACGAAGGCCATCCGCGATAAATCGCTCTGGGAAAATCAGCAAATTGTAAAAGCTTACCATTATGCAAAACAGAAAAGCAAAAAAGTCCACCTTATCGGATTAATCGGCCCTGGCGGAGTGCACGCACTTAGCGCCCATATGGTTGCGCTGTGCCAGATTGCCACCGACATGGGACTGAACGAAGTTTTTGTTCATGGTTTGATGGATGGCCGTGATACAGATCCCCGTTCCGGCTACGGGTTCCTTGAAACCGATTTGAAAGCCCTGAAAGATACCAATGCCAGATTTGCCTCGGTTATCGGGCGCTACTACGGTATGGACCGCGATAAAAACTACGATCGGTTAAAACTGGCATACGATTTATATACATCTGGCAAAGGCGATAAATCATCAGATTTGCTTGCATCGGTAAAAGCTTCTTATGATGCCAGTGTTACCGACGAATTTATGAAACCAATTGTTATGGTTGATGAAAATGAAAACCCTGTTGGTTTGATTGAGGAAGGGGATGTTGTGATTTGTTTCAATTTCCGCACCGACCGTCTGCGCCAGACAACCATTGCCTTTACTCAGAAAGACCTCCCCGAATATGGCATGCATACCATGAATCTGCAATGGTACACCATGACCAATTACAAGGCCGATTTCAAGGGAATCAATGTCATTTTCGACAAGGAAAATGTAACCAACACGATGGGCGAGGTCATTTCGAAAGCCGGTTTGAAACAAATCCGCATTGCTGAGACAGAAAAATATGCGCACGTTACCTTCTTTTTCAGCGGGGGGCGCGAAGAAGAGTTTGAAGGCGAAAGCCGCATACTGGTTCAATCGCCCAGGGTACCTACCTACGATTTGCAGCCCGAAATGTCGGCGCCGCTGGTAAAAGATGCGATTGTCCCAAAACTCAGGGGCAGCGAAGCCGATTTTGTTTGCCTGAATTTTGCAAATGGCGACATGGTTGGCCACACAGGCGTTTACGACGCTATTTACAAGGCTGTAACCGCTGTTGACCAGTGTGCAAAGGAAGTAGTTGAAGCCGCACTTGAAGGGGGTTACAACATAATGATTATTGCCGACCACGGAAACGCTGACAATGCTGTAAACGAAGATGGTTCGGAAAATACGGCGCATTCACTGAATCCTGTTCCCTGTATTTTTATCTCCGAAAAAACAGGAATTAAACTTGAAAACGGAATCCTTGCCGATGTGGCCCCTACCCTTCTTAAAGTAATGGGACTGGAAGTACCTAAGGAGATGACGGGGAAAAACCTGATAAAGTAAAGCCCCGCCCCTACCCTCCCCATGGGGAGGGAGAAAGGAAAAAGAAATTAATGCTGTTATTTTGAAGGGTATAAAAAATATTGACTTTTTTCAAAAGTCCCCCTTCGGGGGATTAGGGGGCTTCTATGATTGAAATTGGACGTACCATAATCAGCCGCGATATTTTTGAACAACATTTCCTTTGCGATTTGATGAAATGCAGAGGTGCCTGTTGTGTGGAGGGCGATTCGGGTGCGCCGTTAACCAAGGAAGAAGCTCAAATTATTGAACACGAATATGATAATTTCAGGGAATATATGCCCGGGAAACACAAGCACGAAGTTGAAAAACAGGGTTTCTCGGTTATCGATTCCGACGGTGATTTGGTAACGCCCCTTATTAACAACAGGCAATGCGTTTATACTTTCACCGATGAAAAAGGTATTTTAAAATGCAGTATCGAAAAAGCCTATTTTGAGGGAAAAACCAGTTTCCGTAAGCCCGTTTCTTGCCACTTGTTCCCGATCAGGATAACCGAATACAAACGTTACGATGCCGTAAACTACCAGGAGCTTGCCATTTGCTTACCCGGTATGGAATGCGGAAAATCATCACAACTTCCATTATTTAAATTCTTAAAAGAACCGCTTATCAGAAAATATGGCGAAGAGTGGTACTCCGAAGTTGAAATCGCTGCCGAATATATAGCCCGGATTAAGGATTAGAAAATTTCCAACACGTAATGAAGCTTTGGTAAGAGGCAAATTATGCAAGTGCGTAATTTGGGTTTAAGAATTATTTACCAGGCAAAATTTATATTGTATTTCCCCGCATCAAGGCCCCACTTTTCAATTAGCCATTTTGCAGCCCGCATATCATACTTATTACGGGTATTAGATTCGGCATTATTTACCATGTTAACCACACCGTCAATCATTTCCTGACTATTCCCGTTTATGCAGTCGAGAACATTCAGGGCGTGGCACCTTGCCATTTCGTTTGGGTTTTCCAAAACCGAAAGCACGGCTTTTTTTGCTATTTCTTTTTCACCCAGGTTATACAAGGCCTCAGCTGCTACTAAAACTACGCTTTCCGATTCATCGGCAAGAGCGCTTTGTAATTCGCCAATGGCGGGTAATGCCTGTTCGCCCAAAATCAATAAACCGGTCGCACCCCAGTATCGAATGGCGCTTTCATCGTTTTTCAGGTACCCTTTTAAGGTTTCCATGTTTTCAACATTGCCAATTGTTGCTAAATCGGCGGCATTGATTACCTCTTCCATATTCACTATCCCCGAACGCATATAGTCGTACATCGGTGTATTTCCTGCACGGCCTATCCGTTCGGCTTCAGGGATAAAACCAGTATCATGGATTTTAGTTACCCACGCATTGTTAGCTGCCCTCATACGCAGCAAAACATCAGCATATTTTAAATCCGATGCAAGGTTGTTCACTTCCCACGGATCGTTTTCAGTATCATATAATTCTTCCACAGGTTTTGTTCGCCAGAAAATACTTTGTGTTTCGTTGCATTGCCCGTTCAAATAAGCTTTTTCCCAGGAAACAATTGAGGGGGCAAGCCATAAATATTCCAAATGCTGGCCATAAATCCGGTAAGGCATGTAGTTGCGGATATAACGAAACCTCTTGTCGCGCACTGCCCGGCACATATCGTAACGCTCGTCCATTCTTCCCCTGAACATGTATGCATACTCCGGATCGGGCGTTTTTTGATCGCCCAGGAAAGCATTTCCCTGCAAATATTCGGGGATCGGTATTCCAGTGATACTTAAAAGAGTTGGCACCAAATCGACAAAACTGATCAACCGTCCGACTTTCGACCCTGCTTTTTTTGCCGGGAAAAGGTATTTGTATTTTTCAGGTATCCGGACTATAAACGGCACATGCGTTCCCGTCTCATACACATATCGTTTGCTGCGTGCCAGTACCCCGCCATGGTCGCTATAATAAAAAACAATCGTATTTTCAAGTAATCCGGCCTCTTCGAGTTCTTTAAGTTTCCCGCCAACCCAGGCATCCATGTCCTCCACTTTATCGTAATATTGCGCCCAGTCGTGTTTCATTTCGGGTGTAGCCGGGTGGTAGGGAGGCAGCGGAACTTTCTCCGGATTGTGCCTCAGTTCGCTGTTTGGAATCGATTTATGAATACTGCTTTCATGCGAGATGGTTGTATTAAAAACAGCAAAAAAGGGTTTGCCGGCTGGCCTGTTTTTGTAATGGGCCAAATTACTGCATTCGTCCCAAATGCTTTTTTCATGGAATTCTCCAAGGTTATAATCAGTCTTTACATTATTGGTGCAATAATAGCCTATTTGTCGAAGGTATTCGGGATAGGTTTTTACAATATCGGATTTGGGGTAGTTGCTCCGCATGTTTTCGTTGCCCCCCGAACTTGCATAAATCCCTGTAAGAATCGTGTTACGGGCAGGAGCGCAAACGGGGGCATTTGCATAGGCATGTGTATACAAAAAACCTTCCGATGCCAGCTTGTCGAGGTTTGGGGTTGTTGCAAACGTATCGCCATAGCATCCCAGAAACGTACTGTTGTCTTCGCTTGTTAACCAAAGTATATTTGGCAGGTCGGTAGGTTTTTTTTCCTGGCAACCCAAAAAAACAAATGTGAATAAAATAACCGCCCCTATAAAGACAGGTCTTAATTGATCAAATAATTTCATGATTTTATGGTTTACACCGGTTTATAAAAAATACTATTGGTTATTAACAGTCTAAGTCATTATTTCCACCCTGTTTCCATCCGGGTCCAAAACAACACTTTCGTAATACCCATCTCCCGTAGTCCGGGGTTCATTGATTATTTTGTAACCATCCTTTTTCAGGGTATCCGTAATTCTGTCTACCTTCACCTTAGAACCAACGTTTATGGCAAAATGAATGATACCGATAAATTGTTTGATAATATCGTTTTTTGAATTTGGAATCCGGGGCATCTCCATTATTTCCAACCGGCAATCGCCATCAAAAGAAAGAAAATACGACCTGAATTCCTTTGAATGGTTATAATAAATTTCGGTACTTGAAGCATCGAAATAGTGGATGTAGAAATTTCTCATTCCCTCAAGGCTGTTGGTCCAAATGGCTAAGTGATCTATTCTCATGATGTTTAACCTTTAAGTAGTTACTAAAAGTAATTCTGGCTTAATTTAAACACGAAAGTCAATTTGTCAATCCCCGGTTTCCCACTCTGTAAAAAACTGTTTTAAAAAAGCTTCCATAAATGTATGACGTTTTTTTGCCATTTCAATAGCAGTAGCCGTATTTAATCTATTTTTTAACAATAGCAGTTTTTCGTAAAAATGATTAATGGTTGGAGCAGTTGATTTCTTATAACTTTCAAAGTCATTGTGTAATTCAGGCCCAATACCGGGTATATAAATTGGCCTCCCTTTACTGCCCCCATAAGCAAAAGCACGCGCAATTCCAATGGCGCCAATTGCATCAAGCCTGTCGGCATCCTGCACTATTTTAGCTTCAACCGATGAAGCGCTGTTTGCGGTCCCGGCCCCTTTAAATGAAACCTGACCAATAATTTCAAGGATTTTTGCAGTTACTGTTTTGTCGGTAAAAATTTCTCTTAACCACAACCCGGCATTTGCAGAAGCCTCATTGCCATTTAGTTTCCAGTCATCCACATCGTGCAGAAGAGAAGCCATTTCAATGACAAACCTGTTTCCACCTTCTTTTTCAGCTATCCGCATTGCCAGGTTTCTAACCCGGTGAATGTGCCACCAGTCATGTCCGGTCCCCTCGTTTTCAAACCTGCTCCGAACATACTCCCTGGTTTTCTGAAGCGCCTGTTTTTCTGATATATTGACCAAAATATTCTAAAATTATAAATCCCAAACAGGTTTGCAATTTATAAAAAACTTAAAAAAGTTAATTCATAAATTATAACATACTATGTTTCAATTATAAACATTAAACTACCAAATTCAGGTTAAACCTGTAAAAATTCGATGGAATGATATTTTATTATTTTTGCCGGGTGAACAACACTAATATTTTGCTGTTCAATTATGCGGTAGAAATTAATTACAGTTTAGAATCTTAAAATGACAAAAGCATCAAAATTAACCATCCCGTCGCTTTTTTACGAATCGGTGAAAAATTATAGCGCTAAAACATCTTTGGTTTTTGCCGGCGAAGAGAATTACACTTACGGGCAAATGGGCAAAGACGTTGAACTGGTGGCTTCGTTACTTATAAATCTTGGAGTTAAAAAAGGGGACAAAGTAGCCATTCTAAGCACAAACATGCCAAACTGGGGAGTTGCCTTTTTTGCCATTTCGGTTACAGGTGCAATTGTAGTTCCGGTTTTACCCGATTTTCACGACAACGAAATAAAAACCATAATTGAACATTCTGAAGCAAAGATGATTTTTGTTTCGGCTGCTTTATTTGGTAATCTTACAGAAGAATCGAAACAATTGCTAGAACAAATCATTCTGGTCGATAATTTTGCCATCGTTCCAAAAAACTATTCTGTACAAAATCTGGGAAAGCTAAAACCGTCACTGCCAGGTGCTGTTCAAAATCCTGTTCTGGTTGAGGTCGAAGAGGAAGATTTGGCATCGATTATATATACCTCGGGTACCACCGGTAATTCGAAAGGAGTTATGCTAACCCATAAAAATCTTTCGTGGACAGCACAACAATGCTATACTCTCCAGGAAATTAAAAGCAGCGACAGGTTTATGTCTATTTTGCCGCTTTCGCATACTCTCGAAAACACTGTTGGTTTTCTTCTGCCTGTTAAATATGGCGCATCGGTACATTACTTGCGGAAACCGCCAGTGCCCGCTGTTTTGTTGCCTGCTTTGCAAGAGGTAAAACCTACAATAATGCTGGTAGTGCCTTTAATAATAGAAAAGGTTTTCAGATCGAAAATATACCCTGTATTTCAAAAAAGCCCGCTCACACGGTTTTTATACTCACAAACCCCCACCCGTAAATTATTAAGCATTGTTGCGGCCAAAAAACTGTATAAAACATTTGGCGGGCATTTACGGTTTTTTGGAATCGGGGGGGCAAAACTTGATCCTACAGTAGAACGCTTTTTACGTGAAGGTAAATTTCCGTATGCCATTGGATACGGGTTAACCGAAACCTCGCCTTTGCTTGCAGGCGCTGTTGTTGGCAAAACTAAAATTGGTTCGACCGGTATTGCTATGGAGGGCGTTCAACTACGTATTGCAAATGCCGACCCGGTAACCGGTGAAGGAGAAATCCAGGCAAAAGGCCAAAACGTTATGAGGGGCTATTACAAAGCGCCCGAAGCCACAGCAGAGGTTTTTACCGGAGATGGCTGGTTCAGGACAGGCGATCGGGGATGTTTCGATAAAAACAACATGCTATATATCAAAGGGCGTATTAAAACAATGATTGTTGGCGCAAGCGGAGAAAACATCTACCCCGAGGAAATTGAGTCGGTTATCAACAAAATGAGATTTGTTCTTGAATCGCTTGTAATTGAAAAGAAAGGAAAACTTGTTGCCATGATCCACCTGAACATGGAAGAAATAGAAAACAATTTTCAACATTTCAAAGAAGAAGCCCATCAGTTTATTCAGGTAAAATCGGAAGAGATATTAAAGGAAATCCACAAAAAGGTGAACGAAGAAGTAAACAAGTTTTCCCGTATACAGCAAGTTATACTTCAACCTTTCCCTTTTGAAAAAACACCTACAAAAAAAATAAAACGGTTTTTGTACGCATAGCTTTGTTTTGTCATTGGATGTCTATAAATTATTTAGATAGTCATCTAATGACTTTTTAAAACTCAATATAGTCAACGGATGACTATTTTAAAGGAAAGTTGTTCAGCCTGCTTTCCTTTTTTGTTTCCCCAAATTAAAAAGCTAATTTTGTTGCCGAAAATAAGGTGGTAAATGGTAACCGAATTACGATACAGCGCCAGGGGAGTTTCAGCATCTAAAGAAGATGTGCATGAGGCGATAAAGAATGTGGATAAAGGAATTTTTCCCAAAGCATTCTGCAAGATTGTTCCCGATATTCTGGGTGGCGACCCCGCCTGGTGCAATATCATGCATGCCGATGGCGCCGGTACAAAATCGTCGCTGGCCTATCTTTACTGGAAAGAAACCGGCGACCTTTCGGTTTGGAAAGGGATTGCGCAGGATGCGCTGGTTATGAACATCGACGACCTGCTCTGTGTTGGGGCCACAGAAAACATTTTGGTTTCGTCGACTATTGGCCGAAATAAAAACAATATCCCGGGAGAGGTTATCGCTGCAATAATAAATGGTACCGAAGAACTTCTTGAAAAACTTCGCGGGCAGGGAATCAGCATCTATTCTACAGGTGGCGAAACAGCCGATGTTGGCGATTTGGTACGGACTATCATTGTCGATTCAACAGTAACCTGCCGCATGAAACGCGAGGATGTAATATCTGCAGATAACATTGCTGCCGGCGATGTGATTGTCGGGCTTTCCTCTTCGGGGCAGGCGTCATACGAAGCCAGCTACAACGGAGGGATGGGCAGTAACGGCTTAACTTCGGCCAGGCACGATGTATTTTCAAAATATCTTGCAATAAAATACCCCGAAAGTTTTGACCCCGAAGTACCTGCAAATTTGGTTTATACAGGGAATCACAACCTAACGGATAAAATAGGGGAGGTAGGTATTGATGCCGGAAAGCTTGTACTTTCGCCCACCCGGACTTACGCCCCGGTGATTAAGAAAGTACTTGACAAATTCAGAGGTGAAATATCGGGGATGATCCACTGTTCAGGGGGAGCGCAAACCAAGGTACTTCATTTTGTCGACAATGTTCATGTTGTAAAAGACAATATGTTACCTGTTCCGCCTTTGTTCCGAATTATTCAGGAACAGTCGGGAACCGACTGGCATGAAATGTACAAGGTTTTTAACATGGGACACCGTTTCGAAATATATACAAAACCCGGTATTGCCGATGAAATCATTTCAATTTCCAAATCGTTTAATATCGGTGCACAGGTTATTGGCAGGGTTGAGACTTATACAGGAAAAAAACTGACTATTAAGACCGAAACTGGAATCTTCGATTACTTATAAAATATTGTTCCATACACAAAAATTATTTATATGAATTCAATTATTTCTTCGAATATTAACGAAATAAGGAATTTTTTCAGATCGCATAAAATAACTAAAGTGTATGTTTTTGGATCTGTTGTATCAGGCGGCTTTAATGAAAATAGTGACCTTGATTTTTTGGTTACCTTTAAACCGGGCCTAAGTCCTTTGGAGAAAGGTGAATTATGGTGGAATTTGCATGACACTTTACGGAACTTTTTCAAAAGGGAAATTGACATCTTAACAGAGAATTCGCTGAAAAACCCATATCTGATTAAAGAATTAAACGAAACAAAAGAGTTGATTTATGAAGAATAATGTAAAAAAACTGTTGTTTGATATTCTTTCATCTGTAAATAACATTGAAGACTATTTAGGTACTGAAAAAATATTTGATCATTACGATAATAACCCAATGTTACAGGATGCAGTCGAGCGGAACATAGAGATTATGGGTGAAGCAATGAACAAATTACTTCAAATTGAGCCCGAAATAAATATTTCAAATTCGCGGAGAATTGTTGATGCAAGAAATAAAATTATTCATGGGTATGATGAGATTGAAAATGCCCAAATCTGGGGAATAATTATAAATCATTTGCCTAACTTAAAAAAAGAGGTCAGGAAGCTTTTAGAACAATAAAATGGCACAATACGAATTACTTGAAAAATACGAATCGATAAAACACCGCTTCGAAGAAGTGCAGCAGCAAATTACCGATCCTTCGGTGATGAACGATATGAAACGGTATGTAAAACTCAACCAGGAGTACAAAAACCTTGAAAAGCTGGTTGCAGTTTTTAAAGAGTACAAAAACATGGTCGAAAATGTGGAATCGGCCAAAGAAATCCTGGAACACGAATCCGATGAAGAATTGCGCGAAATGGCATGGGAAGAGAAAGAGGCTACAGAAGAACTGATTCCTGACAAAGAAAAGGAGATAAAATTCCTGCTCGTCCCGGCCGATCCCGAAGACAGCAAGAATGCCATTCTTGAAATACGGGCCGGCACGGGCGGCGACGAAGCAAGCATTTTCGCCGGCGACCTTTTCAGGATGTATTCGAAATTCTGCGAACAAAAAGGCTGGAGAATGGAGGTAACCAACATCAGCGAAGGCACTTCGGGCGGATACAAGGAAATTGTTGCAAAATTAACCGGCGAGGGCGTTTACGGAATCATGAAATACGAATCAGGGGTGCACCGTGTTCAACGTGTCCCGCAAACCGAAACCCAGGGAAGGGTGCATACATCGGCAGCAACCGTTGCAGTTTTGCCAGAGGCCGAAGAATTTGATGTTGAACTGAAGGAAGCCGATATCAGAAAAGATACCTACTGCTCGTCGGGCCCGGGCGGACAGTCGGTAAACACTACCTATTCGGCTATCAGGTTAACCCACATCCCTACCGGGATTGTTGTAACCTGCCAGGACGAAAAATCGCAACTGAAAAACCTCGCCAAAGCCATGACCGAATTGCGGACACGTATCTACAATATGGAATACCAGAAATACATCGACGATATTTCCCATAAACGAAAAACCATGGTTTCTACGGGCGACCGATCGGCAAAAATACGTACCTACAACTGGCCCCAGGGAAGGGTTACCGACCACCGTATTAACCTTACACTTTATAATTTACAGGCAATTATCAACGGCGATATCGACGAGATAATCGAAAAACTGATGATTGAAGAAAATGCTGAAAAACTAAAAGAAGCGGAGATATAGGCCCCATCCCCGGCCCTTCCCCAGGAAGAAAGGAAGGGAGAAAATGATAAAATAAAAATCGTATATTTAAATAAATATTTGATTGATGCCTGAAGTATTTAGAAAATATGGTTTTGTTTTTTTCTTCTATGCAAATGAGGGAAATGAACCGATTCACATTCATGTAAGAAAGGCCGGAGGATTTGCTAAATATTGGATTGAACCGATTGAACTTGAGTTTTCTCAGGGAATGAAAGTGTCTGAATTGAAAACTGCAGAAGTATTAATCACTGAAAATGTGGAACTAATTAAAAATAAGTGGCATGAAATACATGGTAGCTGAATTGCTTTTTACAGTTACAAAAGCATGGTATGAAAAGGGTATGATTTGTATGTCAATGTCCGACGGGAAAGAAGTTCGTTTTCCTGTTGAATTGAACAAAAAGCTTAATAATGCGAACGACAAACAAAGAAATAACATTGAAGTTATTTGCGGAGGAACGGGTTTGCATTGGCCTGACCTCGACGAAGACCTTTCGGTTACAGGAATTATAGAAGGCAGGTATGGCCACTAAAAAACAAGAAACCCCATCCCCCAACCTGACTCATTTAGGGAAGGGAGGAAGAAGGGCGCTTTTGTGAAATAAATTATTGATTTTTAAAATCTTCCCCCTTAGGGGGAACTATAGGGGGCTTTATGGACAAAACACAACTTTTTGAAAAAATACAAAAAAAACGCAGTTTCCTTTGTGTGGGTTTAGACACAGATATTTTAAAAATACCAAAACACCTGCTGGATACCACTGATCCCTTATTTAATTTCAATAAGGAAATTATTGATGCTACCGCCGAATTTTCGGTTGCCTACAAACCTAACCTGGCTTTTTACGAAAGCCTTGGCTCAAAAGGATGGGAAAGCCTCGAAAAAACTGTGCATTATGTCCGCGAAAAATACCCCGATCTGTTCCTGATTGCCGATGCCAAACGCGGGGATATCGGGAACACATCAAATTTATACGCTCGTGCATTTTTCGAGTACATGGATTTTGACGCAGTTACAGTCGCACCTTATATGGGTGAAGATTCGGTAAAACCGTTTATGGCTTACCTCGACAAATGGGTGATTTTACTTGCGCTGACTTCAAATAAAGGCGCTACCGATTTTCAGTTTTTAAGCGATGAAAAAACCGGCAACCAACTATTTGAATCGGTTCTGAAAACCTCGCAAAACTGGGGTAATGAGGAGAACATGATGTACGTGGTTGGCGCAACTAAAGCGGAAAAATTAAAAGAAATCCGTGAAATCGTTCCCAATCATTTTCTTTTGGTTCCTGGAGTCGGGGCCCAGGGAGGAAGCCTGCAAGATCGGAAGAGCAACGGCATGAACAGTAAATGTGGGCTCCTTGTAAACTCGTCGCGTGGTATTATTTATGCTTCAAACGGCACAGACTTTGCCGAAAAAGCCCGTGAAGCAGCCAAAGAAGTTCAACTGGAAATGGAAGTTCTGTTAAAAGACGCAGGCTTGGGGGCTGACTAAAAAGTCTAAAATCGCCACCAAAACTCAAAAACACAAAATTTGAACTAAATTTATTTTACTGAAATTCAATTCTTTGTGTTCTTTCGTGTTTTAGTGATTTCGTGGCAGAACAATTAAAAATACTTTTTGGTCAGCCCCAACTTTTTCAAAACTTGGAACTTTGGAAAAGTTAAAATTAAAATCACGTTTTATTTGCTGAGTTATTTTCCGGCCATTTCATCATAAATATATTCAAATCCATCGCTCCTTTTTACAGGATAATCCTTTGAATTGTATTCATAACTGTATTCCGTGGTTTGAACTGGTTGAATGAATTTATCAACCTCGAAATGCAGGGTGTATGTTTCCTTTACGATGTTATTCATATTAGTATTTTGGCCTGGAATCAGCAACTTTCGGAACGAAAAATACGGATTGTGCTTGTTATCAAATTTATACTCGGTAGTGGTTTGTAAATTTGGAGTACCGCTGGAAACTGAAAATCGTTGTTGTTTTATTAAATTACCCTTTCCATCATAAAAATAAACATCATAAAGCGAAATCTTATTTTCATAAAATGAAGTTCTTTTTTCAATTCTTCCGTTCTTATCATATGTAAATACCTCATACGAATTGCCACCCCCATTCATCCGGTAAATGTATCGTTTTTCCAATTTCCCCGACTTATCGTATTCGAAACTGAAATAACTTTCCCTTTCTGTATTCCCGGGAGTAACCCATTCCGTCCTTTTCATAGCTTCTTCAAGCACTTGCATACTGCTACTAACCATCCTTTTATCCCAGTAATATTCAGATTGAATGAGTTGATTCGCGTTGTTGTAAAGGTGTTTGGTGTAATGTAACTTACTTTTTTCTTCAGCAATTAAACCGGCACTGTTAAAGGTATATTTGTAATAAATCTCACCTCCAGCAAATACCTGTTTCAATAATGTATTATTAACTGTTTCCTCAACCTGATTTTCAGTTTCGCAGGAAACAAATGCCAGAATAAACAGAAGAATATAAAAAAGGGAATTAAATCTCATTTGGTTTTTGGTTTTAGTAAAGATGTTTAAAACAAAAATAAAGTTGCGTAACTGAAAATCAGATTCATTTAAATTTAAATATATATTTTTGATTTTCAGTAAACTATTTTTCTAACATCAACTAAGAATTATGAAGACAATTTCAACCTGTTTCCTGATTTCTGTTTTCCTGACATTTGCATCAGGCTGTGCTCCGACTAAAGAAAAACCGGCATCAAACCAACACCCCAATTTTGTGGTGGTTTTTATCGACGATATGGGCTATGGCGACATTGGCACGCAAGGTTCAACAGGTTGGACTACCCCAAATCTCGATAAAATGGCTGCCGAAGGTATGCGTTTTACTAATTTTTATTCGGCCCAGCCGGTTTGCAGCGCTTCCAGGGCAGGGCTTCTGACGGGATGTTACCCAAACCGGATTGGAATTTCAGGAGCGCTGTTTCCAACCGATACGGTGGGAATCAATACAAACGAAACCACCATTGCCGAAATGCTAAAACAAAAAGGTTATGCAACTGCAATTTACGGGAAGTGGCATTTGGGTCACCACGAAGAATTTCTGCCTCTTCAGCACGGTTTCGACGAGTATTTGGGTATCCCCTACTCGAATGATATGTGGCCACTAAGCAATACCGGGAAAATACTACCTGAAGGAAATAACCGCCTGTTATATCCCGATTTGCCTGTTATGCAGGACAACGGTGTTTTGTTTACAATAACCGATTGGAAAGGACAGGATACTTTAACTACCCTGTACACCGAAAAAGCAGTTGATTTTATCAATCGGAATGCCGACAAGCCATTTTTTCTGTATGTTCCACATACGATGGCCCATATTCCTTTGGGAGTTTCGGATAAATTTCGCAGGAAAAGCGAACAGGGTTTATTTGGCGATGTGATGATGGAAATTGACTGGAGTGTTGGCGAAATAGAAAAGGCACTTGAAAAAAATGGTATTGCGGATAACACCGTTATTATTTTTACCACTGATAACGGCCCCTGGCTGAATTTTGGAAACCATGGCGGATCTGCCGGCGGATTGCGCGAAGGAAAAACTACAAGCTGGGAAGGCGGCCAGCGCGTTCCGTTTATAATAAAATGGCCCGGAAATGTCCCGGCTGGTACCATTTGCAATAAACTTGCCTGTGCCATTGATATTCTGCCCAGTTTTGCAAAGCTTGCCGACGCTCCGTTACCACAACTGAAAATTGATGGAGTGGATATTTCAGGTTTATGGAAGGGAAACCTTGATTCCGATCCACGCGGCAATATGTTGTTTTACTACGGGAAGAACAACCTGAATGCCGTCAGGAAAGGCAACTGGAAACTTGTGCTCCCCCACAACTGGCAATCGTATAATACAAAACCCGGGATGGACGGAGAAGGTGGCCCCCGCATAAAAATGACTGTAGAAAAACCCGAATTGTACAACATGATGCGCGATCCGGGCGAACAGTACAACGTAATTGATTATCATCCTGAAAAGGTTGCCGAAATTATGCCTTTGGTTGAAGCAGCACGTGCCGAACTGGGCGATTTAAATGTTGGCGTGGCAACCGGTTCAGGCTCAAGGGAAATTGGAAGGAAATAAAATAAACCTCTAAAACAAAGAAAAGCATCTGTCGACCGGCAGATGCTTTTCTTTTTTAGTTTATTTATCAATCAGATTCTCCCACGCACAGAGTTAAAAGTTATTCCAGTTAATCCAGTACAAGAGAATCCGACATTTCATTATATCAAAATCTTCGAGGTTAAGTTGTCGATACTAATTCCAACCGCTTCAAAAGGTTTTCCATTTCCCTGGTTGTCGTCTTCCACAAACATGTATTTCATTCCGGCAGTTTCCCGGGCATCCCATATTCTTTTAAAATCGATAAGCCCGGCACCGACCGAAGTAATGTCGTCTTTTTGAATTGTAAAGAAGGGTTCGCTTTGTTCAGCCATATCTTTAAAGTGGAACAACTGGAACCTGCCCGGGTATTTATTAAACAGTTCAACCGGATCCTGGCCTGCTTTTGTAGTCCAGTACATATCCAACTCCATGGTAATCAAATCGGCATCCATTTCTTTCATGAAAATATCATAATACGGAACAATTCCATCGAGTGTGTCAAATTCAAAGTTATGGTTGTGATAACCAAACTGGATACCAGTTTCTTTCATCACTTTTCCTACCTGGTTCCAATCGCCAACCATACGTTTGTAAGACTCGATATTTCGGTTCACCTCTTCCACCCAGGGTTGAACACAGTATTTAACACCAATAGCGGCGTGATCTTCTGCCATTTTTTTAGCACTGTCCATCGTAATTCCGGCAGCTTCAACACTGGTGTGGCTACTGATAATATCCATGCCCAGGTCGTTTACAATTTTCTTAAACTCAAGTGGTGCGTAACCATAGAATTTACCATCGGCATAACTCGCGAGTTCCACATTTTTATATCCTAAATCCGATATCTGCTTTAACGATCCCATCGGGTCGGCAGCCATTGCATCGCGGATGGTATAGAGCTGGAGGCCTACGTTAAAACTTTTTTTGTCGACAGCAACTGCAGCTTGTTTTGTACCCGGTTTGCAGCCTAAAGGCCCAAGAGCTATGATTCCTGCAGCACTTGCGGCAGAAATCTTAAGAAAATCTCTTCTTTTTTGATTGGTTTTCATAGTTATTATTTTTTCGAATTTGTTTAAACTTTAACGAATCTGATTTTTTAAACGATAAAAATAATGCAATCATTTTATTGTGCGTACTTAAAACGGGAATTTTTATATTTTTGCGAAAAATTTTATTGACCTGTGGTGTAACTGGCAACACGTCTGACTCTGGATCAGAAGAGTCCAGGTTCGAGCCCTGGCAGGTCAACCACGATTTAAGGGAAACAATCGAATTATTGTGTCCCTTTTTTTATTTGGTTGGACAACACTAATGAAGAATGGCCTACTTTGCATATCTGATTTACAGTGCAGAATATAACCGTTTTTATAAAGGGCATTGTGAGTACTTGACTGCAAGGCTTATACAGCACAACCAAGAGTAGACTAAATCAACAAAATCATTTATTCCCCGGAATTTATTGTATTTTGAGGAGTTTGGAACCAGGAAGGAGGCAATAAAAAGGGAAAAATATTTTAAAACTGCTGCTGGTAGAAAATATCTTAAATCCAAAATACAACAACATCCCGGATGATTTCTTACGTGTCTTTTTTCTGTGGTGTAACTGGCAACACGTCTGACTCTGGATCAGAACCCGCCCGAACGTACCTGGAAAATGTATGCACAAAATTTGTCTGGATACCTGTAAGTCCGGTACGGGCGGGGAGTCCAGGTTCGAGCCCTGGCAGGTCAACCAGTAAAAAGGGAGTGCAATCAAAAATTTGTATTCCTTTTTTCGTTTTAGCCAGTACAATTTGTGCCTTGTAGAGAAGTCTATCCCGACAATGAAATTCGTCGGGAAGCCCTGGCAGATCAATTTGTCTGATCAGGGGTATGATTTGTCTTCATACTCCTGATTTTTATTCAAAAATCCATTCATTAATCATTTTATCCAGACAATTTGCTTTTTATTTCTAAAATGCATTATTTTTGATGCAAAATAGAAACAAATAGACTGGCAATAGATTATATGAGCTGATGAATTATCTGGAATTTAAAAACAGGATGTTTGATTTGGGGTGTTTTAATACGCACCAGGTTTATGCATGGTACCCTGATTTTGACAGAAATAATTTTGTCCGTTGGGTTAAGAAAGGCCTGTTACTTCGGTTAAGAAAAGGATACTATACATTTCCTGAATATAAAAGTAAACCTGATTTTACCCTGTTCTTTGCAAACCGTATTTATCGTCCTTCCTACATTAGCCTGCATACTGCTTTGGCATTCTACGGAATTATTCCTGAAGCAGTGGTGCAAATCACCAGCGTTACCTCGTTGAAAACAGCAAATTTTAATAATGAATTAGGCGAGTACGAATATAAAAGCATTCGGGAAGAGCTGATGTTTGGTTATGACATTAAACCTATTGCTAATGAAAAAACATTACAACTTGCCCTTCCCGAAAAGGCTTTATTGGATCTATTATATCTCTATCCATTTTACAATTCAGAACAGGATATGGAAGATTTGCGACTTGATGAGGATTTTTTACTGGATGAGATCGACCTTGAGCGATTGGAAGATTATTTGTCGAGATTTAAAAGTAAAGCGCTTCAAAAAAGAGTAAGGTTATTAAGAAGTACTTATAGCATTTGATGCAATTGGAATTGATAAGAAACTTTTTCCCACCAGCAATAAGAGAGAACGCCTCATTGCAAAAATATATGCTGAAAGAATACATACAGCTATTAATTCTGGATTTCCTTTCCACAACCACATTTATTAAAAAGATAGTATTTATTGGGGGTACAAATTTAAGGCTGGTAAAAGGGATTGATCGTTTCTCTGAAGATCTGGATTTTGATTGCAAAGACTTCTCAAAAGAGGAATTCATGGAAATGACAGATGCTGTAATAAATTTTTTAAAGCGCGATGGGCTACGAGTTGAAATACGGGATCGTGAGAATAACAGATTGACAGCCTTTCGCAGAAATATCCATTTCCCAGAACTGCTTTTTGAAATGGGTCTCTCGGGCCATAAAGATGAACGGTTTCTAATTAAGGTTGAAAGCGAGGATCAACAAATTTCTTACAAACCGATTTTGACCAATATTAAAGGTTGTGGCCTGTATTTCCCGTTCCCGGTTCCTCCTGACGGTACACTATGCTCTATGAAAATATCTGCAATGTTATCTCGCCGGAAAGGAAGGGATTTTTATGATGCGATGTTTTTACTTGCACAAACTCAACCAGATTATTCTTTTCTCACTGAAAAACTAAATATTCATAACCTGGAGGAATTAAAAACTATGGTTTTCAAAACCTTAAAAACAGTCGATTTAAACATGAGAAAGAAAGACTTTGAACACTTGTTATTCAATAAAAGAAACAGTGAACGCATTCTTTCAGTTGGAATATTCATTCAGGACTTAAAATGAACCTTTCAAAAGTTCAATATCTAAAATTCACTGTAATCACTTGCTCTCATCTCCGCAATGAAAATGAGTTTCTCAATCCGCGCAGAAAAAAGTATTTTTTAATTGGCATTGACTATTAATACAAATCTTTTTGATTCTTTGAAAATAGAAGAATCTTTTACATGAATGCCAGGCAAAATTTCAATTCCATTACACTCGTTAAATTTATTCCGCGACAGTTTTCGGTTGAACCTAAGTCAAATTAATCGAATAGCATTCCAAGTTTTTCCATGATATTTTACTTTTATAAGTTCCGTGTATCCACCTTTTTATCATGAGTCAACCATGTGTACAGGCAGGTAAACCCCGAAATAAGGAGTGCAGCATTAAAATCTGCATTCCACTTTTAATTATAAACCGTAAAGTTTTTGCCAGGGTGTGAAGTCTATCCCGACAACGAAATTCGTCGGGAAGCACTGGCTGGTCAACATATTAATACCGCCGCGAGCTGGCTTTCAGATTAAAAATGATTCAGTTATAGGTTTTTTGAAAGTGCTAATAAGCGAAACCTGAATGGCTGGTATTTTCAATTTTAAAATTTTGAAAAAGTCATCGTATACTTTGAAATATTAACCTTGATTCGTATGACAAATTCATTGTAAGCAGCGTCAGCAAAAAAAAGAAAGGGGAAAGAACTATGGACGCTTTTTGAAGATGATTGATGATTTACAAACCCCTAAACATAAAACCAATCAATAATACAGAAGTTACTTTCCCCCGGAATGCTAAAGGGAACAAAATTCAGACCAAATATTTTTCACCCTGAAATTCAATTAAATAAGACGAATTCGGCATTTAACATATTCCTTTACGGGGAAATTATGTCCAATTTTTTATATCTCCAATATCAACCGTCATAATTTGACATTAAAATCAGAAAAACTGCGAACTTATAACTTGTGTATATCCATTACAAATTACATATTCCGGTTAATCCGTGTAATTTTCACCCGGGTATAATTCATTGAGTTACTTTATGTAAAATAATTCATCCGAGCTATGAAAAAGGTGAGTATTCAACCTTTATTATAACATAATAATCGAATCTTAGCAATCCAACTAAGGCTATAATTCCCAGGGCACCAACGGCGACTGGTAAAAATCAATTTCCATCGTTTTGAACCTTTTTCCATGCCGGGCCAGCCGGGTCTTATACTCATCCCAGTTTCTTGATTCGGGCTTTGTCCAGCCAATTTCGGCATATCCGGGCAAACGCGGAAAAACCATAAATTCAACTTCATCGATATTGGTCACAGTTTCCGACCAGAGCGGTGCCTCAATTCCAAGAATTTTATCCTTCGTTAATCCAGGTACCAATTCAACCGGATTCCACGAATATCCATGATCAACTTCAATATATCCTGCCCAATTTAACCCAAGTGTTGTTGTTGAATCGTATTTCATGTCGAGGTAGGCTTTTGATGCCGGGGAGATAAGTACTTTGGCCCCTTTCTCCATACCCATTGTTGCATTTTTTACATTGTCCCAGAACTGAACAGTGGCTCCATCAACCGGGGTCGCATGGGCAATCTCGTCCCACCCGATTACTTTTTTTCCATGCGAAACAACAATGGCCTGTACGCGGTTTATAAATGGAATATAATCTTCAAGCGGGGTAACATGCGATTCGTCGCCGCCAATGTGGAAAAATGGCCCCGGTGTGATTTCTGCAATTTCACGTACCACATCATCAATAAACTGATAGGTAATTTCCTTGCTTGTGCATAAGGTACTGAAACCCACTTCGGTACCTGTATAAAGTTCGGTTGCCTTTCCGTTGCAGTTTAATTCGGCATAAGAAGCCAGCGCTGCGTTGGTATGCCCGGGCATATCAATCTCGGGGATTATTGTAATGTTCCTTTCCCCTGCATAATTAACAATCTCGGTATATTGTTCCTGGGTGTAATAACCTCCTTCCCCACCTCCAACTTCGGTGCTGCCGCCTATTTCAGTAAGTTTTGGCCACGATTTTATTTCAATCCTCCACCCCTGGTCGTCGGACAGATGCAGGTGCAGGGCATTTAATTTATACAAGGCCATTAAATCGATAAAACGTTTTACTTCTTCGACCGAAAAAAAATGGCGAGCCACATCGAGCATTGCACCGCGATAAGCAAATTCGGGAAAATCGCGGATGGTTCCGGTTGCAATTATAAGTTTTTCCCCTTCGCTGGTTTTTGCAGGCATAAGCTGCAGCATTGTTTGAATGGCATTTAAATACCCCGGCTTACCTTGGGCAGAAATAACAATTTGTTTTTTGTTTATTTCAATTTCATACCCTTCGTCACCTAACCCGGTGTCACCGTTTTTGAGGGCAAAATAAATTCCTCTGCCAGTTTGTCCGCTTGCCGGCATTACCTCGTTAACAAATCCCGAAATGCGATTAATCCCGGCGGCTAAGTACTGTGCGGTTTGTTGCATATATTCAGCGCTTTCATCAAAATAAACCACGGTTGAGCCGGTTATTTCGAATGAACTGCCGGCGCCTGTTACAAAAACAGGTTTCGGGATAATACTGTTATTTGCAAGATCGGCAGGGATATTTTTTTTACACGAAAACTGTATTACAACCATTAACATAACAATAACGACTGCGATTCCTTTATTTTTCATTGGATTTAATTTTATAGTGATTTAATATTTTCATTGTGTAAACTTACATAATTGATATTGAATTTTAAGTAATATTATTTCAATTAAAAAGAGAATTCTGCTACCAGAATGGTTTTTGGAAACTATTTGGTTACGGCAATTTAACTTTCTTGATCTGAATCTGTACATTGAATGTCCCGCCATCCTTTTTCCCATTACAGGGATCGATTGAACATGCTGCAAACAGTATTTCGGGATCGTCATTTTTATCAAGCAGTATCTGCGGCCGTTCCAAACGATCAACTTTCAATATTGACCCATTTTTCAAGATTAATTCCTTTTTCATAAAAAGCGGAACTGTGCCGGGCCTCCAATCGAGTCCGTCATCCGATTTTAACAATGCCAGACCCGGTACGCTACCGGTCAGTTTGCCATTGAAATCCTTAGCTACGGCATAAAAACACCGATCTTTTTTATGGTGTCTAACAAATGTATCTTCAGCCGAAACTTTTTTAACCTTTCGCTTTTTCAAAATCAAAAAACAAATGCACCAGTCGTGATAAACGGGACTGTGGGGCTGTCTCCAAGGGCTACGCCGTGAACTCCCCGCCAATTGGGGTCATAAATATTTCCCTTAAAATAGGACAGGTATTTTTTATCGGTTGGCCTGAAAACAACCGCCGGATTGACAACAATGATGTTGTGGGGGCCTACAAAGGTTCCGGGTGGAGACGGATCGATAACATTACCGGACGGAAAATATGAAACCGCAAGCCCGGCTTTGGAGTGGGTAAGCCAGCTATCTGAAAAAGGTGTAACTTCGGGGCCCGATTCCCATACTGAAAAAAACAGGTAATGGTTATTTTCAATTTTAAGAGGACTGCCGCCCCAAATAAAAGTATCGGGGAGTTGGAATACCGATGAACCAGATATTTTATTCTTTCCATTTTCATTCAAATCCTCCAGGCCTACAGGTTGTGCCTGGTAGTAAAGCTGACTTTTGTTACACGCCAAAGCGAAAAAAAGGATAAAGCCGGGCAGAATTAAACTAACTTTAAACTTCTTTATTTTTATTCGGTTTTCATTTATAACACTTTTAAAACTTCTATTCTTTTATGCTGCCAGGTTCTCTTCGGTTTTTACCCGGATTATTTGTCAAATCGTCGCCCAAATCTTCGCGTGCCTCGTTTGCCAAAGCCTCAAGTTTTTTAACTATTTCCGGATAAAACTCAATCAAATTGTATCGTTCACCCGGGTCGCGGCGGAGATCGTACAACCCGGCAGCTACGTCAGCCTGTTCGTTAACTTTACCAGGATTGCCGTTATTCCCGGGTTCAAATCCCTCGTAAGTTCTGCCCTTATGCCTGAAAACCAGTTTCCATTGTTCATCCCGGACAGCTTCAAGGCTGTTTTTCCTGTAATAGTAGTAAAACGATTTACGTGGAGGTTCAACTTTTTCTCCTTTCAGAAGAGGCAAGATATTCACCCCGTCAATTTTTTTTCCGGGAAGAGGGGCTCCTGCAATTTCGGCTAGTGTTGGTAATAAATCGATACCAGAAATCAGGTTGTTGTTAACGGTTCCGGGTTTAATTACCCCTTTCCACAACATCAGGCATGGAACGCGCTGCCCACCTTCGAAAGTGGTGCCTTTCCCTTCGCGTAAACCACCTGCGCTGCCCGCATGGTTGCCATAGTTAAGCCAGGGGCCGTTATCGGAAGTAAAAATAAGCACTGTATTTTCTTCGAGATTTAAATCTTTTAGCGTTTGAACAATTTGTCCGATACTCCAGTCTATTTCCATCATTACATCGCCATACAGCCCCTGTGCTGATTTACCTTTAAATTTATCTGAAACAAACAGCGGGACATGTGCCATGGGATGGGCTAGGTAAATGAAGAACGGATTCTTACGGTTCTTTTTTATAAAATCAACCGTACGTTCAGTAAATACAGTGGTAAACTCCGATTGATCGGGATTTGTTTTTACCACCTCGTTGCCTTCGATTAAAGGCAGTGGGGGATAATAGTTTTTATTCGCAGGGTGATTTGGCCACATGTCGTTTGAATAGGGAATCCCAAAATATTCATCGAAACCATTTTGCACAGGTAAAAACTGTTTGTGGTGGCCCAGGTGCCATTTTCCGTAAGCTGCGGTTGCATAGCCTTTCTTTTTTAAAATTTCGGCTATTGTTTCCTCCGAAGGGTTAATACCTGTTTTAGCCGTGTGGTCGAGCGCCCCATGAAATCCCACCCGGTTCGGGTAACAACCCGTTAATAAACCTGCCCGCGAAGCGCTGCAAACTGCCTGGGCCGAATAATAGTGAGAAAAGAACATCCCGTTGGCAGCCATTTTGTCGAGATTGGGTGTTGAATATCCAATGGCCCCGGTGAGGCCAATATCTCCAAAACCAAAATCATCAAGGTGCACAATAATAAAATTGGTTGGTTTAGCGGTAATGCTTTCATGAAAGACAATTACAAGCGCGGCTAATAAAAATATATAGTTCGATTTCGGTTGCATTGGAATAAGATTTATACTAGAGTTTATACCGAATAAGAATTTAACAGTAGAAAGTTAGTAAAAAGAATAATTAGGTCGCAATTATAGTTCATTGAGTTATTGTCACCGGATAATTTTGTGGCATGAATTTAAGCTACGAAAATATTAA
>JBBINB010000039.1:0-34582 GCA_037444065.1 Draconibacterium sp.
CAACACCCTTGTCAATCGCTAATGTTTCCTATCAACTCGGCACATACAGGAACTTGCATCCTGTTAGCTTAATATCATGCCCGACATACAAAAAAAGCCATTCAGGCTAATTGAATGGCTTCTTTTCAATAGAAAATATATTTACTTGATACCCAGTTTAAGTTTTACCAAAGGAAGCAAATCCAAACTTTCTGCCGATTTATACAAAACCACTTTTGTGCCGATATCGAAAACATAAACCAACCCCTTTTCTTTTGCCACATCTTCAACTGCTTTTTCAGCCTTGTCGAAAACAGGTTTTAACAATTCTGTTTGTTTTGATTGAAGTTGTTGTTGAGCGGTTTGCTGGTAGTTTTGCACGCGTAATTGCATATCCTGGATTTCGGCAACCTTGGCGTTCTTTTTTATTGTAGACGCTGAATCTCCCATTTGTTGAAAACTTGTCATTTTAGTCTGCAATTCCTGCTGCATTTCGTCAAATATGTCTTCGAGTTCAGTCTGGAATTTATTAAATTCAGTTTCAGCCGTTGCTCTTTCGGGCATAACCTGTATTAGTGCCTGCAAATCGATATGACCAAATTTTGGTATTTGTGCACCAACCGAAACTGTTAACCCAACAAAAAGAAGAACAGCAATAAATTTTGTTAAATTTCTCATAATCAATGTAATGTTAATTTTTTTGGTTGCAAATATAGTTATTAATTATTTATATCCGAGTTTTTGTAAAACCTGATCGCTTAAATCGAATTTTGGGTTGGTAAAAAACAAGGTTGTACCACCGGCCTTGTCGAAAATAATGGCATAACTCCCTTCGTTCGATATTTCCTGGACGGCATTAAAAACATCGTCCTGGATGGGTTTAACCAATCCCTGGCGTTTTTTGAACAAGTCGCCGCTTGGCCCAAAATATTTTTTTTGGAGCAGTTTGTAATCCTTTTCCTTGGTAATAATCACATCTTCGCGTTTCCGTTTCATGTCTTCCGAAAGTAATACGCTTTCAGCCTGAAATTCCTTGTACATCTGCTCAATATCGGCATGTATCGATTCGAGCTCTTTCTGGTATTGCGATGATAATTGATCCAATTGGTTTTGAGCGGCTTTGTAAGCCGGAATATTTTCCATTATGTATTCTGTATCGATAAATGCCATTTTTTGTGCATTTACGCCGAAAACCAATCCAACGATTGCGGCCAGAGATAAAACTAACTTCTTCATGTTTCTAATTTTTTGTTTAACTGAATGGTAAATATCATAATCCATGCCAAAATCCAGAATTTAAAATTGCTGTCCGATAACAAAATGGAACTGGCTTCCGGCATCTCCGTTGCGTAATCCGGTTTCATCAAAACCATAACCCCAGTCAATGCCCATTAAACCAAACATTGGCAAGAATATACGGACCCCGACACCTGCCGACCTGTGTAATCTGAAAGGAACATAACTCTGGAAATTCATTCCGGTATTACCTGCTTCAAGAAAAGTAAGGGCATAAATGGTGGCGCTTGGTTTTAATGTTATGGGGTAGCGCATTTCAAGGGTGAACTTGGAATAGATATTCGCCCCGTTGCTTTGTTGGCTCAAACTGTAATCTTTGTAGCCCCTGAGCGCCACATAATCGGTACCGTAAATGTTGTACCCCGACATTCCCGAACCTCCAACGATAAAACCTTCAAACGGCGATTTTCTGTACTGGTCGAAATAACCCAGGAACCCCATTTCGAAGGCTGTACGCAAAACCAGATTGGTATTTTTTGACAGCGGGTTGAACAGCTGGCCTTTTAATAACCACTTATGGTACTCAATCCATTTATACCTTTCGTTATTGGTTACTTCTGACGATCCATAATCGGTATTTGTAAACCATGAATAAGGTGGAGTGAGTTTCAATGACAGGGAGAAGCTTGAACCGTTTCTGGAATACAACGGATTGTCGACAGAACTGCGCCCAAAAACTGTTTTAAAGCTCAAGTTGTTAAATGTTCCGTTTACCTGCCCGTTTTTATCGGCCAGGAAATAGAAATAACTTCCCATATTTCTGAGGTTATAGTGCTCGTACGACAGTTCGTGATACATGGTAAAATAATCGTCAGGAATTGTCATTCGATATCCGTAACCCAAAGCCAGCGCTGTGGTTTCCCAAATTTGGTCGTTTCCGGAATTTGTGCCCTCCGAAGCGTAGTTGTACTGGTACTGAGGATAACCATAACCCCCATAACCATAAGAGTCGTATCCATAACCGCCGCCATATCCATATCCTCCATATCCGTAAGGGCTGTAGCCACCATATCCTCCATATCCGTAAGGGCTGTAGCCACCATATCCACCATAACCACCACCATACCCTCCGTATCCATACGGATTGTACGACTGGTAATATTTATTGGCGCTGTAGTTTATACGGGAGTGCGACAGGGAAACCGAAAACGAATTTGGCTTTTTACCGCCAAGCCAGGGTTCAACGAATGAAAGACTGACTGTACGGTAATATCTTCCGCTGGTTTGAAAACGAATTCCAAGAGTCTGGCCATCGCCGGTTGGAAGAGGTCTCCAGGCTTCCTTGTTAAATACATTGCGCATGGAGAAATTGGCAAATTTCAACCCTACCGATCCCACAAACATTCCGGCTCCCCAACCTCCCGAAAGTTCGATCTGGTCGTTTGCCTTTTCCTGCAACTTGTATTCAATGTCTACGGTTCCGTTTTCGGGATTTGGCTGTACATCGGGAACTATGGCTTCAGGGTCGAAATGCCCCAATTGTGCCAACTCCCTGTACGAACGCATGAGCAGCGATTTGCTGAACAGGTCGCCCGGGTAGGTTTTAATTTCCCTTCGTGCAACATGCTCGTGGGTTTTTGTGTTTCCAATTATCCTTACTTCGTCTATAGTGGCCTGCTTTCCTTCCGAGATCCGCATTTCATAATCAATAGAATCATTGTTTATGTTTACCTCAATGGGGTCGAGGTTAAAGAACAAATATCCCTTGTCGAGGTACAGGTTGTTCAACCCTTCGTCGTTGTCAAATAACCGTTTGTCAAGAATTTTCTGGTTAAAAACATCTCCTTTTTTTATGCCCAGTACATTACTTAAGTAATCTGAAGGGTATATTGTATTTCCGATCCATTTAATATCGCCGAAATAGTATTTGTGCCCTTCTTCAACATCGATGTCGATATTAACCCTGGGTTTGTCTTTTCTCCCGGCCAACACCTGGTAAACCGTGTCGTTTGTTATTATGGCGTCCCTAAAACCTTTTTCATTGTATTTGTCTATCAGGAGTTTCTTGTCTTTTTTATATTCTTCCTGAAGGAATTTTTTGGTCCTGAAGAAGTTGCGAAGTACGTTTGAATTTGTTTTTTTCATCGCCCGCTCAAGCGTGATATAGCCAATATCCTTGTTGCCGGTGATAAGTATGTCGTTTACCTTTATTTTGTCTTTTTTATCGATATAAATATCGAGGATAAGGCTGTTGTTTTGAGTGGTGTCATCGCGCTGGACAATATTTACTTCGGTATTGAGGAATCCCTTTTCGTGGAATATCCCTTTAATTATCCTTTCTGCGTTTATCACCTGGTTGTCGGTTAACTGGCTCCCTTTGAGCAAAAGCACTTTCGCGGTAATATCTTCTTTTTCCGATTTCGAAACACCCAAAAAGTTTACATCCGACAAGCGTGGCCTCTCCTGAAGATAAATATCGATCCAGATTCTGTTCTGAATTTTTTTAGGGGCCGTAATTTTTACGTCAGAAAACAGTCCCTGCTGCCAAAGTTTTTTAATGGCATTTGTTATCATCTCCCCCGGAACTTCGATTTCCATACCGGGTTTTAAGCCCGAAAGTTGAATTAAAATCGATTTGTCGAGGTGTTTAATACCCGAAACCTGAATATCTTCGATGATGTATTTAGCCGGGCTTGAATAATAAATTGAGAAATTTGTGCTGTCGGTTTCCTGAGTAAATGCTTGAGGAATCCAAACTGCCACAAATAAGAATAAAATTATAATTGATTTCTGCATCCTGTTTTACATTAATTACATCGTCACCTGTTCGCTTGTTTTTCCAAATCTCCTTTCCCTGTTCTGAAAGTTGAAAATTGCTTCAAATAAGTCTTCTTTTCTAAAATCGGGCCATAATTTTTCGGTAAAGAATAGTTCTGAATATGCAATTTGCCACAATAAAAAATTACTAATCCTGAACTCGCCACTCGTGCGGATTAGTAGCTCAGGATCAGGTATTTCCACTGTGTTCAGATATTTTTCAAACAGTTCATTGTTTATCATTTCTGGTTTTATCTTTCCGGCAACCGAATCGCCTGCAATATTTTTCACTGCGTTAATAATTTCCCATTTCGAGCTGTAACTTAACGCGAGTATTAAGTTTAACCCGGTGTTTGAGTTTAATCCACGGATACAACTATCCAGTTTATCTTTTACTTTAGCCGGCATTTTGTTTAAATCGCCAATGGCAGCCAACCTTACGTTATTTTCCATTAACGATTTGGTTTCGTTTTCGATAGCATATACTAACAGTTCCATTAAGGCGTCGACTTCGTTTTTGGGACGCTCCCAGTTTTCAGTAGAAAAAGCGTAAAGAGTTAAATGTTTAACCCCGATTTCGCCCGCACCTTCAACAACAGACCTTACCGAATCCACACCGCTTTCGTGGCCGAAAATCCTGGCTTTGCCATGTTTTTCGGCCCAACGTCCGTTGCCATCCATTATAATGGCAACATGCTTTGGAATCCTGTTTTTATCGAGCCTGTTTCTGAAAGAATTCATTGTTAGTTTTTGCTATCATAAACCGGGCATGCTTTTCTCCCGATGTAAATTTTATAGGCCAGATGGATGCCCAAATACCCTAACCAATCGTTATTGTGCAGCATGTCGGTATAAATTGTTTCTTCTTTTGTCCCATCGGGTTTTATTGTAACGTATGCAAGCGGGTCATCAAGGTTATCCAGTTTGTCGCTGAATAATTTTCTCATCTGATACTCTATGCCAATGCCTAACCGTTGTCCGAGCGTATATTTAAATCCTATCCCAAACGGCAGAGCGGTTGTAATAGCCGAGTCATTAATTTTTGCCACTCCTTTGTTATGGCCTGAATTAAAACTTGCTATAAATGCCGGATCCATATCGTACGGAAAATAAACTACGCCAATTCCGGCAGTTACATACGACGAAAAAGGCATCTTTTTTTCACCCAGTATATATTTCAGATAATTAATTTCAACCTGAAGGGATAAATCCTGCACATTCTTACTAAAACTTGTTTCCACTCCTTCAATTAATCCTTCTTTTGAGGATGGTCCGGTTAAAAACATCGCCCTTAATCCTACCCTCGAATTAAAATTGTACCTGAAATAGCCGCCAAAATTCGGGTTTAAAGGTTGTAACGGAACGCTGAACCGGATATCTCCGAAATAAAGCGATGTTCCTCCCCAAATCCCAATGTCAGCAGTAATCTGAGCTTTTCCTGAAACTGCCAGCCAAACTGTTGCTAACACCAATACTAATTTTTTCATCTTGGTATTCAAAATTGTTTAATTAACAATAGTTTCAGGTACTGTTTTCATACAAAAAACGATGGTTTTATCTTGCTGATTCATCCTGGTTTTTTTGCCCTCTAAAACTGCTTTTATTAATCTGTTCCGCCCTTTCTAAATCTAATATAACTTATTGAATATCAATGAACATAAACTGATTTATCCTGTCTGATCCCAGCTTTAAAGAGGTACAAAAGTAATATAATTCGCAAAATAACATACCTGAATGTTATTATAAAACCCAAAAGAACTTTAAAAATTGTTAAGTATACCGAAAATATTAAACCTGCTGAATTGGGCTGATAACAAAGGAATGAGAAAGTTACAGGGTTCTTTGGCGCTTTGAAATTGATAAATGACCAACCTGATAACGCGTTTGAATTGGCAGGATAAATATTATTGCCTGTGATAGTGCAGGCCGAACAGTAAAAAGTTTAATCACCCCTTTTTTAATTTCTTCTGTCGATCCCCCACATCAGCTTGTTCCTGAGGGTACTAAAGAATGGCTGTCCGGGCAGTTGCACTGTTTTTAACCTGAAACTGGCTTTTTTTACCTTTATAGTAGTAGACAGGTCAACCGAAACCGATCTGAAATCGAGCGATGTAAGAAATTGCGTCCCCCTGCCCTCGACCCTGAGTTCGATCTCATATTTATCGGGCACAACCAAAGGCCTGACGGTAAGGTTATGCGGCGCCAGGGGGGTAATTACAAAATTTTCGGAGTCGGGGGTAAGTATCGGCCCGCCAACACTCAGCGAATATGCCGTTGAACCTGTAGGAGTTGCAATAATTAACCCATCGGCCCAGTAATTGTTTAACAATACGTTTCCAAGGTTTGCATAAACATTTATCATCGACGAAGTATCGGTTTTTAAAACAGTCATTTCGTTCAATGCGTAATTGAAATCCATGTTTTTCATCCCGCAAAAATCAACCTGCAATAACGACCGTTCAATTATACTATAATTGCCCTCGAAAATATTTGTCAAAGCATAAAATACCTGGTCTTCAGAAATATCGGCCAAAAATCCAAGCCGCCCGCTGTTTACACCAACCACGGGAATCTCGAAATTACGGATATTTAAAACCGAATGCAGAAACGTACCATCGCCGCCAATACTGAAAATAAAATCGTTGTTATTGTCGAAATCGCGGTACGAGTTAAAATACGAATGGCAGTGGGGATCCATTTTTAATTCGTTTGATAAAAACGAATGAAAGGGCTTAAAAATTTGAACTTCAATATTGTTTTGCCTTAAAAAATCAAAAAATTCTTGCAAAACCGGGATGAAACTATCGGAAACTGTAGTGCCAAAAACAGCTGCTTTCATCTGAACAATGATTATATATTCATAAATCTCATAAACTGATCGAAACGGTCTTTGTATAAATCATTAATCTCCGATTGATCAAAATAAACTGCTTTTACTTTATAATCATACCTGTAAAATGCCTGGGTAAGCGACGATAATTCGTCTTTGTCCAATTTTAAAATTACATCCAGAACTTTTGTGCCAGGCCTTCGATTGATAAAAGAGCTAAGAATTTTTATGTCGTTGCTTTCCACAATCTGACTGATTAAGGCAAGAGAATAATTGTTTTCATTCATTTCGAGAATTACAACACCTCCAATTTCCTGTAACGAAAACAGCTTTGCAAACCTGCGTGCCAAATCGTACAAAGTTATTGCACCAAGGTAGTAATGGTCGGTGTCGAGCACAGGCACAACGCTTAGTTTTAGCTTGTACATTAAAATGGCAATTTCAAAAATATGCTGATCTTTATGGACATGCGATGTATTTAGCTTGTCGAGTTGAGTTTCAATAGCAACTTCATTTAAATTCAAATCGTAAATTAACTTATCCGAGACAAGGCCCAAATACTTATTATCGTTAACAACCGGGATATGCGAAACCCTGTACACATCCATAAGGTTAAGCGCCCTTTTCCCTTTTTCGGGGCTGCTTACCGGGGTTAAACTGTCTGATATTAAATTTTCTGCCAGCAAATCTTTAGTTTTTAATTTCTGTCATTATCGTTGAAAAATAGTAACTTGCGGTGCAAAATTATGAAACAATGACAAGATTAAGTGTAAATATAAATAAAATAGCAACACTGCGAAACTCAAGGGGGGGCAAGGTTCCGAGTGTTAAAGAGGCTGCTGTAAGGTGCCAGCAGTTTGGCGCACAGGGAATTACGGTGCACCCACGGCCCGATGAAAGGCACATTACACGCCACGATGTTTATGAAATAAAACCTTTGGTAACAACCGAATTCAATATTGAAGGTTACCCCAGCGACGATTTTTTGCGAATGGTTACCGAGGTAAAACCTCACCAGGTTACCTTAGTCCCCGACGGCCATAACCAACTTACAAGCGACCATGGCTGGGATACCTGGAAAAACCTGGGTTTTTTGAAGGAAGTAATTTCGAGGTTACAGGAACACGGGATCCGGACTTCGATTTTTGTCGATCCCGATATTCTGGCCATTGAAGGCGCAGCCGAAATAAAAACCAACCGTATTGAATTATACACCGAACCTTATGCAAGCCTGTATCCGATTGAAAGGCACAAGGCAATTGAACCGTTTGTTAAAGCTGCAAATGCAGCAAAAAAATTGGGTATCGAAGTAAACGCAGGGCACGATCTTAACCTTGAAAACCTGAATTATCTTTACAAAAATATTCCCAACCTCGTTGAAGTTTCAATTGGGCACGCCTTGATTGCCGATGCATTATATCTGGGGCTGGAAAATACGATAAAAAAATACCTCGGTTGTTTAAAGTAAAAATACTGTATATCAATTGGGTTGATGTAATTTGAACAGGCTTACGATTTTTTGGTTTGTTGACCGGCAGGATTATTCAGGCTTCGATTGCCGATTATTACTGGTTTGTTTCGCATCTCGACAATAAAATAGGGGAGATTATTTCAACTTTAAAAAGAAAGGGGCTGATTGAAAATATCATTATTGTTTTTACTGCTTATCGCAATACCATAAGGGCAGTGCGGACAGACGAATGGAAGTTAATCCGTTATCCGCAAATAAATTACACACAGTTATTTAACCTGAAAAACGACCCTTTGGAAATTGACAACCTTGGTTTAGCGCCCGGGCATAAGGACAAAGTTGCTGAAATGATGTCCTTGTTAAAAGAGTGGTACACTGCAACCGGCGACACAATGAACCTTAATCCTGCGGCGATAAAAGCGTTGGTGTACGATTATACCAAACTAAAGCATAATCCCGATCAGCGGCAGCCGGAATACATTCTGAACAAATATTTTGGCGAATCGCGATAGATATTGAATTTTTAATGAATGAATCAAATATGAAACGTTACGGACAAATTATCGGGGTAAAACCTGAACATTTCGAAGAGTACAAGAAATACCATGCAGCCGTTTGGCCCGGTGTTTTGAAAATGATTACAGAATGCAACATTCGGAACTATTCTATTTTCCATAAGGACTACCAGTTGTTTGCCTATTTCGAGTACATTGGCAGCAACTTTGAAGCCGACATGGCTAAAATGGCAGCCGATCGGACAACACAGAAGTGGTGGTCGGTAATGATACCCATGCAGCATCCGGTTGAAACTCGCCAGGAAGGGGAGTGGTGGGCCAATATGGATGAAGTATTTCATTTGGATTGAGGATTGTTAAGATTGATTTTTTTATAAGCTGTTTATGAATCGAAAGGGTTTTGCGCCCCGGGTGCTTTGGTTATTGGGGACAAGAGCCACCCCATATTTTCACCAATCAAAAAGGCGGGCATTACCTCTTTTTCCAGGGCAATAATACAAAAGGCAAAAACTGGTACATCTCGAATGTGAAAGTTGAATGGAAGGATAACCTTCCTGTTTTGGAAAAGTGATGGAATTGGCATTAGCCACATTTATTATTTTTTTAAAGGCCAAATCAAAACAATGAATTCCGGGTGGCTCCTGATATTCAATCGTGCAAAAACTTACCCCGAAATACTTTTTATAAATTGTATTGAACGTTCGTTAAAGGCCGCTGGCTGATCGAGGTTACAAACATGGCCGCTGTTGCTAATGATTTCGAGCCGCGAATTGATGTGTTTTTTAACCAGGTTGCTTACCATAGGCAAAAACATGTGGTCGCCGTCGCCCATCAGGTAAAGCACGGGCGCCGAAGCTTCAATTGCTAAAAACTCCTTCAGGTTTTCCCTTATTTCAGACGACATGCGAAGCCATTTTTTAAATTCGCGGTGGCCCAGTTTCAACGCTTCCTGTATAAACAGTTTACGCGATTGGGCATGCCTTTTCGAAGGTATTAAAATCCAGGCGTTCAGTCGGTAAAGCCACATATAGGGTAAAATCGACTGAAGTAATTTTGCAATTGTTACGAGGCCATTGATCTTTTTGTTGAACTGGATTACAGCACCTCCGAGTATAATGGATTCGGCCCTTCCAGGGGCAAGTTTGTCGATTGCACGAATTACAATGCACCCAAGCGATATTCCGACAAAATGCGCCTTCTGAATATCAAGGTGATCCATGATGTGGATAACATCCATGGCAATTTCGTTGAATTTGTATATCTCCTCCTTCGAATAGTGCTCTTTCGATTTTCCATGGCCCCTTAAATCGAAAACAAGCACGTTAAAATATTTTTTAAAATCGCGCAACTGTTTAAACCATACGGCGTTACTTCCCCCTGCCCCATGAACAAACACTACCCAGGTATCCGATTTTTTATGAATGAATGTCTTGTGATATATCATTTTCCAATCAATACTTACATCAGAACGGCAAAGGTGGTAAATTTGTTGATAAAACAGAACCCTTAAATATCAGAATAATCGGTTGGGTGCAGCATCCATTTATCGATATGCGAAACTGTGTTTTTGTATTCCTGCATTCCCGAAAGCGCTTTCCAGTCGGGGTGATCGCGGAATGTTTTCCAATGGTCGAGGTTCGACTGCATATTTTCGTAGCTGGTCATATAAATTAAATTCGGCATTTCGCTTCCCGAAAGCACTTCGCCATAAAAAATAGCATTAGCGCCAATTTTTCTGAAAATTTCGGTTTCGCCGCCTTCGTTAAACATTTCCACTTTTTTACGATAAATTTTTTCGGTGGCGCTTTGGTAACTGCGCAATTCAAAAATCTGTCCGTTTTTTGGCGTGTTGTATTTCGGAACAAATAAATCGGGGTGATGAGAAAACGATTTTAATAATATCGACTCAATGCGCTGGTAGGGTGGATTGTCATAAGCAGCGTTGATGTATGGCGCACCTTTTTGCTGATAATTAAGGTCGTTTGAGAGATGCCTGTCAATATCTTCAATTTGGCCTATTCCTTTAAGCGGGATAAGTACAAAAATTTTCTTCCCGAAGTTTACAGTGTCTTCTGCAACAGGTTTGAAAACCCCGACGGTTTTAACACCTGCCCTGTGCAAAGCCGGAAGAAAAGCATCTTTCAGATAACTGTCCATTACAGATTCCTGAGCCTGATTTTTTATTGTATAAACTTTTATTTGGTAGTAATCCCGCGCCGAAAGGCTTAATGCTGTAATAAAAAGTACCAGGAAAACAGAAAGCGGTACAACCCCTGAGAAAGATTTTTTTTCAGATTTCATAACAATATGATTTAGCTTTTATTGGTTTATTCTGGCGCGAAAATAATTAAAAATTATCGTTGGATTATATTCCTGCCCTTCATTTTCACCTTATGTAATAAATTTGTGAGCCTCCGTTTATAAACAGGAATGTAAAATTGATTGTGTGATTCGGCAAGCATCTTTTTAAGGGGAATATTTGCCGGCACCTTAGAAAGGTCGATTTTTTCGATGTTTTCTTTAAAAGCCAGTTCACCAGGCAGCCAGTGGTTTCTATCTTCGAAAGTTTTATAACGGTACTTTCCAAATTCGCTCATGTCGTAACACTTCCACAGTTTGCGCAACCGCAAAACTTCGGGGATATTAATGCCCGACGGGTCATTTTCAATATCAAACCCATCATACCCCGAATAGGGATCATCTTTCAGAAACCCGTCCAGTTCGAGTTTTATTTTTTGTTCTGAATCTGTCCAGTCTGCTGGAAAAATTCCTTTCATTTCTTTAAAGTGAGAAGCTTTCGTCATACCGGACGAAAGGGTGTGAATGGCCTTGTTCTGCAGGCAAAACCTGGCATTCCATTGTATCGGCGTAAGCGTATTTGTCGCATTTCTGACTTTTTGAGGAGCATTAAAGAGCTGTCCGCCCTTGTCGTTTGGCGAGATAATAAAAACACCCAAATCACGCGCTTTGGCTGCTTCAACTGCACCTAAATTCCTTTGGTTAAAGTAATAATAATGCAGGTTAACAAAATCGAAAAGCCCGGTATCGATGGCCTTTACAATGGTTTGCAACCGCCCGTGCGTACTGAAACCGACATGCCTAATCAACCCTTCTTCTTTCATTTTCAGCAATGCTTCCACCGGACCGCCTGTTTTGCAAGCCTGCAATAAAATCTCATCGTTGTTTATCCCATGCCAGCCATAAAAATCAAGATAACCGGTTTGCAAATCTTTTAGTTGGGTTTCAACAGTTTGGCGCATTTTTTCTGTATCCAGAAAATGGCCTTTGGTCATTAAATGGTAAGTGTTACGGGGGATATTTAACTCTTCGTTTAACACTTTACCATAAACCGTTTCGCTTTTCCGGTAACCCCAGGCTGTTTCAATGTGGTTAATTCCGGCGTCGAAAGCCAATTGAACAACTTCGCGGCACTGGTTTAAAGTTTCTGCCGGAATTTCGCGGCGCGGCTCTTCCCACACATGTTTAAACCGCATCCCGCCTAAAGTAACCACACTGAGTTGTTTTTCTGTTTTTCCAAAACGACGGTATTCCATCCCGTATTTCTTATTTAGAATATTCAACATCTGATTTTTCAATATAATACGTGATATGCAAATTTGAACTAATTGAATCAAATTAACTAACAGGCGTAGGTTTAATTTGTTTGTTTTTAATAATACAATAATGATATATACACCCAAACAACACTCTCAGCATTCAAAAAAGCGCATTCATCAATTTATTGTTCTACTGTCGGCGTGGGCATTATATTTTTGGCTCACTAAAATTTTACCAAAATTTCAAAAAAAGATTTCGGACAGGTTTAGCTCCAGGTCATAAATTTGATTATCATATTTCGATTTCAGATTTTTTTGATGATTTCCAATAACACAAATTTTATCTGCCAGTATTGTTTGTGAATAAGTTACTACTTTAATCTGCTTCTAAAATTTATCGATATGCTAAATGTGGCTGTTTGATTATTGGACGTGTGTTTTATGTAACCTTACTATTTTATTCTTTTGTATTATACGGGATTTTTCGGCTAACTTTCTGGATGACTGGAATATTTGACGAAACTTTAGTAATTTTATTTGTCTTTTTTAAAGTTCTGAAAGAGTATGTTTTCAGTGATTTTTTTTCTAAATAAAATAAAGAACAATTAAAAGGTTTATAAAATGGCAATTCCAACATCAAGGGCCAAAGAGGCAGCAGAGATAAACGTTAATCCCGATAAATGCAACGGTTGTGGTTTATGTGTTACAATTTGCAGCGATTCGAGCCTTGAGATGAAAGACAACAAGGCCGTAGAAAGCGAGTCGGCAATTTTCGGGTGTATAGGTTGCGGGCATTGTATGGCGGTTTGTCCAACCGGGGCAATTGAAATTTTTGGACGGGAAATAAGTCCGGACGACATGTTCGATTTACCATCAAAAGAAAGTACTGCCGATTTCGGGCAATTGCTTTCGCTGTATCAACGTCGAAGAAGTATCCGGAAATTTAAGGACAGGAAAGTTGAACCTGATATAATCGAAAAGATTTTAACCGCAGCCAAAACTGCCCCAATGGGATTGCCACCCTCCGATGTTCATGTGCTTGTTATCGAAGGCAAAGAGAAAAATCGTGCTTTTGCAGAGGACTACTGTAATTTTATTGAAACCATGAAATGGTTTGTTTCCCCATGGTTTCTTACTATTATGCGTCCCTTTTGGGGCAAAGCAAACGACGATATGTTTAAGGGATTTATTCGGCCATTAATATGGGAATATACTGAGAAAATGAGGAGAAATATAAATACTGTAAATTACGATGCACCATTGTCAATATATTTCTATGGTTCTCCGTTTACCGATCCGGCAGATCCCTTAATCGCCGCCACTTATGCCATGTTGGCTGCCGAATCTCTCGGATTGGGAACCTGCATGATTGGGGGAGTTCACCCCTTTATTCAAAATGGGCCAAAAGCAAAGAAATTACGCGAAAAATACAACATTAAATTTCCCTCGCGCGAAGGGTTGATAGTACTTTTTGGATACCCGTCAGTTCATTTTAAAAAGGGTATTCGCAGGACTTTCGCCGATATTCATATTAATTAGGGCCGGAAATTTGAATATATTTTATAAGCACATGATTATTCAGGTTAATTTTTTCTCAATAAAACCTCCTTGAAAAATTTTCCCTGTCTCGAGGGTGTAAAATTCCAGTCGCTAATTAAAACGGGCGCCCAGTTAGGATCGAAACACCAGATTGTGTACGAAATGCTTTTCTTATCAAAATAATTCATTATTGCCTCGCCGTAACTTTCGTCAGAAATACAGGGGATATGCGCCCCGCGCTCATCGGGGCCCATAAATCCAAATTCGGTAGCGATTATCGGGTATTTATCGGCCACATGCCCCCAGTCCTTTTCCCACTGGGGCTCCCAGGGTTTGTTTCTTTTTTGCGGGTATGGATGGGTGCAATAGGCTACATTCTTTCTGGCAACCGGGTTTTGAACCACTTCGTTGAGCAGGTAACCCCAGTCTTCCCCCGCTACCAGAAAAATTTTATCGTTATCGATTACCGAAATTTCATCGATTAGTTTTTCGAGTGCCGGACGCCAGGTATTCCAGCTTAATTCGCCAAGTTGCCCACCCTGCGAAGTTGGTTCGTTAAACAACTCGTACACTGCAACAGTTGGATTTCCTTTGTAACGTTTTGCAACAGTTTTCCAGAATTTTACGGTTTCATCCATTGTTGTATTGTACATTTTATTTGTGAATTTTTCGGTATTAAGGTTACCAATCGAATGCCAGTCGATAATAACATACATTTCAAGTTCAGCGGCCAATTCAACTCCCTGATCGACAAGTTTGAAATAAGCATCCCAACCACGATTGTTCACGGCTGTAGGATGAATGGCAAACCTTACAACGTTGCATCCCCAGTTTTTGGCCTCCTGAAAATACCTTTTGTTCCATTGCCCGTCTTTTTCAAGTTTATCGGGATCCGAAAAGCTAACACCTTTCAGCCTGATAACCTTTCCGCTTTCGGTAACAATGTCCTTGCCTTTCACGCTTAGTTTTTCCATTGGTTTTGCATTCAACAAACCTGCAACGAATATCATCGCGAAAAAGAGAATTAGTTTACTGCTGATTTTCATAAAATTATCGTTTTAATTTGTTTGCCTTTTTTTAATAAGGATGGGTAATACTTTTTATAGAATTGAACCGGATTAAGCAAAACAAAACTTAATTAATTATTCCAAACCTTCGATAATTCCTTGAAACACTCTGCAGATTTATCGATTCGGTCCTGAGTTGCTGTTCCTTTATAACTTTTCATAAATCCCTCGGCAGAGCCCCAAACCGTTTGCAACATCCCCAAATATTTTGGCTTCATTTCCTTTGTGGCTATTTTAATAAACAGCCGCATCATTTTTTCCTGCTCTACTGCGTTTTCGGCATTGCGCCACGGACAGGCCAGCACGCTGAGCCCTTTTGCAGCGAACAGCACAGGGGTTGGATCGGGGCGTTCGTAATGCCAGTCGCAAATTACCACATCTTTCGGAATCAAATCGATTGCCCGGTGAGTGTTGTTATAACTTCCTTCCCACAAACCAATTCCTGTTGCTTTTCCGTCGATAAGCCGGTCGCCCCAAATCCAGAGTTCGCGGTTTTTTTCTTTCAGGTGATTTCTGATTTTAGTAACCTCACCGGCAAAAAGCTCTGCCGGATCTTTACCATAACACCTATTACAATCTTCATGGCCAATATAAAACACTTCGTCCAAACCGGCGTGATAGGCATCGGCTTCAAAAACATCGCAAATCTCATCTACCAGATCAAAAACCACACCGTGCACTTCAGGATGCAGCGGGCAATAACTCTTGCAGTATAACCCATCGGGATTGGGCCATTTGTACTCTCCTTCCTTTGGCAATTTAATGTTTGGCGTTTCATCGAATTGCGGGTAAACTTCAAGCAGTTTTTCGTGCTTGCTGTGCCACGACTGGTGCCCGAAAAGATTAATTTGCGGTATAAGCCTTATATTATGTTCTTTACAAACTTTTACAAGCTTTTTTACATCGGCTTCGGAGTAGGGATTGTCCCCAATTAATTCGGGCCGCGACTTATACTGGTAACGGTAGTCGATGCGTAATATAAGCACGTTTAAACCTGCAGGCGCCAGGTCTGATTTAATAAATGCAGCAAATTCATCAACACCTGTAACCGTTGGCGCCGCAATACAAAGTCCGCGGACCGGATATGGCGATTCAGCCACAGACAAAAATGAAAAAAATAATACTGATGTAATAAAAACGAGAACTTTCTTCATAGCATTAAGTTTAGTTTATTTATAATCAATGATTTACTTCCGGATTTAGCCCTTTTTCATTTTTTGGAAAACAGCGGCCATAAGAAATTCAGGAAAAATAAAACCAGTATAAAAATAACATTTAAAGTCAGACTTACAATAACAAGGAAATAGAATCCGGTTAAATAAAGATTTGATTGCTTAAAAAAAACTGTTGCAAAATTGCCCATCCAAATTGTAATTACATTGAAAAAGAATAGTAAAACCGCAAAATATAAAAAACCCCTGAATGCCCCTTTAACATCGGATGAGCTGAGCGTGATCGAACTACTCACAGAATAAAAGAAATAAAAAAACAAAACCAGTTTCCACCAGTTGGCCTCAGGCCCGGTTAAAATTGAATCCATGCAATCCCAGACCCCCTTAGCGATGCTATAAGCAAAGGTTTTCAGTTTTTCAATATTCAGAAAATCATCGGGAATTAACCCGGCATTGTGTTTTTCTGCGACCTTAAAAATGTTCAAACCAAACAGCAACCAGGTGAATAAAAACAACAATATGGTTCCCAAAAGAATGGGGCCTATTCCAATAAAGAAATTGCCAATGGTTTGATACGGATCCCCTTTTTTATAACTGTGTTTTACATGGCCCAGCGATTTACCCGAACCTGGCGAGAACAATTTTAATTCAGAAATTTTATGGGCAAACAACAAGGCAAAAAGGGCATGCCCAAGTTCGTGAACGGCGGTTCCAAGCCAGCCAAAAACGTACAGGTAAACTTTTTGGCCAAAGATCCGGTATCCAAGGGCTTCGTTTTTACGGGCCAGGAAATTCATAACCAGCGCCAGAACAATGAAAGGGCCAAAAAGCACAAAAAGCTGGAAAAGAGTGGCCATTCCTGCTTTTAGCAGATAGTTCAGAATATCTATCCCGGTTTCTTTCATTGATTTCGAAAAGCAAATTAGGGTTAAATATGTTTTGGGAATGATTATTCTACAATTTCCATTTCATCGATTAGATGACCGGCCCCGGCAAACTTTTGAATGATAAAAAGCGCATACCGGATGTCGATGGCGATGTTTCTGCAACGGTCAGGGTCAAACATAATGTCGCTCATGGTACCTTCCCAACAGCGGTCGAAATTTACACCTATCAATTCACCGTTTCCGTTTACTACAGGACTACCCGAGTTACCCCCGGTGGTATGGTTTGAGGCGATGAATGCAACAGGCACATCTCCTTCATCTTCAAATCTGCCAAAATCTTTGGTTGCATATAATTCCTTTAAACGGCCGGGCACGTCGTAATCGTAAATTTCAGGGTTGTCTTTTTCCATGATCCCTGTTAAAGTGGTGTAGTGTTTATAAATTACCCCATCCCGTGGTTTGTACCCTTCCACTTTCCCGTAAGAAACACGTAGTGTAAGGTTTGCATCGGGATAGAAAGCCTGGTTTTTTTTCATTTCCATCAGGCCGGCCATATATGTTTTCATGTTCTTGCCGATTTCTTTCTCTTTTCCAGAAACCACGGGTTCAATATCCCTTTTAAACTTAAAAATCAAATCGTTGTAAAGGCTCAAAACAGGGTCTTTTGCAAGTTTAAGCAACTGTTTGTCTGTTCCGTTTTCAACCATGTTTTTCAGTTTCCCAGGGTCGGTTAGCACCGATTTTTGGTATATTTTTTCAACCAGTTTTTTATCGCCAACCTTACTTAAAAGCGCTGAAAATCCTTCAGGTAAAAATTCTTTATCCACATCAGCAGCAAGCATCGGAAGCAACCCAGCAAATAATTTTTCATCGGTGGGTTGGTTGTAATCCTTTATAAAATCAGGAAGTTTAGTTAATAATGCTTTTTTAAGGTTTGGTGTCTTTTCCGGTTGATTTTCCTGAATGCTCTTCAAAATCTGGTCAACCAGCGCGGCAAGTTGAAAAATTTCAATGCCGCGCATAACGATTTCATTATAATAATCGAAAGCGTGAACGTAGGTTTTGTACTCAGAATAAATCCTTTCAAAATCGTTAAATACCTTATCGTACTGGTTTTCCCACTTATTGTTGGCAAGGGCCCATTTTTCAAATTCCTGCTCAAAATCGCGTTTTTGGTTAACAGCATCCATTCGTTGCAATCCCATTGTTTCGCCCTGCCATTTTTTCCATGCATTGCTTATCCCCTGGTATTTTGCCGAGTACTGTATCCTGACTTTTGGGTCTTTTCCCATATCAGCCCCGATTATCTCCAGTTTTTTATCCCTGATTTTAATCCGGTCGGGATTGCGTTGGTTCATAATAATATCCACTTCATTTGAGGGGATGTACTGCATGGTGGTTCCGGGATTTCCAAATACCATGGTAAAATCGCCGGGCTGAATCCCTTTAATAGAGATTGGGAAGAACCATTTTGGTTTGAATGGGACGTTTTCAGCGGAATAAGGGGCAGGATCGTTGTCTTTCCCGGCGTAAATCCTGAACAAAGAGAAATCGCCTGTATGGCGTGGCCACATCCAGTTATCGGTATCGCCGCCAAACTTTCCGATCGCTGAAGGCGGGGCGCCCACCAACCTTATATCGGTGTAAACCTTGTAAACATAAAGAAAATACTGGTTCCCGTAAAACAAAGGTTTAACCTGGGTTTTGTATTTCCCGTTTTCAGTAGCCTGCTTTTCAACACCGGCTGTGTTCGACTCAATTTTTTTGATCTGATCCTCTTCGGATAATCCTTCTGTTCCCTCCAGAATTTCTGAAGTAACATCTTTCATATACTCTAAAAAGCTTACAGTCAGCCCGGGATTTGGCAGTTCCCCGCTTTTGTCCATCGCCCAGTACCCGTTGGTCAGGTAATCGTTTTCAAGCGAGCTGTGCGACTGGATCTGGCGGTATCCGCAATGGTGGTTGGTAATTAACAGGCCTTCATCCGAAATCAGTCCGCCGGTGCATCCCCCGCCAAAAATCACCACGGCATCCTTCATACTCGCGTTATTGATATCATAAATATCCTGTACGGAAAGTTTAAAGCCCATCTGCTGCATTTCGGCAAAATTGTACTTTTCCAGAAGCAAAGGAATCCACATTCCTTCCCTTGCGAACGTAACATTCGAAAACAACAGCGCCGAAAGCAACAGGTATAAAATTCGTTTCATTACAAAATCAAAAAGGTATTAGTAAATATTCAGCAAAGAGATACAAAAGAAGAAAAAAATAATATGATGAATGCCATTTGTTTTGAAAACATTTAGTGGATTTACGGGATTAACCCTTAAAAACAGAAAAACGGGGGCCGGACCCGATAGCTATCGGGATTCCCAGGTCCGGCATAATTTCTTCGGCGTGGGAAAGTCGAAGTCCCCCCTCCTCAAAACAAGTGTTATAGGCAGCCTGGCTAAGCAATCCATCATACCAGTAATCTAACCAACGGTTTTTATCTTTTTGAACCGCCATTATTTTGGCTACAAAAAAATCCGGGGCAATCTTTAATAGATGAATGCCCCGGATATTTTTTATTATTAAAGTATTGCCCTAGAAATCGGTAAAATCCCATTTACCCCTTATTGGACGTGTAAGCATCATATTGGCATAGTCGTCGCCGGTAAATTTCTCAGTTGCCGGATCCCACAATAATGGTCGTTGGACTTCGTAAGCAATGTTTGCAATGTTGCAAACCGCCGATGTGCTGTGGCCGATTGCAACATCAGAGATTGGTTTTGAACGGTTTTTCATCGCATCAACCCAATCCTGGTAATGGTTATTACTAAAATAAACCCTTTTATCTGTGGGTTTCAATTCGGCTTTTGACAGGTTTACGTTGGGGAAGGTACGCAGGAAGTCGCGGCTGACTTCGATTTTTCCTTCGGTTCCGATAAACTGGACCCCGTTTCCATCGCCCTGGCCACCCCAGATTTTGTGGTTGATACGGGCGCCGTTGTCATAAATCATTACCAATCCATGGCTTTGATCTGGTTCCGATGGAGGTATTAACTGAACGGGGCCCGAACCGTCTTTGTCAAGCGTCCACTGTGCTATGTCGAACATGTGTGCGCCCCAGTCGGTAATCAAACCGCCGCCAAAATCGCGGTATCCGCGCCACCATGCCCATGGCGAGTTATGAGGATCGGCCGGAGCCAGTGTCTCGTGAAAGCCCCTGTAAAGCGACGGGCCTACCCATTCGTTCCAGTCGAGTCCCTCGGGGACAGGCTGCGTGGGCAAGTCGCACTGTTTAATTGGTTCGCCGATACTAACATTTACTTCTTTGATTTCGCCGATGTAGCCATTGCGGACCAGTTCAACGGCATGGCGGAAATCGCGCCACGAACGTTGCATGTTGCCGGTCTGGAAAACACGATCGTATTTGCGCGTAGCCTGAACCATAGCGCGGCCTTCAGCCACGGTTAATGCCAGTGGTTTTTCGCAGTAAATATCCTTGCCGGCTTTTGCCGCATCAACAACCATTTGGGCGTGCCAGTGGTCGGGCGTGGCAATTACAACCGCGTCGATGTCTTTCCTGTCAAGCAATTCGCGGTAGTAATGATACCCTTCAACTTTTGCTTCGACCCCTTTTTTGCTGTTGTTCTTTTTTGCGGCATCAAGAAACATTTCGAGTTTCTTTTTATAAACATCGCTGGCAGCCACAGCCACAGTCTCCTTGCACCCGCCGATACTGTCGAGCAATGTGTAAATTTGTTTTCCAAGCCCGATATATCCCAGGTTAATTTTGTCGTTGGCTGCTACAAAGCCGTTCCCGCCAAGTACATGCCTCGGAATTACTGTAACTGCTGCAGCTCCTACAGCCGTTTTACCGATAAAATTTCTTCTGTTCATTTTTGTCATTTTTAAAAAGGATTAAATTGCTTATATAATTTTAGTATTTAGTACAAAGTATTTAGACAAGTACCTTAAATAAAAAATAAGGTTTTTCATTTTCATTTGATAGACTTTAATACTGATGCTTAGGTCGTCATTCCCGGAACTTTGTACCCGGAACCCTGAACCCTGAACAATTCTAAATCCAAACCAACCCCAAGATTTTCTCCAGCCAATGGGCATCGACTTCAGAGAAAGCGGCTTTGTCTGAACTATCCACATCCAAAACACCGATGATTTCCCCTTCCCTATTTTTAAACGGGACCACTATTTCGGAGTTTGATCTTGAATCGCAGGCAATATGGCCTGGAAAAGCATGGACATCGTCAACAACAATGGTTTCTTTTTTATTGAATCCTGCCCAGCATACCCCTTTGTCTTTCTCCAAAATCTGGCAGGCAACCGGCCCCTGGTAAACATTCACAGTCATTTTGCCCTCTTCAATCAAATAAAAACCAGTCCAGAAAAAGTATTCCATTTTATGGTGGAGCACGGCTATAATTGTTGCCATGCGGGCAGTCTGGCTGTTGCTTTTCTTTACCAATTCTGATAACTGAGTGTAAATTCTGTTATATCTTCCTGCTTTTTTTGTGTCTTCCATAATTATTTCTGCTTTTCGTTTTTGATGTGATAACATTATTTCATCGGTACAAACAAAAATTATTTAATTCTCTGCTTCCAGATTTTTGGATTCCGGCTGAAGTGAAAAGCAGCAAAAATATTGATAATGTTTTCTTCAATAAAATAATAGATTGCAAATGGAAACCTTTTCACGATCACAATCTGGTATTCTTTCATTTTGATAAAACGTTGGTTTTTACTTCTTCCCAACTTTTACCTTCCTTCGGATTTTTAATTGCTTCATTATACCGGGCTTCTAATTCTTCCATTAGTTCCTCAGATTCTTCAGGTATGTCTTCGTAAATATGAAGGAAAGGATAATCCTGCGCTAATTCTTTTAGCATGTTTACAATGCTTTTAGCTTTGCGGGTTTTACTATCGATTTTTATTATGTAACTCATATGATATCTTTTAAATTAATGGAAGTTATTTAAATTTCTACCAACAACAGCAAAGATAGCTATTTTTTAAGAACAAGGATTTTGGACTTTCTTCAAATATGAATTGATAAACCTCATATTAATTATTTATTTTTGCCTTCCTAACAATAATTAATGATGGCACAGAAACCGTCCATACCAAAAGGAACCCGCGATTTTTCACCTTCAGAAATGGTGAAAAGAAACTACATTTTCGACCTGATTAAAGATGTTTTCAGGTTGTATGGATTTCAACCCATCGAAACTCCTGCCATGGAAAACCTTTCGACGTTAATGGGAAAATATGGCGAGGAAGGCGATAAACTGCTTTTCAAAATTCTGAATTCGGGAGATTTTATTTCGAAAGTTTCCGATGAAGCGCTGGCAGAAAAAAACCCAAACAAACTCACTCCGCAGATTTCCGAAAAAGGGCTTCGTTACGACCTTACAGTACCATTCGCGAGATTTGTTGTTCAATACCAAAACGAAATAACGTTTCCCTTTAAACGCTACCAGATTCAGCCGGTCTGGCGCGCCGACAGGCCACAGAAAGGCCGTTACCGCGAATTTTACCAGTGCGATGTGGATGTTATTGGCAGCAACAGTTTACTCAACGAAGTTGAACTGGTGCAAATTATCGACGATGTTTTTTCGAGATTGAAAATAAATACGGTAGTAAAAATAAACAACCGGAAAATACTGGCCGGAATTGCCGAAATTGTTGGCGAAAACGAAAGAATTACCGATATAACAGTGGCAATTGATAAGCTCGAAAAAATTGGGTTGGAAAAAGTAAATGCCGAATTGGCAGAAAAGGGCGTTTCTGATTTGGCCATAGAACGTTTACAACCTATTTTGGCTCTTGAGGGAAGTTCGGTGGAGAAAGCGGCACAGCTTGAAAAAATTTTAGAAAAATCGGAAACCGGGCTTAAGGGTGTCGGGGAAATCGAAAAACTCTTTTCCTATCTCGGCCAGTTGGGTTTGAACACAGATATTGAGCTTGATTTAACCCTGGCCCGCGGTTTGAATTACTATACCGGGGCAATTTTTGAAGTCAAGGCCAAAGATTTTGAAATCGGCAGTATTTGCGGAGGCGGAAGATATGACGACCTGACAGGGATATTTGGCTTGCCCAATGTTTCGGGGGTCGGTGTGTCATTTGGCGCAGAAAGGATTTACGATATACTTGCCCAATTAAACCTTTTCCCTCAGAAAACTGCGGATACCACAAAAGTCCTGTTTGCAAATTTCGGCGAAAAAGAAGAAGCTTACTGTTTACCAGTATTGGCCGAATTACGGAAAAATGGCATCAATTCCGAGATTTTTCCCGACAAGGCAAAAATGCAAAAGCAGATGACCTATGCCAATAAAAAGGAAATACCTTTTGTTGTTTTGGCAGGTGAGTCTGAAATTCAGGCTAATTCGTTCACGCTGAAAAACATGGAAACCGGGGAACAAAAAAGTCTTTCTGCCGGAGAACTGATAAAAATCCTTTCATTTTAGTAAATCAAACACGACCTTGCCCGAAAAAATTTATGGCAAGCCGAATATTCAAAATATCGCCTGAAAACCTCACTTTCGAAATTATAAACGACATTCTTGAAAACAATGTAAAGTTAGAGTTATCGGAAATATCCATCCAACTTATCCTGAAAAGCAAACAGTTTCTCGACAGAAAAATCAGCGAGTCGGAAAAACCAATTTACGGGATTAATACGGGATTTGGGGCGCTTTGTAACATCGAAATTTCGAAGGATGAATTGAGCCAGTTGCAGGAGAACCTGGTTATTTCGCATACCTGCAACATTGGCCCCGAAGTGCCCCGGGAAGTGGTAAAACTGATGCTGCTCTTAAAAATACACGCACTTTCAAAAGGAAATTCGGCTGTTCAATTAATTACCATTCAGCGGATTATCGATTTATTTAACTACAATGTACTTCCCTGTGTATACGAACAGGGTTCGCTTGGCGCCAGCGGCGATTTGGCGCCATTAGCCATGCTTTTTCTGCCATTGCTTGGTTTAGGCGAAGTTAACTTTGAAGGAAAAAAAACCGGGTCAAAAACTGTTCTTGAAAAATTTGAGTGGAACCCTGTGAAGCTTGAAGCTAAAGAGGGTTTGGCACTTTTAAACGGCACACAATTTATGAGCGCCCACGGGGTTTACATGCTTTTAAAAACGTTTCGCATTGTCGATCAGGCAGATGTTATTGGTTCCCTTTCGCTCGATGCTTTTGACGGTTTGCTTGAACCATTTTCGGAAAATATTCAGCGGATACGGCCACACAAGGGGCAGGCAGAAACTGCCGCAAATTTCAGGCATGTTCTCGAAGGAAGCGAAATGCAGGCAAAACATAAAGCACATATACAGGATCCCTATTCATTCCGGTGCATTCCGCAGGTGCATGGGGCGGTTCGCGATACAGTGCGATATGCAGCTACAATTTTCGAAACCGAAATTAATTCTGTTACCGATAACCCAACTGTATTTCCCGATGATGATCTTATCGTATCTGGCGGTAATTTTCATGGCGAACCCCTTGCACTGGCACTTGACTTTCTGGCAATTGCGCTGAGCGAACTGGGCAGTATTTCAGAACGCCGTGTTTACAGGCTTATTTCGGGTGACCGCAATTTGCCTGCATTCCTGGTTGCAAAACCCGGATTGAACTCAGGATTTATGATACCGCAATATGCCGCTGCTTCAATTGTCAGTCAAAACAAGCAACTTTGCACTCCTGCATCGGTAGATTCCATTCCTTCTTCAAACGAACAGGAAGACCATGTTAGCATGGGCGGAAATGCAGCTACAAAAGCGCTGAAAGTGGTCATGAATACTGAAAAAATACTGGCTATCGAACTTTATAATGCCGCCCAGGCAATGGATTTCCGGCGCCCTCTAAAAACTTCTCCTTTTTTAGAGGACTTTATGTCGGAATACCGCCTGAAAGTAGGTTTTGTAAAATCTGATGTGTTAATGTATGAAGGAATTAACAAAACCATCGAATTTTTAAATGAAACGAAGACCAAAAGGTTACCAATATTTTAACTTCTTTATTTGAAGTCAGAAGTTTTCAGGTAAAAGTTAGGATTGCTTCTTTTCATCAATGACAGATTTTCAATAATTGCTAACATTGAAAGAATTATCAATTCAGCATATAAAAAAGCCGGAAGAAATTTATCTCCCGGCCTCCGTTTGTCGATTTTAAATGTTTTGGCAGAATTAGTAAAACTCTGAACTTCAGCTTAAATTGATTCGGTAACTACAACTTTCGACAGGATTTCGGCATAAGGCAACAACAGGTATTTTTTACCGTTGAAATCGATTTCCGTGCCTGCGTACTTTTTGTAGAGAACCTCATCACCGGGCGCTATTTCTGCATTTTCGATGTTACTGATTGCCACAACTTTGGCAATTTCCTCTTTCTCCTGTGCAGAATCGGGGATAATAATTCCCGACGCGGTTTTCTGTACTGCATTGTCCTCAGTAAGTTCGAGCAGCACGTTTTGGTTAATAGGCTGTAATTCTTTCATTTTTACTATTCTTTAAATTAAACATTTATAATTAAGACTGACATATGTTCCACATAACAAATACACTGAACATGCTGACAATCAAAGCTTTCATTATTTTGTTGCTAAAAGAATATTGTTAATATTTTCCTGGAACATTTTCTTTGTGTCCTCTTTGGTACGGGCAATTCCCGATGCCATGGTAGGTTTTCCGCTCAGAGGGATATACAAAAACGCCGGTATACCGCTTATTCCAAAAACTGCTGCCAACTCCTGTTCTACCTGTGTATCGATTTTATAAATAGTAACTTTACCAGCATATTCCTTTGAAATTTCTTCGAGTATCGGTGCGGCAATTTTGCACGGGCCACACCAGTCGGCATAAAAGTCGATTAATGCCGGTTTGTTACCTTTAAATTTCCATTCCCTTGGCGAATTTTCATAATCCCAAACTTCAGCCAGAAATTTTGCCTTTGTAAGTTTCACTGTACCAACTGCCTCGCTTTTATTTTGCGAAACAGTTTCAACAGGCGCAGACTCAGCATTTTTTTCGTTGACATTGCTTTTTGCCTGGCTCGGGTTACAGCTTTGCAACGATATTACCGCAACCGCCATGATAAATACTAACTTTTTCATTTGCTTCATTTTATAATTACTTTTTTGATTCCAATTTTTGATAAATATACTATTAAAACTCAAACACAAAGTTGCCGGATTTAGTTTAATCCCAGCAGCGAATTTATTCTTGTTTTATCGAATCCCACAACAATTTGCCCGTTTATTTCGGTTTGAGGCACACCCTGCTGGCCACTTTTTCGCACCATTTCTTCGGCAGCTTTCTGATCTGCCTCAACATTTACCTCGCGATAAGGTATCCCGTTTTCCTGCAAATGTCTTTTAATTGTGGTACACCACGAACAGGTTGGCGTAGTATACACAGTCACGTTTCTCCTACTTTTTTCGTTATTTGGCGCCGAAGCAATAAAAACCGGTTTTTCAAATATAGCCTTTAACTGCCCAGGGGTTTGGCACCCCTTTGCTACATTTTTCAAATTCCCATTTTCAAAATACAGCAACGAAGGTACACTTGTAATGTTATACTCAGGGTGAATATCCCGGGCTTCCAAAACATTTGCGGCACATAAAATATTACCATTTACACTTTCAACCTTATTGAAATTAGCGACCGCACATTCACTTTGTTCCGAACCGCTCTTATACAAAAGCATCCAAACTTTATTGCCCGTAACAATTAATGATTTTAAACCAGTCAACGATGTTATTTTTTTCATAATGCAAATATATAAATATTTAGATATATTGATTCGCATTGCAATGTTTATGCCAAAATAATTAAAATCATTTTTGTCAGGAATTGCGAAAAATTTTTGTCAGTTCCTTTTTTTCACGCAACCCTTTTTGCGCTAATCAAATCTTAACAACGATTAATTTTTAAAACTGGAAGTTGGATGAAAAATATTTTTTTCGGAATAGCGGTTGGGTTTTTATTCCTCTTATCGGGTTGCCTTGAAGATGAAGGATATTCCTTAAACAATGTATGGATTGGGTTTGGTATTGTAGAAAATTCAGATTCGTATAAAATTATAATGGACGATGGCGAAATTCTGATCCCTTTGGCTTTTGCGGGTTACGGCCCTTATTACGATTACTCATATTCGGGTAAACCAAATCAAAAAATAGAAAAAGGTGACCGGTTGCTTGTTAATTTTACCATTTTAGATGAAAAGGTAAATGAATCGGGGAAGGTAGTTGCCTATTATGTAAAGATAAATTCTACCAGAAAAATTCTTACAAAGGGTATATTAGAAATTACTGAAGCTAATAAAGACAGCATTGGAAGCGACCCGATTATGGTGAAAGATTGCTGGATGGCAAACGGATTATTGAATTTTAAACTTAAGTATTACGGTCGCAACCAGGTACATTTTATAAACCTGGTGAAAGAACCTGGTAAATTAACTACTGACAATCAACCATTTAATCTGGAATTAAGACATAATAACAACAACGATTCTGAAGTTGTACTTTACACAGCACACGTTTCATTCCGGCTCGATTCGTTGCAGGTGGCCGGAACAGATTCGGTAAAATTCAAAGTTACAAGCAAAGATTACGAAGGAAAATTGTTTGAATTCGAAGGAACGTACAAGTATGGAAAAAACAATTAATTCCGTATTACCATAGTTATTAAGGTGCCGGACTCCGGCACCTTTTTTTATTAAAAAATCATTTGTTCCGTCATTTCAATTGCCTTACTTTGCAAACAAATTATTCAATCCAAATCAAATGAAAAGAACAGCATTTTTAATTCTTACAGCAATTTTTTTGTTTGCAGGCTGTGCAAAAAAGAAAACAGTGCCAGAAGCAAAAAATTATCTTCCTGAAATCCCAAAACTTGCTTCAGATATTATGACCCCCGAAGTTTTGTGGATGTTTGGCAGATTGGGAGAGGCAAAAGTATCACCCGATGGCAAAACAGCAATTTACACTGTTACCTATTATAATGTTGAAGAAAATAAATCGTACAACGATATTTACGCTGTACCGGTTTTGGGAGGAGAGCCAAAAAACCTGTCCAATACAGCTGCAAAAGAATTCAACCTTGCCTGGAGACCCGATGGAAAGAAAATCGGGTATTTATCTTCAGCCTCAGGAAGCGTGCAGATGTGGGAAATGAATCCCGACGGAAGTAAACAAAACCAGGTAACTGACATTGAAGGCGGAATTACAGGATTTGGTTATTCACCCAATCAGAAAAAAATATATTACCTGAAAAGCGTAAAACTCGACCAAAGTGTCAACGATTTGTTCCCCGATCTGCCAAAAGCAAATGCCCGTCTTGAAAACGACATTATGTACAGGCATTGGGATAGCTGGCACGATTATACTTACAACCACATTTTTATTGCCGGTTATTCGAATGGGAAAGTTGATGACCCTACAGACATTCTCGATGGTGAAAAGTTCGATTCGCCGATGAAACCTTTTGGCGGCAACGAGCAGATTGCATGGAGCCCCGACGGCAAAACTCTTGCTTATACATGCAAAAAGAAGGTGGGAAAAGAGTATGCCGTTTCAACCAATTCTGACATCTATTTATACAATGTTGAAACCGGGAAAACCATCAATTTTACTTCGGGGATGATGGGTTACGATCAAAATCCGGTATTCTCGCCCGATGGAAAATTTTTAGCATGGGAAAGCATGGAACGCGATGGTTATGAAGCAGATAAAATACGTTTATTTATCGGCGACCTGGAAACAAGTGAAAAGAAGGATTTTACTGAAAACTTTAATAATAATGCTTCGGGATTGGTTTGGAGCAGTGATAATAAATCGGTTTATTTTTTAAGCAATATCCAGGCTACAGAAGAAATTCACCGTCTGAACCTGGCCGATGGCTCAATTGTGAGGTTAACTGACGGTGTGCATGACTACCAAAGCATTTTAGCTGCCGAAGAAACGTTGATAGCGCAAAAAGTTTCGATGTCGAAACCCGCCGAATTATACAGGGTAGATCCGGTAACCGGGAAGGAAGAAGCATTAACTTCGATCAACAAGGGAATTCTTGAGCAGCTTGAATTTGGCAAAGTAGAAGAGCGCTGGATAGAAACCACCGATGGAAAACAGATGCAGACCTGGATAATTTATCCCCCGCATTTCGATCCTTCGAAAAAATATCCAACATTGCTTTATTGCCAGGGTGGGCCGCAAAACACAGTAAGCCAGTTTTGGTCGTACCGCTGGAATTTCCAGATGATGGCGGCAAACGGGTATATAATTGTAGCGCCAAACCGCCGGGGATTACCAGGTTTCGGGCCGGAGTGGAATGAACAGATATCAAAAGACTATGGCGGCCAGAACATAAGCGATTTACTTTCGGCAATTGATGAAGTTGCGAAAGAACCGTTTGTCGACAAAGAGAAGCTGGGTTCGGTAGGCGCCAGTTACGGCGGGTATTCGGTTTTGTACCTGGCTGGTAACCACGAGGGCCGTTTTAAGGCATTTATTGCCCACGACGGAATTTTTAACTTCGAACACATGTACACCACCACCGAAGAAATGTGGTTTGTTGATTGGGATTACGGCGGACCTTACTGGGATAAAACCAACGCTGCGGCGCAACGCTCATACGAATTCTCTCCCCATAAATTTGTGAATAACTGGGATACCCCAATTCTGGTTGTTCAGGGAGAAAAGGATTTCCGGGTTCCTTCGGAACAGGGTATGGCGGCGTTTAACGCGGCAATTTTAAAAGGTGTGCCCGCTCAAATGCTCTATTTCCCCGAAGAAAACCACTGGGTATTGCAACCGCAAAACGGAATTTTATGGCAAAGGGTTTTCTTTAACTGGCTCGATAAATATCTGAAATAAGAGTTGGGTGCCTCGGTTTCAAAACTGCGGACTGTTAATTATTTGAAAGAGAATTCGCATCACCCAATAGTAAAAAGGATGTCATCTTTTGGAAAGATGACATCCTTTTTTGCTTGCTAAATGATTTTCGAAACAAAATGTGGGCTTTTTATTGAGTGAAACCCTCATTGTGAATATGATTCTCCTGCCCTACCTTTCAATGTACATTACTGCCGAATCCTCAATATATTTTGCCGGGTTGAACGATGTATAAAACTTACTTTTAACCGCTTTTAACGAATTATTCAGGCTGGCAATATTACGGGTAAATTCGGCTGGAAATAAGGTGCCATCGGAATAAACTGTAATAAGTTGCTCATAATTATCGATATTCGACAACATCCGCGTGGTTAACTGACCAAACCTCAACCGTAACGACTGCACCCTGTACATGTAGGTTTCAACCTGGCCCAACCAGCTTCCGCGCGTATTTGCATCAGAATCCAATAATAAAATTTTTTCTGAAATCGCTTTTCTGCATGCATTCTTGTAGTTCTCCCTTTTGCTGTCGAGGGTTTCATCCATGTACCTGGTTTTGTATTCATTCAGGTTCAACCCGAAATATTCCATCTGATCTTTCAAAAGTTGGTTGTTCTCTTTCTGAAGGAGTTCCAGTTCTTTGTTTATTGCATCCCATTCGTAATCGATAATTGATTTTTGTTGTTCGAACTGGCTAACCACAGTAAGCAATTTTAACATCGATACAGTTTTTGTGGAAAGTTCCTTTTCTTTATTTCCCCATAACGATATAAGAGAGCTGGCGCCAAACGAAAATGTTTGGGCAACCGAACCGTACAGGGGAACAATATTTGCCGCATTTCCAATCAGGTTTAACGAATTGTTAACCAATTCAACCATATGTTCGCCGCTCTTTTGTTTTGCATTCCACTTTTCGTATTCTGTTTTCCAATTATTAAAGCTGCTATATTGTAGTACGTTGGAGATATTTCCCAAATGCGCAAAGAATGTCCTGGAGGTTAAAAACAATTCGGCTGGCTGAATATCTCTCTGTATGCTAAGCAGTTCTGTAAAAGCAAGTTGCCCGTTAAGATTAATTTTTGTTTTTGGGGCTTCTTCCAGAATTTTTAAGCGGCTGTCAAGGGCTACCTGCAATTTCTCAAGGTCGGTAACTTTTTCTTTATCCGTTGCTTTCAAATTTTCACTGTCAGCAAGTTTTACTGTAAGCCGGTTTACAACTTCCTCGTTCTTTTTTAGTTTTTCCTGGAGTTCCTGGAGTTGGTTGTCGCGTTCAATTTTTATCTGCTCCGAAATGGATTTTAAGGTATCGGTTTGTGAAAATGCAGTTAATTTCGTAAAAACTAGAATAACAACCACAATTAATTTTGTTTTCATCTGATTTCGTTTTATTGTTTATTTACAAATGACAAATTAAACCTAAAAATTTGGTTTTTTCAACCTGGGGAATAGTTAATAGAAACCAGGTGTAAAGTAAGATATCATCTTTTTGAAAGATGACATCCTCCTTTGTTGTAATCCAAATTATCTTTCAAATGCAGCAATAATCTCATCCACACTTTTATTGATTTCGTCATTCACAACCTGCCAAGTAGGATTGTTTTGTGCCAGGCTATAATTTCCTTTACCCCTTCCGAAAACGAAATTTTGCATCGAAATTCGGGAACCAGTTTTTTTATTTTTGAATTATCGAAAATTACCGAATGGGCTTTGTCGCCCAGTAATCCCGCGCCGTAAACCGGGTTGTATTTAGAAATAAAACCGGAAGGAATGTGAACAGCATTTAAGGCAACTCCCAACTCATCTGCCAACAATTGGTAAACCTGGTTCCATGTTAGCAATTCGTCTGAGGTGATATGGTATGCCTCCCCTATTGCCTCCTGTCTGCCATATAAACCGGTAAAACCCACGGCAAAATCGCTGTGGTGCATTAAAACCCAGAGTAAAGTCCCGTCACCGTGGATGATAATTTTTTTCCCTTTCATCATCCGGTCTAAAACGGTGTAACCCCAGTCGGTAGGGATTAAGGTATTGTCGTACGTATGCGACGGGCGCACTACGGTTACCGGAAGGTTATTGTTTTTGCAGGCATCCATCAAAATCTTCTTGCACGCGGCTTTGTCGCGCGAGTATTGCCAGAATGGATTAACAAGTGGCGTTTCTTCGGTTAAAGGCAGTCTCCGGATTGGTTTTTCGTAAGCTGACGCAGAACTGATAAAAATATATTGACTGGTTTTTCCTTGAAAAATATCGATATCGGACTGAACATGTCCGGGGACAAATCTAATCCGGTTAACCACCACATCGAAGTTGTAGTTTTTTAACGCTTCCCTTGTTTGTGCAACGTTTCGAATGTCGCCGGCAATATTTTTCACACCCTCAATTTTCCGGTGACTTTTGCCCCGGTTAAAAATGGTATAGTTCTATTCCCCGTTCCACCTCCAGCCCCGATACAGCCGAACTTATAATTCCCGTTCCCCCGATAAAAAGCACTTTCATATTAATTCTGCTTATTAGTCATTAATCCCATCAACTTATTTGCCGTTATTTCACTTTTCAGTTTCACGAAATCGCGCGGGGTTTCATCACCCACTTCGTAAGTTACACCCTCAGCGCCAAATTCGAAAAAGAAATAACTTGTTGAATTTATTTTAGGTTGGTTATCTGAGTTAGGACGGATATTGGGCTCGTAACCCGGAATCTCAGCTCCCGTTAATTTAATTAATGCTGGGACCAAACCGGGCATATTTCCTTTATTTTCTGGGTTTATAGTATAGTAAATATCTTCTTGTGTTGAATGAAAATCTATTGCAAAGTAAAACCTGCCACCTTCAGCAGCTTTTTGCCCGATAAATTTCTTTATTGCCTGTGTTTCGGGCTGGTTAAAATCTTCCCAGTCGCGGTTTAAATCAATTCCCCCCGAATTGTGCCGCCAGTGCCCGTTATCCACCCCGTCAGGATTTACCAGTGGAACAACATAAACCACGTATTCATTCCTGAAATTTTCGGCAGTTGTATTTTCGGCACAAAGCGTTTCGGTAAACCATTTCATTGCAAGCCAGCCCGAAATTTCAGGAGGATGCTGCCGCGATAAAACCATTATCAACTTTTTGCTTTCCGGGTTTCCGATTTGCAAAACGTTTATTGGTTTACCTTCCCTGCTTCTCCCAATCTCAGAGAGCGAAACAAAAGGAAGTTCGGCAAGCCCGTTTTCCCAGTTATAAATGAATTCAGAAGTAATAATCTCCTGGGCTGAAAACCAAAGTGTGTCAGAGCCTGTCGAAATATTCGCCGTGCAGAATTTTGGTGTTTCACCTTTTGCAATTGAAGCGGTGCCGGCTTGAAAATACACCGAATCCAGGATGTTCCAGTTTACACCGTCATAACTGATCTTAGGATAATACCTGTGACTAACTCCTTCGGAATAAGTAATTTTTAACCGGATATTTTGGGGTGTTTCCGACCATATTTTGAACGCATACCACGGACTTGAATTGATTGGCGTATTTTCGGCGGTTATCAGCACAGTGACGACTGTATCATGTGTCAGTACAGCTCCGTTTAATCGTGCTCCGTCAAATTCGTTCGAAATATAGATTCCATTTCCCAAAGCGTAATTTTTTTTGAGCTGGTACTGAATAGGTACGGTTTGCGTGCTCACCTTTTTTATAGGTTCCTGCCCTTTCCATTTTGTGTCTTTTTTACATGACCAAACAAGTACAGTGCTGAGTAAAAGAACAAAAACGGCTGGTTTTACAGTGTTTTTCATGAATATTTAATTGAAAAGTTAAAACTACAATTTTTTAAAGAGTTTTTATAATTGAAAACATTTGATTGCAAAACACTATTTTTGACAAAATTTGAAACAAACATTCAATGCAAAAAATACACGTCGGTTTTTTGGGAGCAGGAGGAATTGCACAGGCACATGCATATTCCATCGAAGCACTAAAATATTATTACAGCGATATCCCTGAAATTATTTTCGAATCGGTTGCATCGGCACGAGTGGAAAGCCGTGAAAAATTTGCAAAAAAATTTGGCTTTAATTCCGCGCAGACAGTCGAAGAATTTGCCGGAAACAAAAATATCGATGCCGTTTTTATCCTCGGCCCAAACAAGGTTCATTTTGAGCATTTTAGCATGGCTCTGCAAATGCCCGGCGTAAAATACATTTATCTGGAAAAGCCGGTTTGTTCTTCGATAGCCGAGGAAAGTGCCATGAAAACTATGCTGGTTGAAGCAGATCCTTCGGTTAAAATCCAGGTTGGATTTCAGTATTTGCAAACGTCTTCTGTGCGTGAAGCTTTGCATTTCTGGAAATCGGGAAAACTGGGCAAACCCATTCATTTCGATTTAAAATATTACCACGGCGATTATTTGCAGCCATCCTACCGCGAAAAGCGTGTTACACGTTTAACACCGGCCCCTGATGGTGGGGCCATGGCCGATTTGGGTTCTCACGGAATCAGTTTGCTGATGGCATTTTTAGGCGAGGAACTTGAAATAACCGGCGCTTTGCAGGGAGGTTCTTACCCCGATGTTCCTCCCGGTTCCGATTTGTTCAGTTCGATTTCTCTTTTCGACACAAAAACAGGAGCAGTCGGAAACATGTCGGCAAGCC
>JBBINB010000040.1:0-34448 GCA_037444065.1 Draconibacterium sp.
CTGGGCCAATGGGCCATGAAAGAGTGGCCCGGTAAAATGAAAGATGAAAATGAACTGAAAATGTTGCTTGAAAACCAGTTGCTTGCCGCCCGGAATTCTGCTTTCCCCGAAAACTGGGGCAAATATGGCGGCTGGAAGGAAAAAAAGTTTGAAGCTACAGGATTTTTTCGCACCCACCACGATGGAAAACGCTGGTGGCTGGTTGATCCCGAAGGATGCGCCTTTGTTTCGGTGGGTGTCGATTGTATCCGGAGCAATGTTTCAGGCACCATTTCGGGGCAGGAAGATCTGTTCGAATGGCTGCCCGATTCAACCGATGTTTTGTTTAAAACAGGGTATTCGCACCGGGGCAAAACAGTGATGGCCGATTTTTATGCATTTAACTTTATGCGGGTTTTTGGCAACGGCTGGCGCGAAAAATGGGAGGCCATTGCCACAGGGCAAATCAGGGAGTTTAGAATTAATACAATTGGTAACTGGTCGGATATTGGTTGTGCGCGTAAAGCACAAATCCCTTATGTTTTACCTTTGTCGGGATTCCCATCCACCAAAGTAAAACTGTTCCGCGATTTTCCAGATGTCTTTGCCAAAGAATACACGGAGAATGCAAAAGAGTTTGCCCGTCAACTCGAAGGTTTCAAAGATGATAAATACCTGATTGGCTATTTCCTGAGAAACGAACCCACATGGGAATTTGGCGCCAACGACATAGCCTTCGAAATGTTCGCCACAGGGCAGATTTCAGAATCAAAACTTGTATTTGTAAAATGGTTGTCGACACAATACGCCAACATAAGGGAATTTAATCATAGCTGGAATCTCAGGCTTGCAAGTTTCGAAGACCTGACAAACCATATTTTTAAGGAATATCCATCGGAGAAGGCCAAAACCGATTTCTGGAAATTCTCAGAATTGCTGGTTGCAAAATATGTTAATGTGCCTTGTGATGAGGTGGAAAAGGTTGACCCCAACCACCTGAACCTCGGGATGCGTTACGCCTGGGTAAGTTCCGGTTTATTGTATAAGGCGGGCGAACGGTTCGATGTGTTTTCGATAAACGGTTATGGAAACCCGGGGCCGCCCGAAACTGCCGAAATAGCCCGGATAAGCGGTAACCCGGTAATGATTGGCGAGTTCCACCACGGCACTATCGACAGGGGCTTGCCGGCAACAGGTATTCAGGGGGCATTAACCCAGAAAGAACGAGGGAAGGCTTACCGTTATTACGTTGAACAAGGCCTTGCGCGGCCCGAACTTATTGGCATGCACTATTTTCAGTGGCTCGACCAACCCATTTCCGGCAGGTTCGATGGCGAAAACTACAACATCGGGTTCATGGATATTTGTAACCAGCCATACAAAGAATTAACAGATGCCGCAAAACTCACCCACCTGAAAATGTACGAAGTAGCCAGCGGAAAAGAAAAACCATTTGATGAAGTGATTGAAAAAATCCCTTCGATTCATTATTAGGGATTAAATATCAACCGGAAATAAATTAGTCCATTTTTGTTAATTGCATACATTTGCAAAAAAAATGCGGACATGGGATTTCAACATTTTTGGTACCTGTTGTTGCTTGTTGTTGTGGCAGCAGTTTCGGTATATCTGCTACTGAAAAAGATTAAAAACCTGCTTGCCGGGCTAAAATACATCCTGCCGGCTTTCATCTTAACAGGCGCCATTAGCGCGATTATAAGCACAAGGTTTTTACAGGCAGAAGCCATCGGCTTTAATTACGCTTTTCTGACAGGAAGGGCCATACTTGGCCTGCCTGTTGAAGAGTGGCTTTTCCCCGCGGCGGTGTCGCTCCTTACGTTTGCTGTTTATTTAATGGTTAAGGTCAATTTCGGAGATTTTGAGAAGCCCAATTTGTTTGTTGCAATCAGTCTGGTTATCCTGGTTGGATTTGGGTTAATAACCTGGTTTTCGAGGACGAAACCCTTGTCGTTCTTTGTTTTTTTCCTGACAACCATTTACCTGGGGTATACCATTTTCCGGAACCGCTTTAAAAAACACCTTGCAAAATTCTATCTGGCCCTTTTCATTTCACTTATCCCTTATTTCCTGCTAAAAGGAATAATAAATTCGTTGCCGGTAATTCTATATAATAACGAATATATCCTCGGTATCGGGCTATTTGGTGTGCCTGTTGAAGATTTCGGGTATTTCTTTTTATTGGCTTTAATGAATATAACCATCTATGAATTCCTGCGCGAACGAAATTTTTATTAAGGATTTCTTTTTACAACATTGCAAGGTATGACACTAATTTATAAAACCGGGATTTTTCTTTATTCAATATTGATCCGAATTTTTTCAGTTTTTAACGAAAAAGCAAAACTGTTTGTCAGTGGGAGAAGAAACTGGGAAGAGAAGCTACATCAAAAAATCGATAAAAGGGCTAAATACATTTGGTTTCATTGCTCTTCGCTTGGCGAATTTGAACAGGGAAGGCCGGTTATCGAGGAGTTGAAAAAACAATTTCCGGAGTACAAAATCATTCTAACTTTTTTTTCGCCCTCGGGTTATGAAATACGGAAAAATTACCCGTTTGCCGACATTGTTGCTTACCTTCCAATCGATACAAAAAGCAATGCTCGTAGTTTTTTAAATATTGTAAATCCCGAAAAAGCATTTTTTGTCAAATACGAGTTCTGGTATTTCTATATAACAGAACTGAAAAAACGAAGAATCCCATTGTATATAATATCTGCAATATTCCGCGAAAACCAGCAGTTTTTCAACAATACTCCGTGGGGGAAGTGGTATCGTAAAATGCTTTCTGAAATTGAACATTTATTTGTGCAGAACGAAAAATCGGGCGAATTGTTAAAAACAATCGGGATAAAAAATTTCACGGTGTCGGGCGACACGCGCTTCGATAGGGTTGCCGCAATTGCTGAAGGTTCAAAAGAGTTGCCGATTGTTGAAAAGTTCAGGGGGAATTCGTGCCTGATAGTCGCCGGAAGTACCTGGAAGCCCGATGAAGAGCTGCTTTCAGAATTTATTAACCAGGGCGAAGGCATTAAATTTGTTATTGCCCCACACGAAGTTTCGGCCGGAAATATTAACAGGGTTCATCAGTTGTTGAAAAAACCGGTTATTTCGTATAGTAAAGCGACATTGTCGGAAATCGGCAGTTACCAGGTGTTGATAATTGATTCAATTGGCATACTTTCGTCGGTTTATCGCTACGGAAATATTGCCTATATCGGGGGCGGCTTCGGAGTAGGCATTCACAACATCCTCGAAGCGGCAACCTTTGGTTTGCCTGTAATATTCGGCCCCAATTTCAAAAAGTTTAAAGAAGCCGTCGATTTGTCTTCGGAAGGTGGCGCAGTACCGGTTTCAAACTACAACGAACTCCGGAATGCATTGAATAACCTTGTAAACAATAAATCTGCTTTAATAAAAGCTTCAGAAATTTGCAGGAAATTTGTAGCAAAAAATGTGGGATCTACTAAACATATCGTAAAAAAAGTTTTCAACAATGGGGTTGTTTTGGATTAAAATTTGACACCTGGTTCTCGGGTTAAAAATAGCCTGAATAAACTGAAAATCTGAACTTCCAAATAAAAAATACGACTGATCTGGTTTATACTTTTTGTAAACAATTTTTAGATATTAAAAGCCTATTTCGCTCAAAAACAATACATTAACAAATATAAGTTGATAACTTTTAATTTTTTTTTCAAAAAAAATGTGCCGATTTTTACATTGTGTTTTATCTTGCGGTACACAAAAACCAGAGTGGAGGAGATGTAAATTCCCCTAAATTTTTAGTCATAAAATATTAAAATTTAACTTAACAAAATGGCACTAGGCGAAGTATCTGTAAAAGTCCCGGCGGGTAAAAAAATCTACAATCAGGATGAGGCAGTGCAGGCTTCATTAAAATACTTCAACGGAGATGATTTGGCCGCGCGGGTGTGGGTAAACAAATACGCCCTTAAAGATTCGTTCGGTAATATTTTCGAATTAACCCCCGATGATATGCACCGCAGGCTGGCCAAAGAAATTGCACGTATCGAGCAACGCTATCCAAATCCGCTTACAGAGGATGAGATTTTCAATGTCCTGAAAGACTTCAGGTACATTGTTCCTCAGGGCGGGCCCATGACCGGAATTGGGAACGACTACCAGATTGCCTCATTATCAAACTGTTTTGTTGTGGGCAATGATGGTAATTCCGACTCGTACGGCGGAATTATGAAAATCGACCAGGAGCAGGTACAGTTAATGAAACGACGTGGTGGCGTAGGCCACGACCTGTCGCACATCAGGCCAAAAGGTTCGCCGGTAAAGAACTCTGCGCTTACCTCAACGGGCATAGTGCCTTTTATGGAACGTTATTCGAACTCAACCCGCGAAGTGGCCCAGGATGGACGCCGCGGGGCGCTTATGCTTTCGGTTTCAATAAAACATCCCGATTCAGAAACCTTTATCGATGCCAAACTGGAGCAGGGTAAAGTTACCGGCGCCAATGTTTCGGTAAAACTGCAGGACGATTTTATGCAAGCTGTTGAAGCCGGTACGCCTTATCTCCAGCAATATCCAATCGACTCGAAGGAACCTGTTTATACAAAGGAAATTGTGGCTGGCGATTTATGGTCGAAAATTGTGCGTAATGCATGGAAATCGGCCGAACCCGGAATATTGTTTTGGGATAATATTATAAATGAATCGATACCCGATTGTTACGCCGACCTGGGTTACCGCACTGTTTCAACCAATCCATGCGGCGAAATCCCGCTCTGTCCGTACGACAGTTGCCGGCTCCTGGCCATTAACCTTTATTCTTATGTCGGCCACCCGTTTACAAAACAGGCAAAATTCAATTTCGAACTGTTTAAAGAGCATGTGCATTATGCTCAAAGAATAATGGACGACATTATCGATTTGGAACTGGAAAAAATTGATGCAATCCTCGACAAAGTAAATGCAGACCCGGAGGATGAGCATATTAAGTACACCGAAAAAACCCTTTGGGAAAATATAAGGCGTAAAGCCAAGGAAGGACGGCGCACAGGTATTGGTATCACCGCCGAAGGCGATATGCTTGCGGCGCTCGGATTACGTTACGGTAGTGAAATTGCGATTGATTTTTCTGAAGAAATTCATAAAACAACCGCCCTTGAAGCCTATCGTTCATCGGTTTACCTGGCTAAAGATCGCGGGGCATTTAAAATTTACAATGCCGAAAGGGAGAAAAATAACCCGATGATTAACCGTATTAAAAATGCAGATCCCGAACTGCACGAAAAAATGGTAAAATATGGCCGTAGAAATATCGCCTTACTGACCATTGCCCCAACCGGAACCACAAGTTTAATGACCCAGACCACCTCGGGAATTGAACCTGTTTTTATGCCGGTTTATAAACGTCGCAGAAAAGTAAATCCGGGCGATAAGGACGTCAGGATTGATTTTATTGACGAAATGGGCGACAACTGGGAAGAGTACATTGTATTCCATCATAAATTTAAAACCTGGATGGAAGCAAACGGATACGAAACCAACAAGAATTATTCGCAGGAAGAATTAAACGAACTGGTAAAAATTTCGCCCTATTATAAAGCAACATCAAATGATGTTGACTGGATGGCAAAAGTTAGGATGCAGGGCAGGATCCAGAAATGGGTAGACCACTCAATAAGTGTAACCATCAACCTGCCGGCCGATGCAAAAGAAGAACTCGTTGGAGAGCTTTTCTTCGAGGCCTGGAAATCGGGGTGCAAAGGGGTAACGGTTTACCGCGACGGTTCGCGTTCGGGAGTGCTTATTTCGAATGACGACAAGGAAAAGAAAAAGACTTCCGGGTTCCCTACAACCCGGCCAGAAAAACTGGAAGCCGATGTTGTCAGGTTTCAAAACAACAAGGATAAATGGATTGCCTTTGTTGGATTGCTCGATAACAGGCCATACGAAATATTTACAGGTTTTTCTGACGATGAGGATGGTATTTTGCTTCCCCGCTCAATAACTAAAGGATTCATTATTAAGAGCAGGGAAGACGAAGTAACTTCACGATATGATTTTCAATACATTAATTCGCGCGGATATAAAACCACCATTGAAGGGCTATCGCACAAGTTCAATCCGGTTTACTGGAATTATGCCAAACTGATTTCGGGGACTTTGCGCCACGGGATGCCCATTCATAAGGTAGTTGATTTGGTTACCAGCCTTCAGCTCGACAATGAAACCATCAACTCGTGGAAGGCTGGGGTAGCCCGTGCCTTGAAAAAATACATTCCCGACGGGACAATTGCCGAAGATGCCAAGTGTGGTGAATGTGGCTCAGACGAGGTCGTGTACCAGGAAGGGTGCCTCACCTGTATTTCCTGTGGCTCTTCAAAATGCGGATAGGGGAATTTACACCGTTACAAACTGGGCAATGTTGCGGCTTATTTCAATCCGGTTGAAAATCGATCGGACAATCCTTGTGTAAAGCTCGTCTTTCAGTACCTGATCCTCGATATTCGCGTCAACGTTCGGATTGTCGTTAATCTCGATCACGTAAACTTCGCCATTTACCACTTTCAGATCTACGCCGTAAAGCCCGTCGCCAATTAAAGCTGCAGCTTTAAGCGCAGTTTTAATCAGCGTTTCGGGAACTTGTTCCACTGCAACAGTTTCCGAGTCGCCATCCTTGTATTTGTCTTCGCTTTTCCAGTTGTAAATCTGCCAGTGATTTTTTGCCATAAAATACTTACATGCAAATAGCGGTTTCTGGTCGAGAATGCCAATACGCCAGTCGAATTCAGAAGGCATAAATTCCTGGGCAATGATTAAATCTGAACCTTTAAATAATTTTTTTAATGCTTCATCGAGTTGTTCGTGATTATCAACTTTTTCGACCCCCAACGAAAAAGCGCTGTCGGGCTGTTTTAATACCAGCGGAAACTTTAGGTTTACCGGTTGTGTTTTACGGTAACTGTGTTTCGATAAAACTAAAGTAGTTGGGGTTTTTATTTTGTTTTGTTTGAGGCTTTCGTTCTGGAAAATTTTGTTTGAACAACGCAGAATCGACCAGGGATCATCCAATACAACCAGCCCTTCGGCGTAGGCTGTGCGCGAAAACTGGTAAGTATGATTGTTAACGCTTGTAGTTTCCCTGATAAACAAAGCATCATATTCCGAAAGCTGGCTGAAATCGTCCTTCGTAATAAATTCGGTATAGAAACCTTCCTTTTCGGCAGCTTTTTTAAAGTTTTGGAGCGCTACCGGGCACGATGGGGGATATCGTTCCTTTGGATTAACCAGGATTGCAAGATCGTACTTGTAGTTTTTAAACCGGGGGCGCGACAAGCGTTTCTTTGAAAAGAAATCGCGGGCAAATTCCTGTACCTTTTCCAAATGGTCGGGATTTACTTTTTTAAGGCTTAACGGGCTTACCTTCTGAATCATCCACTTTTCGGTCTTAACAAAATCAATTTGTAGTAATGGGGCTTCAAAAAGGTTATACAACTTTTGGGCAAGAAACCTGAATTTGGGGTTTACCGATTTGCTGAAATAGACGTAAATGCTCACTTTATTGCCTGCAACGGTTTTAAAAGTATTTTGAATGTCATCGTCGATGTAACCCGAAAGTGAACGGATTAACGAAAGGCTGCTGAAATCGCGAAGGGTTGTAACGTTTGGAATTACACGGTGGTCGCGCGCCGAAGCCAGAAGTGATACGTAATACCCCATTTTTTGGTACTGATACGAGTTGCTGAGGTTAAAAATACGCACATTTTTTAACAACTGAAACTGGGTTTCGGTAATATACGAACGCGATGAAACCACTTTTACCCCCTCAATCCGGAGATGCCAGTTTTTAGGGTTCCTGACAACAATAATATTTGAAATACTTTGTTTTTCGGTCAGTTCATCAAGCTGCAATTCCATTCTGATACCGTCTTCGCCTTGAGCATAGTAACCGGGCAAATCCTTTACGTATTTAAAACCTGCATTTTCGTAAAACTGAGTTACTTTCAGGTCGTTTTTTCTGACTTCGAGTGTAACACGGCTTATCTTTGAAGTACGTGCTAAATTTATAGCGTATTCGAGCAATTTTTTTCCAATTCCCAGTCTTTGTAATCCGGGTAAAACAGCAATAGAAAAAATGCGCAGGGTTTTTGCATACAGGTAAAGGGTGGCCGAACCAACCGGATTTTTATTCTTGCCTTCGGTATTTTCGGCGATTACAACTTTCTGAAATGGGCTTGATATGCTGTATCTGATTGTTCTACGGTTGCTCTGTTGAAATTTTGGGAAACATGCTGTTTCCAGTTTCTCAAGAAAGCCGATATCTCCCGGTATCGATTTTCGAATGGTTGTTTTCACTTTATAATTAACCTTTAATGGTAAAAAAAGGCATAAAAGTATATTATTTTTGGGTTAATAGCATCGATAAGTAAAAAAAGGTTTTAATTCTTCAAAATGTTAATTTGAAATTAGTTTTATGAAATAAACAGGCTAAGTTGCATTACTGGATAAGACGCCTTCCGTAATTACGGCAATTAATGATTAACCAGCTAATTATAAGGTAAATAACAAAATATTAAGTATATTGTGCAGATGCAGTTATTAAATCCATTCTTCAGCCAGGACTTCGCCCCTTATGCTAATTACCGCTTCTTTAACCGGCACTTTACGTGAAGCGTTTTGTGCAGCAATTTGAACCATTTGCGACAAGCCCCCGCAACATGGCACTTCCATTATTACCACCGTAATTGTATTTACCCTCGATTCATCAATCAATCGGGTCAATTTCTGGATATAAATATCTTTTCCCTGGTCGAGTTTCGGACAGGCAATCACCATTTTACGGCCTTTGATAAAATCGCGGTGAAAGTTTCCGTATGAAAAAGCAGCACAATCGGCAGCTACCAGTAAATCGGCGCCATTAAAATACGAAGCAGCGGGATTGATGAGGTGCATTTGTACAGGCCACTGTGTTAATTCCGATGGTACTTCGCCAACCGGTGCTGCCATCTTCATTCCGGCTACATTAAACGATTGTGGTGCAGAACCTGCACATCCGCAACCAGCCCCGGCGCTTTCGGTTTTGTGTTCTTTCGTTCCGTGCAGCAATTCATGCACTTCGCTTATTTTGAATGGCATATCGTCGCGGTTGGTTTTGATATAGGTAAGGGCCTGGTTTAAATAACCTGTCTCGCCATGTTCCTGCAAATGTTTCAAATGGGCAAAAACTGTAGCTTTCCCGCTTTTTATCATTTGCGAAATTACAACTACTTCATCATAATCCTCAGCTTCACGTTTTTCAATCGTAATTGCTCCCTCAGGGCAATGACCCAGGCAGGCGCCTAATCCATCGCACATCAGTTCGCTAATCAACCTGGCTTTCCCATCAATAATCTGCAATGCGCCCTCATGGCAGTTAGGTACACAATCGCCACATCCGTTACAAAGCTCTTCGTCTATTTTTACAATTTCGCGTATCATAATTTTACAATTTATAAAACAAAAGTAAGGGTAGAACGATTGAAAAGGTGTACCAATTGTTACAAAAACAGAAGAATGATTGCCTCATTATGTGCCAACATAAATCGTAAATAAAAAGGCGGTTTCTTTTTTTTAAGAACCGCCTTTAAGCATTTTAAGAGCAGAATTTTTTTATTCCTGTAATTCGCCGCCTATAACCATCTTACATGGATTACAAGTACATTCTATTGCACCAGTAGCAGGAATGAATCGTTCCCTGCAATCGCATTCACCAGTACAATCAACCGTTATTGCAACTTCTGTTTCAGAATTATAGACAACAGCGAAGGATTTTGTTTGTAAGTCAGGGCCTTCATATTCAAAATAAACAACACTATTACTTGAATAGTTTTCCTGTTTAACAGATATTATATTTATCTGAACTTCAGCTATTTCTTCACTCTTCCAGCTTTGATTGAATTTTAAAATCTCCTCGTTTACATTAAATTTAAACGACTTGTTTCCAAATTGAAGCATGTTATCAGTAGATTCATAATGCATTTTGCAATCTGAACACTTACATTGCACATATTCCCCGGCAATTCCTTCTAAGGCACAATCACAATTTCCGGTACACCAAACCTTATAACCACTTGTATAACTTTTAACACCTTTACTGTCTATATAAAAGGTTTTATAAATTCCGAAATCTCTTTCCACACCGCTTTCATCTTTGTATGAAATAATTTGTAAAAAGTAATGTGCAAAATCATAATTCTTAATGCTTACTATTGATTGTGCCCTAAATGTCTCATTATTGGCAATAAAAGACTGATTAATTGATTTGATTAACAACCCTGATTCAGGCGCAAAGGATTGTGAATTTGACAAATCATTATTATTACAATTTTGCAAAGTCATCACCAATAAAAGTATCACGGATAGGTTAATTATATTTTTTTTCATTTTTCATTGTTTTGATATTATTTTATTCAGAGGCCCCGTGAAATAATTTGGAAGTTAATTTCGATTTTTGCCTTCCCGCCCGGGGATTACTGTTCTATCGGGAAGGCAATCAGATAAATTTATTTATATCTGGGATATACATAATTGAGATTTAAAGAGTATGGTTAAATTTTTGTATTTTTTCACTCTAAATGTAAACAAAAATAAGCAACTCGCTCACTGTCATCGGAATATTTTCTTTTTTTAATTTTTAATTGTTTATTAGCATCATATCTTTCGTAAAACCTTCAATTTATCCCCTTTTTTCTCCGCATTAAATGTGGTTCTTCATTTTCGACCGATTGAAAGACATAAAGTTATAGAACTTAAAAACATTAAGAAAGAATGAACGTTTTACAATTTGTAAAACTGTACTAAAAACAGAAAAATGATTGATTTCACACTTTTAACTCAATGCCCTGTTTTCAGGGGGATTTCGGAAAATGAGGCCAAAGAACTCCTGGGAAAAATACATTATCAAATTAAAAATTATACAAAAGATGAAGTATTGGTTGTTGCCGGCGAACCTGTCAGGAGTTTGCATATTGTGCTTTCGGGAAGTGTAAGGGGAGAAATGATTGATTACTCAGGGAAAACGATAAAAATTGAAGATATTGAAGCCCCAAAGCCCCTGGCTGCTGCTTTTCTGTTTGGTAAAGAAAATAAATTCCCCGTTACCGTTTCGGCGAATAATGAAGCAAAAGTACTGGTAATACCCGTTAAAGAGTTTTTAAAATTGTTGCAATGGAACTCACAGATTTTAATAAACTATTTAAACAGCATAACTTCGCGGGCGCAGTTTCTTTCGCAAAAACTGCATTTTCTGAGTTTTAAAACCATTAAAGGGAAAGTAGCCCATTATTTTTTGAAACTGGCGGGCGAAAAGTTTCATTCGGTCGAATTAAAAAACACCCAGCAACAACTTGCCGATTTGTTCGGTGTAACCCGGCCGTCGCTGGCACGTGTTTTTGGCGAAATGCAAAAAGAAGGGTTGATAAAGATTTCGAAAAAAACAGTTACCTTACTCGATAAAAAGTCATTAAACGATTTGATGAAAAATGTATAAAAGTCAGGAACTCCTTTATTATAAAGTCTTTTCAGGTTTCGAAAACCTTGTTGCCTTTACTACTACCAGGCAAACATTTCATTCGCAAAATCCGAGGTTTACTGGCGACTTGCCAGAAATTTTTGAGAACAACCGGATCTTACTTGCCGAAAAACTGCTGATAAAACCCGACCAGCTTGTTTTTCCCCGGCAAACCCACACCAATTGTGTTGCCGATGTTTCTGCTATTCCGGCTGACGAGATAAAAGAAACCGATGCCCTGGTAACAGATAAAACAGGTATTTGTCTTTGTGTTCAAACGGCCGATTGCGTGCCGGTTTTATTGTTCGACCCTGTTGAAAATGTTATTGCCGCTGTGCATGCCGGCTGGCGAGGGACTGTCAAAAAAATTGCTGCTGTTGCTGTGCACAAAATGGCATTAAAATTCAATTCAGCGGCCCAAAATATTATTGCTGCAATAGGCCCTTCTATAAGCCCCGAAATTTACGAGGTAGGAAATGAGGTTGTTGGGGAGGTAAAAAATTCGGTTCCAAATGCAGAAAAAGCGCTGCACAAAAATAACTCCGGCAAATACCATTTTAACCTTTGGGAGGCAAACCGCCAGATTTTACTTTCAAGCGGCCTTGAAGGGAAAAACATTGAAATTTCGGGTGAATGTTCGTTTACCCAAACGGCAAAATATTTTTCGGCGCGTAAGGAAGGGGCCGAAACCGGCAGGATGGTTTCGGGGATTATGATTTTGCGGTAAAATACAAACCAGCGTCTTTGAAGAAAAATAAAATAAAACTCAACCCCTTCTGCTAAAAAAACCTTAAAAAGCAATTCTGTCCTTCCATTTTGGGTCAAAACAATTATCTTCGCAACGATTAAATTTTCAAGAATTTATAAATTTCCAGGAAATCAACGACAAATGAAGAAATACATTCTGTACAATAATGTTTTTGGCTGGTTGACGTTTATTGTATCAGCCCTTGTTTATTTACTGACAATAGAACCAACAAGCAGCTTTTGGGATTGCGGCGAGTTTATTACCACATCGTTCAAACTTGAAGTCGGTCACCCGCCGGGAGCGCCGGTATTTATGATACTCGGAAGGTTCTTTAGTTTATTTGGCGGCCCATCAGAGGCGGCCAAACTAATTAATGCAATGTCGGCCCTGGCAAGCGCCTTTACCGTTATGTTCCTATTCTGGACAATTACACATTTAGCCAAAAAACTGGTCGTAAAGGATGAAAATATTTCGGCAGGACAAACCATTGCAATTATCGCAAGCGGCGCGGTTGGGTCGTTGGCATATACTTTCTCCGATACATTCTGGTTTTCGGCTGTTGAGGGCGAAGTTTATGCAACTTCGTCATTGATGACAGCCATTGTTTTCTGGGCCATTCTGAAATGGGAAAATGTTGCCGACGAACCAAATTCAAACCGCTGGCTGATTTTTATTGCCTATATCATCGGGCTTTCAATCGGGGTGCACTTGCTGAATTTACTTGCTATTCCGGCCATAGTTTTTGTTTATTATTTCAGAAAGTATGAAGTAACACGCAAAGGGATAATTATGGCGCTGATAACTTCGGTTGTTGTTCTTGGGTTTATAATGTATGGAATAATTCCGGGTGTGGTAACTTTTGGTTCCTGGTTCGAGTTGTTGTTTGTTAATACTTTTGGTTTACCGTTTCATTCGGGCTTGTTTTTCTATTTAATTCTGTTGTGTGCTGCTGTTGTTTATGGTATCTGGTATACGGCCAAAAAGCAAATGGTAACCTGGAACACAATAATTCTGGGTACTACGGTTATTCTTATCGGGTATTCTTCATTTGCCCTTATTATTATCCGTTCGTCGGCCAAGCCGCCAATGGACCAAAACAGCCCGAACAATGCTTTCGCTTTGCTAAGCTACCTAAACCGCGAGCAATATGGCGACAGGCCCCTCTTGTATGGGCAATTCTACAATTCGCCGCATAACCCGCAGGAACGATATATCGAAGGTAAACCGGTTTATTCGCCAATTGGAGATAAATATGTAATTACAAATCACCGCGTTATACCAAATTACGACCAAAAATTCAATATGTTATTCCCCCGCATGTGGAGTTCAATGGAATCTTTTCATGCCGATGATTATATGGAATGGGGGAAAATAAAAGGAACAAGGATTCAGCATAAAAACGAACAGGGCGAAAACGAGGTGATTATTAAACCCACTTTTGTCGAAAACATGCGGTTCTTTTTAAGTTACCAGGTAAACCACATGTACTGGCGGTATTTTATGTGGAATTTTGTTGGCAGGCAAAACGACATTCAAAGCCATGGCGGTGTGTTGCATGGCAACTGGGTTAGCGGAATAGGTTTTATCGATAACGCCCGGTTAGGCAACCAGGACAACCTGCCAAAAAGTTTAGCCAACAACAAAGCCCATAATACCTATTATTTTTTACCGCTGTTGCTTGGACTGCTTGGTATTTATTTTCAATACTCGAAAGGCGTAGAGGGTAAAAAAGGCGCCTGGGTTGTTTTCCTTTTGTTCTTCTTAACCGGTTTGGCAATTGTAATCTACCTGAACCAGTATCCGCACCAGCCACGCGAAAGGGATTACGCGTATGCAGGTTCGTTTTATGCTTTTGCAATTTGGATTGGGTTAGGTGTGCTTGCAGTTGTTGAAGGGTTGAAGAAATTTATGCCCGAAACAGTGGCTGCCGGGGTTGCCGGGGTGGTTACCCTTGGCCTTGTGCCAGGCATTTTATGCGCTGAAAACTGGGACGACCACGATCGTTCGGGCCGTTATACAGCACGCGATTTTGGGGCAAATTATTTGGAGACATGCCAGCCCAACGGGATAATTTTCACCAATGGCGATAACGATACTTTCCCACTTTGGTATAACCAGGAAGTTGAAGGGGTGCGCACCGATGTGAGGGTATGTAACCTGAGTTACCTCCAAACCGACTGGTACATTAACCAAATGCGCCAAAAAGCGTATCAGTCCGAACCATTGCCCTTCTCAATGACGCCCGATAAATACCTGCAGGGAACACGCGATATTGTTTACCTGATGAACAATCCGCGGCTTGCCCGGCCAACTATAGGCCTCAGGGAAGCTATCGATTTTATTGCCGACATTAACCCGGCAACAAAATTGCAACAGGCCGATAATGCCGCTTACATTCCCAAAAAGGTGTTAAGTTTTAAAATTGACAAGGAAGCAGTAATACGGAACAAAGTGGTCCGCCCACAGGATTATGACAAGATTGTTGATACAATTACTATCAATTTGTCAGACCGGGGCTATATTTCGAAAGACGAAATGATGATTCTCGACCTGTTGGCAACAAACAATTGGGAGCGCCCGGTTTACTGGGCAATTACAGTTGGCCGTAACAAATACCTGAATCTCGAAAACTATTTCCAGGTAGAAGGTTTTGCTTACAGGTTTGTCCCTATTAAGGGAAGTGGCAATCCCGATCGGTTGGAGTTTGGAACAGTTGCTTCCGATATCATGTTCAACAACCTTATGAACAAATTTAAATGGGGTGGGATGAACAATCCGGATGTTTATATCGACGAAAACAACATGCGGATGATGACAAATATTACCAATAGCTTTAGCCGGTTGGCAAGTACGTTAAACGCCGAAGGCAAAAAAGACTCGGCAATAGCCGTTGTCGACCGCTGCCTCGAATTAATCCCGGCAAGCATAGTCCCCCCCGGATATTTTACAATCGAACTGGCAAACAATTATTTCAAAGCAGGCGCTGTTGAAAAAGGGAAACAAGTTCTCGAAAATACTTTTGCCTCGTTTAACGACGATTTAAGTTATTATTTTTCTCTCGACAGAAAGTTTCTGAACAGCAAGGTTGTTAATGAAGAGATACAACGAACGATTTTTTACCTGCAGCATATCGAGAGATCGGCAAGTGCTTACAACCAGCCCGAATTTGCCAAAAAAGTAACCGAAGCCATGCAGAATTATTTTACAAAATTTAATTCAATGTAAAAGTTTCTAACCATGAATATTCTTATTGTTGGTTCGGGGGGCAGGGAACATGCTCTTGGCTGGAAATTAAAGCAAAGCCCGAAAGTTGAAAACCTGTTTTTTGCCCCGGGCAATGCAGGTACCTCACAAATCGGGGAGAACCTGAATGCCGGTGTTAACGATTTTCAGAAATTAAAAAACCAGGCGCTGCAAAACAACATCGATTTAATGCTGATAGGCCCGGAAGTACCACTGGTGGATGGTTTACACGATTTCTTTGCCGACGATCCCGAATTGAGGCAGGTACTGGTTGTCGGGCCGAAAAAGAAAGGTGCACAACTCGAAGGGAGTAAGGATTTTGCCAAGGAGTTTATGATGCGCCACAAAATCCCAACGGCAAAATATTTAACCGTAACCGGTAATAACATAACCGAAGGGATAACTTTTTTACATTCGCTCAAAGCGCCGTATGTTTTAAAAGCCGATGGTCTTGCTGCCGGTAAAGGGGTATTAATCGTAAATTCGGTCGAAGAAGCCATACATTCGCTGAAAGAAATGCTGGCCGGGCAATTTGGCGATGCCAGCAACAAAGTTGTAATCGAAGAATTTTTAAGTGGGGTTGAAGTTTCGGTGTTTGTTATTACCGACGGGAAAAGCTATAAAATTCTTCCTGAAGCCAAGGATTACAAGCGGATTGGCGAAGGCGACACCGGGCTTAACACCGGAGGTATGGGGGCCATTTCGCCAGTGCCGTTTGCCAATGCGGCTTTTATGGATAAAGTGGAAAAACAAATCATACAGCCTACAATTATAGGACTTCAGAAAGAAAATATCGAATACAACGGGTTTATGTTTTTCGGATTGATTAATGTAGACAGCAACCCGTATGTAATTGAATATAATGTACGAATGGGAGACCCTGAAACGGAAGCAGTTATGTTACGGATAAAATCAGACCTGGTCGATTTACTTGCTGGAGCGGCAGCCGGGACATTGGAAAACTGTTTTATAGAGATAGATGAACGGGCGGCCGCAGCAGTTATGATGGTATCGGGCGGATATCCCGGGAACTATGAAAACGGAAAAGTGATTACAGGGATTGACAATATAAAAAGCAGCATCGTTTTTCATGCAGGTACAAAAACAGTAAATAACGAAATTGTTACCGCCGGCGGACGCGTTTTGGCAGTTAGCTCGTACGGCCCCGACATGAAAAGCGCCCTTGAAACGTCTTACGAAAATGCAAAAAACATTCAGTTCGAAAAGAAATATTACCGGACAGATTTAGGATTCGATTTATAATAAAAAATGATTCTTGAAACCTTAAAATCAAACAGGCCCTTTAACTATTTTCTGTTTCTGGTTACAGGGGCATTGTTTTGGATTAACAGTTTCAGATTTCCTTCGCCATATAATTATTTCGATGGCGAAAACGGCAGCATGTTGTTTTCGCCGGTTTATAAAATTACAGCACGGGTTCCGTTAATCCAGGTAGTTATCGCGTTTGCCCTGGTGTTGATGCTTGCCTTCGTAATACAGCAAATTAACAGCCGTTTTGCGCTTATCAAATCCCGTACTAAATTGCCGATAGTTATTTACATTATCATTGTGGGTGGTTTTACAACCATGCATACTTTGCACCCTGTATATTTTGGGGGCATATTTTTACTTCTTGCAATAAATAGCCTGTTTTCGGTATTTAATAACCCAAAACCACAAATCGGGTTTTTTAATTCCGGATTTTTTATAGCAATTGGTTCGCTATTTTATTTTAACCTGTTAATAGTTCTGCCTGCTTTTTTAATAGCTGTTAATATTCTGCGGCGCGAGAGGAAGATCAGCGAGTATTTTATACTTATAATTGGCTTAATCATACCCATGATATTTGCCCTGAGTTACGCCTTTTATACCGGGCAGTTGAATGATACATTTATTACCATCCAGAAAAATATACTTACCCCCGTAAACCTTTTCATGAGAAATTATCCTTTACAAGGATTTATGGCGCTACTTATTTTTATGACCGTAATTGGAAGTGTAAAACTTATCAGGCAATACGACTCACGAAAAGTAAGTAACCGTAAATATTTTACTGTTTTGTTTGTAATTTTTATTTTTTCGGTGCTGAGTTTTACCTTTGTGCCAGCAACTTCACTCGAAATGCTTGTTATTTCGGCCCTGCCGTTAACTTTTTTAATCTCTAATTTGTTTGTATCCATCGAATCGGGTTTCTGGAGGGAACTGCTCTTTATCCTTTTTCTTGCAACTGCCGTATTAATGCAGTTTGCCGACAAATTAACCCCGGTAGGGTGAATAACTCCCTGAAAATTCGTGTTAATCAAATAATTTAACTGAAATATTTTACCATAGCAAATGGCGCTTATTTTAAATATCGAAACATCAACCGGAGTGTGTTCGGTTTCGTTAGCCCTAAACGGCAAACTTCTGATTAAAAAGGAGAGCATTGAGGGGATGGGCCATTCGAAATTGCTAACAGTTTTTATTGAAGAACTTTTTACTGAGAGCGGCGTTAAAATCGGTAGTATCGATGCTGTTGCAGTTAACAAAGGGCCTGGTTCATATACCGGTTTGCGAATAGGTGTTTCGGTAGCCAAAGGGTTGTGTTACGGGCTGAATATCCCTTTAATTTCGGTTTGTTCGCTCCAAAGTTTAGCATATTATACGTCCCTGAATGTTGAAACCTATTTTTGCGAGAAGGAAAAAAACAAGGTACTTTTCTGCCCTATGATTGATGCGCGAAGGATGGAAGTTTACACCGCCCTGTATAATTCGGACAGCGAAGAAATAAAATCCGTTTCAGCCGAAATCATCAACGGGCATTTTCTTTCCGGGTTACTTGAGCAGCACAAAATACTTTTTTTTGGAAACGGGGCCCCCAAGTGCCGCGATAAGATAACCCATGAAAATGCAATATTTGCCGGGCCGGTAATAACTTCGGCACAATTTATGCAAAGCATCTCCGAAGAAAAATTCATGAAAAATGAATTTGAAGATGTTGCATATTTTGAGCCGTTTTATCTTAAAAATTTCGTGGCAACGGTTCCAAAAAATAAAATTCTGTAATGGTTAAATTTATTGGCATATTTTTCTCCCTGGTTCTTCTGGCGCCGGGTATTTCGGCAAAAAAAGAAGTGATTTTGTTTGATTTGAAATTCGGGATTATTAAAGGCGGGGAAGTGGAAATTGTTATTACAGATACCACATTTAATAAAAAACCAGCCATTTTTTACTATTTAGCGGGCCGTACAACCGGCATTACAGAAGTGATATACGGTGTAAATGACATTTATGAAACTATTGTTGATGCTAAAACCGGCCTTCCGCTGAAGGCCGTCAGAAATATTAAAGAGCAAAAATACCGCTGGTACAACGAATCTTATTTTTATCATGATATTGATTCGCTCAACAGCATTAAAACTGGGTGGATTTCCATACCCGACAATTTGCGCGATTTTTTATCGGTAATGTTTTTTTATACCAATTCCTTTCTTTACAACGGAGCTAAACCCGGCCAATCGGTCAGGCTCCCCAATTACCATGCAGGCAAAGTTTCTACAATTACCTTAAATTACATAAGCGAAAAAAAAATAGCGACGGCTTTGGGCGAGTTGAATACATCGATGCTAATTGCAGCAGTCGACAAAGGAAAGGTGTTGAGTAGCTCCGACGGTATCAGGATTTACTTCTCAAAGGAAAAGAAAATACCCGTAGCGCTTGACCTCGATTTAAAGGCAGGCGGTTTAAAGGCTGTGCTTAGAAGTTACAAAATCAATAACATTGAGCAAGTTACAAAATAGCAAGGCTGTTTTTTTCGGCAAATAAGTGATATTTGAAGCTAATTTCTGCCTGTTTTATTTATTTTTGCGGCTTAAACAATAAGAATAAAAATTCATGGCTTCAACATCAGATTTCAGAAACGGATTGTGTTTTATGTTCAAAGGAGAAATATACACAATCGTAAGTTTCCTGCACGTAAAACCCGGCAAGGGCCCTGCTTTTGTCCGCACAAAACTGAGAAACATTAAAACCGGCAGGGTAATCGACAATACTTTTAACTCGGGAGTAAAAGTTGATGATGTTCGTGTGGAACGTCGTCAGTATCAGTATCTTTATAAAGATGATGCGGGATTAAACGTAATGAATACCCAAACATTTGAACAGATTTCGATTCCGGAAACAATGGTAGAAAATGCTGACCTTATGAAAGAAGGGCAAACCATCGAAATCCAGTTTCACGCCGACGAGGAGATCCCGTTAACTGCTGAAATGCCGGCAGTGGTAGAATTACAGGTTACTTACACCATAGAGGGTGAAAAAGGAAACACTGCCAGCTCAACAGCTTTAAAACCAGCCACTTTAGAAACAGGGGCTGAAATTATGGTCCCCATGTTTATCAACGAAGGCGATATTATCAGGGTAAGTACAACCGACAGGTCGTATAACGAGCGGGTAAGGCAGTAATAAGCGCTTTATTACTGCAATTTGGTATTTATGTAACAAGAAAAATATTCCGACAAGGAATCCGGGCTAATTTTGGTCCGGATTTTTTTTAGGCTGTGCCTGATTTCCCGAAGCAATATCAATGGCTACAATTATTGCAGTAAATCCCCAGAACGGGACTGAGAGTTTATCGGTGTCGAGAAAATTGTTCAGCAACCCGTGTGTGTAATACGTAACCAATCCAATTAAAGCTGCCAGCACAATCGATTTTTGCCGTCTGTCGTTTAGCCTCATGTACGTGTGCACAGCAACGTAAATCACCGTTACAATAAAGAGCAGAAAAGTAAGAAGGCCCAATAATCCCGACTCCGACAAAGGCCCGAGATATTCGCTGTGGGCATTACCGCCGTCACCGGCATTGGTACTTATTATTGTCCTGTTTTCTTTCAACTGGTAAGGGGCATATTCAAACATATAGGTTCCGGGGCCAAAACCAAAAAAAGGCCTGTCGGCAAACATTCTTACAGCACAACTCCAGCGGTTAATGCGTTCAAGGTTCGAAGCATCGCTGGTAATATTCGACATGGATGTGATGTGTGTCTTAAAATTGGCCGACGACTGCTCGCTATTTTGTTCGAGGCGCATAATTATCTGGTTTTGAAATGCCAGGAACAAAACAACCAGGGTAACAAATGTAATGAACAGCGGTTTAAACCTGATTTTTAGTTTAATTACCCCAAACACCACCAGCGCTGCAACTGCACTAAGCCAGGCAGCCCTTGTGTACGACAAAACAAACCCTGTTACTGTAATTATAAGCGCTATTACAGAGATAATCCTAACCTTCTTCGTTACAATCCCCCCAAACGAAAACAGCAAAAGAAACGGTAAATACATTGCCATTGCTGCTCCGTACGATGTGTGGTCTTTATAAAACGGCGAGGGTACAAAATTGGCTACCTGCTTGTTCCATATTCCATATCCCAAATGGCGGTTTACCGTGTAAATAATAACAATCAACAACGAAAAAATATACAACCAGATGTATTTTTCAATATTTTTTCCCCCGGTGAAAATCAGCGCCGTAATGAAGTACAAGCCAACAACAAACCAAATACGCGATAAAAGTAATTTAAGCGAAACAACCGGCATTGTGCTGGTTAACGAAGTCAGGAAAATCCAAATTAAATTCACGTAAATGGCCAGCGAAACCGGGTGGGTGAGTATTTTTTTGTCGAAGCCCCTTTCGTTAATTAATTTTAAAAGAAAAACAATTAATAAACCGAAGAGGAGTGGTTCGGTAGGTAAATACATGTCGAACCCGAAACCGGGTATTAAATTGGAAAGCGGGATGGAAAGCGGCGCGAACAGCGCAATGAGATAAACAATTTTATCGAACGAAAAAACAACAACAAGAACAATGGCAAGAATTATGGGCAACGCATTTATTAATAGCGAGTTGCGGTTAACCATAAAAAATAAGTTCAATAAAACAAAGCCTATTGAAACGAGATAGAAAAGTGTAACTTTTATGGATGCTCTTTGAATCACCGTCTAACTTTCTTCTTTTCGGTAATCGAGTACAAGAAAAACCAACAAAGCCATAAAAACAGCGCTGATAGTGGAAAAAGCAACAATCACCCATCGAACCGGGTACGATTTATCGTCGGCCGGAAAAGGAAATTCCACAATATGGCTGTACGTAATTATTTTATTGTATTCGTTCAGGTTGAATTCGTAAGTGGTTTTTAACTTGGTAATTTCATCGAGGACATTGTTGTAACTTACCTCCAGAGAGAATGCTTCGGCCCCGTTTTTCAGCATGTTGCCGTACAGCTCTTTAATCCGGTTGATATCCGAATCAGAAGCTGTTCTTCCCTCAACAAGCGCTTTAACATATCCACGTGTAACTTCGGGCACCTGGTTTTTGAAATCCATTATCCCTGTAGCTTTCCTTAGCTCGTTTAACCTTTCAGCCAGTGAATCCCTTTCGGCATATTTTTCATTGAGTTGTTTAAAAGTAATTTCAACCAACTCAAGGTTTTTAGCCTGGTACATACTTCCAACAGCCTTGTTGTAAAAATGAATAATCGAATCACACATGTCGCTTGCAACCTGCGGATCGTATGCCATTACTTTTATCTCGACTGTTTCGTTCTGGGTTTTTGTGGTTTTTATGTTTTCGTTATACATGTCGAAAATATAAGTCAGGTAATGCGGGTCTTCCTTGCTGATATTAAAAATATCCTTCCCTTCAAAGGCATCAAACATTCTGAATTTCACAACATCAGAACTGATTATTTCAAGTAACTGCTCCGTTTTCGACTCTTCGCTCATCTCACCCAGGTTTGTTGGATAAACACGGGCAGTTGATTTAAATTTGGGTTTTATAAACGATGGGCCCGAGAAAACTGCCGACAATAACACGGCAATAATGCCAACTATAATAAAATGAAATTTGCGTTTCCAGATTAAAGTCAGGATTCGCTGGTTGTCAAAAAAGTTATTCATAAATTTTATCCATTGTATTAAAAATCGCAAATTAGACCTATATATTTATTTTGCTTTATTTTTACCGGCTGGGTTATAATATGGCATTTTTCATACGTATTGGTTTTATCCCGATTGCTTTATTCCAACGTTCCAAAACCCGTTTTATTACAATTTTAAAGGCTGAATTTTTATACTAACGCACAATAATGAGGTAATAGTTTTTCTTTCCTTTTTGTGCAAGAATGTATTTGTTGCTGATAAGGTGCGAAGAGTCGATCGTTAAATCGGCATTAGGCGCTTTTTCTTTGTTGATGCTCAGTCCGTTACCCTGGATTGTCCTTCTCAGTTCACCCTTCGATTCAAAAGCCGTAGTTTTCCCGGCAAGCAATTCCACAACATCAATTCCGTTTTCGATTTCGGCCCTGGCAATTGTAAATTGCGGGACGCCTTCGAAAACCGCCAGGAAAGTTGATTCATCCAGTCTTTTTAATTCATCGGCAGTTCCTTTCCCAAACAAAATTTCAGAAGCTGCAACAGCCATTTCCAAATCGTTGCGGGAGTGCACCATTATGGTAACTTCTTCGGCCAGTCTTTTCTGAAGGATGCGTAAGTGCGGCGCTTCCAGGTGTTGTTTTACCAACGAAGCGATTACATTTTTCGATAAAAGGGTAAATATTTTAATGTACCGCTCGGCATCTTCATCTGAAGTATTCAGCCAGAACTGGTAAAACTTGTATGGCGTAGTACGTTCGGGATCGAGCCAGACATTTCCTTCTTCGGTTTTTCCGAACTTTGTACCATCGGCTTTTTTAATCAGCGGACAGGTTAGGGCATAAGCTTCGCCCCCTGTTTTCCGGCGGATTAATTCGGTTCCGGTCGTAATGTTCCCCCACTGGTCGGACCCGCCCATCTGGAGTTTGCAGTTTTTTGTTTCGAAAAGGTGAAGAAAGTCGGCGCCCTGTACAAGCTGGTAGGTAAATTCGGTAAACGACATGCCTGCAGCGCCGCTTTCGGGGTCGAGCCGCTTTTTTACCGAATCTTTTGCCATCATGTAATTTACAGTGATATGTTTGCCAATATCGCGGATAAATTCGAGGAATCCGTATTTAACCATCCAGTCGTAATTGTTAACCATTTCGGCGGCGTTGGGTGCGTCTGATTCGAAATCGAGGAATTTTGACAACTGTTTTTTAAGGCATTCCTGGTTGTGCCGCAATGTAGCTTCATCGAGCAGGTTTCTTTCCTGCGATTTTCCAGAAGGATCGCCAATCATCCCGGTGGCCCCCCCAACCAGGGCTATTGGTTTATGGCCGGCAACCTGAAAATGTTTTAACAGCATTACCCCAACCAAATGCCCGATGTGCAGCGAATCGGCTGTTGGATCGATTCCAAGGTAGGCGGTGGTTAATTCTCTTTTCAGTTGTGCTTCCAACCCGGGCATCAAATCGTGAACCATCCCCCTCCAGCTCAACTCTTCAATAAAATTCATTCAAACCGTTTTAAAAAATTTGCGCAAAGATATAAAATGATGCTAGTTATTTGGTTTATAACATCATAAAAAACAGTGATCGATAAAATACCTGAAACAATGACTGTCTCTGTTTTTTCATGTAAGGTGAAACCGCTTCAAATTTATGGATCAGAAAATATCAGGACTGAATTGTCAGGTTGTTTTAATGTCGTTGTTTTCGCCGGGTTGTTGCTTGCTGTCCCATAATTCGATAAAAGGGAAAAATGAAGGGGCAACATTTCTGATGGGCTCATACAACCTCGATCCGGATTTCGATTTACCGGATAGTATATTTACTTCATCGTCAATTTTATCAAACACAATTAACACGATACTCAAAAACAAGACAGAGCGTAAAACACCAAAAACCATACCCCCCAACTTATTTACAAAGCCAAGCGTCCCGGCATCGAACAGTTTATTTACAGCGCTGGCAACAATCTGAACCAGTATAACAATAACAATGAAAGTAATTATAAACGAAATAATGTTTAAATAGTCGGATTGCAAGTCGAAATAATTAATCAATAATCCGGTTGTTACATCGGAAAATTTTATAGCGCCCCAAATACCCAGCACAAGGGCTGCAAGCGATGCCAATTCGGTTATCAAACCATTTTTCAGGCCAACCAGCGCTGAAATAAGAATAATTAAACCGAGGATAATATCAATGTAATTCATTGGCCCGATGGATTATTAGGTCAGTAAAAATAACTTTTTGGTTGAATTTTAACAATTTATTTTTTTGTTTCTGCGAGTTCCCCAACAGTTTTAAAAACTCTTAAAAAGTTTCCGCCCCATACTTTTCGAATCTCATCTTCGGTATATCTGCGGCTAATTAACTCGGCGGTAATGTTCGGAAACTGGCTAACATCGGCGCAGCCTTCAACTCCGCCGCCACCGTCGAAATCGCTGCCAATACCCACATAATCAATTCCAACCAGGTTTTTTACATAATCAATATGGTCGACACAATCGGCCACAGTGGGCAATTTTTTAGGATATATTTTGTTAATGTTGCGCCATTCGTTCCGCAATGCTTCTTTTTCTGCATCGTTCATCGAATCGAATTTTGTTTCGTAAATCAAATTCAACTCTTTTCTTTTCTGGTAGTTAAGCGAAGTTGTATCGGGATCTTTGATGTAATCGTCGAGCAAACAAATCTGGATTACACCGCCGTTTTTGGCCAGGGCTTTAATCATTTCGTCCGTCATATTGCGTTTGTGCTGTGCAATTGAGCGGACACTTGAATGCGATGCGATAACCGGCGCTTTGCTTAACCCGATAACATCGTAAAATGCTTTGTCTGAAATATGCGACACATCAACCATCATTCCAAGCCGGTTCATTTCAGTTACCACTTCTTCTCCATATTTGCTCAAACCGTTGTGCTCGGCGCCTTGTTTATCGGTCGATGAATCGCAGATATCGTTGTTTGAAGAGTGGCAAAGCGTAATGTAGCGTACCCCGCGATTGTAAAATTCTTTTACCCTTTTTAAATCGGTGCCAAGTGGAAAACCGTTTTCCATTCCAATAAAAATGGCCCTTTTCCCTAATTTCTCAAGCCGGATAGCGTCTTCGGGTTTTATGGCAACCTCGGCTAACTCATTGTATTTACTGCAGGCCGCGTAGGTTGCATCGATCATTCGGTTTGCAAGTTGATAGGCAGTTTCTGTATTTTCCGCAGTTCGTTCTTTCTGGCTGGTAAATACTGCAAAAAATATGGCGTCAAGTCCACCTTCCTTCATTCCCGGAAAATCTACACGATTTCGCGGAGCTTCGTTCCGTTTACCAATATCAAAGTTGTCGTCCATCAGGTTCATTGGCGTATCGCAATGCGTATCAACGGTTAATACTTTTTCGTGTATTTTCCTGACAACCTTTTCAGGAACTTCCCCGAAAACCGGGTTTGCAGTTGCAACTGCAGTAACTATTAATAACAAAACAGAAAACTTCATATACTATTTATTGAAATAATGAAAACTAACATTACAGACGGCTATCTTCCGGGTTCGTTTAAAACCTGCGTTTTGTGTTTTAAGTATTTAAGGACCAGGTATATAATTCCGGTAAAAATACAGCCGCCTATTAAAAAGTAATTGTAATTGCTTTCGCCTTTAATAACTTCCCCGGCAATATCGAAGGCGGTAAAAATCAGAAATATTGCGGCAAGACCGTTTTTCTCCTTTTTAAGTACTTTTTTCAAGCTAAACGGCAGGACAGGTTTTTTAAAGTTCTTCAGGTTTGGGATAAATGGAGGAACAGTACTTGCCCAGTTGGTATAAACTTCGCCAAAACTTCTTCTTAAAAATTGTTCTTCGGCAAACATTATTCTTTCATAGTAAATCCAGTAAAACAGGCAAAAGGAAACGATAAACCAAAGGTTTCCGGTTAACAAAGCCGGGCCTGCCCACATAAAAAAGTTTCCAAGGTACAGCGGATGCCTTACAACACTGTAAATACCGGTGGTATTTAACGTATCGGCAACCTGTCCGGCGGTATTTCTTCCCGAAGTATTAACCGGTGTATGGCCAACTGTGTAAACCCTGATTGCCAGTCCGGTAAAACTTACGAAAAGACAAAACATTTCGTAGTAAATTTCATAAGGTTTCCCTTTAACAAAGAAAATTTCAGGTTGTATTTCAGCCCGTATCAGCAAAATTGCCCCAATCAGCAAAATTATCAGCGGAAGTGTGCCCCTGTAACGGAAAAGCCAAATCCCCTGTTTTTCAAATTCCTCTTGTAACGCCATTAAAATACGATTTTGGTTTTAATTTTATGTTGTTTAATTTTCTGTTTAATACGCTTGTTTCCAGTAACATCGGGTAATGCATGTTTCGAAAAATTTCGCGCTAAGGTACGTAAAAATATTGCAACACATCTGTGCTAAACTTCTGGCCTTAATAATCATCATTTCTGTTTACAGTACAAACCCAAACTTATACATTACCGCGAACCTGATAGTTTGATATGGATAATCCCTGAAACCGTTTTGGTATTCAAGTTTGTAATCAATATGGTTTCCCGTGCTCCTCAAATTTGACCTGAAAATAACAGGATCATTAAAGTCGCCAACGCCTATAAACCCGTATGCCCCGTATCCGCTATAACCGGCTAATTCGTTTCTCCACGAGAAATTTTTATGTTTCAAATCGAACCCGATACCATAAAGGGGGCCTTCATCCTGTGCCAGTTCAACTTTGTTTGTTTGCCAGACATAAAACCCAAACATCATCCCGAAACGCACTTCGTCAAAAAATCCAAATTCCGGGAATAGCGATTTGCCAAATGCTGCATAATAAAAATTGGCAGGCGCATCGGTGTAACGGCCCTGGATAGATTTACCGGTGGTGGTTTTACCTGAATAATTTATTACAATTCCCGGCCTGTATTTTTTTTCTTTAAGCAGTTGTATGCTTGTGCTTATCCATAAATCGCCCGCATGGGTTATCCAGCCGGTGTCGTCGTAATAGATTTGCCTTTCGTCGCGGACAGAATTTTCGGTTTGAAAAGTTTCTGTCGGAAATCCCCATAATTGAACAATCACTTTTTGGGGTACAACAGCCCAGTAAAAACTGAGGTATGAATTAACAGCCCGATCCCCTTTCATAAAATGGGCATGCACCCCGGTTTCGAAATTAGAAACACTGTCAACCTTTCCGTAATTCATAAAAGGTACGGGCAAAGCATTGGGCCCCAGTTTTCCGGGGGCAACCTGCAACCATTTATTTATATGGCTTTCACCAAAATCGACCCAGTTTTCGGTAGGACGCGATTGCCCAAAACTAAAAAGACATGGTGCAAAAAGAAGAATAATGATTAAAATACGCATCCGAAAAGTTTAATGGTTCAATATTACAAAATTGTGAATGAAAATCAGGCTCTACGTATTTTAACTTTTCCGAAGTTCCAAACTTTGGAAAAGTTGTCTCATTTTTTGAATGAATATCCCGAATAGCTTTACTTTTGCCCTTATCTTTTTAAAGTTTTAAAACGGATTGATGGAATGGGAAAACACAGGCCAAAAAAATGGATAATCTTACCGTTTGTTGCTGTAATTACTTTCGGGTTGACGCAACTGGCATACAGGTTTCCTGAAGTTACGGAGAAAATGTATTCGATGGGTTTATATGTTCTTATTGCAAAAATACTTTCCCCGCTCAGTAATCTCACCCCTTTTTCAATTGATGATTTTTTTTATTTATCGCTGGCAGTGGCTTTGCTGTTTTTAATCATACTGGCAATAATCAGAAAAATTTCGTGGTTGAAAACCGGAAAAATTGTTTTAAATGTTCTTGCGGCAGCGTATATCCTGTTCTATTTTCTCTGGGGGTTCAACTATTTTCGCGAGAACCTGAACAGCCGGCTTAATTTGGCGGTCCACAAACCCAATACAAAAGAGTTTGTTGCCCAATTTAAAAAACTGGTCCTTAGCACCAACAAATCGTGGTGTTCGTACGACAACTGGGATAAAAAGGAAGTCGGTAAAAACATCGAAAAATCGTACAAAGCGCTTGCGCCAACCCTTAAAATTAAATATCCGTCGGGGAAACGCAGGGCAAAAGAAATTACGATAAGCCGTTTTTTTGCGCAGGCGGGCATTTCAGGTTATTATGGTCCGTTTTTTAACGAAATCCATGTAAACAGTTACATCCTGCCGGTTGAGTACCCATTTATCCTGGCCCACGAAAAAGCCCACCAGTTTGGAATTACAAACGAGGCCGAAGCTAATTTTTATGCATGGCTGGTTTGTACAAAAAGTAAATCGAAACAGCTCCAGTATTCGGCAAACCTCCATGTTCTGCAGTACTTTTTGTACCAGGGTTACCAACTCGAAGAGTACGACGGGATTATTGCCCAATTAGACAGAAAAGTGAAAGACGATTTGGAAAAGATAAGAAAACACTGGAAAAGCCTCAGAAACGAAAAAATGGACGAGGCAGCCACGAAAGTAAACGACTTCTACCTTAAAACAAATAAAATAAAAGCGGGTATTGAAGAGTACAGCGGGGTAGTAAAGTTTGTAATGGATTACTCATATGATTCCACTTTTCAGAAGAAGTTTTAACTTTCGTAGGACAATCTTGGCCCTGGTATCAACCAGCTTGTCTGAATATTCCGGATTGTCCTGCGTTAACAAAATAATGCAACTAATTGGAACCCGGAACCTCCTTCCTACTGTCCCAAATAAAAGCGTTTATAGAAATCCATATAATCGATAATGTTCTTCTCTTTCAGAAATACCCCGAAGTTGGGTTCGGTAATCAAAAAGTTGCGGTAATTGCCCTGGCGGAGCGGAACATACAAATCGCGGTTATTTACCACTTTTGTAAAATACAGCGAGGCTGTTTCTTTATCTGGCAGGCCTTTAATCCGGACAATCTGCCTGATATCATCGAGGGGCAGCACTTCAACCTTTAAATTCAGGTTGGCATAGCTTGCAAGGTTAAACTGTTCTATTCCGCTGATAAACGCTGGCTGATCGATATTGAGCGCCGGGATTACAAAAACAAAATACTGGCTCCCGGATATGTTTTCGTTATAAGGACCTGTGTACAACTTTGGTAATGCTTCAGCAGCTTCAGCGCCCTGGTTACCGGTAGCCTGATTTGCAGTTGTTGCCGGAGTTGTTACCGATGTTGAAGGACTGCGTTGTATATAATTGGTACGGAAGAATTCAATGTATTCATCGACATTGTTTTGATCCATCATTTTTTGAAGATTTTCGTTTGTAATCAGGAAGTTGCGATAAACAGCCTGCCCCAGTGGGGCAAATAAACTGCGGGTAACCACCACTTTTCTGAAATACGACATCGACTCGTTGAGTGTCGGGATGCCGTTAACAACAAGCAACTGGTATTCGCCAACCTGTTTTAACTGCAAGGCCAGGTTCCACAACCTGAACTCGTTTTTGTTATATTGGGCAAAATCGGTGAGCAATTGCCGTGTGGAAAGTTTTTTATCCTTTATGGCAATTACGAAGTTCTGCAGCGTGTCGACCCTGGTATTGAAAAGTTTCTCGGCCCCGGTGCTTACCACTACAAACTGGCCTTTTTCCTTTAAAATGTTGTCTTCCTCTCTGGCCCGGGCCATCAAATCTTCAGGAGAAATTTCAAGTTCCCCGTCGCTGAAGTTTGAACGAATGTAACGGCTGTAGTTTTTTACGAAGAATTTAAGGTAGTCGGCAATCGATTTTTCATTCATCACGGCCCGGTAATTGGTCGATGAAACAACGAAATTGAAAAAGTCGATATCCCTGAGCGCCCTGAAAGCGCTGGCCCGCCTGATAATTGCGCCATGATAGATAAGCGCCGTTTCCTTGTTTTCGAGCGATCGTACAACAACAAAAGCGAGTTTATCGTCTAAATTTTCAGTTTCAATATCAAAATCAACTTTGGTATAATGGTCGATGTTGTAATTGGCCAGGTCGAAATTCAAGCGGTTAATGTCCACTTTTGCTTCGCGCGGATAAGCAATCGCAAAGTAATGGAGCAAATCTTCTTCGTACGAGAATTTTCCCCCGAATTCATCGTCGGTTGACTGGTTTTGGGCAAGCATTTCATCGTTTTTAATTTCTTCGTTGATGTAGCCCAAATCAATCAGTTTCTGGTAATCGTTCAGCGAGCTATCCCTGATAAGGGTGAGGATTTCTTTTGCCAAAGGCGTAGGTTCCTTATCGGGGTAAACGGTAATGTATTTTTGAAGCTGGCTTTCGAGGTTCTGAATTCCAGATTGGGTCCCGTTGGCCACAGCTTCCATAAAATCGATTTTTGTGATAAGAACGCTGTCGGGCCCCATTTTTTTCATTTGTGCGGTCTGCAATATAACATTGCGGTAATTCCCGGTTTTATAACTCCTGAAGGTTTCCTGGTAGAGGCGGTTCAGACTGTCGATACGGGCCTGCATTTCAATAAAGAAATTCGGGTTGATAAGGTATTGTGCGTAATTGCTTGTAGGAAACTGCGATATAATTAAATTCCGGTAATAATCCGATTTCTGTTTGTCGCCCATTAATTCGTACAAATCGTACAATTCGAACATGGCCGAAAGCAAATAAATGTTTTCGGGATAACGGTTATTTAAATCCTCGAATGATTCGGCTGAACGGGTATAATTTGTGAAGTCGGTTTTAAATATCTTACCTGCATTAAACAGGGCGTCGCGTATCTTGTTATGCGAAATTGCCATTAGCGAATCGGTGAGCGGCAAATCCTGGGTGTAAAACTCTTTTTTCAAAGGGTCTGCTTCCCTTACAACCATTTTTGACGAGTCGGCCTGCATTTCTTCTTCCGAAATTTCGGTTGAAATGCTTTTGTTCGCCCGGTTCCAGTTATCTTCGAGTTTGCGCTTCCCCCAGATTTGCTGGAAAGTTACCCTTCCGTATGAGACCGTTTGCGGATTATAGAAATACCATCCGGCGCCGCTTTGCTGATTTCCCATACCCATACGCGAGCGGTTTGAATACCGGTAGCTTTCGTCGCCCATTCCCTGCATGGCGAGGTTTTCAGCGTTTCTCTGCCTTTCCTGTTCATCCTTCATTAAACGGGCAATCAGCGCTTCCCTCTCACCAAGGGGCATTTGGGCAATTCTTTGCAAACTGTCTTCCCTCTCCACGGTAACCAGGTTTTCAACCAAATTTGTAAGCGACTTATAAATTCCGGACACCTTGTTGTAGTTGGGGTAGGTATCGTCGATAATAATCATGGCGCTGTCGTAATACGACTGGGCTTTTCTGTATTCCAGGTCTTCGAAATAAATTTCGGCAAGCGTTATTGACGAAAGCGCACGCTGAAATTGGTTCTGGAAACTGGTTTTCACCGAATTCGCATAATTTTCTATTGCAACACTGCGATTCCCTTCTTTAAAATAAATATTTCCGAGGGCAAAATAAATCTGATCGCGGAAATCGAAATTTTTCTTATCGCGCAGCATTTTGTTCAGCCCTTTTTTCATTTCGGCCGTGTTGCCCTGTCCTGAAAACAATCCTGCCGAGTTTATTTTTGCATTGAACGCCATTTTATAGTCGGGGTTCATTTTTGTAACTTCCCGGAAAGCACTGGCTGCTTCGGCCTGTCTTCCGAGTTCCTGGTAAAGTTGTGCCTCTATGTATTTTAACCGCGCTTTGTTTTTCTTTAGAAAGGTTTTTTTAATGGCAATGTCGAGAAACCTGATCGCTTCATCGTACTCCTTCTGTTTCATGTAATAATCGGCGGTTGCAACAGCCAACTCTTTTTCGAGTTTTTTTGGAAAATCATCGTCGTTTTGAACAGTCTGTATTACCTCCGATGCTTCGGTAAATCTTTCCAACTCAGAAAAACTGCGGATTAGCCAGATTTGAGCTTCGTATTTTGTTTCCTCATCGGGGTATTTTCGTATTACATACCCAAAATTGTCGATTGCGCTAAAAAAATTATGTTGGTAGAAATAGGCTTTCCCCATAAGCAGGTAACTGTCGTCGACCCATTTGTTGAATTCTTCCTGGCTTGCAAATTCCTGGTAGCGCCGGGTACGGTTTCGTTTACGTTTTGGTTTCTTTGTAATCGAATGAATTTCAATCAGTTTCGAGCATTTAATAATGGCGGTGTTCATTTCAGATTTTACCAGTTCGCCAGCCGAAGGGGAACTCGATTTGTAAATGGGCAGGACCCTTGTAAAATCGTCGTCGATGCGATCTTCAATATCTAGAACACCCTTTTTTACACTTTCATTGGCGTTAAAATAAACATTGTACCGCGAGTTTAAATTGTGAAATGCACGCGAAGCACGGGTGTTTTTTTGGGTTGAACATCCTGAAAAAATCAAGACTAAAAAAATAAACAGGGTGGTATGTAAAAATATTCTCTTCAAGCAGATGTTTTATTAACTCTAAGAATAAACTCAATATTCACCAGAATATTGTTTGTTTTTCCCGATTCAGTGCGATTTACAAAAGGCACAAAAATAAGAAAAAATGAACTGCATTTTGAATTGTTTTTGGCATTTCGACCAAAAGGGAGAATATGGTTTTAGCCACAAATAAGGATGCCATCTTTCCGGAAAGATGGCATCCTTATTTCAGCGAAAGTCTCACTTCGGGTGATTTACTAGGCTTTTTACTTACTTCCTTGTAATCTTAACTTTTTTGGTTGGCGCCATTTGAATATTCCGGATGTGTACCCGGTGCGCCAGGCTGTTGGCAGCTACCTGGAACGCAGCCCCGGTAGGCGAAGCGCTATTGGTGGCAACCGGTTGTCCATTGTCGCCCCCCTCGCGGATGCCCTGCACAATGGGTATTTGCCCCAGGAAGGGTATCCCCAGTTTTTCGGAGAGGTTTTTACCGCCATCCTTGCCAAAAATATAGTATTTGTTTTCGGGCAGTTCGGCCGGGGTAAACCATGCCATATTTTCAATCAGTCCCAGCACGGGCACATCGATTGATTTGCTCTGGAACATGCTTGCACCCCTTATCACATCGGCAAGTGCAACATCCTGCGGGGTGGTAACAATTACAGCCCCGGTAACCGGCACCGATTGCACAAGGGTTAGGTGAATATCGCTGGTGCCAGGCGGCAGATCGATTAACAGGTAATCCAGTTCTCCCCAGTTTCCTTCCGAGATGAGTTGTTTAAGGGCGTTCGATGCCATTGGCCCCCGCCAGATGATGGCGCTTTCGGTATCAACAAAAAATCCTACCGACAGAAATTTCACACCAAACTTTTCCAGCGGGTTTATCAGTTCGCGGTTTTCGATTTTCACTCCCGATGGGCGATCGCCTTCAACCCCAAACATTTTGGGTATCGAAGGGCCAAAAATATCAGCGTCGAGCAGGCCTACCTTTTTCCCCGAATTTGCCAGTGCAACAGCCAGGTTCACGGCAACTGTTGACTTACCAACTCCTCCTTTTCCCGAAGCAACGGCAATAATATTTTTAACGCCGGGCAATACCGGGCGTTCCATGTCGTGAAGGAACTTAACGGCAATATTGTCTTCGATTTCAACCTCTTCGCCAATATATTTTTTTATGGCCTGCTCACAGGCTAAAACCAGGGCCTCAATATGCGGGTCGTTACTTTTCTGAAATACAAGAGAGAAAGTTACGCGCTGTCCTGCAATTCGTATCTCCTGGGGCATTTCGAGGGCGACAATATCTTCATCGCTGCCCGGGTATTTTACGGTGCGCAAGGCATCGGTGATGTTTTTGGGTACAATTAATTTGCGTGGAATATCGGCCATTTTGTATTGATAATATGTTTTTAAAGGCTGCAAAAATAGTAAATAATAAATACTTTTTTGTATGGAATTAAAGGCAGATTTCAACTTCCTTATTTGTTATTCCTTATTTATTATTCCTTGTCAGGCAGGTCAGGCGGGCATAATCTGTTATTCCATCAAGTAAGAATGTCTTCCCATGAAATAAGGTGACAAAAAGTTTAGTTGATAACTTTTTAAATTTGTCTTATTATGGGATGTAAAATTAGAAAAGTTCGTCAGTTTAGTACAGAGTTTAAAAAGGAAAAAATCAAGCA
>JBBINB010000041.1:0-34298 GCA_037444065.1 Draconibacterium sp.
CGATTTGTTTATGTTTTCACGCCAAAACATGGTTCGTGGCTAAATTTGGTCGAAACTCTTTTTGGCAAAATGTCAAGAACATTTCTAAAACAAATACGGGTTGCCTCAAAAGACGAATTGAAACAGCGAATTTTAAAAGGAATTGAAGAGATTAATGCTGAACCTGTAGTCCATAGATGGAAAGAATTCTCATTCTCTAATTAAATGTCAATATATTTATGAATCGTTATATTAGTAGTTAAATCATTATCTTTGTTAAGATGACGAAAAGTGATAAAATACTAAGTAAAATAGTAGAAGCAATTAATAAAACTGCACCTGATTCTGAAATTTTTTTATTTGGCTCACGCGCCAGGGGTAATTCCAAAAAAATCTCGGATTGGGATCTATTAATCCTGTTAAACCTCCCCTCTTGGTCATTTGATTTTGATACAAAAATCATGGATTCTTTTTATGATTTAGAACTTGAAACTGGCGAAATTATATCTCCACTGATTTATTCAAAAAATGAATGGCTCAAAAAACACTCTGTTACCCCATTGTTTGAAACCATTGAAAAAGAAGGAATCAGAATAAAATGACAGGTTCAAAAAAAGATTTGATAACTTTCCGGATTGCCAGAGCAATTGATACCTTAGATAATGCAAAAATTCTGGCAGAAAAAGAAAAATGGAATTCAAGCATCAACAGACTTTATTATGCTGCTTATTATGCGGTGACTGCTCTGCTTTTAAAAAATGATTTAAATCCTACCACACACAATGGTGTAAAATCAAACTTTTCAGAACATTTTGTTAAACCGGGAATTATACCTTTGGAATTTGGAAAAATTTATTCGCAATTGTTTTCATGGCGTCAAAAAGGCGATTATGATGATTTCTATGATTTTGATAAGGATAAAATTTATCCCTATTTTGAACCTGTTAAAGAATTAATTGAAATTATTCGAAACAGACTATCAGATTCTTTTTGATCATTATTAAACAAGGGCAATATCTCAAAAATTTTGTTCAATAATCAACTCAATTCTCTAATGAAAGTAGTAGCATTTAACGGCAGCCCGCGCCACAACGGGAACACATCGATTCTTATAAATGAAATGTTTATGATTCTCGGGAACGAAGGTATTGAAACCGAGTTTATACAATTGGGGAACAAAACGGTTCATGGCTGTACTGCATGTGGCAAATGCAAGGAAATTCAAAACGGCAAATGTCATATTAAAAACGACCACATTAATTTTTGCATCGAAAAAATGATTGAAGCCGACGGAATTATAATTGGCTCGCCGGTTTACTTTGCCGATGTAACGCCCGAAGTTAAAACACTTATCGATGTTGCCGGGTATGTTGCGCGTACCAACAACCACCTTCTGAAACAAAAAATCGGGGCCGGGGTTATTGCAGTGCGACGTGGCGGGGCGCTCCATGCCTTTGAAACCATTAACAACTTCTTCCTTATCAACCAAATGATTGTACCGGGTTCGTCGTACTGGAATTTTGCCTTTGGCAGGGACAAAGGCGATGTTTATAATGACGCCGAAGGAATGCAAACCATCCGTACGCTTGCAACCAACATGGCCTGGCTGTTGAAAAAAACGCATGCTTAGAATTGTTTGATTTGGGCAGTTGAAAATCTGCTACCGGTGGCTGGCATTTGGCTTCTGGCATTTAGTCACTGGCTTCTGGAATTTTGCACATCACTAAAAAAGAAGTAAAAATTTTAAATTCAACCTTTACTTAAAATCTGATTTTTGCCAGATTATTAGTTTCTCAGTGTAACTCTGTGTCTTCTCTGCGCTTCCCAGTGAAATTTAATTTTGTTACACTGAGTTTCGCTGAGAAAGCACGGAGAGCCACAGAGCCTCAAAATTCATCCAGTATCCCCGCCTGACTGACGCATTCGGCAGCATCCAGAACAAGCATCCAGAATCAAGTATTCCGCATCCCCTCCAGACTGACGCAATCGGGCAGGCAGCATCAAGTATCCGGCAAAAAAAAGCACCCGGTTTCCCGGATGCTTTTCATTTATTTTTATTGCTGAATTTAGTCTGTCAGTACCACCAGGTATTTGGATGCTTTCCAGAATTCGGCTGCATTGTCGATAAATAAGGTATCGGCCGATTTTTCACCTGAAAAATGATACGAATCAGCAGGATGTACTGTAACCAGTTTTGCCTTTTTTGCCATTAACCTGAGATAATTGAAATTACGGATGTCGATTTCGGTAAAATAATCGCGGTTAAAATCTTTTTTCATCAAAGGGGTTTTCCCTATTCCGATTACACCACCGCTCTTTTCAATAATACCGTTGTCCTTCAGCTCTTTCAATGTTCCAAATGCATAATAGGCTTTGTTTAATGCTACTGTTTGAGTTTCAATGGTTTCCGTTTTTTGCTGGCTTTCAGCTTCCACAACCTGTATTTTCTGGTTCAATTGCGAAATATCGACATTCAGTTTTCTTACCTGTGCTGTAAGTTCATCGATGGTAATGCCCTGCTCGTTTGCCTGTGCTTCCAGGTTGCTGACCAACAGTTCAAGGCCCGAAATCGTAGCTTCGAGATCGGAAATTTTAAGGTTGGCATTTTTGAGTTTACTTTGCAAAGAAGCGGTTAAAGCCCTGTTTTTTTGTAATAACTGGTGAATTGTCGCGATATCTTCAATGATCATTTTTTTCTGATTGGCATTTAACTCGCGGTTACCTGCTGACTTGACCGATACTATTTTTTCCAACTGTTTAATTGAGTCGAGATTAGCCTGGATTTGGCTAAAATCGCTTAGAAATGAAGCGATTGTTGAATCCCTGAATGCGGTAACCTGCTCAAGGCTGTCTTTAACCAGCATCAGGTTTTGTGCATCTTTTTTGTAATTGTGACATGCAACAAACAACACAATTCCCAAAACCAAAACAATTAACTTTCTCATTTTACTTATTTTTTCAATTTTTAAACCCAAAATTACTTTACAAAATTAAACTATTTTTCACTCATCTAATAGAACCCGTTGAAAACTAATTTATTGTGCTAAACTACACCTGTTCCAGTTTTAACGTTTCGGTAGTCTGGTCGCAAACTTCTGTCGGGCCAAAATACTGGATTGGTCCCGGGTAAACAAAATGCATGCTGTATGCCCATTCGCCACGCTTTGTAATAAAGTATTTGTACGGAGCGCCATCTAATTCAACCAAAGCTTTTTGGATTACCGGTTTCATGTGGCCGTGGCGTTTTTCTATGTTCATCATCATGGTAATCGGTACCCCGCCGGCAATCCAATCTTCAGCCGGCGCAGTTAAATTCCGTACCGAAGCCATATAACCTGTTTTGCCTTCTGAAATTAATACAGAAGCTGTGAAACCCAGCGAATAACAATAATCGGCATCGAAATTCGAAGGCGCCGCGCAACGTCCTTCGTAGCCAAAAAAATGGTACTGGGCGCCAAATTTTCCAACATATTTGCCAGCCTCCTTCATTTTTTCCAGTTTTTCCTTTACCATTTCGCCCAATAATTTTTCAGTTTCAATTAACGAAACCTGCACGTTTCCATGCGGATCGCGATCCAATGTCAACTGGGTGGCAATTCCCTGGGGCAGCGACTTAAACACTTTTGCCGATTCAGGCGAAATATGTTCGGCTACCCACGCCAAACGGTGGCTTTTCCGCAGATGTTTAAACTCCTTTTCTTTTAATGAACCTTCAGCCAGTAAGTCATTCAATTCTGAAATAAGCGTCTTCATTTCAGGGATAAATTCAACCAAACCTTCCGGAATCAAAGCAACTCCAAAGTTATCGCCGTTTTGTGCGCGTTGTGCAATAATTCCTGCCATGTAATCGACAACATCGCCCAGGGTTTGTTTTTTATCAGCCACTTCTTCAGAAACTAACGTGATATTTGGCTGTGTTTTTAAGGCGCATTCCAAACCGATATGCGAAGCCGAACGCCCCATTAATTTTATAAAGTGCCAGTATTTTTTTGCCGAATTGGCATCGCGCTGGATATTGCCAATCAGTTCAGAATACACTTTTGTGGCGGTATCGAACCCAAAAGAGGTTTCAATCATGGAGTTTTTCAGGTCGCCATCAATGGTTTTCGGGCAACCGATAACCTGTACACCTGCATTTATTTTAGCGTAATATTCGGCTAAAACACAGGCATTTGTATTCGAATCGTCGCCGCCAATAACCACCAGCGCATTTAACCCAAGGTCTTTTGAAATCGCCAGGCCTTTGTCAAATTGTTTTTCTTCTTCCAGTTTTGTGCGGCCGGAACCAATAATGTCGAAACCGCCTGTATTGCGGTATTCATCAATAATTTCAGCGCTTAGTTCAATGTATTTGTGATCGACCAAACCACCGGGGCCGCCCAGAAAACCAAACAAACGGCTGTCGGGGTTTATTTTTTTTATCCCGTCGAAAATGCCCGAAATTACGTTGTGGCCGCCTGGCGCCTGTCCGCCCGAAAGGATAACTCCCACGTTAATTGCCGGCCTGTTTTTTCCAACTTCTCCGGCTTCAAACGAAATCAGGGGCATTCCGTATGTATTTGGAAATAATTCGGCAATCTCTTTTTGGTCGGCAACCGATTCGGTTTTTTCCCCAACCACCAGTTTAACGGCCCCTACCAACGATTTTGGGAGTTTTGGCTGGTATTTGGCCCTTTCTTTTTGCAATGCGCTAATATTCATATCTCTTGTATTAATTTTTATTTTTTGGTAAAGCGAACCAAAATTAATGCAATTTACCAACTTTCAGCCCTTTATAAAAGGTATACGACATGATTTAAAGATAAGTTAAAGGGGTTTAAAAATGCCGGGACTTTGTCCCGAAAGCTTTCGGGATCCAAAGTCAGAGATTTTTGACTTTGATAAATTAAACTGCAAATCCATGTTAAGTTGCCGGACTTTGAAAGTCCGGCACCCGGGTGTGGAGGATTTTATCCCCTAAAAAGTAAATACCTTACTTCCCGGCTTTCCGTTGGCTGGAACGCTGCCGGTTTAAACCAATGAAGCCGATTTTTTGTCCAGAAACAAAAACACATTCGGATGATTTTGAAGAATTGACGCCGGAATAAGTGGGCTAACCTCACTTTTCAGGGTATTCTTCACCGCTACGGCTTTTCGATCGTCGGGGACGGAACAAATAATATGTTTCGATTTCATTATCTGGCGTATCGACATGCTGATTGCCTGTTTTGGCACATCGTTGAAAGCAGGGAACCAGCCTTCTCCCAACTGCTGCCGGCGACAAGCTTCGTCAAGGTTTACCACTATATACGGCTCCTCCGTATCAAAATCGGCAGGCGGATCGTTAAAGGCAAGGTGACCGTTTTCGCCTATTCCCACAAAAGCCACATCAACCGGATGCCTTGCGATAATTTCACTCAAACGTTTACACTCTTTTTCAGCGCCATTTCCGTTAACAAAATGAAACTCTCTCAGCGGTACCAGCGAAACAAACCTTTCCTTCAGGTACTTCCTGAAAGATGCAGGGTGTGTTTCATCAATCCCAATGTACTCGTCGAGATGAAAACCGGTAACCACGCCCCAGTCGATATTTTCTTTTACCAACACTGAAAGCATTTCGAACTGCGAAGCACCTGTGGCAACAATAATGTTAGCAGCTCCCCTTTCGTCAATGGCTTTTCTGATGATTCCGGCCCCTTTTTGGGCTGCTTGTTTGCCCATTTCCAGTTTTGTTGCTGAAATGATTATTTCCATGTTTATTTATTTAATCTTTTATTCTTCCAAACACATAATTTAACGATAATAATGGCCCTACTTCCCAATTTGAGATTTTAAATACAGGAGTACCAAAATTACTTTTATCACTAAATTTCTCTATTGTATTTTGCGCAAGTACCGAAATGTTCACACCAAATTTATCATTCAATTTAAAAGCAAAACCTCCCAACATTCCAAAATAAAAAAGATTCTGATACTCGTTTTTCATATACGATCCACCCCCCGATGAAACATATTCTTCGACACCCTTCGACCTACCTAATCCGGATTTAATTTCAAAAAAAGGTGTAATTTTTTTATCAAGAAACAAATATCGGGCAAAAATACCTCCGGCTGAAATCCTGTAATTTTCAAATTCGTATTCAAAGTTTGAATAAAAATATTGACAATCGATGCCAATGCTGGCTCTTTTCGTTAAATAATAACCAACTCTCGGTGCTACTGACCATGAAGATCCTTTATATGAATAACTATGGATATCAGCAGGTTGTAAAAACTTGTAATAACCTTTTATGTGATTATAAGAAAACCCTGTTTTCCCGGCAAAATTAAGATAATTACTTCCACCTGAAATTTTCACTCCGGTTTCAACAAAAAATCTCCCTTTACTTTCTTGTGCAGAAATTATTGTCGAAAACATCAGCAGCAGAATAAAAATCAATTTGCCTTGCATAGAAGTTTAGTTTAATTATAATTCGTAAGCAAAGAAGTTGTTTTCAAACTTTTTAAAACAACTCCACTATTGCATAATAAGTCGTTAGAAATGAAAATAAAATTACGGCTATCAAACCAACATTCATTCTCCAGCCTGCAATGTATGTATTCATTAAATTTTTCCGGTTCAGCAATATTAAAACAGGAATGGCCACTGCGGGTAAAATACACGCCTGGAAAGCCTGCGAAAAAATCATCAGCGCTGGCGGGCGCTGTTCAAGAAAAACCGAGCCGAACGCAAACAATAACCCGGCAAGCGTTAACCAGCGAAACAAAGGTGAGCGCAAATCGCGCGGTTTTCCAGTATAATCCGATATTAGCCACGGGGCAATCAGAACAATCGGGAATATGGTTGAGAGTCCGGCGCCGGTAATTCCCACAATTAAAATGAGCGCAGCGAGCTTCCCGCCGAGCGGCTCAAACAATGATATCATTTCAACCGTGTTTTCGAGTTTCAAACCCATTACATGCAAGGTACCTGCTGACACTGCCATAATTATCCCGCTCAAAAAAAGCATCATAAATGCCGAAACAAAGGCATCTGTTTTTTCGGTTTTCAAATCGTTTATTCCCCAGCCTTTTTCTGATACAACCACACTTCGCATTATAAAAACCGCAGCAGAACAGGTCGTTCCGGCCATTGCAGCTATTAACCCAAGTGCGCCGGGCTTGTCGGGGATTGTCGGAACCATGCCTTTTACAATTTCAGTGAAATCGGGTTTTATCATAAAAAACACAACTACAAAGCTCAATCCCATCAGGATTACAAAAACAGTAAGCACTTTTTCGAATTGTTTGTACCCTCCAAACCACAGAAGCACATACATTAAAACAGCAACAACGAGGATAATCCAGAAGGTATCGACAGTGGTACCGGCTGTCAGGATTTTTATTCCTTCCTGGAGCAAATCGGCCACTATACCCATTACGCCTATTAAAGCGAGCAATTCGCCAATAACCATGGCAATGAGGATGTACAAAGCCAGAACCCAGCCCGGTTTAAACTCCGATTTAATATTGAAAAGGGCGGTTTTGCCTGTAACCAGGGTTAATTTCCCGTAGGCTACCAAAAGAATAAAAGTAAATACGCACGACAATACCAATGCCCAAAAAAGCGACATACCGTACTCTGCGCCCGATTTTGCCATGGTTGTAATACTGCCGGTACCGATGTTGTACCCGATTAAAAACAGCCCCGGGCCAACGGCTGCAAGGGCGAGTAAAACTTTCTTGTAAATTGATTTAGTCATGACGTTTAATTAAATCACAAATTGCAAAAAACAAAAATCAAATAAATTACATTATCAAAAATAAAAATTCAAACAGGAAAGCTACAAAAATCAAATAAACTCCAAAATCCAAAAACAAATAAGAAAATCACGAATAAATTAAAAATTTAAAATTCAGAAAAGAAGCAAAGAAGCCAAATCTACTTAGACTTTAGTTCAATTGATGAAAGGATTTTTTTGATTTCAGTAGCTTCCTGAAACAGGTTTTTTCCGGTTTCGGAATCAGGCAGATTGTCGTTAGTTTCAAGAATTAAACGTATCCAGTAGGCGCTTTCTTTTGCTTCCTTGCGTGAGATTCTTATCCGCATGGCAAAATCTTTTTTGCTTAATGCCTCATTTGCCTCAATGTAATTAGCGCCAACCGAACCTGACGCTTTAATTAATTGTTTTAAATCATCAATATTTTCAGCAGTTTTAGGAATGTTTTTCATCCACAGTCTTACCTTTTTTGCAAACTGAAATGTTCTTTCCTCCAAATCATAAATTGGTTTTTGCTGATTTTCCTGCATAATTTTTTGAAAATTTGATTTTTTGTGTTTGAACTCTAAATTATTGAAATTTTGAGATTTATTTGTCTTTTGACTTTTGTTATTTCGCACTAGATTCATATACCATTTCCCCCTTCACAAAAGTCTTATGAACCCTTACTTCAAAGTCCTCCATACTGAAAACCACCAAATCGGCCCGTTTTCCAACTTCAAGCGTTCCCCTGTCATTCAGATTATAAAGTTTCGCCGGGTTTGTACTTGCCATTTGAATTGCATCGGCAAGCGAACAACCGGTAACTTTCTGGACATGTCCGATTCCATTGGTAATGGGTGCTGCCGAGCCATAAAGTACATTTTGCGCCGGGTACCATAACTTACCTTCCTCTGTAAGCTCAATGGTTTCGCCGGTTTGCGTTTTGTACTGACCGGGAGGAAGCGCTGCATAGCTGGTTACATCGGAGGTAATGATGGTTTTCTCAACTCCTTTCACCTGGTAAAAAACCTTAATCTCTTCGGGCAACAAATGAAACCCATCGCAAATTATGCTAATCATCAGGTTGTCGTTTGCAAGCTGGGGCCAGAACGGGTTAAAGTGCCTGTTAATCATGTTGGCGCAACCGTTTCCGAGGTGGGTCGAAATTCGGGCGCCGTTTTTAACCGCCAAATCGAGTTGCTCTTTATTGGCATTGTGGTGGCCAACCGCAACAACAATTCCTTTTTCCATGCATTTTTTAATAAAATCCTGGGCGCCTTCAACTTCCGGGGCAATAGTTACCTGTAAAATTTTTTGTCCCGAAGCCAAATACATTTCCATAAACTCACCCCAATCGGGTAACCTTACAAATTGTTTAGGATGTGCGCCCCGGTAGCCGTCTTCGGGATTGATATAGGGGCCTTCGAGATGAAAACCTGGTATTGAACCCTTTAATTTTTCATTTCCGGTAGCTTTCGAAAGGATTGAAAAATTACGCACCAAAACCTGCCGGCTGTTTGTGGTAAGGGTGGGTAAATAAGTGGTAACGCCTTTTTTCCAAAGCTCCTCTGTTGCCTTTTGAATGCCTTCTTCAGTTAAATCGCTTTCGCCAAAAGCAAATGAAACGCCCGCAAAGCCATTTACCTGGTTATCGATAAAACCGGGAGCGATTATCAGTTTATTGTTTTGGCCTGAAAACTTTTTGATGTTTTTTACCGATTGGATTTTTCCATCAGCTATTTTAACCTGAACAGGTTTTCCTGTTTTATAATGTATTCCTTCAACCACTGTCTGTGCATTTATTCCATTGATTCCGAAAATAAAAATTACAATCCATATAAAAAAAATCGCTTTGCTTATTGCTAATTTTTGTTTTTTCATGATTTTATTTGTATGTGTGTGGGGGCTGACCAAAAAGTAAACTTCCCCGGTTTCTTGTTATGTTGAGCGAAGCCGTAACATCTGTAATTCAAGGTTATACATTCTTCGACTACGCTCAGAATGACTTTTAAAAGAACTTTTTAGTCAGCCCCTGCAAAATCCATCCTATTTTTATTTAAACGCGACAAATCGCGTATTTTCATTCTTATAATCGCGGATCGGAATCCGCGACTCCTGTTAACTGCCAACTAATTTCCCACTTCCCACTTCTAACTTCGCGCTTCTTGCTCCCAACTTCCAGCATTTTACAATTTAAGGAATTCCACTTCAACCCATTTTTCGGTTTCGGCCGATTTTTCGAGCGCTTCGAGCACACTAATGCCGTTAAGAATACTCTGATGGTCCCGCGGTTCTATGCCTGTACGGAACATTTCAACCATATCAACATAATTTTTTGCCGGATTGGTTTCTTCGATACGCGATTTTAACTCCATCCATTTGTTGCCGCTTTCAACATACGTTTCCCAGCCATACGCTTTTTCCTTAAAAATTAAAGTGGCAAACAAACCCGACGAAAACCTCAGGCTGGCATTTCCGGTCTTGCCATTTCGAGTTATCCTGACTTCACGTATATCTTCGCCAAACATGTACATCAATGGTTCAACTATATGCACGCCATAAAAGAAAATCCCCCCGTACACCGAATCCAGATCTACATTTCCGGTAAGAACCACCTGGGTTATTTTTCCAGTCGATTTTAATTGTTCAATAATATCGAAGGTTGCAGTGCTATGCGATATTGAACTGTACGAGGTAACAGGTGTGCCCGTCTCCTTAGCTGTCTGAAGGAATTGTTTCCCTTCGGAAGCACGGTAACAGAACGGTTTATCGATAAATGCCGGGATACCAGCTTTAACAAATGGGGCAGCCGCTTCGAGGTGGTACTTTGCATGGCGGTGATCGACAATCAAGGCATCGATTTTACCCATCATTTCGAGCGGGTCTTTAACCTGGTTGGGAATAGCCCCCTTTTCCATGGCAGCTTTCGCAAATTCATCGGTTTCGCCCCATACATATTTAACTTCAACTCCTGGAAATTTTTTATCGATATTAAAAAGTTTCCCAAATCCAATGGTATGCGAGTTTTCGGCCCCGATAATACCAATCCGGATCTGTTTTTCAGGGGAATTTACGAATGAGTTTGAGATTATTCCGGGTACTACGGCAGTTAAGGCTATTCCTTTACCGGTTGTTTTTACAAAATTTCTACGCGATTCCATATTGTTTACAGTTTCATTTCCCACCCTTTTTCATATTTACGCGACCAAAGTTTTTGTGCTTCCTTATCGCTTAAAATATGTCCGTCTTCAGGATTGATTTGAAGTGAATGGCCAACCCGTTGTGCAATATTCCCAAGCTGTACAAGCAAGGTACTTTTGTGGCCCGAGTCGATGTCCGATTTGAGTTCCTCCCCTTTCAGGATATTATTGAAAAGGTTTCTGATGTGAAGTGCATCCAAAAATCCGGACGGGTTGGCGGCATCGCGCGGATCAATCTCTTTTGTATCTTTTACCTCTTTCAGCAGGTTGTTTTTCAAATCGAAAACCTTGTAACTATTTCCACTGGAAATAACAAGGGAACCTGTTTCGCCGTAAAATTCAACCCCAACCGAACTTCCCTCAATAAAGCGCCCATTGCAGCTCCGGCCTTCCCAGCTCATCGAAACATTTTCCCTGAAATCGAGATTAATTACCTGTGTATCGGGTGTTTCCCAATCGTCGTTATAATGAAACCTGCCTCCGTTTGAACTTACTTTTACCGGGTAATCAACACCGAGCCCCCAACGCAAAAGATCGATCATGTGCGTGCCGTTATTTAGGGCTTCGCCGGTTCCCCAATGCCAGAACCAATGCCAGTTGTAATGCACGATATTGTCTTTGTATGCCTTCCGTGGAGCCGGCCCCTGCCATAATTCCCAATTAAGCCATCCGGGCACGGGTACCTCTTTGCCAACACCAATAGACTGGCGGTTATTGGTGTACCAGCCCTTTCCAAAATAAGGCCGTCCAATTATTCCGCTTTTAACATCGTCGATTGCCCGGATAACATTTGGCCAGGAGCGCCGCTGGTTGCCCATTTGAACCGATTTTTTATAGCGGGCTGCCGCTTTAACCAGCATTTCCCCTTCGGCCGGATTGTGGCTGCACGGTTTTTCGAGATAAACATGCTTGCCTGCCTGAAGCGCAAGCAAGGCAGCCGGCGCATGCCAATGGTCGGGTGATGCAATTACCAGAACATCGACATCCTTACTTTCAAGCGACTTGCGAAAATCCACCAACCCTTCAGGTTTTTTATCCTGAATTTTCAAAACATCTGCAACGCATTTTTCGATAGCGCGGCTATCAACATCGCAAATATGGATTACATCGCATTCGGTTTGATAGGCAAAATTTTGAGCCAGAGCGTTTCCCCGCGAGTTTACACCCATTACCGAGGCGCGGATTTTTTCGTTTGAACCGATAATTCTACGGTAACTTTCGGCGCTAAAGCCCGGAAGGATTCCTCCAGCCATTAAAACCGCAGAACCGGCCATTGTTTTTTTCAGAAATTGACGTCGTGAATTGTTTTTTTCCATTTTTACAGGTTTAGTTTTAAAAGAAAAAATGAGCGGTTTAAAATACTTTAAAAATCGATAAGTATAAAAATATTGGTTAAAAACTTTCCGTTTCCAATCTCCGTGACCAGGTTCATTTCTAAATTTTAAACCAAGAACGATAGGTTATATGTGAAGGAGAAATCGGTAATTTAACTAAATTTGTATCCACCTTTAAAACGAATGAATAAATACACTAACCTAATCGAATACGAATGAAAAATGCAAACCATTCTAACGAAAGTCTTTTTCGACATGAAACGGATACACATTCAGTGCAAAAACTGGTAAAAAAATTTTCAGATCTTTCAGAAAAGGAAATCCATAAACTTATTCATGAACTTGAAGCCTGTCAGATTGAACTTAAATTACAAAACAACGAAATAGTTGTTTCCAAAACAATTGCAGGGGAAGCAATTAATTTGCAAGCTGAACCTAATGATACTTCTCTTTCAGGTTATTATACCCTCAATGAAGACAGGAAAATTGTAGGGACAAGAGGTGTAATACCCGACATATCGGAACACAAGAAAACAGAAAAAATTATTTCAGAAAGTGAACAGAAATTTAAGAATATATTTAACAATTCATCGGTAGGCATTTCAATTACAAATGTTAACGGCTATCTTCATGTTAACAAAGCATTCTCGCAGATAATCGGCTATTCAGAAAAAGAGCTTAACCTCAGGCATTGGAAAGAATTTACATACCCAGATGACATAAATGAAAGTGAAAAGAATACCAAATCTATTTTTAAGGGTAAAAGAAGTTCTGCCCATTGGGAGAAACGCTATGTTCACAAAAACGGAAATATAGTTTGGGTCGATATCAGCACAACCCTGCAAAGGGATGAAAATGGCAATCCTCAGTTTTTTATTACTTCGATAGCCGATATTACCGAGCGCAAACGGGCAGAAGATGCTTTGAAATCGGAACAAATCAGGTTGCGCACGCTCATTGATAACCTTCCCGATTCGATTTATGTAAAAGATGCTGCAGGACGTAAAATAATTGCCAATCCGGCCGATTTGAAAACTGTTGGCGTTAAAACCGAGAGGGAAATAATAGGTAAAACTGATATTGAACTGTATCCTGGCGAGATCGGCCAAAAGGGTTACGAAGAAGATCTTTATGTTTTGCAAACAGGAAAATCTATTATAAACAGAGAAGAATGTTCTTTTAACCATAAGGGAGAGAAATCGTGGATTCTTAAATCAAAACTTCCGCTGTTTGACGAAAATGGGAAAACTACCGGACTGGTAGGCATGGGACACGACATAACCACAAGCAAAAATGTAATGGAGGAATTAAAGGCTGCCAAGGATAAAGCCGAAGAAAGCGACCGCTTAAAGATGGCATTCCTTGCAAATATGAGCCATGAAATCCGCACACCAATGAATGGCATTCTGGGTTTTGCCGAACTTTTAAAAGGCCAGTCCCTGCCGCCCGAAGAGAGGTTAAATTATATAATGATTATTGAAAAAAGTGGCCTGCGAATGTTAAATACAATTAATGATATAGTAGACGTCGCCAAAATAGAAGCAGGTCAAATGAACGTGAATATTACTGAAACTGACATAAACGAACAATTCGAATACCTGAAGACGTTCTTTATGCCCGAAGCAAAAAACAAAAATATTGAATTGGTTTTTAAAAGTACATTTTCAGGAAAAGATGCTATTATAAAAACCGACATGGAAAAATTTTCTGCCGTTTTGATGAATCTTATCAAAAATGCCCTTAAATATAGTAACAGCGGCATAATTGAAGTGGGTTATACCTTGAAAAACGAGATGCTTGAATTTTACGTAAAGGATTCGGGAATTGGAATCTCAATTGAAAGGCAAAAGGTTATATTTGAACGGTTTATCCAGGCCGATGTCTCATTTAACCGGGCATATGAGGGTTCAGGTTTAGGTTTAACAATTTCGAAAGCATATGTTGAAATGCTGGAAGGGGAAATCTGGCTTGAAAGTACTGAAGGCAAGGGTTCCACCTTCTTTTTTAAGATTCCTTATCATCAGGTATTCGAAAAAAGTACAGAAATGAAAGAAACAATTCCATCAGCGCAACCAGGTCAAATGAAAAAACTCAAAGTTTTAATTGCCGAAGATGAACCCGATTCAAGAAAATTTCTTGAAATATTAATGTCTAAAATTTGTAATGGGGTTTTAGTGGCAAAAAATGGGATCGAAGCTATTGAATTGTGCCGTCGGCATCCCGATATAAAAATTATCCTGATGGATATAAGGATGCCCCAAATGGATGGTTACGAAGCAACTCAAAAAATCAGGGAATTTAACAACAAAGTTGTTATTATTGCCCAAACAGGCAATGCCCTGGAAGGAGACAGGGAAAAAGTAATTGAGTCGGGCTGTAACGATTACATTACCAAACCTATTAAAAGAGCCGAACTTTACGCGTTAATCGAAAAGTACTCTTAACGTCCCGGAATTAGTCGATTGATTAATTTGTTAAGAAATCGAGTACATTGCTTGCGCCGGAAGTTTTACTTTCCCTGTAGAATTCGGTAAACCCGCATTTTGAACACGAAACGGCAATAAACTTCCGGTTCTGAATATTAAAATACCGTGTAAAACCGGCCCCGGTAGTCCTTATTTTATCAACATCTGCACGCCGGTTCCCGCATTTCTGACATGTATAGCTTTTCTGATTCATAGTAATTTTTTAAATAAGAATATATCGATTTACAAACAATTTTATTTAATACCCTCATTGTCAGCGCTTTTTTTAAGCCTGTTTGCATTTCGTAAAGCATTGGAAATAATCCATTCAAGCTGCCCGTTGATACTTCTGAAATCATCGGCAGCCCATTTCTCGAGCGCTTCCATTATGTCGGGATTAATTCGTAATACAAATGTTTTTTTCTTTGTCATTTCAGCCTGAATTTTCACCTTTCATCATCTTCTTCATCGCGTACTCAATAGCCTGTTTGTTCTGCTTTCCCAATAGGAATTTTTTGCCGTCCGCCATATAAAGCTGTAATCCAATGTTACCGGCAATTGTGTAAGCCATTCCATATCTCCTGCTTTTTTTCATGCAATGCCCGCCATAATCCAATTTTGACCTGTACAATCGTATTACAAATTTTTTTAATTTCTTCGCGCGCTATTTTTTCCATTTTCTCCTTATGGGCGGGTACACTATCCAAAGCGCTTCATCTGTAATTTTTGTTTTGAGTTTCAAACTGATAATAAGCAAGATAACAAATGCAACCACAATAAGCGAAATAATGCAGCTCACAATTAAATCCGATGTATCTGCAGGATTCCTGCCAAATGGTTTATTCAAAACTTCCTGTCGGTATATCCCGAAAACAAAATGAGCCAGCGGAACAAATGTTAAAACACAAATGATAATTGGCAACCGTACCCTGTCGAATTTTTGTTTTTCAGAAAACAGAACCTTTTCCATTTAGTATATTGTACCGGTGTTTACCACGGGGGTAGCATCCTTGTCGCCGCACAAAACCACCATAAGGTTACTTACCATTGTGGCTTTCTTGTCATCATCCAAGTCCACAATATTTTTTTCGCTGAGTTGTTCCAATGCCATTTGCACCATACTAACCGCGCCTTCAACAATTTTAAAACGCGCTGCCACTATGGCTGTTGCCTGCTGGCGCTTGAGCATTGATTGTGCAATTTCCTGTGCATATGCAATATGGTTAATGCGGGCTTCAATTACCTCAATCCCTGCAATTTCAAGACGTTCAATTATTTCACGCTCCAATTCGTCATTTACTTCAGAAGTACCATCGCGTAATGTAACCTTTGCCGATTCGTCTTCAATATTGTCGTACGGATACAATCCTGCCAGTTTGCGCAATGCCGCTTCGCTCTGAACCACTACAAATTGTTCAAATTCATCGACTCCAAAGGCAGCTTTGTACGTCTCCTGAACGCGCCAGACCAAAACCAAACCTATCATAATAGGGTTACCCAGTTTGTCGTTTACCTTAATTGTCTCGCTATCGAAATTTCTTGCCCGCAACGATATTTTTTTCCTGACAAAAAAAGGATTAACCCAATAAAAACCATTGCTCTTGATTGTCCCCTTGTAAGCCCCAAATAAAACCATTACACAGCTTTGATTCGGATCAACAACTGTAAACCCAATGGTAACTAGGATAAATACAGGAATTAATACAGCCGAAAATAGAAACATTCCCCGCAAAAACCCAAAAATAATAATACCCAATAAAACAACTCCCAAAAAAAGAAACAAATAGCCTGATAAGCCTTTATACTGATTTTCCATGACATTAAATTTAAAGTGTTTTAATATTATTTTAATATCACAAAACTAAATTATTATTCATTCAAAAACAATTTTTACAGTTATTTTTTTAATTATTTTCTAAGTGCCACCCTATTGGTTTAAACAAAACCTATACTTTTAAGGTTATTTCAAAAAAAAGCAACTATGAATTTAATAAAAAAACCCATAAACAATTTTATGAAGTTAGAAACTTCAGGGAGTATTGTCCTTTTCGTTGCCACTGTATTGGCGCTTGTTTTGGCAAACAGCCCGCTAAGCGAAAGTTTTCTTGGATTTTGGGATAAATATGTTACCATAAGCCTTCCCGGACTTGAACTATCGAAACCTATAATTAAATGGATAAACGATGGGTTTATGGTTGTTTTTTTCTTTGTTATCGGGCTTGAAATAAAACGTGAATTTATTGTTGGCGAGCTAAATAATTACAAAAAAGCGTCGTTACCGGTTATTGCAGCAATAGGCGGAATGATCATTCCTGCAGTTATTTTTACTGTTTTAAATTACGGGAAGCCTGGCTCCAATGGTTGGGGAATCCCAGTTGCAACAGATATAGCTTTTACTTTGGGAATATTACAGCTTCTTGGAAAAAGAGTTCCGGTTGGGCTGAAAGTATTTTTAATGGCCTTTGCCATAATCGACGATTTAGGGGCAATATTGATAATAGCCTTGTTTTACAGTTCAAATCTTGTTTGGGGATACATAGGAATTGCATTGTTGCTTTTCGGTTTATTGAATTTGATTTATTTAATGGGATACTACAACAAATATTTCTTCCTGACAGTGGGCGTTATTGTTTGGTTATTGTTCCTGAAATCGGGGATTCACGTAACAATTGCAGGGGTATTGATGGCTTTTACGATCCCTATCTCCCGAAAAAATAATTCTGAATCATTTTACAGCGAAGTTAAAAAAGCGCTAAACAGGTTTAATGAAGATGTTGCAAAGAATAGGGGAACAAAAAATATTCTAACCCAGAAACAACTGGAGGCAATTGAAGACATTGAAGACATTGTCGAAAAAACTACCCCACCTTTGCAGTATCACGAACATTCCCTACATGGTTGGGTTACCTATTTAATAATGCCTTTATTTGCGCTTGCAAATGCCGGTGTTGTATTCAGTTTCTCCGGTGAATCCAATTTAAGCCTTGCCTCTAACATTGCTTTAAGCATGATTTTTGGAAAAGCCCTGGGGATTTTTCTGTTTTCCTATCTTGCAATCAGATTCAAATTTTCGGAATTACCCGGTAACGTCAATTATAAAATGCTGTTCGGGATCGCAATTTTGGGCGGGCTTGGCTTTACCATGTCGTTGTTTATCAACAGTCTGGCGTTTACAGACCAACTATTAATTGATTCAGCAAAAATGGGGGTCTTAATTGGTTCGCTGGTTACAGGCGTACTTGGTTACTTTGTATTAAACTCTGCTTTGAAAAGGGCGGAAAAAAACAAGGCACTCGTTTAAGCGCCTTGTTTTTTCAATTCAAATTCATTTCCACAAAACCCGCCCCTTTGGTTTGGTACACTTCATAAGAGCGGGCAAAATTCAGAATATTTTCTATCGTCCGATCTTTAGGGGCCGCAACTGTTCCTGGAAATTTCTCAGAATTGTTGTTAATTCCTGTCTCAATTAAATCAATGTAATTTAATTCCGATTGAAAACTATTAACTAAATAAATTAAGGTAGAGAAATTTGTCATAGGCAATTTTTTGAATTTCATTTACCTAAAAACGCCCGTGTACCTTATTTATTGTGTTAATAAAGGTTAAATCCTGGTAAGAATTAAATTCTTTTTTTCAACCAGCTTCCTCAGGTTAATCAAAGCATAACGCATCCTTCCCAAAGCGGTGTTAATGCTAACATCGGTTTGCTCCGCAATTTCCTTAAAACTGAGATCAAGATAGTGCCGCATTATAATAACCTGCTGCTGATCTTCGGGCAATTCTTTTATCAAATCCTTCACCTCGCTCAAAATCTGTTTATAAACCAATTGATCTTCAATTGTATCCTCCGAAAATTTTTGGGAATTAAAGATGTCAACATCCAGACTGTCGTTCGAAACAGTTCCTTTCAACTTTTCTTTTCTGAAATGATCGATTATCAGGTTGTGCGAAATTCGCAAAACCCACGACACGAATTTTCCGTTTTCGGTGTATTTTCCTTTTTTGAGGGAGCGGATTACTTTAATAAAGGTTTCCTGGAAGATGTCTTCTGCAAGTTCCTGTTTTTTTACAATAAGCAAAATGTACGAAAACACCCTGCTTTTATGCCTCTGAATTAAAATTTCCAATGATTGCTGATCACCTGATATAAAATGCTGAACAAGTTCGTTGTCATTCAGTAAAATTTCTTTCGACATTACCTTCTATTTATTTTTAAACAAAAAGTAAATTTTTTCTATAGGCGACCTTTTTTATTTGAAGTAAAACAAATTATTAATTTTGCTTGCGTAAAAATGTGACATTTTAATGAAATATACAAATTTTTAATTAAATATTGCTCTTCCCGGAATATGCCATATACATCCTCATCAAAATTTATAGAAATACAAAATGCCCGCGTGCATAACTTAAAGAATATCAGCCTGAAAATACCTTTAAACAAATTTATTGTAGTAACAGGCGTTTCAGGTTCCGGAAAGTCATCCCTGGCTTTCGACACACTTTTTGCAGAAGGTCAACGTCGTTATGTTGAAAGCCTTTCGTCGTATGCGAGGCAGTTTCTGGGACGGATTAACAAACCCGAAGTAGATTTTATAAAAGGAATTCCGCCTGCCATCGCAATCGAACAAAAGGTCAATACGAGAAATCCGCGTTCAACGGTGGGTACATCCACTGAGATTTACGATTACCTGAAACTTTTTTATGCGCGGATTGGCAAAACCATTTCACCTGTTTCGGGCGAAACTGTGCAGCGGGAAAGTGTTTCTGATGTGCTTGACTTTATAAATTCATTTGCCAGGGAAACCCGGATAATTATTGCAGCACCGCTGAAACCGAAAAACGGCCGCACAATGCTCCAGGAAGCTGAATTACTACTGCAACAGGGTTTTACAAGGCTCGAAACAAACAACCAGATTCTGAAAATAGATGAACTCCTTGAAAATAAATCAGAAAAGAATTGCTCAGGTGCCTGTAATATTGTAATCGACAGGGTATCAGTCGACTTTGACGAGGATACGCAAAGCCGGATGGCCGACTCGGTGCAAACAGCTTTTTACGAAGGACATGGTGAATGTGTGGTAAAGATATTTTTAGAGGATGAAATTGCATATCGGTCTTTCTCAAATCTCTTCGAAGCCGACGGAATGGAATTTGAAGAACCCACAGTACATATGTTTAGCTTTAACAACCCTGTAGGCGCCTGTCCCTCGTGCGAAGGATACGGAAAAGTAATCGGGATCGACGAGGACCTTGTGATACCCAATAAATCGCTTTCGATTTACCAGGATGCAATTGCCTGCTGGAAGGGGGAAAAAATGAGCGAATGGAAAGACCAATTGATTTATGCAGCCAATAAATTCGATTTTCCGGTACACAAACCTTTTTATGAATTAACCGATGCCCAAAGATTTCTGGTTTGGACCGGGAACAAGTATTTCGAAGGATTAAACCAGTTTTTTAAATATCTCGAGGAAAACACATACAAAATCCAATATCGCGTAATGCTTTCGCGGTATCGCGGCAAAACAACCTGCCCCGAGTGCAAAGGAAGCCGGCTAAAAAAAGAAGCCGGCTATGTTAAAATTAACGGCAAATCGCTTCAGGAACTTGTTTTGATGCCGGTTGAGGAATTAAAAACTTTTTTTACAGGGATCAGCTTAAGCAAACACGATTTTGAAATATCAAAACGAATATTAATTGAAATCACAAGCCGTCTTGATTTTCTGTGCGATGTAGGATTAGGTTATTTAACGCTTAACAGGTTATCGTCAACTCTTTCGGGTGGCGAATCGCAGCGCATTAACCTGGCTACCTCGCTTGGCAGCAGTTTGGTCGGCTCCCTGTATATTCTGGACGAACCCAGTATCGGGTTGCACTCACGCGACTCCGGGCGCCTGATAAAAGTTCTCCGACAGCTTCAGAAGATTGGAAATACCGTTCTGGTAGTTGAGCACGATGAAGATATTATAAGGGCAGCCGACGAAATTATCGATATTGGCCCTTTTGCAGGTATACATGGCGGAGAAGTTGTTTTCCAGGGAAACCATGTTGACCTTGAAAAAAAACCCGGGAGTTTAACCACCAAATATTTAAGTGGCGTTGAGAAAATTGAAGTACCCAAACAGCACCGGAAATGGACAAATTTTATCGAAGTAAAAGGGGCCAGGGAAAACAACCTGAAAAACCTGACAATTAAATTTCCGCTTAATATTCTTACAGTGGTTACAGGTGTCAGTGGTTCGGGAAAATCGTCGCTGGTTTCAAAAATTCTTACCCCGGCGCTAACCAAGATACTTGGAGGCTATGGCGAACGCACCGGGCACCACGATGCTGTCCTGGGCGATTATAAATTAATAAGCTCGCTTGAATACATTGATCAAAACCCGATTGGAAAATCTTCGAGATCGAACCCTGTTACCTATTTGAAAGCCTACGATGAAATCCGTAAACTGTATTCTGAACAACAAGCTTCCAAAATTCAGGGATTAAAACCTTCCCATTTTTCATTTAATGTTGACGGCGGGCGTTGCGAAGAGTGCCAGGGAGAAGGCACAATTAAAGTAGAAATGCAATTTTTGGCAGATGTTTTTTTGGTTTGCGAAAGTTGCAATGGAAAACGGTTCAAGGAGGATGTGCTTGAGGTGCGCTACAAGGATAAAAACATAGACGATATATTAAACCTAACCGTAACACAGGCCATTGAAATATTTTCGAAGGGAAAGAGTTCGACTGAAAAGAAAATAACAAAACGCCTTCAACCTTTACACGATGTTGGTTTAGGCTATATTAAACTGGGGCAATCATCGGGCACCCTCTCGGGGGGCGAAAGCCAGCGCGTAAAACTCGCCTCGTTTCTTGCTCTCGAAAAAGACTCTCCAACCCTCTTCATTTTCGACGAGCCAACTACCGGACTTCATTTTCACGACATCCGTAAATTGCTCGATTCGTTTAACGCTCTTATCTCAAGGGGACACTCAATCATCATTATTGAACACAACCTCGAAATTATCAAATCGGCCGACTGGGTTATCGATTTGGGGCCTGAAGGTGGCGACAAGGGCGGAAAACTTATTTTTGAAGGCACGCCCGAAGAATTGGTAAAAGTGGAGAATTCGTATACTGCAATTGCATTGAAAGGTAAAATATAAAAAGGTATTTATCCGATTGCGGGCTATTCAAAACTATTCAGTTTTTTCCACTCCCTTACCAGTAATATTCCAACTGCCAGGGCCGAAATTGTATCCGACGCCGGGAATGCAAGCCATATGCCATTGATTCCCCAGAATCGCGGAAAAAACAAAAGTAACGGGATCAGCAGGATTACCTGCCTGAAAAGCGTTGTAAATATGGCTATGTTTGCTTTTCCAACCGATTGAAAAAAGTTGGACGCCGCCACCTGGAAACCTACTATCGGGAAAGCCAGAACAACTAACCGTATACCATTTACAGCAATATCATACAAACCGGGACTATCCTTATTAAACATTTGCACAATAAATCCAGGCATGGATTCGATTATTACAAATGCAACAATAGCAATTACCGATGCCGAAAAGAGGGTCATGCTCAATGCCTCCTTAACACGTTTTGCCGATTTCGCCCCAAAATTAAAGCCGATTATGGGCTGAGAAGCCATGTTTATTGCCACAATTGTCATAACAAACAAGGTGATTACAGAATTGATAATTCCCATGGCGCCAGCAGCTAAATCTCCACCTAACGCAATTAACTTTTTATTGAGCAATCCCTGAACAAAACTGTTTGCAATTTGCATTGAAAATGGCGCCATTCCAATGGCCACAATTTCTGACACTATTTGTTTATCGATTTTTATATAATTGAATTTCAGTTTTATAACCGGGCGTTTGCTGCGGAAATGGACCAGCACCCAAACCATTAGTACAAACATTGAAATAATAGTAGCATAAGCAGCTCCTTTTACTCCCATGTCGAACCAAAAAATAAAAATATAGTCGAGAACAACATTTGTGACTGAACTTAATACCATCGAAACCATTGCTATCCGCGCATTACCTTCAGAACGAATAACGTTGTTCAGCGAAAACCCGATAACCATAAAAGTTGTACCTGCAAGGATGATATTTAAATAGTCGTTGGCAAACTGAAACGTTTCGGGAGTAGAACCAAATGATTTTAAAATCGGGACTTTTAACACATACGTAATTACCATTACCGTAATCGAAACCAGGAGCATCAATAAAAAACCTGTCCCGAGAATTTTTTCGGCCATTTCGATATCCCTTTTTCCTAAATTTATCGAAACCAAAACACCTGTGCCTATCCCGATGAGCATCCCAAAACCCATTATTATAAGCATTACCGGAAAGATTACCGAAACTCCCGACAGGGCTTCGGCACCCACGCCCTGACCAATAAAAATACGATCGACAATATTATAAAGTGCATTCAGTATAACACCAATAAAAGCCGGTACAAAATATTTAAACATTAACCGGCCTATATTTTCGTATGCCAGTTCATCTATTTTTTTCATAACCGGCAAAGTTAGGTATTATATTTACATCAAACCGGGCAATGCTTGTTTGCTATTAAAATGTAGCTTTGTACATCAATATTTAAATATGAACCAGGAAAAAATAGACGGTAGAATTAGAAACAACCTGTTTTCTGCAAATGCGGCAGTAGTTATTTCGGCCATTGAATCGATTAAAATAAAAGGCAACAAACTATACATTCCAATACTTTTCGATTTATTGAATACTTCGCCTGGGCCTGAAATTGCGCTGGAGATAAAAAATCTTTTGGGAACGGTTAAGGACAAGGATTCGGTTAACAGCTTTATGCGTGCCATTGACGATGTGAAATATAAACCCATAAGGAAGGAAATTTTAACCGCATGTTGGCAAAACGGGTTAGATTTCAGCACTTTTTTGCCTGTTTTTATACAATTGATAATTAGCGGGGATTGGGAAATTGCTTTTGAGGCTTTTACTGTTGTCGATAATTTTGAGTTTTTGCCCAATGCCGAAATCATTAGAAAATCGGTAGCTGAAATTGAAGAGGCATTGCCAGCGGCAAATGAACAGGTGAAATATTTTTTAAACGAAATTTTATTGAAACTGAAATAAAAAAAGTTCAACCATTTTAAAAGCTGAACTTTTTTAACAACCTAACTAGTAAAAGTCGAAGTGTTCATTCCCGCAAACCTTTTCCTCTTTAAAGTCCTTTTTTTCTTCTTCAACCATTTGCCAAGGCACTACAAATCTGTCGTTTCCAAATTGCATTATACTAAATCCAATATGTTGCATTAAAGAACTGTCTTTAAAACTTTGAGGTTTGCTTTTCAATCCTTGATTTAATGTATATATTGAATCCATAACATTAACCCTTACGGATACAAATCACATTTTGTTGTGTTTATTAACCTGTTTTTAAACAACGAAGTTTTTTTTAACACTTTGCAAGGACCTAATCTTTAAGCTCAATTCTATTTTCTGTCCGAAAAATATTTCATAAACTGAGAACGCTCGTACAACATCGGATCCGGAATATTTTTATATGACAGCCGGCCACGAAAATCTTCGATTCTTTTAAAATTCCATTTTTTCATAAAATCAGCAACCTCGCTTAACATTTCGGGCACAACCTTTACACCGTTCAGATAAAGGGTTGAACATAATTGAGTTACACAAGCTCCGGCAAGCATCTGTTTTATTACGCCGCTCCCATCGTGAATTCCGGTCGATGCAGCAATATCCAAATGCGGGACCGCAGAAGAAACCATACCAACCCACCTTAGCGAGCGCCTGATATCAGCCGGTGAACTGAATACTTCCGACGAAGTTAATTCAAGCGTATCGATATTGATATCTGGCTCATAAAACCGGTTAAACATTACTATCCCCGATGCTCCGTTTGCCTTCAACTTATCTGCCATGCCAATTATATTGCTATGGTACAATCCAAATTTTACAACCACCGGAATAGTAACCTGGCTTTTTACCTTTTTTAATACATCAATGTAAAGTTGCTCAACAACACCAGGTTTTTCGTGCCTGCTTGTCGGGAGATAAAAAATATTTAATTCAAGCGCGTCGGCTCCTGCATCCTGAAAATTTCTCGAAAAAGAAGTCCATTCCTCGGCCGATACGCAATTTACACTTGCAATAACAGGTATATCAATTTTCGCCTTTGCCAGTTTAACCAGTTCAATTTGTTTTTTAATGGTATTGTCGCGGAGGTAGCCTTTAATATAATCTTCGGCTTCCGGATAACCTGTATTCTGGCTTTCTTTTCCCAGCATATGGGTTACTTCGTTATTAATCTGTTCTTCAAAAATCGATTTAAGCACAACGGCTCCAATCCCGGCATTTGCCAGCTCTGTTATTTTATCGATAGAACCAGTAAGTCCTGAACTTGCAGCTACAAGCGGATTTTTTAGTTTTAAACCCAGATATGTTGTTTCAAGATTGCCCATTTTTATACATTTTAAGTTTCGGGTATTTATTCTTTTTAATATTTTCTTTCTCCGAATATCCTGCTTCCAACACGAATCAGTGTACTTCCCTCCTCAACCGCCAGCAAGTAATCATCCGACATTCCCATCGAAATTTCTTTAAAATCATCAAATTCCGAAAAATATTCATTTTTGAGGATATTATAAATAGTTTTCAGCAACTTAAATTCACTTCTGATTTGCTCTGTATTTTCAGTGTATGTAGCCATTCCCATTACTCCTGCAATACAAATATTTTTAAGTAATTTAAACTCAGAACTTTCAATAATATTTTTTGCTTCGCCGAGGGTTAATCCAAATTTAGTTTCTTCGCTGCCAATATGAAATTGAAACAGACAATTAATCTTACGATTGTTTTTTTGGGCTTCGGCATCGATTACCTTAAACAATTTCAGCGAATCAACTCCATGAATTAAATTTACAAAAGGTGCAATGTATTTTATTTTGTTGGTTTGAGGATGTCCGATAAAATGCCACTCAATATCTTTTGGCAACAACCCGTATTTCCTGGTCAATTCCTGTATCTTGTTCTCTCCGAATATTTTATGCCCGGCGCTATAAGCTTCCAGAATATCCCTTTCCGGCTTTGTTTTTGATACTGCAACAAGCCTTACCCCCGTGGGCAATTGCTTATTTAAGGAGCTAATGTTTTGTGCAATATCCATTTTCAAAATTTTAGTCAAAAATAGTTATAATGAAACTATTTAAAAGCCGATTGTTATAATAAGTTGAAAAAAACCGGGAATATGTTTTAATAACTTTAATATTCAAGGCAAACCGCGAGGCAACACAGGTTGAAAACAAAATTTTATAACTTTGAGCCCCATTAAATTTTGAACTTCGATGGAAATCAGGGAACTAATGAATGAGTATGGCAAGCAGGGAAGAGCGTTTGTTTTTCTGATTGATTTTCACTGCACTAAACCTCTGATTTTTCTTATTGAAGAAATTCAGGATGAACTATTGTATGATATTCCGGGATTTTCAAATGTTGTAAACGGTATCCCAAAGAAATTCATCGAAAAATGGATAACTGCTCCCGTAACATTTACAAGTTTTAAAACCGGGTTCGAACAGGTAATGTGGCATATTCACAATGGCGATACCTACCTGTTAAATTATACACAACCCACACAGGTCGAAACCAATCTTAGCATTGAGGAAATTTTTCATTCAAGTTCGGCTTTGTATAAAATTTATTTAAAGGATAAATTTGTATGTTTTTCGCCCGAACCGTTTGTGAGAATTGAAAACGGCAAAATATATTCCTTCCCCATGAAAGGCACTATTGACGCGGATATTGAGAATGCAGAAGAAATTATTTTAAACGATTCGAAGGAAATTGCCGAACACAATACAATAGTTGATTTAATCAGGAATGACCTGAGCCTTGTAGCCGATAATGTAACAGTTGAGAAATTCAGGTATTTAACGTATATTCAAACCAACAATAAAAATCTATGGCAGGTGAGTTCTGAAATTTCGGGCGTTTTGCCTGAAAATTATTTATCAAATATAGGTGATATTATCTATAAAATGCTTCCGGCAGGCTCGGTTTCGGGCGCACCTAAAAAGAAAACCCTCGAAATTATTTCAACGGCTGAGAATTATGACAGGGGTTTCTACACTGGAATTTTTGGCTTATTCGATGGTAAAAACGTCGACAGTTGCGTTTTGATTCGTTACCTTGAAAATCAGGATGGTAAACTGATTTATAAAAGCGGTGGGGGTATAACATTTTTGAGCGACGCAAAAAAAGAGTATGCTGAATTGTTAGAAAAAGTATATGTCCCTAATATTTGAAACCATAAAATGCTGCAACGGAAAATTGTTTAACCTGGATTTTCACCAGGAACGATTTGAATATACCCAGCAAAAGTATTTTGGGAAATCGACACATATCAAACTTTCTGAAAGCATTCGAATTCCGGAATTTGCCTTAACAGGACTGTTCCGGTGCAGGGTTACTTATTCGAAAAATATTGAAAATATAGAATTTATCCCCCACTCTTACCGGAATGTAACAAGTCTGAAACTTGTTGAAGACAATGAAATCGACTACCAATTTAAATACTCCGACAGGAAAAGACTAAACCAGCTTTTTGATATGCGCGGTAACTGCGACGATATTATTATTATAAAAAAAGGGTACATCACCGACAGTTTTTCTGCCAATATAGTTTTTTTCGACGGCGATAAATGGATAACTCCTAATACACCGCTTTTATGTGGCACACAGCGCGCAAAACTCTTATTCGAAAAAAGAATAATTGAAAACTATATTACTATTGCCGATATTTCAGGCTTCGAAAAAGCCGGCCTTATAAATGCAATGCAGAATTTAGACAATATGCAGGTAATTAACTCATATAACATTCAGGAATAAACATACAAATATTAACCTTTTCATATTATCAACTGACTCTTATTCAGACTTGTTAACCCAATATTTCAGCAAAACAGATAATTAATTGCAACACCCGTTAGGCTAATTTTATTTCGACATTATCATGTTTTAAAAAATGAAAAACAGCGCATTTTTAAATTATTATGATAAAATTAAGGCACTGCTCCCCCCCGATAAATTCGGGACGGTAAAAGAAAAAATCGAAGGTGAAAAAAATGAAAGGTTAGAAGCTTTCTGGTACATTATTGTTGCAGGATACCCTGTTGATTTTGCTCTTGAACACTATAAAAGACTATATGACTACCTTAAAGACAAACCTGTTGGTTACTCTGAAGCTCTTGCAACTTATTCAATTTATCCAAGCCTGAATTCGGCAATTTATGTTTCTAAAACCAGGTGGTATGAGCTAAATTAAGCTCAAAAAAAACTCCCGGCCAAAAAAATTGACCAGAAGCAATAAAGTTTATCCCGGTTTTTTTAATGCCTTGCTTTGGGACAGTTCTGATCCCTCCAGGCGGCATTCCCGGTAACTTCCCAGGTATTTCCTGAATTCAACAAATCATCAACACATTTTATTTTCCTGGTTTGCTGAACCTGTTCAATTTGGGCAACCATTTCAACATCGTAAACTGGGGCCGGAACGCTTCTGATTACACCAAAAACCACAGGCATATCGGGCAATTGCATGTTAATGAGCGCCATGTGTAAAGTAGGATCAACTTCGGTAGCATCGTGAACCAGGATGTCGTCGATAGTAACGCCGTTTTGTCCGATAATCACTACTTTCAATTTACCTTTGTCAAACATGATTCCCTTTTCGTTTTCAGCGCCAAAAAGCATTGGTTTTCCATGTTCCAGAATCAACTGCCGATCAGCACGATGCACCGGATCGGTAATGGCATCATGAATCCCATCGTTAAAAATTATGCAGTTCTGCAGCACTTCGACAGTTGAAGTGCCTTTATGGTTTGCAGCCGACTCGAAAACCGCCTGGCTTAATTTTATATTACTGTCGATTGCGCGTGCAAAAAACGTTCCCCGCGAGCCAATTACCAGTTGACCGGGCACAAATGGATCCTCGATAGTACCATAAGGCGATGTTTTGGTTTTAAAACCCCTGTCGGATGTAGGTGAGTATTGCCCTTTAGTTAAACCATAAATCCTGTTATTAAACATAACAAGGTTAATATCGATGTTTCTGCGGATTAAATGAATAAAATGATTTCCTCCGATTGCCATTGCGTCGCCATCGCCGGTAATAACCCAAACATTCAGTTCAGGATTGGCCAGTTTTACGCCCGAAGCAACCGCCATCGCCCTTCCATGAATGGTATGAAAACCAAAAGTGCTCATGTAATAAGGAAACCTGGATGAACAACCGATCCCGGAAACAACGGCAAATTTTTCGCGTGGAATTCCCATTCCGGCCATTGTCCGCTGAACTGCATTCATTATTGCATAGTCGCCACAACCTGGGCACCAGCGGACTTCATTTTCGCTTTTAAAGTCTTTTACCGTATAATTTAACTCTGCCATTTTCTACTCCCCCGATAATTTAATTACACCTTCTTTGATTTCGTTAACTGTAAACGGCAATCCTTTCAATTTATTTAACTGATAGTAAGTAAATTGTGGAAATATGTTTTTAAGATAACCGGCAAATTGCCCAAGGTTTAATTCGCAAACAATTATTTTTTTGAATTTACCCAATACATCGCCTGTATTTTTGGGAAGTGGTTTTATGTAATTGAAATGAGCAAGGCTAACATTTCTTCCGGCAGTTCTTAACTCCCGGACAGCGCTAATTAAGTGGCCGTAAGTGCCGCCCCATCCAACAACCAAAACATCGCCATCATCATCTCCGCAAATATCCAAATCGGGAACCAGGTCGACAACACGCTGCACTTTTTGTTCGCGTATTTCACAATTTTTCTGATGGTTATCCGGATCGTGGCTAACCGAACCCATAATGTTTTTTTCAAGGCCGCCAATCAGGTGTTCAAAACCTGTCATTCCCGGGAAAGCCCAATCCCTTGCCAAGGTATCGGCGTCGCGTTTATAGGGTTTGTATGAATTGGCATCCTTTGAAATGCGTGGGGTAATAGAAGGGAGATCGGCCATTTTAGGAATTCTCCAGGGCTCGCTGCCATTTCCTAAAAATCCATCGGTCAATAAAATTACCGGAACCATGCGTTCGAGGGCAATTTTAGAAGCCATATACGCGTACCAGAAACAATCGGATGGAGTGCTTGCAGCAACAACAACAACTGGGCTTTCGCCGTTTCTGCCATAAAGTGCCTGGAGAAGGTCAGATTGTTCGGTTTTTGTTGGAAGCCCTGTTGATGGTCCTCCCCGCTGTACATTTACAATTACAAGGGGCAGTTCGGCCATTACAGCCAAACCAATCGCCTCAGATTTTAAAGCCAGCCCCGGCCCCGATGTGGTTGTAATGGCCAAATCGCCGGCAAATGCAGCGCCGATTGCGGAAGTAATTCCGGCAATCTCATCTTCTGCCTGGAACGATTTTACACCCAAATCTTTTCTTTCCGATAGCTCCTGTAATATTTCTGTTGCCGGGGTAATTGGATACGATCCAAGGAAGAGTTCCAATCCCGATTTTTCGGCGGCTGCCAAAAAACCCCAGGCCGTGGCTCGGTTTCCGTTTATATTGCGATATGTTCCGTTTTCGATGTTTGCAGGCAACACCATGTATGACGGCGTCATGTGTTGCTTGGTCATTCCAAAATTATAGCCGTCATGTAACACTTTTATGTTTGATTCGGCTACAACAGGTTTCTTTCCAAATTTTGTAATTACATATTCTTCAATGTAATCCATTGGGCGGTTAAACATCCAGCATACCAAACCAAGGGCAAACATATTTTTGCTACGTAAAATACTTTTATTGTCGAGCCCAAAATCTTTTAAGCTTTCTTTGGTAAGGGTTGTAATTGGGACAGCAATTTTAAAAAAATCATTCAAATTGCATTCGGCAAAAGGATCGTCTGTAACAAAATTGGCTTTAAGCAGGTTTTTCTCATTAAAACTATCCGAATCATAAATTATGGTCCCGCCCGGATTCATAAATTTCGCGTTCGCCTTAAGTGCTGCCGGGTTCATGGCGATTAAAACATGGGCAAAATCGCCCGGCGTGTTAACCTGTTTTTTACCAAACTGAACCTGAAAACCTGAAACCCCGCCAACTGTACCCTGTGGCGCCCTGATTTCGGATGGATAGTCCGGAAAGGTTGAGATATCATTTCCAAACAAAGCGCTCGCATCCGAAAATAATGTGCCTGTAAGCTGCATCCCATCGCCTGAATCACCAGAAAATCGAATGGCCACCTCTTCCAGTTCAATTATCCTTGCTCCCTTCATTTAATTACTTTTTATATTATAAGTTGTAAACTGAAACTAAAAACGACTTCGAAATCAATGAGTTGCAATTTCAAAATCGAACAAATCTTTTAAAAACCAAACATTTTTTAACGCTCAAAAATAACCATTATTTAACAAGATAGTATTGACATAATCAATTATTTACGGCTTTTAATATATTTGAAGCAATTTAAAATTATTATACATAGTGGCTTTAATAAAAACGTTAAAAGGTAAAAAACCAGAGATTGGAAAAAATTGTTTTTTGGCCGAAACTGCAACCATAATCGGAGATGTTCAAATCGGGGATAGCTGCAGCATTTGGTACAATGCCGTTATCAGGGGCGATGTGCATTACATAAAAATAGGCAACAATACCAACATCCAGGATAACGCTGTGGTACACGCAACCTATAAAAAATCGCCTGCAATTATCGGAAATAATGTAACTATTGCTCATGGTGCAATTGTACACGGATGCACAATACATGATAATGTAATGATTGGTATGAACGCCGTGATCCTTGACGATGCTGTTATTGAAAGCAATTCAATTATTGCAGCAGGCTCTGTTGTAACCAAGGGAACCATTGTTAAACCGGGCTGTGTTTATGCCGGTATTCCGGCTAAAAAAATAAATGAAATCAGCAAGGAACTACTTGAAGGAGAAATCATCAGAATTGCAGAGGCTTATGAAATGTATGCAGGCTGGTATAAATAAAACTGTCGCAAATAACATTATCAAAATTCAAAAAGCCAAATAAACCTCAAAATACAATTTTTGAAAATTCAAAATCACATTTTGAATTCGTTTTTAAAATTGAATTTTTGAATTTGGTACTTATTTGATAGTTGCCATTTGCTTTTTGTTATTTCATTTTATTGGTACCTGCCTTTTAAATTCCATTTCGAGTGAAATAAAGGTTTCTGTGCGCGAAATACCTTCAATCTCCTGCATATCGCGGTCAATTATCTGTTTGAGGTGTTTGTTGTTTTTGGTTTGAATTTTTATGAAAATAGCATATTGCCCGGTAGTATAATGGCATTCCACAATTTCCGGAATATTTCTTAAAGCCTCAACAACCGTTTTGTGGAATTTTGCTTTTTCGAGATAAATTCCCATATAAGCGCATGTGTTATAGCCCAGTTTTGGCGGATTTACAATAAACTCGCTCCCCTCCAATACACCAATATTGAATAACCGTTGCACCCTTTGGTGTATTGCAGCACCCGAAACCCCGCATTCCCGCGCCACTTCCAAAAACGGAATCCTTGCGTTCCGGGTAATCAGTTTTAAAATTTTTTCATCAAGTGCATCAACGTCAGCCGGATGTTCGGTGTAATCGATAGTGTTCATCTAAATAATATTTATCGTTCAAAATTAGTAAACAAATGTATTAAAAATACATAAATGCGAATTCCTTAACAATGAGTAAACCTATAATTCTTATTTTCACCGAAAATAAATCTTACAAATAATGAAAATCCGGCTTTTTGTTTTTTTTCTGCTCGCTACATCAATAGCTCATTCCCAAAATAATTTCGACAAATATTTTCGCGATGGATCGATGCGTTTCGATTTTTTACTGGGTGGAAACCATATGGAAGAAAAAGTATTCGAGGTTCAGTTAAAAAAGGAACCTTTTTGGGCCGGTTCCAAAAAAAACCTAACCGACCCTTTTAATTACGGGAATTACAGGTATAGGATTTTCGACGAGAAATCGGACAGTCTGCTGTTTTCAAAAGGATTCAGTTCGTTATTCGATGAATGGCAAACCACCGCTGAAGCAAAAACTTTAGATAAAACCTTCTACATGACGGCAATTTTCCCGTTCCCAAAACGAAATGTAAGGTTAGAAATTGATGCACGTCAATGGGAAGGCGGTTTTAAAAACATTTACAAAACCGTTATCAAGCCCGACAATTACTTTATACTTAATGAAACCCCCGCAAAATTTGAGGCCTATGAGATTTTAAAAAACGGAAAACCTGAAAATAAAGTTGATATTGTAATTCTGGCCGAAGGTTACACTGCCGGTGAAATGGAGAAATTCAAGGAAGATGCCAGGCGTGTAACGCAATATCTGTTCGACGAGGAACCCTTTAAGCCGGAAAAAGAAAAATTCAATGTTACTGCTTTATTGACCCAATCTCATGAATCGGGAACAGATATACCCGGAGAACATATTTACAGGAACACCTGTTTTAATTCTACCTTTTACACCTTCAATATTTCGCGCTACCTTACTACCAGCGACATGAAACCAATTCTCGATGCTGCGGCAAATGTCCCATACGACCATATTTATTTACTTGTAAACACCGAAAGATATGGAGGTGGGGGTTTTTACAATTTTTTATCGGTTTGTACTTCGGATAATGACCTTACCAGAGAAGTTTTTGTTCACGAATTCGGACATGGATTTGCCGGCCTTGCCGATGAGTATTACAATTCGGAAGTAGCTTACGAAAACTTTTATAACCTGAAAACCGAACCATGGGAACCCAATTTGACTACACTGATTGATTTCGACGCCAAATGGAAAAAAATGATTTCTCCAGGGGTAGAAATCCCAACCCCGCGCAACCTGAAAAACACGAATAAAATTGGCGTTTACGAAGGAGGTGGCTATATGAGCAAAGGAATTTTCAGCCCGTATATTGATTGCCGGATGAAAAGCAACAATGCCAAAGCATTTTGCCCGGTTTGCACGGAGTCAATAAAAAAGGTTATCCGGTATTATACCGAATAACCTTTCTAAAACTGTAGAACCTGCAACCGGTTAAAAATCTGATTCAAAGAATTACGAAATTTCGTGGCCCAAAACAAAACCCGGAAAGGTTTGTCAAAATCAATTCTTTTTCCCTAATTTCCCGGTAACAAAATAAGCTGCAATTAATCCAACTCCGCCAAAAAACAGGATCATTGTAAAGTGCGCGGCCACTTCGTTAAACAAACCCGATAATAAATGAGCTGTAAAAACACCTGCTGAAGTAAAAATTAAAACTATACCCCATTTAACGAGCGCAAATTTCGAACAATCAGATTTAAAAATGCTGGCATCCTTCCCTTTTTCGATTAAGGCCAGCCGCTCTTTTGTGCGGGTTGTCCAGTACACGTAAAGTATTGCAAACAACGCCAGAAAAAAAGCCAGTGGTACAAAAATTCCTTCCATGATATTTAATAGAGTTTATACCGAATAAGAATTTAACAGTAGAAAGTTAGTAAAAAGAATAATTAGGTCGCAATTATAGTTCATTGAGTTATTGTCACCGGATAATTTTGTGGCATGAATTTAAGCTACGAAAATATTAA
>JBBINB010000042.1:0-34033 GCA_037444065.1 Draconibacterium sp.
GAATAAAAAAACTAAAAAAGTTCTTTGAGATGAGTAAAATTACAAAATTAAACCCTGCTTGCCAAACAAGTGGGGTAAAAAATCATGTAATATGCTCATTATCATAAATATAAAAATTAGCTTGACGGCTATGCCCACGGAGGGGTTGGGGGAGGCCTCCGGAAACACCAAACTGAAAACTATCGTCATACCAAATGCAAGTACGTAACTTGCCAGCCGCTCCGAAATCCCGGTTGGTTCAAGAAGCCAGGTTTTCCAGATTATAGCCGACAAGGTTCCGGTTATAAGGCAGGCAAAAACTCCGGCCCGTGATAACTTTTTCCAGAAAATGAGAAGTACGATTGCCGGGCCAAACGATGCTCCAATTCCGCTCCATGCATACGAAACCAGTCCGTAAACCGTATCTTTCATTGTAATTGCAAGCAAAAATCCAAAAAGCCCCACAACCAGGGTCAAAATCCTGTTGAGAAAAAGCAACCGTTTTTCTTCGATTTTCTTTTTTGCGATATGGAGATAAAAATCTTCGGTCATCGACGATGAAACCACCATCAGATGCGATGAAGCGGTTGACATCATAGCCGAAACTGCGCCTGAAAGAAGGATTCCGGCAAGAATTGGGTTGACCAGTGTCATTACCAGTACCGGCATTATTTTTTCCGAATCGTTGGCAACTATTGCAGCTGATTCGCCCAAAGCGCCAACCTGGACGAGTTTGTAACCAATAATACCTATCATAAATGCGCCTGTGTAAGCCAGCAAAGTCCATAAAACGGCTACCCAACGGCCCTGAAGGGTTTCTCTCTTGCTGCGCATGGCCATCATTCTTACCAATAACTGGGGCTGGCCGGTATAGCCGAATGCCCAGCTTAACCCATTCAGTATCATTAATCCGCCCGTAGCCTGTTTTGTAGCGGCAGCATTTAGTTGCACCGTGTAACTTGCATGTGCTATGGTTTCGGCAATGCTGACGTTGTATGTTGCTGCAATTCCGAGCGCGATAAAAGGTAACACCACACAGGTAAAAACCATCAAAATGGCCTGAAATGCATCTGTTGCAACCACGGTAATAAAACCTCCCAACATGGTATAGATTGTCACCAGGGCCGAACCAATAACCATTCCCCAGAATGGATCGATGTTAAATGTATCGTTAAAGATTTTCCCGGCGCCACTAAATTGTGCTGCTATGTAAAGAATAAAAAAAAAGATAATTACCACCGATGATAAGATTCCAAAACTGTGGCTGCTCCCCTGAAATTTTCTGGAGAACAGCCCGGGAACAGTCAGTGCGCCGGTTTTTTTTGTGAGTTTATGCAAGGGTTCAGCCAGAAAAGACCACAAAAATAAAATGCCCGCTACACACCCTATTGCAACCCATATTGCTGCCATTCCCTCAGAATAGGCCAATCCGGTTAATCCAAGCAAAAGCCATGCGGATTCGCCGGTTGCGCGCTCCGAAAGTGCAAGCGAAAAACCTGAATTTTTTTTACCTCCCAGTACAAAATCGTTGTTGGTTTTTGAACGGCGGGCCGACCAGATAACTATACCGATTAAAACAACCAAATAAGCAACATAAACTGTAATCATACTACTTCAGGTTTGTCAGGTAATGATGGAGTTAAAGATAGAAAAAAAGGGGGAAGCGCGAAGATGGAAGTTGGGAGGACGGGAGACGGATGACGGATGACGGGAGACCGAATACCAAAGCCGGAAGCGCGAAGCGAAAAACCAACATTCATGAACCAGGAGCAAGGAACCAGAAGGGCAGCAAATGGATATGGATGAGCTATTTATTGATTTTGGGATTTACCGGTCCTATTTTTTACACATAGTAATCCCGAAATAATAAATGCAATTCCAACAGCAAAAATTTCCCAGTTAAACCGTGTTGGCTGCCAGGTGGTAAGAATTTTTATAAATTCCTGATTTTCGGTCAGATTTGAAAAATCCTTCAAAAAGTCATTTCGAATGAGTATCATTCCAAAATCGATGGTAAAGGTGAAATAGATTATGGCAGCCCCAAGAATCATCAGGGAAAATTCCTTTCGGCTTAATTTAAGCAAATATTCGCGCGACAAAAGATTGTCGAAAATTACTGCCATTACAATCATTAACAGGGAACACAGAACCGGCGTCAGGACCGGGCCTACCCATATAATTGGTATCAGGAAAAGAATATCCCATGTCAAAATTGATTCGGGCCAGTTGAGAAAGATTTTCAATCCAACGTAATATATTATATCCCAAATCCCAAAAATTAACAGGAAAACCGATAACCTTTTCAAAAAAGTTTTTCCTGAAATAAACGCCACTGAACCAAGCATTAGCAATGTGGTTATTTCCCGTACCCATTCAACCACAATAAGCCATCGTGGCAAAGCTTTTAAAGGGAATTGAAATCCTTCGGGATAGTATAACTCACGAACATAAACTACAACTATTGCTTCCAGAAAGCCCATCGAAACGGCAAAAACAACAAGTGGCAGGTATTTATTGTCAAGTATGAAACGGTGGTAACTCATTTTATGTTTTTGGTTTCAATTTCTGAATAAAAAACAATATTTGCAATAAAAGTATAATTGTAATATAATTCTGCACAATAAGTTGCAGGTGAAACAGTGGCGATGATGATTTTCTGTATAAAGGTAATGCAGCCTGAAATGTAAAAATGCGCGATTTGGGTATTCCGCACGAATACCGGGTTCGTAACGGAGGTTACAAATTTAGTTACTGGAGGACCAGTTTGTATGAAGGGCTGAAGTTTATGTCGGAGAGGTTTCATAGATAATAACGTCTTTCCTTAATTGCAAAATGATTATTTTCTATCTGTAAATACAGGGTACAGGCTTATCATTACATTAGTAAGGAATTTGTAAATTAAATCAAACTCTTTTCTAAAGCATGTGGTCATATTTAATAATACGTTTAGGTTTAATTGACGGTAATTATTCAAATAATTACTTTTTTTCATGTCAATGCGAAATCGTATCTACTTGTATATACCTGAAAAACTATTTGGAAAAGTATATTTTACAATACAAATGACATAACTCAGAAAAAAACAAGTCTCTTGTATGTAATGATTGTCCCAAATAAAGACAATTTTATCTTTCAATATTGTTAATCATCGTCTGTACTTGTTTTTTTTAATACCCTGTAATCCATTGTAATAGGGATAGTTTTAAGGAATTTTCACTACGAAGTTATTCTTATAAAATGTTTATTTAATAAAAATTTAAAATTGGAAAATTCAAGATTAATTCTGAACTTTAACACACACAATTAGGTAAATTATCATGTGAGCACAAACTTATGATTAAGATAATTAATAAAAATTTTTAAATCAGGCTTACATAATAAACCCGGAAAGTTGCTATTATGTAAGTGACAATGGGGAACCCCTGATTTGAATTCATAATTTGAATAATTTATTGCGATAAAATATTAAAATTTCAGGTATTTATTTTTGACTATTATTAAATTGGAAGTTCTATTATTTTATAAGAATAATTCTAATAAAATTTATCACTTATATTTATAATATCCCTGATTCTTTATATCAATTCAATAATCGCGGGTTTGTGTTGATAAATAAATTACCGGAGGGTAAAACACCAAATTTTCAATAGTCATTTTATGATATAAAAATCAAATAAAAAAGTTTGGTTTAAAATACAACAACCTAATATTGAACTGGCTAAAATCAGACTTTAAGATCTGATGATCTAATAAAATTGAAATGTTTTCAAGTATGAATTGAAGTGTTATATTTAAAAAATCAGAAAATGCCCAAGAAGAGATTTAATAAATCAGAAATTCAAAAAATTTTGCAGGAATATAAAAGTGGTAAAACAATACTGGATATCATTAAAGAATACGGTATTAGCCAGGCAACATTTTATAACTGGAAAGCAAAATATGCGAGTCAGGCTTCGAATGACAGCTTTAACATTATTAGATTAAAAGAGGAGAACGATCGGTTAAAACGAATGTATGCCGATTTGAGCCTTGAGAATTTAATGTTGAAGTGGCAACTCGAAAAGAAAGATTGACTCATACAAAATTTATCAGGTCAGTTTGAAAGAAATGGACAATGGGCATAATTATATTTGAAAATGTTAACCTAATATGGAAGAAATGGTTTCACCAGTCGAAAAAATAAGGAACTTCATCTCGGAAGTTACTTTTACTGATATCGAAAATATAAAAAATGATACCCTCATTTTTGAAGAAGGATTATTTGATTCTTTGGGATTTCTTTCCTTAATAAGTTTTATAGATGAAGAATTTGGAATTGAGGTAACTAATAACGAATTAGTGGAAGAGAATTTTGAATCTATTAATGCAGTTGCTTCCTTTATACAAAGAAAAAGGGGGCAAAATAATTAACAACCTCTGCTGGTTAAAAATATGTGCGGTATTGCCGGTTTTGTTGATAGTAATGAATTAGCCAGCAATCTGATTCTTAACAGAATGCTAACCCGGATACACCACAGGGGGCCTGATGAATGCGGCATCTATAAAAACGGCAACACGGGTTTTGGAAGTGTAAGGCTCAGCATAATAGATTTAGAGGGTGGTCATCAGCCCATGCCAAATGAGGACTTAAACTTATGGATTGTTTATAACGGGGAGATTTTTAACTATATTGAACTTCGGGAAGAGCTTGAAAAAAAAGGCCATAAATTTAGAACTCAGAGTGACACGGAAGTAATTGTTCATTTGTTTGAGGAATATGGCGAGAAATGCCTGTCGAAATTGAATGGTCAGTTTGCATTTTCCATTTGGAATAAAAAAAACAGGGAACTTTTTTTGGCAAGGGACAGGGTTGGTATTAGGCCCCTTTATTATTATCATTCTCCTGAATTATTTGTATTTGGTTCTGAAATTAAGGCAATTTTTGAACACCCAAAAGTACCGCGCAATATTTCGGCTGAGGGCATTTCGGAAACATTTACATTTTGGACAACTTTAACACCCAATACTGTGTTCGAGGGGATAAAAGAATGCCCTCCCGGACATCTCCTCAAATTTAAAGATGGTAAAATCCAAATTCAGCAATACTGGAAGCTGAATTTTGCATCGCCCGGAAAATATTTCACTGGAAATATTGATGAGGCGATTTCTGAATTCGATAAACTTTTCAGGGATTCGGTACGGATAAGGTTGAGGGCTGATGTGCCGGTAGCGGCATATCTCAGCGGTGGATTGGATTCAAGTGTTACAACAGCATACATTAAAGAAATTGAACCAAAAGTTCTGCAAACGTTTTCAGTTGGTTTTGAGGAAGAAGAATTTGATGAGACTTATTTTCAAAAATTGGCTTCCGGTTATTTTAACACAAAACATGTTAGCTATACATGTTCGGCAAAAGAGGTAGCTGAAAATTTTCCACAGGTTGTGTGGCACTCAGAAATTCCACTTTTAAGAACCTCCCCTTCACCCATGTATAGCCTTTCGAAGGAAGTTCGGTTAAATAATATTAAAGTTGTTGTAACCGGCGAGGGAGCAGACGAAATATTAGGTGGTTACGATATTTTTAAGGAAAATAAAATCAGGCATTTTTGGGCAAAAAATCCAAAATCCAGAATACGTCCAATTTTACTTAGAAAGTTATATCCATATATTAGCGCAATCCAAAATGCCAATCCAAATGCACTAAAATTGTTTTTTGGTTATAAATTAAACGAAACCGATTCACCAATTTATTCACATCTTTTAAGGTGGAATAATTCATCCAACATCAAAAAACATTTTAGTCAATCATTTAATGAGAAAATTAAAAATTTCGATCCTTTTTCCAATCTTTATTTAAATTTAAACGGGAAACTTGATAATCTCGATCCATTGGCAAAAGCTCAGTTCCTTGAAATTGCAATTTTCATGTCGGGTTACCTTTTGTCTTCCCAGGGTGACAGGATGGGGATGGCAAACTCGGTAGAGGGCCGGTTCCCTTTTCTCGATTACAGAATTATTGAATTTTGCGCGTCACTGCCCCCTGATTTTAAATTGAGCGGATTGAATGAAAAGGCGCTCTTAAAAAAAATGATGAAGGGAAAATTGCCTGAAGAGATTTTAAATCGTCCAAAACAGGCATACAGGGCCCCGATTTTATCAAGTTTTTTGGGTAGCAATGCCCCGGAATATATTCAGAAAATTTTATCAAAAGAATTTTTGATTGAAACAGGTATTTTTGATCCGGATTCAGTATCAAGGTTATTATCAAAAATGAAATCGGGGAGAGAATACTCGGAAATAGATAACATGGCACTTACGGCAATAATTTCAACACAACTTTTATTCAAACAGTTTATAAAAGAGTTTAAATTTTTGGAAAGCGAACAGCTTATTAAGTGCAGCCTCAGAACAGAAGCGCTGTATCAAAACTAAAACAATGAAAGTTAGAGAACCATTTTCTAAAGATATTATCCGGCTTGGCAATCTTGAACAAACCGTAAAAGGTATTGCAGATAAACTCTGGATTGATGTAATTAAAGTGCTTGGCAGAAAAGGAGCTGTTGTCGGAATCAGTGGAGGGATTGATTCATCAGTAACCCTTGCGTTAGCGGTAAAGGCATTTGGTCCTGAAAATGTTATTGGCATTATTATGCCAGAGCACGATTCCAGTCCAATAAGCAAATCATTAGCATTGGAACTTGCAACCAAATTAAAAGTCAGGACTATTGAAGAAAATTTGACCGGCGCATTAAATGGGTTCGGATGTTATGAAAGAAGGGACAAAGCCGTAAAAAACGTGATTCATGGCTATAATCCTGAAAAAGACAAATTCAAGATAGAAATCAAACAGAGTGCAATAAATATGAAATTGCCACCGGTTTTTGTTGTCACAGTTTATTTTTCAAATGGTACTGTAGAAAGCAAAATTCTTCCAGTTAAAGAATACCTGCAAATAATTGCTGCTTCCAATTTCAAACAAAGGAGCCGTATGTCGATGTTATACTATCATGCAGAGGCAAATCATTATGCAGTTATTGGCACACCCAACAAACATGAGGTTAATCAGGGATTTTTTGTAAAGTACGGGGACGGAGGCGCCGATATTATGCCAATAGGGCACCTGTATAAAACCCAGGTGTATGAATTGGCAGACTTTTTAGAAATTCCGGAAGAAATCATTAAACGGACCCCAACTACAGATACATACACAGCCGAACAGTCTCAGCAGGATTTTTTCTATCAATTGTCATTCAATACTATGGATTTAATTTGGTATGGATGGGAAAATGGATATTCCAGGGAAGAAATTGCAAAAGAATTAGACTATTCAATCGAAGAAATAAATAATATCCTTATTAGTTTTGAAAGAAAAGTAAAAACAACCGAGTATCTGAGAATGTCACCGATACATTATCAATAACCTGCGTTTGTTTTTTTTGCAAAAAAAAGTTTCATAGCAATTTCCGGAATTATGAACGTCGTTCAATATTTGTTTGAAAAATCAGCCCTGCTGGATAAGGATTTTGTTTTAGGGAATAAAGAAACAATTTCGCACAGGGATCTATTTGAAAAGAGTTCGCGAATGGCTACCTTTCTTTCCGGTGAATTCGGGACCGGAAACAAGATCATCCTGATGTGCAACAACAGCAATTTTTTTCTTATTTCTTACTTGGGTATCATGATGTCGGGGAATGTTTGTATCCCGCTTGATCCAACTGTTGAACAACGGAATTTTAATTATATTTTAAACGAAAGCGAAGCAGTTGCCTGTTTTATTGAGAAAGAATTGGTAAACAAATTATCTTTTGGTGAAATCAGGGTAATTGCCAGCGATGTATTTTCAGATCTGATTGAACGCCACAACCTTTTTGCGTTTTCAGATTTCTTTGATTCCAATCTTCCCGCTCAAATTCTATTTACTTCGGGTTCTACCGGATTGCCCAAAGGGGTTGTTTTAAGTCATAAAAATATCATTGCAAATACAAATTCCATAATCGAATATCTTCAACTGAATGAAAGCGATATTATGGAAGTGGTATTACCCTTTTATTATTGTTACGGGCTTTCGTTGTTGCACACACATTTAAAGGCAGGGGGCTCAATAGTATTGAATAATAATTTCATACTCCTTAAGCAGGTGCATAATGATATCAACAAATACAAATGTACGGGTATTGCCGGAGTGCCAAGTCATTTCCAGATATTACTTGGAAAGATGGACAATTTTAAGAAATCGGAATTACCAACATTGCGCTATATAACCCAGGCTGGAGGAAAATTACACAATCGCTTTATTTCAGAGTTAGTTGATTCATTTCCCGGTGTTGAAATCTTTATCATGTACGGGCAAACTGAAGCAACTGCCCGGTTATCTTATCTGGAGCCTAAACTTATAAAAGAGAAAATGGGATCTATTGGCAAAGGTATTCCCAATGTTCAGTTAAAAGTGGTTAACCATGAAGGGGAAGAAGTAAAACCAGGTGAAACAGGCGAAATAATCGCCAAAGGAGATAATATTATGCTTGGCTATTTTAAAGACTTTGATAATAAAGAAGTTATAAAAAACGGCTGGTTATTTACAGGCGATATGGGCACAGTTGATGATGATGGTTATATTTTTCTTACTGCCAGAAAAAAGGAATTAATAAAAGTTTCGGGTAAAAGAGTAAGTCCGAAAGAAATAGAAGAAGTAATTTTATCTTATCCAGGCGTTGTTGATTGCACCATTGAAGCGGTTGAAGATGAAATTACCGGAGAAGCAATAAAGGCAATTGTGGTTATCTCTGATAGTCCCAGTAAAATAATAACTCAAGATGAACTTATAGCCTTTTGTGCAAGTAATTTATCAATTTATAAAGTACCCAAACACATTGAGTTTATTAAGGAATTAAAAGTGAATTCCTCGGGTAAAAAAGTTAAGCCTTTAGGTATTATGTAAGTTTACAGGATAACAATGATATTATTTAAAATAAATGAGATACACAGACATAATTTAATAATTTGAATTTAAGTTTATTAATTCACATCGGGTTATAATCAACCAAAAATAAGCCTCAGGTTTCATTATTCATCCGGTAATATTTTGGAAACATAAAAACTTTTTTTTACAAACTCCTCCTGGTAATGAAGAAAAATCTGAAGCGCTCAAAAAGCTCACACCGAATAAAGCCGAACATATCAAACATACGGACAATTTCGATAAATAGAAACATACCTTTTTTTACAATGTCATATTATGTCGTTTAGTTAAGAACTAAGATGAAAAAATCTGAAAGGCCAACACCCTTCGACTCCGCTCAGGGTGACAGTCAGACTGAGCGAAGTCCCTGTCTGCCGACAGGCAGGGAGGTCTGTTTTCACTAACTTAACGACATTGAATGTCATATTGAAAGCATCTTATAATTTAGCATTATGAATCCTTTCCTGAGGTAAGTATTTCTTGAAATTAAAAATATCTCAGGTTAATTTAAAATTAATCAATGTTAAACGAAGCGTTAAAAATATACAGGGGAAAAAATGTTCTAATTACAGGGAACACTGGTTTTAAGGGTAGTTGGTTGACTCAATGGTTATTAAATATTGGAGCAAATGTTTATGGAATTGCCCTTGAGCCACCTACTAATCCTTCATTATTCGATATATTGGAACTAAAAAAACATTGTAAGTGGTATAATACAGATATCAGAGATTTTAAAGAGGTTGAGAAAATTATCACTGAAATCAAACCTGAATTTATTTTCCACCTTGCAGCTCAAACATTGATTCGCTTATCTTATGATGTCCCATATGAAACATTAGAAACAAATATTATGGGGACAGTTAATTTACTTGAAGCGGTCAGAAGAATTAATTTTTCCACCAATATTATAGTTGTTACTTCAGATAAATGCTATGAAAACAAGGAGTGGTTATATGGTTACCGTGAAAATGACCCTTTAGGCGGGCATGATCCCTATTCGGCAAGCAAAGGTGCAGTAGAAATAGTTGTTTCCAGTTATAGAAAATCATTTTTTAATCCTCTCGATTTTAAAAAACATGGAGTTAAATTAAGTTCGGTTAGAGCAGGAAATGTTATCGGTGGTGGAGATTGGGCAATGGATCGTATAATACCCGATTGCATTCGTTATCTTTCAGAAGGTAATCCAATATTGGTTCGAAATCCATTAGCAACCAGGCCCTGGCAACATGTTCTTGAACCATTGGGAGGTTATTTAATATTAGGGTTAAAAATGACCAAATCTGATTTAACAGAAATCCATAAATTTTATGATGCTTTTAATTTTGGCCCAGTATTATCGTCTAACAGAACGGTAAAAGAATTGGTGGGAGAAGTTTTAATAAATTGGGGTAAAGGCGACATGATTTTTAAGCAGGAGTTAGCAGTACACGAAGCTACATTGTTAAATATTGGAATTGACAAAGCGTATCATTTATTGAACTGGCATCCTGTTTGGGAATTCAATGAAACTGTGAAAAATACTGTAATATGGTACAAAGAGAATTTGGAAAATCCTGTTAAAATAAAAGAGCTAACAAATTCCCAAATAGATAAATATTCAAATGATTTTCAATTTAAAGTAGTGTAAATTTTAGAATATGCAATTTAAAGAATCTTTAAAGTTACAACAAAGATTTAATGAACTTATTCCAGGTGGTTGCCATACTTATGCAAAAGCTGACGATCAATTTCCAGAGTTTATGCCTGTTTATCTGGAAAAAGGTGATGGATGTCATGTTTGGGATGTTGATGGGAACAAATACATTGAATACGCAATGGGATTGAGAAGTGTTTCCCTGGGCCATAATTTTAAACCAATAGTCGACGCTGCCTTTAAACAAATTCAAAATGGAACAAATTTAGGTAGGCCAACAAAAATAGAACTTGAATGTGCTGAGATTTTTTTAGGCATGTTTGAAAATGCTGAAATGGTAAAATTTGGTAAAAACGGGTCTGATGCTACAAACGGAGCTGTAAAAATTGCAAGGGCCTACACCGGTCGAGAAATGGTTGGTATTTGTGCTGAACATCCGTTCTTTTCGGTTGACGACTGGTTTATTGTTACAACTCCAATGAGCTCTGGTATTCCGGGTATTATGAAGGAATTGACAACAAAATTTCATTATAACGATTTGGAAAGTATTGAAAAAATGTTTGCTGAATATCCAGGTAAGATAGCATGCATTATAATGGAACCAGAGAAATATGATCCCCCGCAAGATGATTTTCTAAATAAGGCAAAAGAAATCTGTCACAAAAATGGATCTCTTTTTATTTTGGATGAAATGATTACAGGTTTTAGATGGCACAATGGCGGAGCCCAGAAAGTTTATAATGTTGATCCTGATTTGTCGACTTTTGGTAAAGCAATGGGTAATGGTTTTTCAATATCTGCATTAGCAGGTAAGAGTGAGTTCATGAAATTAGGAGGTATTAACCACAAAAAAGAGAGAGTGTTTTTAATGTCGACTACACATGGCGCTGAAAGCCATGCTCTTGCTGCGGCAATAGCCACAATGAAATTTTACCAGGAAAATGATGTTATTGGCTTTTTAAATAAACAAGGCCGGAAATTGAAAGATGGTGTAAACAAAGCATCGCGTGAATTGGGAATTGAAGATAAAGTTTCAATCATTGGCCCTGATTGTTGTTCTGTATATACAACCAGAGATAATGACGGAAATCCGTCTCAACCATTCCGGACCCTTTTTATCCAGGAGCAATTAAAACGTAAAATTTTGATGCCATCAAGTATTGTATCTTTTTCGCATTCCGATGAAGTAATCTCAACAACAATCGAAAAGCTGCATGAAGCTATGGTAATATATAAAAAGGCAATTGATGAGGGTATAAATAAATATCTTGAGGGAAGACCTATATCTCCGGTATGGAGAAAGTATAATTAATAAAATATTGATTTTTTATCTTCATGAAATTTACAGAAACCAAATTAAAGGGCGCCTATGTCATTGATATTGAAAAGTTAGAAGATGAAAGGGGATTTTTTTCCCGTTCCTGGTGTGCTGATGAAGTGAAAGAATTTGGAATGAATTCCAGGATTTGTCAAGCAAACATCTCCTTTAATCAATTTAAAGGAACCTTGCGAGGAATGCATTACCAAAAATACCCTTTTATGGAAGCCAAATATGTGAGATGTAATAAGGGTAGTTTTTTTGATGTAATAATCGATTTAAGAGAGGACTCACTTACTTTTAAACAATGGATTGGAGTTGAACTCTCGGGCGAAAACTATAAAATGCTTTATGTTCCTGAGAATTTTGCACATGGCTTTATCACCCTTGAAGACAACACTGAAATTTCTTATTTGATGACTGAATACTACACGCCAGGCGCAGCTGCAACTATTCGTTGGAACGATCCCTTATTTAAAATTCAATGGCCTGTTGAACCAACATTGATTTCTGACAAGGATAGATTTATTCCTGATTTTAATTTTTAGGATTAGAATAGAAATATCTATGATTTAAATTATTGAATTTTATAACTTTAATAATCAACACAGAAGTGATTTTAAACAAAATTCGAAAGAAATTTAAATCTCTTTTAAATGTTTCACGAGATAAATTTGGGTACAAGGAGAGTGAATCTAAACTAGCCGCCGATAATCAGGATTATTGGAACCGGGATTATTCAGATTCTATCCTTGCTCAGGATGCACATTGGAAAGACAAGGGTATGTTTGAAAACCATCAGCGGTGGTATAGTTTAGGTAAAGAACATTTGGAATTGGTATTTACTTATAATTCCATGTTAAATTTAAGATTCCCAATCAATAAAATTGTTGAATGGGGATGTGGAGGAGGGGCAAATTCCATTCATTTTGCACCTATAACAAAAGAATTTATAGGCATTGATGTTACAAAAGAAAGTCTGGACGAATGCAACAAACAAGTATTAGCATGTGGTCAAAATAATTTTAAACCTGTCTTAGTAAATGCTTTATCTCCCGAGTCTATACTAAAAGAAGGTATTAGTAATGTTGATTTATTTATGTGCACTTATGTATATGAACTGTTTCCAAGTCCAAAAAAAAGGATTAAAAATCTTAAAGCTTGGCTTTGAACTGTTGGGTAACAACGGAGTTGCTCTTATTCAAATCCGTTATAGTGATGGAAATAATAGTCAGAAGTCAAAACGATGGGGATATAAATTCCATCCGTATTCAATGACAAGTTATACAATTGAAGAATTCTGGGAGTCTTCTAAAATGATTGGATTTGAACCACTTGGTATATTTTTAAAGCCATTTCAGCCTTTAGTAAACGATAGAAGATATGCATATTTCTTTTTAATGAAAAAATGAAAGAATTCAGACTATGAGAATAATTAATTCTTTGAGCAAATGCAGATTTTGCGACAACCCCTTACAATACAGTGTCATTGATCTTGGCATGTCCCCGCTTTGTCAGAAGCATATAAAACCGGAGAATGCTAATGATATGGAGAAATTTTATCCGTTGCATGCATTTATTTGCGATAAATGCTGGTTAATGCAATTGGAACAATTTGCTGCACCAGATGAAATTTTTGATAATGAATATGCATATTTTTCTTCGTATTCACAAACCTGGCTGCAACACGCAAAGAAATATACAGATTTGATGGCTGAACGGTTCGCGTTAAACCAAAACAGCCTTGTAACTGAAATTGCAAGTAACGATGGTTACTTACTGCAATATTTTGTTGAGAAAGGAATTCCAGTGTTGGGAATTGAGCCTGCTTCGAATTGCGCTAAAGTTGCATTAGAAAAAGGTGTTCGAACAGAAGTAAAATTTTTTGGAAAGAAAACTGCAAAGGAATTTGCTTTACAGTACGGCAAAGCAGATTTACTTTTAGGAAACAACGTGTTGGCTCATGTTCCGGACATCAACGATTTTGTTTCTGGCATGAAAGAGTTTCTGGCGCCCGAAGGAGTTATTACCATGGAATTTCCGCATCTGCAAAATTTAATCGAAAACAACCAGTTCGATACCATATATCATGAGCATTTCTCTTATCTTTCTTTTGTTGCTGTTAACAGAATTTTTAGCTATCACGGAATTACTCTTTTCGACATTGAAGAGTTAACAACTCATGGTGGATCGTTGAGAATCTATGGTAAACATTCAGAGGATAATTCAAAAGAAATAACAAATAATGTTACGAAGCTAATAAACCGGGAAATTGAAGTTGGATTTGAAAGATTGGAATACTATGCTGCTTTCGAAGAAAGGGTGAAAGAAACAAAAAGAAAAATACTTGATTTCTTAATCCAGGCAAAACGGGAGGGCAAAACAATCGCTGGTTATGGAGCCCCTGGAAAAGGAAATACATTGTTAAATTTTTGTGGAGTAAGAACAGACTTTCTGGATTACACGGTGGATATGAACCCCTATAAGCAAGGGAACTTTATGCCCGGGACACATATCCCAATTTACCATCCTGAAAAAATTAAGGATACAAAACCTGACTATTTGTTTATCCTGCCATGGAATTTAAAAACGGAAATAATAAATCAACATCGTTATATTGGAGAATGGGGAGGAAAGTTTGTTGTTCCAATTCCGGAGTTAACCGTATATGAATAATTTATGATTGTTCTTTATTCGATGATCCAGTCCAAACTCCTTGGGTACAATACGATTATTTAATTTTAGATTCAAAATTTTTCAACAGGTAGCTGGATTTGTTTTCCGGGTAACCACAACAATATTGCTGATAAAGCATGGCTACCGGCAGTTGAAATAGGATTCAAAAAGATGAATTTTAAGGTATGTCCTGCAAATTTATGGAAAATAAACTCTGATGTATAGTATTAATTAAAACTGTTTAAACCAGGCAACATAAAAGAAGATCAATTGAATTTTTACTTTCGGTTTGGTTTGGATTCTTTTAATAAAAATTACAAAAAAGCAGGACAATTGAGAAAGTTAAAATGGAAAAGGTTAAATTTCTTGATTTAAAGGCCATTAACGATAGTTATGAACCTGAAATTACCAATGCAGTTAAAAGGGTATTATATGAAGGTTGGTATTTGCTAGGAAATGAAACACACGAATTTGAACGCGAATATGCAGGTTTTATTGGCGCCAAACATTGTATAGCAGTTGCCAATGGTTTGGATGCCTTACGGTTGATATTAAAGGCTTATTTAGAAACTGGTAAAATGGCTGAAGGCGATGAAATAATCGTTCCTGCAAATACATTCATTGCTTCAATTCTGGCAATTTCAGACAATAGGTTGAAACCGGTGCTTATTGAACCTGATATTCATTCATACAATATAGATCCTTTTAAAATTGAAGGAAAAATTACCGAAAGGACAAAAGGAATAATGGTTGTACATTTATATGGCCAAAATGCAATGCACTCCGAGATTTTAAGATTGGCAAATAAATACAACTTAAAATTGATAGAAGACAATGCACAGTCCATAGGAGCATTTTATCATTCTCAAAGAACCGGGGCAATTGGTGATGCAGCCGGTCACAGCTTTTATCCGGGTAAAAATCTGGGTTGTTTGGGTGATGGGGGGGCAGTTACAACCTGTGATGATGAATTGGCAAATGTTGTAAGGGCATTGGCGAATTATGGTTCAAGGATAAAATATATTAACGATTACAAAGGATTAAATTCCAGGTTGGATGAAATTCAGGCAGCAATTCTGCGGATTAAACTTAACCGCCTTGATGAAGACAATAGTTATCGAAATGAAATAGCACATTACTACTGCATGAATATAACCAACCCGGACATTGTATTACCCTTTGATAATAACGACTTTAAGCATGACGTTGTAAATACAAAACTCAGTCATGTTTGGCATTTGTTTGTCATCCGGCACCAGCGTCGTAACGATTTGCAAAAATATCTTGCAGAAAACGGGGTTCAGACACAAATCCATTATCCCGTTCCTCCTCATAAACAATTGGCTTATAAGGAATATAATAATTTGGAACTTCCGGTTACCGAAACAATTCATAACCAGGTATTAAGTCTTCCCATTAGTCAGGTAATGAAATCGGAAGATGTAAAAAAAGTGGTTGATATTATTAATTCATTTTAATATTACCTGTACGCGAACCTATTCCTGTTAAGTTTATGAAATACTTTAATCCTGATATTGCAAAAACAAAAATCGGAATTTACAAAGACCTTGCTTAGGGAAGAGGAAATATCCACTCTTAAACCATTGGAAGAATGGTACCTGAAATTATCATCCCAACTCTATATAAAGCCCAAACTATGGGGAAAAATCAATTTTTTAGTAAATGTAGATTTTGCAATAACAAGTTACAATATTTGAGTTGAGAAAGTTGGTCATTCCAATACCGGAGTTAACTGTATGTGAATAATTTATAATTACAAATTATTGTGAAAATACAAAGCTTTAATGAATTAGCGTATTAATACTGGACAATATTGTTCAATAATAAAATATAATTAAATGAAAATAGTATTGTTTTGTGGAGGACAAGGAATTCGCATAAGAGATTATTCTTCGGAAATACCTAAACCCATGATCCCAATTGGATATAGGCCAATTCTATGGCATAACATGAAATATTATGCCCATTATGGACATAAGGATTTCATTTTGTGTTTAGGTTATAAAGCAGATTCAATAAAAAATTATTTTCTAAATTATGATGAAACAATTTCAAATGATTTTGTTTTTAAGAACGGGGGGAAAGATATTGAATTGCAGAACTCCGATATACATGACTGGAAAATTACATTTGTTGATACTGGTTTGAATGCAAATATTGGAATGCGATTGATGCAGGTAAGGAAATTTGTGGAGGAAGAGGAGATGTTTCTTGCCAATTACAGCGATGGATTAACAGATCTTCATTTGCCAACAATGATTGAATGGTTTAAGGAAAAAAAAGATAAGGTTGCAGCATTTATGTCTTATCCATCCTATGAAAGTTTCCATTTTGTTGATAAGGAAGATGACGGTATAGTTAATAGATTAAGTAATACAGGGCATTCTTCTCTATTAGTAAACACCGGCTATTTCATTTTCAGAAAAGAAATATTTGATTACATAGATTATGGTGATGAACTTGTCGATCAGCCATTTAAAAAGTTAATAAAAAATAAAAGGTTGATTACTTGGGAACACAAAGGATTTTGGACTCAGATGAACACTTTTAGAGATAAAAAAAATATAGACGACATTTATGAACATGGCAATCCCCCATGGGAAGTTTGGAGTGAAGAAAAGAAAAATGGCAGAAAAATAGTCAGAGAATTATAACATTACAATTGAACCTGCAAATGAATCTACGTTTCTCAAAAAATAATTCCTTAAAAATACTTTGTCTTGGCGCGCATTGCGATGATATTGAAATTGGTGCGGGAGGGACTTTGCTAAAACTAATTGAAGAATATGAAGTTGTTCACGTTAGCTGGATTATTTTGACTTCAAATGAAATACGAAAAACGGAGGCTATTTCAAGTGCTGAAAAATTCTTGTCGGAAGTGCCAAATAAAAACATCAGGGTAAATTCATTTCGTGATGGGTTTTTGCCATATCAGGCAATTCAAATAAAAGAATATTTTGAAGAAATTAAGAATGAAATGCTACCGGATATTATTTTTACACATCATCGTGATGATCGGCACCAGGATCATCGTTTAGTAAGCGATTTAACATGGAATACCTGGAGAAAAAATCTTATTTTGGAATATGAAATACCAAAATATGATGGAGATTTGGGAATTCCTAATTTATATATTTCCCTTAAAGAGAAACATTTAACTAAAAAGAACAATATTATTCTTGAATCCTTTAAATCTCAACATGAAAAACACTGGTTCGACGAAGCTACATTCAGGGCCTTACCAAGGCTGAGAGGAATGGAATCAGCGAATTTATTTGCTGAAGCATTTTATGCAAGAAAAATTATTGTTTAATCCTGAAAAGGATCAGAAAGCATTTAAAAGAATGAACTTTAGAAAAGTTAATATTGAGCAGCAAGGGAAATGGATGTATTCATTGTCGGAACAACTTTATCCAATTTGCAGGAGCATTACCGGAAATGGTGTCCGACAGACGCTTTCAATCATAAATGATTTGATTCCTTTGGAAATAAGCGAAGTTCCTTCTGGTACAAAAGCTTTTGATTGGGAAATTCCTAATGAATGGAATATTAGGGACGCTTGGATAAAAAATCCAAAAAATGAAAAAATAGTTGACTTTAAGAAAAACAATCTACATATACTAAATTATAGCGGGCCGGTTGCAAAGAAAGTTGAGTTAAAAGAATTGAAAAACCATTTATTTACATTACCCGGGTTTCCAGAATGGATTCCTTACCGTACATCATATTATAAACTACAATGGGGATTTTGTTTATCCTACAATCAATACAAAGATCTTGAAGATGGGGAATACGAAGTTTTCATAGATTCTGATCTAAATCCTGGATCATTAACTTATGCTCAGTGTTACATTCCCGGGAAAAGTAATAAAGAAGTTTTAATAAGTTGTCATATTTGCCACCCATCATTATGTAACGATAATTTATCCGGAATTGTAATTGCTGTAAACTTGGCAAGGTTGTTATATATGACTAAACCGTATTATTCATATCGGTTTTTATTTGTTCCAGGCACAATTGGATCAATAACTTGGCTGAGCAAAAATGAAGATAAGATCGGGAACATCAAACACGGATTGGTTCTTTCACTTTTAGGTGATCCGTCAGCATTTCATTATAAAAAATCAAGACAGGGTTGTAGTGAAATTGATCAGATTTTGGAATACTTGTTGAAAAGCAGGAAAAACTCAAAAATTCTCGATTTCTCTCCATATGGTTACGATGAAAGACAATATTGTTCGCCAGGCTTTAATCTTCCGGTCGGTAGCCTTAGCCGGAAGCCCTTTGGTGAATTTCCAGAGTATCATTCTTCTGCCGATAATCTTGATTTTATTAGTCCTTTTAATTTAAGCGAGTCGCTAAATTTAATGCTTGATATTGTTACAGTATTGGAAGGAAACAAAGCATTTATAAATACAAATCCTAAGGGTGAACCTCAACTTGGCAAACGTGGATTATATGATAATGTAGGTGGACAGGGCCAGAGCAAATATTTTCAAATGGCGCTTTTATGGCTTTTGAATTTATCGGATGGTAATAATTCTTTGCTTGATATTGCAAATAAATCAGGAATCGAATTTGAAGTATTAGTATCTGCAAGCAAAAAATTAGCAAAAGCCACCCTGCTAAAATAGATAAACAACTTTAATAAACAAGATAAATGAGTTTTACGGATTTAATAACAATTGCAATACCTTGTTACGAGAGAAAGCAATATTTTCTGGAGGCGTTGGAAAGCGCCATCAACCAAACTGTAAGGTGCGAAATAATTGTTGTTGATAATTGTTCCTCTCATGATTATTTTGAAAAAGTTTGTAACGAAAAAGGGATAAAATACTTTAGAAATGAATGCAATATTGGTTTATATCGGAATATTAATCGATGTTTCGAACTGGCAAATACGGAATATGCGAAAATTCTTGATGATGATGACTTATTATTACCAAACTATATTGAGTCTTTCTTGAAGGCATTGGAAGAAAGTCCTAATATCGATGTTTTTTTCTCGAATTACAGTATTCTTAAATTAGGTAAAGTAAAACCTCATGATTTCAATTTCCCTTTTGGATATATGGAGAACGGTAAAGAAATTATTGAATATGGCATAAAATATAAAATAGGATTTCCATATATGACAAGTGCTTTCAAAAAAACTAAAATACATACGGAAGGAGAAATTACAGAGTATAGTTTTGGTTTTGATTGGGAATGGATTTATACAACTGCAGATTTACTGTCTTTCTATGGCAATCCGCAAGAACTATATAAGTACAGGGTACATGGAAACCAAAGTTCAAGCAGTAATTGGATTTATCATTTATTGACAGTACCTTATATTTACGACATGATATTAGCCAATAAAACATCAGATCCTAAATTATTGAGAAAAGTTTCAAGAAACTCATTTAACGAATTGTTATATTTAAAATCAAAAAGTGACAAAAAGGAGTTGGACAACGTTATTGAAGGAAACAATAAATACAGTTTATATTTAAGAACGAAGTTAGATAATAATTATTTACTTAAGATTTATTTCATTTTACCAGATAAATTGGCTCGCGCTGTTTATAAGGGATTAAATATTGTTAAACGGCTTTGGAAACGTTCCCCAATTATTGCTAAATGAACATTTTGCCGAATTATTTTATAAACTTTTTTAAAGGACAAACCAGGGGGGCAAAAGCAAAAAGGCAAGTCTCTTATTCTATATTAATTCAGGGATTAAGTATAATTATAGGAATGCTTTATGTTCCTTTGTTACTTAATTATCTTACTCAGGAAAAATATGGTATATGGCTAACCTTAACGTCGATTTTAGGTTGGTTTAGTTTTTTTGACATTGGTTTAGGGAATGGATTGAGAAACAAACTGACTGAAGTATTTGCCAAGAATAATCATAATTTAGGAAAGAAACTGGTAAGCACAACATATTTTTTTTTAATATGTATATTTGGTGTAATTCTAGTATTATTTCATATAAGTAATTTTTTTCTTGACTGGAACTTAATATTGAATACTAAAACAATAGATAGTAGGGAACTTCACAATCTGGTATCAATAGTCTTCACTTTTTTTATTTTACACTTTATTTTTCAAATTATTTCGGTTGTTTATTTAGCCGATCAAAAGCCTTCAGCAAGTAAAATGATGGCTACGGCATGCAACTTATTTTCATTCCTTATAATATTAATTTTAACAAGGATTAGTGTTAACGGAAGTTTGTTGTTGGTTGGGATTGTAATAAGTTCAATTCCGGTTTTACTATTTATTACAGTAACATTAATATCGTTTAATACAAGTTATAAAAATATTAAACCATCGTTAAAACATGTAGATTTTATGGCAAGTAAGGGGATATTGGATTTGGGCGCCAAATTTTTTATTTCTCAAATTACCTACTTAATTCTGATTACAACTTCAAATTTCTTTATCGCCCAGTTTTATGGTCCAGCAGAGGTGACGATATATAATATTGCTTTTAAATATTTTCAAATGCCAATAATGGTTTATTCAATTTTACTTAGTCCAATATGGTCCGCAGTTACTGATGCATTTGTTATGAATGATTTTTCCTGGATAAAGAAAACGTTGAAAATCTTTAACCTATTATCAATATTATTTGCAATAGGAATTATTTTGATGATTGCAATGAGTAACTGGATATACAAAATATGGGTGGGAGATAAAATTATTATTCCCATCGGTCTTTCAATAATAATTGGTTTCAATTCAATTATCACAATCTTTCTTTTACCATATTCAATTTTTATAAATGGAATGGGAAAATTAAATTTAACCGTATTAATATCGATTTTTGAGATTTTGATATATTTATTATTGATTTTCATTTTTAGAAATCATTTTACTTCCAGTATAGGCATAGTGCTGGCAATTGTGATTACTAAAATATTGTCGGGATTTGTACAGCCATTACAAACCTATAAATTATTAAATAAAACCGCACATGGGATTTGGAATAGATAAATTCCCATTCTTAGTATAAAATATACCATTAATTCAGAAAATATGAATGATATACGTAATTGCAAAATTATAGAGTTGCCTAAAATTCAGGATCCCCGCGGAAATCTGTCATTTATAGAGGAAAATGAACATTTTCCATTTGAAATAAAAAGCGCCTATTGGATTTATGATGTTCGAAGTGATGTGATTCCGATAGATAATACTTTTGAACGGCAAAATATAATGATTGTTGCTCTATCCGGAAGTTTGGATGTAGTCGTGGATGATGGAAAAAGCCGGAGGGTTTATTCTCTTAACCGGTCATATTATGGATTATATGTCCCGGCAGGTATTTGGCGCCAATTGGAAAACTTTTCCACCAATTCGTTAATACTGGTATTAAGTTCTGATTTTTATATTGCAAAGGGTTAAAATTTAAACATACATTAACACCTCAGAAATGGAAACATCTACAGTTTATGACAGTAATATTTTAGTATTGAATAAAATAAGTAACGACTCTAACAGTATTACAATTATTGAATCAAATCAAAATATTCCTTTTCCCCTTAGGAGAATTTATTATACTTATGATGTTCCTGGCGGGGAGAGCAGGGGAGGCCATGCGCATAGACAATTATACCAATTAATTGTAGCAGCAAGCGGAAGTTTTGATGTTCTGCTTGATGATGGGATGAATAAAAAAATTGTAACATTAAACAGGCCAAATTATGGACTGCTTGTGGTTCCTGGCTTATGGAGAGAGCTTTCCGAATTTTCTTCTGGTTCAATATGTTTGGTTATGACCTCTTTAAAGTACGATGCTTCAGATTATATCAGGGATTATAATGAATTTATTGATTGGAAATCGAAAAAAAAATGATTTAAAGCTATAGGTAAATATAGCCGGATTTGAACTATGATTTTGGTATCTGTTAGGACAAAAAGGGATACTTTTGGTTTCAAAGAAAAAATTTTCAGAATGAAATTAAAATTTAAAAGCAATGGAAAACAATCTCAACGGACAGTTAAAAGTTTGTCTGAGAAATCTGATTTTAAAATACAGACAGATGATATGTCAATGAGATTGGTAGATAAATCGGATGCAAAATTTATTGTTGATCTCAGGACAGATGAAACGTTGGGGCAATTCATTTCTGAAACTTCATCAAGTATCGAAAATCAAATTGCCTGGATAGAAGAATATAAAAAACGTGAAGCTGAGCATAAGGAATTTTATTTCATATATGAGGATTCCGTAAATACGAAATGGGGTACAATTCGTTTGTACAACCTTCTGGAAGATTCTTTTACATTGGGAAGCTGGATTTGTGTGCAGGGAAATAAAAATCATATCGCTATTAAATCTTTTTTGTATGCGCTAAAATTTGGATTTGAAAAACTGGGTTATGAAAATTGCCAAATAGATGTTCGAAAAAAAAATATACGCGTATTATATTTCCTGAAACTTTTTAAGCCCGTTCTTATTAATGAAGACCTTTTAAATTGGTTTTTCAGACTTGAAAAAAATACATTTTACCATAATATCAGTGTTGTAAACAATGTGCTAAATATTAAATTGTAGGATATATATCTAATTAATGAATTTTATTATCAAAAAAATTACAATAACCCATGAGAATCAACAAAGTACTTTTTTTTCTTAAGCGGATTGGAACATTTTCATTACTGATAATGGTTTTTTCAATTCTTATTTCTTCATGCGTTTCCCAGCGCGATCTGGAATATCTCCGTGTAAAAGACAGGAGCGATAAAGTTATCCAGTCATTTGATGAGCCCAGGATTACAGATTATAAATTGCAAATCAATGATGAACTGCAAATAGACATTAAAAGTCTGGATGACCCCTCTACGAATGTATTTCAACAAATAAGCCCAGAGATTAGCGGATATACCACACCGTTCAGTGCATCCCTGTCTGCTTATATGGTTGATAAAACCGGGTATATCCAATTGCCCATACTGGGCAATATTTATGTCAGGGAAAAAACTATCACGGAAGTGATTGCCTTGCTGCAGGATTCGCTCAACCAAGTTTTAAGTTATCCACAAGTAAAAGTTAAGTTGGTAAACCGCTATGTTTCGGTTTTTGGAGAGGTTAGGAACCCGGGGCATTTTAATTTCACACAGGAAAAGCTGACAGTTTACAATGCATTGAGTATGGCTGGGGATATAACGACCTATGGGGCCCGCAATAGGGTGGTACTCGTAAGAAATGAAAATGGTAAGAACTCACGGATAAACCTTGATTTGTCAACTTCTGATATTATGGCATCGGAATATTATTATTTGCGCCCCAATGATATGATTTATGTAAGACCGATGCGAAAAAGATTCCTGGGATTTAATGAATTCCCCTGGCAATTATTGCTAACTTCGGTGTCAACAGGAGTCTTATTATACACTGTTTTTGGCCAATAACTCTTTGTATATTAATGTCGTTTAGTTAAGAACTAAGATGAAAAAATCTGAAAGGCCAACACCCTTCGACTCCGCTCAGGGTGACAGTCAGACTGAGCGAAGTCCCTGTCTGCCGACAGGCAGGGAAGTCTGTTTTCACTAACTAAACGACATTGCTTTGTATATTTAAAAAAAAACTAAAAAAGATCAATATGAATCAGGTTATATATTCAGGACAAGAAGGTGTTAATATTCAAAAAGTAATCAGGCTTATTTATAGAAATTTGTGGATTATAATTCCCTGTATAGTTTTAGCTCTTGGAATTGCTTATGTTTATAACCGGTATACTTTGCCTACCTATTATGTATCATCCACTTTGCTCATTAAGGAGGATTCAGAAAACAGGGGATCAGGTAATGACTCAAGATTTATCAACTACGATCTGCTTTCCAGCACCCAAAACCTGCAAAATGAACTGATGATCCTGAAATCATATCCCTTAATTGAACAAACTGTCAAAAACCTTGATCTTGAAATTTCATATTATGAATATATTGATTATATGTTTTACAATGCTTATACCTGGGCGCCATTTAAGGTATTCATTTTTAAAGAACATCCTCAATTGATAGGGATCATTTATGATATCTCATTTAATCCTGATGGAAGCTATACAATAAAAGTTAAAAAGCAGGATGCTATTTTATATAATTATGTTACCAATGAAAAAATCGGGGAAAAAGATGATTTGGAATTAAATTTAAAAGGGAATATTGGCGAGATTATTGAAACAGCCGATCTTAAGTTATTGGTTACAATTAAGGACGAAGTCCGTTCGTTGCCCAGTGACGGAAGGGAATTTGCTTTTAAACTTGAAACAATTCCGGGACTTACCAATTTGTATAAATGGAGCCTGAAGTACAAACTTCCGGATAAGTTGGCAACCGTGGTTGAAATCGGGATGAATACTTCCTCAGTTCAACTGGCCCAGGACGTGATCAATGAACTGATGCGCGTTTATTCAGCATCCAAACTTGCTGAAAAAAATCATCTGGCTAACATTACTATAGATTATATTGAAAAACAATTGGATGAAGTATCGACTTCGTTGAATTTTACGGAGGATGATCTTAAAAGATTCAAGTCGGTGAATCGAGCCATGAATGTTACAGAACAGGAGAGCAGATTGTCTGCGCAGCAATTGGACCTGCAAAATCAATTAGCGGAAATGATGGTTCAAAAGCGTTATTATGATTACATAAAAGATTTCGATTTGGATGGCAATAATGGCTCCCCGATAATTTCACCAGCAGCTATGGGGGTTACAGATCCTCTTTTAAATAAGCTCATTGATGAGCTAACAACGGCACAAGCACAACTCGACCATTTAATAAAAAATAACCAGGAACGAAACCCATTGGTAAACCGTTATAAAATTCAAATTACAAATCTTAAAAATACAATATCAGAAAACATTAACTCTGCATCCCGTACAAACGATTTGGCCATTAACGAAATGCAAAACCGGATTGCACAATTGGACGGAAAAATACGAAGGTTACCCGAAACGCAAATGCAATTGGGGGGTATAGAGCGTAATTATAACCTGAATGATGCGATATATAACTACCTTTTGGAAAAGCAGGCTGAGGCAAAAATTACCAAAGCATCAAATCTGCCCGACAATGTAATCCTTGAACCTGCCCATATGGTTGGATCATCGCCCGTTTGGCCTAAATACAGGATCAATTATATGATAGCATTGCTTATGGGTTTTGCAGTTCCTTTTGGAATTTTGTTTCTTAAAATGACCTTTAAGTCAATCATCACCGACCAGGAGGATATTGAAAATATTACAAATGCAATCATTGTAGGCAAAGTATTTCATTACAATAACCGAAATGAAAAGAATGTTTTCCTTTCCTCACCGGGCGAAAGTATTGCGGAAAATTTCAGGACTTTGCGTACCAACCTCGATTTTGCCCTAAATAACAAAGCCAAAAAAACCATATTGGTGGGTTCATGTGTATCGGGTGAGGGAAAGACATTCAGTGCACTGAATATTGGCGCTGCATTTGCTCAAATTGGGAAAAAAACGATTGTATTAAATTTCGATTTGCGGAACTCACACTCCATTGTAAAAAATGGGGATAATAAGAATGGATTAAGTTTATTTTTATCAGGTGAAACATCCCTTGAAGATGTAATTCAAAAATCTGAATTGAAACACCTCGATTTTATCAATTCAGGTCCTGTACCGCCTAATCCAGTCGAACTGATGGAAAATGATAAAACAAACAGCCTGTTTGAGAATCTAAAAAACAGTTACGATTGTATCATCATTGATACGCCGCCAATGGCGCAGGTTTCCGATGCCTTTTCAGTTATAAAACATGCCGATCTGAATCTGATAGTAACACGTTATAACGTTACCAAAAAGAAACTGCTCAGATTGGTTTTGGGTGAGTTAAAAAATAAAAATATCAATAATGTTTGTATTGTTTTAAACGACAACAGACTGGTTAGTGAACAGATGGGGTATGGTTATTACAAAAAGTAACCGGATTTTTTTTGCTTTGTAATTGGAATTTTGACTATTTTTTTTGAATTTGTTTTATGACAGAAAAATCATCTTATAGTAAAATAATGAAAGCTGATGCACTATTTGGCGGAGTGCAGTTTTTTATCGCGCATGATAATAAATAATGCAAAATTAATTGAAGGTAAAGTTAAAATTCATTTAAAGCGGGGTTTAAAGGATAGTTAACTCTTTTTGAGAACAAAATTATGTTACAGAAAACAAAAAATTTTCTAAAATATTTGCTGCCCAATCTATTAATAGTTAATTACAGACGGTTAAAAGCTAAATTGATTGATGCCGCTTTTGACATAAAAATTAAAAAAGTACAGCATTACCAGGAAACAGCGTTAACAATTGTTAAAAATAAATCTAAAATTAAAGTAGTGTTTTTTCTGCCGGAACTTTCCGTTTGGAAATTGGATGGAGTTTACAGGTTAATGGAAAAAGACATCCGTTTCGAGCCAATAATAGTTATCTGCCCATTTATTTATTATGGAGAAAATTTAATGTTGCAAAGGATTAATGAATCATATAATGAATTTAAATCAAAAGGATATTATGTAATTAAAACATTTGATGAAAATGCGAACCATTGGCTGGATGTTAAAAAAGAAATAAATCCGGATATTATTTTTTTTTTGGTACCCCATGCTGTTACCAGAAAAGAATATCTTATTGACAATTTTGATAATTGCCTTACTTGTTATGTTCCCTATACCTTCCAAACAACATATAATTATGAAATTATGTACAACCGCTCATTTCATAATATCTTATGGAAAGCCTATTATCAAACAGAAATTCACCACAAAATAGCTATTGAACATGCTAAAAACAAAGGGAAAAACGTAATTGTTTCAGGATATCCCGGGATTGATGTCTTTTTAAAAGCAAACCAAATTTCTTCAGAATCAGGAAAAAAAGTGAAAACAAAAAAAAGTATTATTTGGGCCCCACATCATACAATTGATGGAGAAGGTCTCAATTTAAACTTCTCTAATTTTCTGCAATATCATGAATTTATGATCGATCTGGCTGAAAAATATAAAGACCTAATTTATATTACATTCAAACCCCATCCATTGCTGAGGCCAAAATTAAATAAAGAAGAAATATGGGGACAGGACAGGACAGATAAGTATTACAATTTTTGGAAAGAGAGTCGCTACTGCGACCTGAACGAAGGGAACTATGACAATTTATTTATTGAATCAGATGCTATGATTCATGATTGCGATTCATTTTTGGGAGAATATTTGGCGCTTAACAAACCCGTTTTATATACGCGAAAAGATGATTTTGTGGAAGCCCGGCAAAATGAATTTGGAAAATCAGCTATAAAAATGCATTATCAAGCCAAAAATAAGCAAGGAATTATAGACTTTATTAATAAAGTGGTTATTGATGAAGAAGATACATTAAAAGACTTAAGAACAAAATGGATTAGCGATAATATAATACCTCCAAACTCATATTCAGCATCCATGAATATCTTTAATGACGTAAAAAAATCTTTGCAAATTGTTTAATCCGGTGGATAGTTATAAATGAAAAGTTAATGTCGTTTAGTTAAGAACTAAGATGAAAAAATCTGAAAGGCCAACACCCTTCGACTCCGCTCAGGGTGACAGTCAGACTGAGCGAAGTCCCTGTCTGCCGACAGGCAGGGAAGTCTGTTTTCACTAACTAAACGACATTGAGTTATAATTTAATTCTTTAACGTGTTTTTCATAAAATGGATTGAATATAAGTATCGCAAGATTAAATAGTGATGACTTGCAATACGAAGCCCTTTCATGGCAAAGGGGTATCATAATACAAAATAGTATTATAGCAGCTAAAAGATCAAATTTTTTATAGCAACTAATCTTCGCACTGATAAACAGCAATCAAATTGGTAAACGAATCATTAAAATTGAAGGCAGTTAAAGGAATGGCCTGGAGTTCTGTTGGAACTTTTGCATCCAGGGGCATTAGCCTTATTATTACTGTTATTCTGGCCCGTATCCTGACACCTGCCGACTTTGGCCTGATAGGAATGTTAGCTATCTTTTTTGCGCTCTCCCAAATGTTTATTGAAAGTGGATTATCAAGTGCTTTAATTCAAAAAATCGACAGGAATGAAACAGATTACTCTACGATATTTTATTTTAATTTACTAATAAGTATTTTACTTTACTTCATTCTTTTTTTAGCTGCACCGTTTATTGCTGATTTCTATGAGATGCCGGAATTATCTTTATTGACCCGGATATTGTCACTTAATTTAATACTTAGCTCTTTATCAGTTGTACAACAGGCACGCTTAAAGATTTTAATGGATTTTAAAACACCCGCAATTATTACCATATTATCTGTAGTCATAAGTGGAGGAATAGGAATAACTTTGGCTTACTTTAATTTTGGGGTTTGGGCATTAGTTATCCAAAGTCTCACAGCAACTTCCATCACCAGCATCTTGTTGTTTATTTTAAATAAATGGTACCCGATGCCGGTGTTTAGCATTTCATCGTTTCGTAAGCTGTTTGGTTTTTCATCAAAACTTCTTTTTGCCGGGATTGTTGCTACAATATTCAATAATGTTTATGCTCTTTATATAGGTAAAATATATGCGCCTCAAGAAGTTGGATATTATACAAAAGGTAAACAGTTTCCTGAATTATTATCTTCAACAATTATCTCTATTTTACAAGGCGTAACTTATCCTATTCTTACCTCATTGCAAAATGAAAGAGAACGAATGGTTCTGGTATATGGTAAATTAATGCGTACCACAGTATTTGTTGTTATTCCTGTACTGACACTATTTGCGTTGCTGGCCGAACCATTTGTGAGATTAATATTAACGGAAAAGTGGATGCCAATAGTACCGCTTATACAATGGTTGTGTTTTGCCCGGATGATTACCCCTATTAGCGCGTTGAACCTGAATATATTGAATGCAATTGGACGAAGTGATTTGTACTTAAAAGTTGATCTCTCAAAATTACCAATGGCGATTCTGGCATTGGTAATTACAGTTCCAATGGGTTTAAAAGCCGTTGTAATTGGTAATTTTATAATAACGTTGATAAGTTTCTTTATAAATACATATTATCCCGGAAAAATTTTCGGATATGGAGCCAAACAACAAATCATCGATATGAAATTGGTTATTCTTTCTTCGCTTATTATGGCTGTATGTGTACTTTCCATAAATTATTGTTTTAATGGAGATTTTATAAGATTATTTACGGGTTCAATTGCAGGAATATTAAGTTATTTGGGTGCAGCACATTTTATGAAGATGGAAGAAATAGTTGAAATTAAAAAAGCGGCAATGGAAATAATTAAACAAAACAACACTGGCAAAATGCGGAGGGAATAGAAAATACGTTAGGACAAACTTTTTTTATTATTTTATTTGCATTTTGAAAGTGTCAGATTTTTATACTCAACATTTGGCAATTTAAAAATTACTCATTATCCAAATCAACAATTACAATCAAATTCGTAACAAATAATCACCCTATGAATAATAATTTCAGAAAATACAATGAACAATTTATAAGCTTCATCATTATTTGTTATAATCAGGAAGAATTTATTGAGGATGCTTTAAATAGTGCATTTAATCAGGAATATTCAAACTATGAAGTCATTATATCTGATGATGCATCTACCGATAAAACTGCTGCTATTATTCAAAATTTTATCGATAATCATGGTTCAAAGTCAAAACAGGTATTTTTTAATAAAAACAAAACCAATCTTGGGATAGTTGGAAACTTTACAAAAGCGCTGTCAATGGCTAAAGGGGATTGGATTATTGGAATGGGGGGGGATGATATTTCTTTCACGGATAGATTGGCTTATACTAACCAATTAATAAATCAAAATAACGATATTTATGCAATTAGTTGCGCTTTTAAAGTGATAACAAAAACAGGAAAATATTTACCTTCTCTTGAAAGCTATCATTTTAAACCATTTCAATTTAAACTTCCATATTATAAACCACCCTCTTCTGCAATTCACAGGGATTGTTTTAAGAAGTTTGAACCCGTCAGCAAAAATACATTTAGTGAAGATATAATATATTCGATGAGAGCTTTTTTACTTGGTGGAATTTGTATCTCAGACAAAATTGTAGCCAAAAGAAGAATTCATGACAATAACAAAGCCGCTACTTTGGATTTAACATTTGATTCATTGGAGAAAAAGAAAATTAGCTTTTATAGCGCTATTGGCGCACATCAGCAAACGAAATTGGATACGGTTCAATTAATAACAGACTTAAAGAAACAGAAGAAAATAATTGATCTGATTGATAAGGAAACTGAACGAAGCGCTGAAATGATAAAAAAAATTGAAGCGTCACAAAATTTTTTATTCAAAACATCGAATATTACAAGTGAAATACAGTTGCGTTTTTATGAAAAAATCGAGCTTAAATTATCCTTGGCGATATCGGGAAATAAAATCTTATCATTTATAAAATATTTTCTTTATTTTAAAACCAAGGCAATAATAAAAAAGGTATTGTCCCCAAAAAAATATCTGATAGATCAAAAAATTGTCACAATAGATGATTTTCTTTAGAAGCAATATACTATTTCCTCTTTAAGAGTGAATAGATTAAGTATAATTTCTGATAATGGATATAATAGAATATACTGCAAATAGTAAAAAAACACCCTGGTTTGAATACCTGTATTTTTTTATGATAGTAATTTATGCAGGTATGGCTATTTCATTTACTAAAAGTATGGTTTATTATACCGGCCAACCTGTCGGTTTTATTATTCCTATCCTTATGACAATAATTCTGTTAATAAGGAATCCGGTATTTTTCTATGATTCCTCATTTCTTTTAATCATTACTGTAGTTACCGTATGGATGCTTTTACAATTTTTTAAAACGTCCTATTTTAATGCTTCTTATACGTTTTTCGTTTATTATGCCATTTTTATCGCTTATGTTATTGTAAAAGTATTTCAGTTTAACATTTTTTTTCTTTATGAAAAAATAGTCACCCAATTAAGTATCATTGCAATTGTTGGTTGGTTTGCCATGATTGTAACTCCCAATTTAATGGTTCATTTTATCGATGCTATAAAAATGCCACAGTCAGAAACGGGAATACTTAAAGGAAATATTTTAATTTTCTCATTAACAGATTATAATACTTACGCAGACTTCGAATTTTGGGGATTAACGAGAAATTCGGGATTTTCATGGGAGCCTGGAAGATATGCAACAATGGTTGTAACCGCCCTTTTTTTTAACATGGCCCGGACACGGTTCCAATTCAAAAGAAATTTTGGTTTTTGGATTTTATTAATTGCCCTTTTAACAACACAATCAACAACGGGCTATATTTCGTTTTCAATACTACTGTTATTTTTCCTGATAAATCAAAAAAATATATCTAAAATTTTCTATTTGCTTTTATTTATTCCTGTCGGATTAACAATATTTAGTCTTCCATTTGTTGGTGAAAAGATAACCACTTTAGCAGATTTTGAAAGTCAGAGGTCAAAATCATTAAAAGATATGGAAATTGGGCAAGAAGATGGCTCTTATGTTCCACAACGCTTCGATGGGATTGCATATGAATTTTTGAATATAATTAATAATCCTATACTAGGATATGGATTAAGTACAGAGAGCTCGTTCGTACATAATAAAATAAATCAAAGATTAGAATTGGCAAATGGTATTTTAAAAGTCCTAGCGCGTTTTGGCCTAATAATGGGGGGATTATTTTATTTTATGTTATATAAATCTTCAAAATACATAATAAAATTTTATAATTTAAAAGGTGGTATATTATATATGCTGGTATTTATGTTTGTTTCGATTAGCTATGATTTTACAATGGTGCCATTTTTTCTGTCAACGGTTATGTTTTACTTATTTACCGACAAAAGCTTGATATCACAACAAAAGTTAGCTTATAATAAATCAAGGGTAATTTTCAATGGAATAAAAGTTTAATTATTGTAAAATAAAATAATTCCATAAAACTTACATTGTAAAATGAAAGCAGATGCTTAATAATACGCCAAAGATATTGATTCTTTCAGAAACTTTTAAATCAAACTCAGGAGGGGGTATCACCCTTACGAATCTGTTCAAAAATTATCCCAGAGATAATCTTGCAAATGCAATTGATGCCAGAGAAATTTTTAACATAAGCACAGATTCAGTTTGTAGTAAGTTCTATTGTTTAGGTCATGAAGAGAAAAAGGTTTTAAAGCTCTTTTCATTTTTACAAAAAAAATTTCCGTCAGGAGAATACGTCTTTCAAAAACCGCAAAATACGAGTAAAGATTTTAACAAAAAAAGTAAATCGTTAAGAGCATATTTAATAGAATATTTTTTCTCATTACTTCATTTCATTGGAATTTATCATTTTTTATACCGGTATGAAGTGTCGGAAAAATTAAGGAACTGGATAGCCGAGTTTAAGCCTGATTTTGTATACACGCAACTATCAAGCAGGGAATCAATTTTATTCGCTGAAAAGTTAATAAAATTAACAGGGGCTTCGCTTGCAATTCATATTATGGATGACTGGCCTTCAACAATCAGTAAAACCGGAATTTTAAAAAAATACTGGAGAAAAAGAATTGATTGTGAATTTAGGAGACTCGTAAATCAGGCCGACGTTTTGATGTCTATTTCTGAAGGAATGTCCATTGAATATAAAAGAAGGTACAATAAGGAATTTAAACCGTTTCATAATCCAATTGACATTAATAGGTGGTTACAATATTCAAAGACCGATATTTCTGATAACAAGAAGGGATTAATCGTTTTGTATGCCGGGAGAATTGGGTTGGGAACGTCAAAATCATTAATAGATATTGCTAAAGTTATAGAAAACTTAAATAAAAATGGCCACAATATTTCCTATCACATACAAACTACAACAGTTGGCTCCGGAATTATTCAAAAGTTAAGGAAATTTGAATGTGTGAAATTAAACAGGCAGGTGGAATATTCCGAATTGCCCGGGATTTTTTCAAAAGCTGACTTGTTGGTTATGCCGGTTGATTTTTCAAAAAAAGGAATTCAATTTCTAAAATACTCTATGCCAACAAAAGCAAGTGAATTTATGATAAGCGGAACTCCTATACTATTATATGCCGATAAAAGAGTGACTTTGGTAAGCCATGCCCAACAGTACGAATGGGCCAAAACCGTTTCAATACAGGATCAAACATTATTAAAAAATGAAATAGTGCATTTACTTACTGATCATAAGTTGAGAATAAAACTATCTAGAACTGCTCAAAAATATGCAATTGATAATTTTGATGCGATAATTGTAAGGGAACAATTTAGAAATCAGTTTAAAATAAAGCTTAAATGAAATTAATAAATAGGGTTTATACCGAATAAGAATTTAACAGTAGAAAGTTAGTAAAAAGAATAATTAGGTCGCAATTATAGTTCATTGAGTTATTGTCACCGGATAATTTTGTGGCATGAATTTAAGCTACGAAAATATTAA